>NZ_CAUCSQ010000003.1 GCF_958445495.1 uncultured Bacteroides sp. | reverse complement strand
CGCTAAACTCCGGGAATCTCAAATGGGGAACATTAAGGTTTTTATTTTTATTATCTGTATCCATATCATTTATCTGTATTAAAATCAAGTGATAATAATCTATTTCCAAAATTTATCGAAATCAAAACTGAACAATTTGTCTTGCATAATACGATATTTCTCGAATTCTGATTCAGCAAAAGGCGTTGTAAACTCTGCTGTTATCTTTCCGGCATCAACCAGTACGGTATCGCCTCCGGCTTCAAGAATTATATCTATCTGTTTCGCTCAATTCTCCATAAATATAATTCAACGCTCAGTCATGCGTTCTATCATATCGAACACGGCATTGATAAGCCGTCTCATATCTTTCAGTAGTTCTTTGCGACACTGACATCTGCTTTTATTTATCATGTAATCTTTTATGGCAAATTGACAAAGTACATAGGTGCACCATTGACGGAATTGTGTGGTGCAAATGCTTTTGACACGGTAACCTACTGGAATAGTGGTATCGAGATTATAAAAATCTGTCAGTTTTTTAATCTCACGTTTCCCTTCGAATTTTGCTGTACTGTTCCGTATTTTAAATTCCTTTGCCATATCCTCATTTTTACTCTATCAGTCCTAATTCTTTGAGATACACCTCAATCTCTTTATCCAGTTCGTTACGTTTGGCTTCCAATTCCTTGATTTCCGCCATGACGGCTTTGATGTCAATGGGTTCTTCTTCTTCAAAAGTATCGACATAGCGGGGAATATTCAGATTATAGTCGTTGTCGGCTACCTCTTGCAGTGTGGCAAGATGGCTGTATTTTTCGATTTCTTTGCGGTCGCGATAAGTCTCTATAATCTTTTGTATGTGCTGCGGACGGAGTTTGTTTTGTGTCTTGACTTTTTCAAACTCCTTGCTGGCATCAATGAACAAGATATTGTCATCTTCTTTGCGGCATTTTTTTAGGACAAGGACACAAGTCGGTATGCTTGTACCATAGAATATATTGGCTGGCAGGCCGATGATAGCATCGATATAATTTTTCTTTTCTATGAGGAAACGACGTATTACTCCTTCTGCATTTCCTCGGAATAATACTCCGTGCGGAGCGACACATGCCATTGTTCCGCCTTCGTTAAGATGATAAATCATGTGCAGAATAAAAGCATAGTCGGCAGTTTTTCTGGGTGCGAGCCGCCCTGCCTTGCTGAAACGGTCGTCATTGTTGAATTTGTCGGCAGCACTCCATTCGGCAGAGAATGGAGGGTTTGCAACTACTGCATCGAACTGTGTGTCGCCAAAAGCATCCCATTCAAGGGTATCACCGTTTTCTATCTTGAAATTACTGAATTTGATGCCGTGCAGCAGCATGTTCATTCGTGCAAGGTTATAGGTTGTAGGATTCTTTTCCTGCCCATATATATCTACGGCTTTTCCGATGCTTGCAGCGCGAAGCAACAGCGAACCGCTACCGCAGGTGGGGTCATAAACATTACGCAAGCGGGTATGACCGATAGAAACAATCTCTGCCAATATCCGGCTGACTTCTTGCGGGGTATAGAATTCTCCTGCTTTCTTACCGGCTCCTGCTGCGAACTGGCTTATCATATATTCGTAAGCATCACCCAAAATGTCTATTTCTTGGGATGCTTCCACACCGAATTTTATATCATCGAGGGCAAGCAATACATTGCTTACAAGCGTATTCTTGTCATCTGCTGTCTTACCGAGTTTCGGGGAAGCAAGGTCGATATCGGAGAACAGTCCGCCAAAATCATCTTCACTGTCACGTCCGAGCGTACTGTCCTCGATGCGTTTCAATGAACGTTCCAGCATGGGCAGAATATTTTCTTTCCGTTTAATTTCTTCTATTACGGACGAAAACAGGAATTTAGGCTCGATGAAATAGCCGATGCTTTCCAGGCATTGTTTTTTTACTTCTTCCCGAAGTTCTTCTGCATCCGGTTCGGTCATTTTCCACAATGCTTTGAATGTTACATCATCGTCTTCTAATACGCTGTTGGCGTATGTTTCTATCTTTTCTGACAAATATTTATAGAAGATAAATCCTAAAGTAAAATACATGAAATCACTTGCCGACATATTGCCGCGCAGACGGTTTGCGACCTCCCAAAGCTGGTCGCGGAGTTTCTGTTGCAGTTCTTCGCTCATATTTTTTCTATCTATTATTTTCGATTGATTGTTTTAACAGATTAATTATATTGTCAATATTAATCATGTCAAGATTGTTTGATTTTATTTTAGCTTCACATCCCGAATGTATGACATTAGGGATATGGCAAACCGTATTTTTCCCACTTCTCATGTTCAAAGATAACATTGGCTAATCCCAACTGAATGTACGGATGATGCCACGCAATCGGTCTAATATTCTTGTTAATGCTTTTCGAGTCTTTATCAGTCCGAGATGTTTCTCTTTCAATGCTCTTTGTATAATTTCCGGCTGCTCTTTTTGCAGGTAATCATATTCTTTGAGGTAGTGTTTAAGTACTTCGGATGAAATGTTTTCGTCTTGCGCCAATGTGTTTACTGCTTTTTCACGTTCTGTGGCAATGTAATTATTCAGGCGTTCCTCCAAATCGCTTGTACCATCGGTTTTTCCTCGTTGCATCATAAAGTTTTCTTTATCTTCATCTACATTCTTTTGAATGAAACCATCGATAAGTTTGGCTTTGCTACGCATTTCGGCGTCTTTAATCATCGTATTAATGATATTTTGGCGGCATTCGGCATAGTCGGCACTATACGGGTCGAGTTCTGCGATAAGTTCGAGAATATATGTTACATTAATAATGTCGCTATGCAAGAGTTCGAGACAGAAATCCACTTCTCCGAGGTCTCCGCTATCAGGAGTATCCGGCATATCGTCTGGTTTTGTTGAAGGAGTAGAATCAATCAACGCGAACGTGTCATGAATATCGAGATATTTACTTCGGAAATCCATGAATTGCTGTTCCGTCATTCCAAGGTCATCTGATTCTTCATCATAATCCTCGTATATCTGAATTTCAGCGTGTTTTCGGATGATGTCACGGAATGCCAGGACAAACTCTTTCTTTTCCTTTTCGCTCTGTAAAAGGTCTACGCTGCTTGTATTAGGATATTTCTTTAAGAAAGCAGTTGCAAGTTTCTGGTATTCCTGTTTTACTTCTTCAAATGGAGGACGTACTATTTCTTCCGGATTATTGCTATTGCTGAATAGCTTGATAGCTGCGTCTACGTTGCTCTTTAAGTCACGGAAGCAAACAATCTTTCCGAAGCGTTTTTTTTCGTTCAGCACACGGTTCGTTCGGCTGAATGCTTGCAGTAAGTTGTGATATTCCATGTTTTTGTCTACATAGAGCGTATTAAGTTTTTTGCTGTCAAATCCGGTAAGGAACATTCCTACAACAAGGCAAAGGTCGAGCGGCTTCATATCAGCCCGTTTCTTTTTTAAACGTAGGTTGATGTCATCGTAATAAGCACGGAAATTCTCGGTGGTAAATGCTGTGCCGAACATGTCGTTGTAATCGTCCATGATGGCTTGTAACTCGTCAACTTCACCTGCACTTTCATTTAGGTAAGAACCTGTACCCATGCCTGTCAGTTCATCATCCTGGCTACTGTTTGCAGTGTATGTGAACACTGCGCCTATGCGGATTTTGGGATTCAATTTTTTGAATATCTTGTAATAACGGATAAGCATCGGTACGGATTGCACAGCAAACAGTGCACCGAATTCTCCGTCAAATGTCGACTTATTGAAATTATTAAGGATGAATTTGGCAATCTCTTCCATGCGGTTGGCATTACCTTTTTCTACTTCTTCATTTCCATGATAGTATTCTACAAGGAATCCGAGCACGTTTTCATCGGCAATGGCATCTTTGATTAGATATTGGTGCAGGCAGTTTCCGAATATCTCTTTGGTGGTATGGCCGTCTACTGCATTTTCCGTAAAGATTGGTGTTCCTGTAAAGCCGAATATTTGGGCATTATCGAAGAATTTCATAATCTTCTTATGACTCTCTCCAAAATGGCTACGGTGGCATTCATCGAATATCATTACAATACGGGAATGGCGTATGGTATCTATCTTACTGCTATACCATGCCTTGCTGACAGCAGCGTTTAGCTTCTGTATGGTGGTGATGATAATTTTTGAATTGCTGTGCAAGCGTTTTACCAATTCATCCGTGTTGTCTGTACCGTCTACCGCTCCCGGTTCGAAGGCTTCATACTCTGATTGGGTTTGCGTATCAAGGTCATGACGGTCAACAATGAACATTACTTTATCTACATCGTCTAATTCTGAAACGAGCTGTGCGGTTTTGAATGATGTTAATGTCTTTCCCGCTCCGGTAGTATGCCATATATAGCCATTGTCATTAGAGTTCTGTACACGATCCAGAATCTTTTCTACAGCATAGAACTGATACGGGCGAAGCACCATCAGGCATTTGTCTCCCTCATGTAGAACAATATATTTTCCGATAATCTTGCCGAGTGTGCATTTTTCCAAGAAAAATACGGCAAACTTATCCAATTCGTTGAAAGGTAGGTTGGATGCATCTGTCCAATTGAACGTGAACTTGTATCCGCTGTTGGGATTGTTTGCAAAATAGCGGGTATTTACACCGTTCGAGATGACGAATAATTGAATGTAGTCGAACAAACCGTGAAACGATGTCTTGTGATATCGTTGTATTTGATTGTATGCTTGCTTGAGTTCTACACCACGACGCTTCAACTCTATCTGGACTAACGGCAGGCCATTGATAAGGATTGTCACATCATAGCGGCATTTTTTCCGTCCTTCTACCGTGATTTGGTTCGAGACTTGAAATTCATTTTGGCACCATTGGGTACGGTTGAGAAATTCTACCCAAATACGTTGTCCGTTTGCAGTTTCAAGCGGATAAAGGTCGCGGAGTTTTTTAGCTTTTTCAAAGCGGGTGCCACCTTCAAGATATATCAATATTTTCTCGAACTCATCATCTGTAAATGAGGTGCGGCCAATTTCCGCCAACTGTTTTTTGTTATGTATTTCCAATTGTCGTTTGAAATTGGCATAGAGGTTGTCTTCTTCTGTTATTTGGACATATTCATAGTCCATTTGTCGAAGGGTGGTTATGAGCCCGGCTTCTAATGCTGCTTCGCTTTGTATTGACATATTCTCGCTCTGCTATTATAGGGTGTTTTACTTCTTATTATTTTTACTTCGGAGTATTTTGACGCCCAATGTCTTTTTTCATCCAATCTTAAAACTGTGTTTATTTGTTTTTCAACCATTGTGTACGTCAAAAATACCTCTGTAGGCAAAGGTAACATAAATAATTTAGACTGTGCAACTTTCAAGTTGTTGATTGATGGAAGAGTTAGAAAATTGTTCATAAGAGTCTAAATCAAAAACAAATGATTTGGATATGAAGAGGGGGGATGTTGTCTAAACTTTTTTCAAAACGGATGTTATCATGTTCGAAATCAACTGACTTTATTTTCACTTTTGCCGAAGTTCAAAAAATAGGTATGTTTTTTTTTTAGTTTGGAACGGCTCTCTTATTATGTGCAACGAAAGAAAATAACTATGCCGGCAAGTTATATCTCATTCACTTGCCGGCACAATTCAGGTTACATTCTCTTTTTCGGCTTTCGAAGCCCGTTTTAAACCTTTTCTCTATATTGGTTTCAATTTCTGAATACCAGACCGTCACCGCTTGTATCGACGATGATTGCCTTGCTCCGGTCAACCTCCCGCGCAAGTAACTTCTTGGACAGGTCATTCAGCAAATAACGTTGGATAGCCCTCTTCACGGGGCGCGCTCCGAATTCGGGGTCATATCCTACTTGAGATAAGAAATTCAGGGCGGCGTCTGTCATTTGCAATTCCACACCGTTCTCCGCAAGCATTTTCTGTACACCTTTGATTTGCAAAAGGACGATTTGCTTGATTTCCTTTTCCGTCAGCGGCAGGAACATAATCGTTTCGTCGATACGGTTGAGGAATTCCGGACGGATTGTTTTCTTCAACATATTCATCACCTCTTTCTTCGTTTCTTCGATGACCTCTTCTTTGTTGGAGCCGTTTAACTTTTCCATCTGGCTTTGTATATAGGAACTTCCCATATTTGAGGTCATAATGATGATGGTATTCTTGAAGTTCACCACTCTTCCTTTGTTGTCCGTCAACCGCCCGTCGTCCAATACCTGCAACAGGATATTGAAAACGTCGGGATGCGCCTTTTCAATTTCGTCGAACAACACCACGGAATAAGGCTTCCGACGGATAGCTTCTGTCAGTTGGCCGCCTTCATCGTATCCTACATATCCCGGAGGCGCTCCGACCAGACGGGAGACGCTATGTTTTTCCTGATATTCGCTCATGTCGATACGGGTCATCATCGTTTCGTCGTCAAACAGAAATTCAGCCAATGCCTTCGCCAGTTCTGTTTTACCGACTCCCGTCGTTCCCAGGAAGATGAATGAGCCAATCGGACGTTTCGGGTCTTGCAATCCGGCACGGCTCCGGCGTACTGCGTCCGCAACCGCTTCGATAGCTTCATCCTGTCCGATAACCCGTTTGTGAAGTTCCTCTTCCAGGTGCAGTAGCTTGTCTTTCTCGCTTTGCAACATCTTGCTGACCGGAATGCCGGTCCACCGTGATACGACATCGGCGATATCTTCCGCATCCACTTCTTCTTTAATCATCGCTTTGTCACCCTGCATCTCACGCAATTGTCTCTGCGTATCCTCGATTTCTTTGTCCAAAGCCTGGAGTTTCCCGTAACGGATTTCTGCCACTTTGCCGTAATCGCCTTCCCGTTCGGCTTTTTCCGCTTCGAATTTCAGGTTCTCTATTTCAACTTTGTTTTGCTGAATTTTGTCCATCAGGGTCTTTTCACTTTGCCATTTGGCTTTAAAAGATTTCTCCTGTTCTTTTAATTCAGCCAGTTCCTTGCCGATGATTTCCAGTTTCGGCTTATCGTTTTCACGCTTAATCGCTTCACGTTCGATTTCCAACTGTTTAATCTTACGGGAGATTTCATCCAGTTCTTCCGGAACGGAATCCACTTCCATGCGTAACTTGGCGGCTGCCTCGTCCATCAGGTCAATTGCCTTGTCCGGCAGAAAACGGTCGGTAATGTAGCGGCTGCTCAATTCTACGGCGGCGATAATGGCGTCGTCTTTGATACGTACATGATGGTGGTTTTCATACCGTTCTTTCAATCCGCGAAGGATGGAAATTGTGCTTAGATTGTCCGGTTCGTCTACTTGTACGATTTGGAAACGGCGTTCCAGCGCTTTGTCTTTTTCAAAATACTTCTGGTATTCGTCCAGGGTAGTCGCTCCGATGGAACGCAGTTCGCCGCGTGCCAACGCAGGTTTCAGGATGTTTGCCGCATCCATCGCACCTTCTCCTTTTCCGGCTCCCACCAAGGTGTGTATCTCGTCGATAAACAAGATGATGTCTCCTTCCGACTTTTTCACCTCGTTGACTACGGATTTCAGACGTTCTTCAAATTCACCTTTATATTTCGCTCCGGCAACGAGCGCACCCATGTCCAGGGAATACACTTGTTTGTTTTTCAGGTTTTCAGGAACATCTCCCCGCAGGATACGATGTGCCAGCCCTTCTACAATGGCCGTCTTACCCGTACCCGGCTCACCTATCAGAATCGGGTTGTTTTTGGTTCGGCGGCTCAATATCTGGAGTACCCGCCGGATTTCTTCGTCCCGTCCGATTACCGGGTCGAGTTTGCCGCTCCGTGCCGCTTCGTTCAGGTTGATTGCGTATTTCTCCAACGACTGGTAAGTATCCTCACTGGATTGAGAGGTTACTTTTGCCCCTTTCCTTAATTCGCTGATAGCGCCGCGCAGTTCTTTTTCCGTCATGCCGGCATCCTTCAAGATGGTGGATACGGTACTTTTTACGGTCAGCAACGCAAGTAAGATATGTTCCAGAGAGACGAATTCGTCGCCCATTTCTTTGGAATACTGGGTTGCCTTCTGCAATACTTCATTTGCCTCGCGGCTCAGGTACGGTTCGCCACCGGACACCTTGGGCAGGGAGTCGATTTGTTTGTCAATGACTACTGCTACCTGCTGCCCGTTCATGCCCAGTTTCTGGAAGATGAAATTGGTGACGTTTTCACCCGTCTTCATTACTCCCTGCATGATGTGGACGGGTTCAATCGCTTGTTGTCCCCGGCTTTGCACCAGATTTACGGCTTCTTGCACCGCTTCCTGGGATTTGATGGTAAAATTGTTAAAGTTCATATGGTTGTTCTCCTTTCTTTTCATTTTTCTAATAACACTTGGAAGGGCTCAAAAGATTTGCCAAGTAGAAAAATATGACAAAATAGCATTCATTTATAAAGAGTTAGGGACAAAATGGCTTCTTTTGTACGGATGTGCTGACGAATTTGCCGCGAAATGAGGAGGATAAATAAAATTGTAGTATCTTTATCCGCTGTAATGAAATAATTGAAGAAAATGAATGATAAACCCCAAATAAAATTGTCCGAGACGGTGGTGCTGGTTGATGCCGCTTTTCTGAATTTTGTGATTACGGATATGAAAGGTTATTTTGAGGAATCTTTGCAACGTTCTTTACAAGAGATAGACCTTTCGATGCTGACTACTTATCTGACTTTGGATGCTGGAATTACGGAAGGGGAAAATGAGGTGCAATTTCTTTTTGTTTACGATAAGGCTTCAAGCCGGCTCGTGCATTGCCGGCCTTCCGATTTGGAAAAAGAATTGAACGGAGTCGCTTTTCAAAGCCCTTACGGGGAATATTCGTTTGCAAGCGTCCCTTCGGAAGGGATGGTTTCAAGGGAAGAGTTGTTTTTGGATTTGTTGTCTATCGTTGCCGATTCGGCCGAGGTGAAAAAGATGATAATAGTCTCTTTCAACGAAGAGTATGGAAAGAAGGTGACCGATGCCCTGAACGGGATAGAAGAGAAGGAGGTTGTCCAGTTCCGTATGAACGAGCCTGAGTTTCCGGTGGAATATAAGTGGGACATGCTGGCTTTTCCTCTCATGCAGGCATTGGGTATCAAAGCTGACGAATTGTAAGCCGGCTTTTGTCCTCTGTGGTTTGTCGATATTGATTTTAAGTACCAAGGAACTAAATAGTTGAATCCTGTGTCCGATTTTCGTTTAAAGGTTTTCCAGAGTGTAGCGAAGAATTTGAGTTTTACGAAGGCTTCGCAAGAGTTGTTTGTCAGCCAGCCGGCCATTACCAAGCATATTCAGGAATTGGAGACTTATTACCAGGCCCGTCTGTTCGACCGCCAGGGTAATAAAATCTCATTGACAGATGCCGGAGAGTTGTTATTGAAGCATAGCGAGAGGATTCTGGATGCTTACAAGCAGTTGGAGTATGAGATGCATTTGCTGCATAACGAGTACATCGGGGAGTTGAAACTGGGAGCCAGCACTACGATAGCCCAATATGTCCTGCCTCCTTTGCTGGCGGATTTTATAGCGAAGTTTCCGCAAGTCCATCTTTCTCTTCTTAATGGAAATTCGCGGGAAGTAGAGACGGCGTTGCAGGAGCACCGGATTGATTTGGGTCTGGTGGAAGGTATCTTTCGTTTGCCGAATTTGAAATATACCTTGTTTCTGCGTGACGAGCTTGTTGCGGTGGTGCGTGCGCATTCCAAGCTGGATGTCCGGGAGGAGATTGTTCCGGAGGATTTGCCGAATATTCCGTTGGTTTTACGCGAAAGGGGGTCTGGAACGCTGGATGTGTTCGAACGTGCTCTTTCCCGGCAGAATTTGAAATTGTCATCGTTGAATGTACTGATGTATCTCGGCAGTACGGAGAGCATCAAACTTTTCCTTGAACATACGGATTGCATGGGGATTGTTTCTATCCGTTCCGTACATAAGGAACTTGTTGCGGGCAACCTGCGTGTGGTGGAGATAAAAGGAATGCCTATGCAGCGTGAATTTGATTTCGTGCAGTTGCAGGGGCAGGAGGGGGGATTGCCGCAAGTGTTCATGCGGTTTGCTGGGCATCACAGCAAGAGCCTCTGATTGCCATATTGCTCTTGCGTGTTCCTGTATTTTTCCGCGGTCGCTTTTATTCGTTTGTCTTTTTCTTTATATAAATTCTGTGTACTCCTCTTCCTGCAGTCCCTGTTTCCGAATCGGACCGCGTTCCCCGCATCTTTAATTCGTTAGTTGCGCTGTTTGCAATAATCCGGTTCGTTTGCGGTATTTCCGGACAGTCGGGAACGGATGAGGAAGATAGGAAAGGGGAGGTGTGAAGAAGTATGGAGAGGCGTGGTTGCCGGGGAATGGGGGAATGCCGGGGATTGGACTTATAACTAAAAGTTATAATACATAATTATAAACTATTGGTGTGTCTGATTTGTTTCCCGTACCTTTGCACCCGGAAAAACAATTAAAGATAAAAAATATGATTTCAGCAGCTACAAGAACATTACAGGCGAACAACAAGACGATTTATGTTGCGTTACTTTCGGTTTTGACTTTTTTTCTGTTTTTAGATTATATTCCGGGCTTGGAAGCTTGGTCTGCATGGGTGACTCCTCCGGTGGCTCTGTTTCTGGGACTGATTTTCGCATTGGCGTGCGGGCAGGCTCACCCGAAATTCAACAAGAAAACATCAAAATATTTATTGCAGTATTCGGTTGTCGGGCTGGGATTCGGTATGAATCTTCATTCGGCTCTGGCTTCCGGCAAGGAAGGAATGGAATTTACGGTTATTTCGGTGGTCGGCACGCTGGTGATTGGTTGGTTTATCGGCCGCAAGTTGTTTAAGATTGACCGGAATACCGCATATCTGATAAGTTCCGGAACCGCTATTTGCGGTGGTAGTGCCATTGCGGCGGTAGGCCCGGTGTTGAAGGCGAAAGACAGCGAGATGTCTGTTGCGTTGGGTACTATTTTTATCCTGAATGCGATT
Organism: uncultured Bacteroides sp.; assembly: GCF_958445495.1. Lineage (GTDB taxonomy): Bacteria > Bacteroidota > Bacteroidia > Bacteroidales > Bacteroidaceae > Bacteroides. The sequence continues at coordinate 139,571 of NZ_CAUCSQ010000003.1, read as the reverse complement.
GCTCTCTTTATCTTCCCGATGATTGGACATGCGTTGAGTATGGACCAGCAGCAATTCGGAACATGGGCGGCAATTGCCATTCATGATACGAGTTCTGTGGTGGGGGCAGGTGCGGCTTATGGTGAAGAGGCGTTGAAAGTGGCTACGACTATCAAGCTGACCCGCGCTCTCTGGATTATCCCGATGGCTTTTGCCACTTCGTTTATTTTCAAGAGTAAAGGACAGAAAATCAGTATTCCTTGGTTCATTTTCTTCTTTGTATTGGCAATGGTGGTTAATACGTATCTGTTGGACGGAGTGCCGCAGATTGGAGCTGCAATTAACGGTATTGCCCGTAAGACATTGACGATTACCATGTTCTTTATCGGTGCTTCTCTTTCTATGGATGTGTTAAAGGCAGTAGGTATTAAGCCGCTGGTTCAGGGTGTTTTGCTTTGGATAGTAATCAGCTTGAGTACATTGGCGTATATTTATTTCGTATAAGAGCGGGTGAAAAGAGAACGGATAGGGAGAGAGAGGATAAGTAGTAGATAGAAGAAGAGTATGATGCATATAAAAGAGAGAGAAGGCTGTATGTAAAAGGCTCAGCCTATATATTTGTCTGGTTAGGTTTTTTGATAAAAAGAGTTGCTGTCTGATTTAGCCTATGGTCGTCAAAGACTGGTTTCAAGGTTGGTTCGCGGCAGCTCTTTTTGTATATGTTTATATTTTAGGTTTTAATCGGCGGGCTTTTTATTTGACAAGTTCAAAATTGAGCCTGCCGAATTCGTTTCCATTGGCGATTATCGCTATCTGATGAAGACCGGGATAAAATGACCTGGTTGTTATGACCCGGAAGGAGTGTTTTCTGATTATATGGGTTACAGAATTTTCCGCATATTCTTTTTCGCTGATTTTATAGATTTTCTTTGCCAATGTTCCGTTTGATTTTTGATAGTATATTCCATATTCGAGCCTTATCGGGGTTTTAACATCGTTGTTTGACAGGTCAAAAGAAAATTCAACCGTTTCCCCGATTTTAACCTGATGGGTTAAGATTTGGAAATTTTGTATGGTGATATTCTCAATCGAATCAAACCCGAACAATTTCATTATTTCTGTGTTCCCTTGTTTTAGGAGTGTTCGACACCCATGCTTGATTGTCCAATCCACTTCTTTTGATTCTCCTTTCCAGCTTTTGGCTAACGCAATTACCTTTTGGGGGTTATCTTTGGCAATATCGTTCAAATTATTGGCGACGCTCAGTCTTACAAATCTGGACGGGTCGTTTTTCAGATTCTCTAAAATTGGAATAATAGGTGTCGGATCTTTTTTTAGTCTCGGCAGAGACATGGCCCAAGGAAGGCGAGGACGGCAACCTTCTGATGCGAGTCGCCTTATTCCCCAATGTTCATGTGTTGACCACGCTAACATCTGTTTCATCATTTTATCCGGATATTTGGCTATAAAGGCATGGGTGACAAATTCGCAACTTGTGAATTGGGTAATTTTTTCTATTGCTTTTATAGAGGTTTCGTAATCATCTATTCCGTATTGTTCTATATAATTGTCTAAAATAGCTCCGTATTTTAATGTTAGCAAACCGAAATTCTTATCGTCTATTCGGGAGAAATCGGGTAATTTGTCTTTTATACAATCTAACAGTTCAATAATCATGGAAACTGCTTCGGGGTAATCGGCAGGCAGGAATTTGCCAAGAACGGTTGTAATATGTGCGATGCGTTGCTTATATCCTTTGTCTTCCCATTCATCATCCATTATTTGCGATATGAATTTATCTGTATCAAAATCATTGACTACGAGTCTCAAATCTTTCGTGAATGTGTTGAAGAATTGTTCGTTATACATATTTTTAAAGGGTTCTGCCATTTTGATTCATGTTTTTGTAAGGTTCTTTATGAATAATTCATGTGCGTTTCTTTATAATTTTGCTCAGGCTGCAAAGAAAAGTGTCGTTCTTGGGGAGATAGTGAATGGTACTTTTTCTTGTTTTTCAGTGAAATAAGGACGGTCCGGGTTTCATGTGTTCCTGTTATATGTCCGGCAGTTTCCGGTTGTTTTTTTTAGGATTCCATTTGGATTCAAGGTGTTTTTCTATGGCGTGGCTAGTAAAAAATAATGCGTAGCGAATTAGCTGGAAGAGCATTCGCTACGCATTGCTCAAGTTTGAGATTCCGTTATTGTTTATTTAGAACTTGTTTTTAACCGTTGGCGGGGAGGACAATTCGTTTGAGGCTCTCTGTTCTTTTTATGCATGCAATCTCCCGTTAACGTGCTTCTTTCACGGTCTCCGGGAGATTCCAGGATGAAAATGAGTTATTGTTTCTTCTTCAATTCTTCAAAAATCAATCCTTCCAGTTCTTCGGCAAGTTCCGGATTATCGGCAATGCATTGTTTGGCGGCATCACGTCCTTGTCCTAATTTAGTGTCGTTATAGCTGTACCATGAACCGCTTTTCTTGATGATTCCCAAATCGGCTCCCAAGTCGATAATTTCTCCCGAACGGGAAATTCCCTCACCGAACATGATGTCGAATTCCGCTCTACGGAAGGGAGGAGCTACTTTGTTTTTCACCACTTTTACTTTGGTGAGTTTGCCCAGCACTTCTTCACCGTCTTTGATGGGTTGGCTGCCACGAATGTCTAATCGTACGGAGGCGTAGAATTTCAGTGCATTACCGCCGGTTGTCGTTTCCGGGTTGCCGAACATGACGCCGATTTTCTCACGGAGCTGGTTGATAAAGATACAGGTGGTGCGCGTCTTGCTGACCGCTGATGTCAGCTTACGCAATGCTTGGGACATGAGGCGTGCCTGCAAGCCTACTTTATTGTCTCCCATATCGCCTTCAATCTCCGCTTTGGGGGTCAGCGCCGCTACGGAGTCGATAACGATGATGTCGATAGCGGAGGAACGGATTAGCTGTTCGGCAATTTCCAATGCCTGTTCGCCGTTGTCCGGCTGGGATATGTACAAGTCGTCGATGTTTACTCCCAGCTTGGCTGCATAAAAGCGGTCGAAGGCATGTTCGGCATCAATGAAAGCGGCAATACCGCCGGCCTTTTGAGCTTCGGCGATAGCGTGGATGGCCAGTGTCGTTTTACCGGAAGATTCCGGACCATAGATTTCGATGATTCTGCCTCTGGGATATCCTCCTACGCCAAGTGCTACGTTCAGGGCGATGGAGCCTGTCGAAATCACTTCTACTTGTTCAACACTGTCGTCGCCCATTTTCATGATAGAACCTTTACCGAAGCTCTTTTCTATCTTTTCCATGGCTGCCTGTAAGGCTTTTAATTTTTCGCTTGATGCCATTTTATTATCTGTTTCAAAATTAAGTTCGTCTTTCTTTGCCATACCTTATTTTTATAATTAATGGAATTACTGGTTTAAAATCTGTGAGGCATGTTCTTTGGTTTTCACCTCTTTGGGAGTGATAATCCGTTCTACGATGCCTTCTTCATTGATAAGGAAGGTCGTACGGAAAGTGCCCATATAAGAGCGTCCGTACAGTTTTTTCTCTCCCCATACGCCGAATTCTTCCACTAGCTTTTTATCCGTGTCGGCAATCAGTGTGAAAGGAAGATTGTTTTTCTCGATGAATTTCCGGTGTGACTTTTCGTCGTCTACGCTGACACCGATTACTTCATAGCCGGCTTTGCGCAGTTCGGAATAATTGTCGCGCAGGTTGCATGCCTGCGCCGTACAACCCGATGTGTTGTCTTTCGGGTAGAAATACAACACAATCTTTTTTCCTTTATAGGCATCTAGGTAAATCTTTTCGCCTTTCTCGTTGATGCCTAAGACTTCCGGTGCTTTGTCTCCTACGTGAATCATGACATTCTCTTCTGTTTGTTTTTACAACTCCAAATCTTTGTCGAACACTTCGTGCCACGGCAATCCCTGTTTGTTCAGTTGTTCCATGAACGGGTCCGGGTTAAACTCTTCCACATTGTTGACGCCCGGACGTTTCCATTCGCCTTTGAAGAACATCATGGCGCCTATCATTGCCGGGACTCCGGTGGTGTAGCTTACTCCTTGCATGCCGGTTTCCTTGTATGCTTCCTGGTGGCTGCAATTATTGTAGACATAGTAGGTGCGTTCTTTCCCGTCTTTCAGTCCGCGGATGCGGCAACCGATGGATGTTTCTCCTTCATAGTTCTCGCCCAGGTCTTGCGGATTGGGCAATACGGCTTTCAGGAATTGCAACGGCACGATTTTCATCCCGTTGTAATCTACTTCGTCAATACGCGCCATGCCGATATTCTGGATAACGCGCAGGTGGGTGAGGTATTCTTGTCCGAAGGTCATCCAGAAGCGTGCGCGTTTGATGGTCGGGAAATTCTTTACCAACGATTCCAGTTCTTCGTGATAGAGAAGGTATGAATCGCGCGGCCCGATATTCGGATAGGTCAGGTCTTTGTGGATTTCCAGGGGACCGGTAGTTATCCATTGTCCGTTTTCGTAATAACGGCCGTTCTGGGTAATCTCGCGTATGTTGATTTCCGGGTTGAAATTGGTGGCGAATGCTTTGTGGTGATTTCCCGCATTGCAGTCTACAATGTCCAGGTATTGGATTTCATCGAAATAATGTTTTGCCGCATAGGCGGTATAAATGCCACTCACTCCGGGGTCGAACCCGCAACCGAGGATGGCTGTCAGGCCGGCTTCTTTGAAACGGTCGTGGTAGGCCCATTGCCAACTGTATTCGAAATGAGCTTCGTTTTTGGGTTCGTAGTTGGCTGTGTCCAGATAGTTGACGCCGGCTTTCAGGCATGCTTCCATTATAGTCAGGTCCTGGTAGGGAAGGGCTACGTTAATCACCATTTCCGGCTTGAAGTCGTTGAATAAGGCTACCAGCTCGTCTACATTGTCTGCGTCTACCTTAGCCGTCTTTATGCCGGGGTTACCTATCGCCTCGACGATTCTGTCACATTTCTCTTTCGTACGGCTGGCAATCATGACATCTGTAAATACGTCGGCATTCTGTGCTACTTTGTGTGCAACAACGGTTCCGACACCGCCTGCACCGATAATAAGAACTCTACCCATTTCTATATTATAAATTACGATTTATGAATTATGAATTGTTAGCTTGGCAAATATACGGGATTATTTTCAGATAATCATTCGCCGGTACTCCTTTTTATTTGTATCGTTGCGGGATGTCCTTTCCGGATTCTGTTTTTTTATCTGTTTCCGTATCCTGTTAAATTTACTTTGAATGAACTATGTAAATCATTTGTTTGTTGTACATTAAATGGCAGATGTATATATTTTATAATGTATTGGATATTATTTATCAATCTTTTTCCGTATCTTTGCCATCGATTTAACTTAAACGTTATAACAATATGAAGAAAGTTTTTGTTTCAATTTGCGTTGCGGGTGCAGCACTTGCAATGTCTTCATGCCGTTCGGTGGAAAAGGCAATTCCTTTGTCATCTATCGACGGGGAGTGGAATATTATAGAAGTCAATGGCTCGAAAGTTACTCCGGGCGAAAGCAAGACTCTTCCGTTTATTTCTTTTGATACGACTTCCGGCCGTTTGTCCGGCAATAGCGGATGTAACCGTATGATGGGTAACTTCGATGTGAATGCAAAACCGGGAAGCCTTAGCCTTGAAGGGGTTGCCAGCACTAGAATGATGTGTCCGGATATGACTACCGAGAGGAATGTATTGGGAGCTCTGGCACAGGTGAAAGGATACAGGAAGGCGGGTAAGGAGAGAGTTTATCTCTGTAATGCGGCTAATCGTCCGGTTATGGTTCTTGAAAAGAAGGAGGCTGACGTGAAGCTTTCGGTTTTGAATGGAGAGTGGAAAATTAAAGAGGTGAACGGTGAAGCGGTTCCGTCGGGCATGGAAAAGCAACCTTTCATCGCATTTGACGTAAAGAAGAAATCTATTCACGGCAATGCCGGATGTAACTTGATTAACGGAGGATTTGAAACGAAGACCACGAATGCGAGGTCTATCTCTTTTCCGGGAGTGGCAAGTACGATGATGGCTTGTCCCGATATGGAGACGGAGGGCAAGATTATGAAGGCGTTGAATGAAGTGAAATCGTTCGACGTGTTGTCCGGCGGGGGAATCGGTCTGTATGATGCAAACGGCGGATTGGTTCTTGTGTTGGAGAAGTAAAAGGCCGGGTATAGAAGATATAGTCGGTTATATAATATATAAGGTATGCGGAGGTCCGGAAAGTAAGTAAAGGCTTTTCGGGCTTCTGCATATTTTTTATATCTTTTCTTGAACCAGAGTGATTTCTATTTGTTTAAAGGGGCAGTGGATGATTGGGTCCGGTTGTGATAATGTCAGCACTATTTATTTCTTTGACTGTCGTTTTGGCAGATGTCGTGTCATAATTCGTATAATTCTTTTTTGGCACACGGTTTGCTTTTTAATAAGCGTCCGTTTAAGACGAAGCCCTGCTGAGGGAGCGAAGAAATAACCGGACAAAAAGAAATCATTGAATAATAATAAATAAAAAAATAACAATCATGGGAAAAATTATTGGAATTGACTTAGGAACGACGAATTCTTGTGTTTCCGTATTCGAAGGTAACGAACCTGTAGTAATTGCAAACAGTGAAGGTAAGCGTACGACTCCTTCCGTAGTCGCTTTTGTGGATGGTGGCGAACGTAAGGTGGGCGACCCGGCAAAACGTCAGGCTATTACCAACCCGAAACGTACGATTTTCTCTATTAAGCGTTTTATGGGGGAGACGTGGGACCAGGTACAGAAGGAAGTGGAACGTGTTCCGTATAAGGTAGTGAAGGGTGACAACAATACGCCGCGTGTGGATATTGACGGACGTCTGTACACTCCGCAGGAGATTTCTGCAATGATTCTTCAGAAGATGAAGAAGACGGCGGAGGATTATCTGGGTCAGGAAGTGACGGAAGCGGTTATTACTGTTCCTGCATATTTCTCCGATTCTCAACGTCAGGCAACGAAGGAGGCCGGGCAGATTGCGGGTCTGGAAGTAAAGCGTATTGTTAACGAGCCGACAGCGGCTGCTCTTGCTTATGGTCTGGATAAGGCTCATAAGGACATGAAGATTGCCGTGTTCGACTTGGGTGGCGGTACGTTTGATATCTCTATCCTTGAATTTGGCGGTGGCGTGTTCGAGGTGCTTTCTACAAACGGTGATACTCACTTGGGTGGTGATGATTTCGACCAGGTAATCATTAACTGGCTGGTACAGGAGTTCAAGAATGATGAGGGTGCTGATCTTACGCAAGACCCGATGGCTTTGCAACGTTTGAAGGAGGCTGCTGAAAAAGCGAAGATTGAGCTTTCTTCTTCTACGAGCACGGAAATCAACCTGCCGTATATCATGCCGGTAAACGGTGTGCCTAAGCATTTGGTTAAGACATTGACTCGTGCTAAATTCGAATCTTTGGCACATAGTCTGATTCAGGCTTGTCTTGAGCCTTGCAAGAAGGCGATGAGTGATGCGGGTTTGAGTAATGCTGATATTGATGAGGTAATCCTTGTGGGTGGTTCTTCCCGTATTCCGGCCGTACAGAAGTTGGTAGAAGATTTCTTCGGAAAGACTCCTTCCAAGGGTGTGAATCCGGATGAGGTGGTAGCTGTGGGTGCTGCCGTGCAGGGTGCTGTTTTGACGGACGAAATCAAAGGGGTGGTATTGTTGGATGTTACTCCGTTGTCAATGGGTATTGAAACGCTGGGTGGCGTGATGACTAAGCTGATTGACGCTAACACGACTATTCCTGCCCGTAAGAGTGAGACATTCTCTACGGCTGCCGATAACCAGACGGAGGTGACGATTCACGTATTGCAGGGTGAGCGTCCGATGGCTGCACAGAATAAATCAATCGGACAGTTTAATTTGACTGGTATCGCTCCTGCTCGTCGCGGTGTTCCTCAAATTGAGGTTACGTTCGATATTGACGCTAACGGTATCTTGAAGGTGTCTGCCAAGGATAAGGCGACGGGTAAGGAACAGGCTATCCGTATCGAGGCTTCCAGCGGTTTGAGTAAGGAAGAAATTGAAAGGATGAAGGCAGAAGCTGAAGCTAACGCGGAAGCGGATAAGAAGGAACGTGAGAAGATTGATAAACTGAACCAAGCTGACAGCGTAATTTTCCAGACTGAAAACCAGTTGAAGGAATTGGGTGATAAGTTGCCTGCAGACAAGAAGGCTCCGATTGAAGCTGCCTTGCAGAAACTGAAAGATGCTCATAAAGCACAGGATTTGGCTGCCGTTGACGCTGCTATGGCCGAAGTGAATACTGCTTTCCAGGCTGCAAGTGCTGAAATGTATGCGCAACAGGGCGCTCAAGGCGGTGCGCAGGCTGGTCCTGATATGAATGCGGGTGCAGGTCAGCAGGATAATACTAAACATGGTGATAATGTTCAGGATGCTGACTTTGAGGAAGTGAAATGATTCCGATAAGGATACAGATAATAAATAATAAGCAAAAGCGTGCAGCTCAATGAGTTGCACGCTTTTTGCGTTTATGGGGTTCATGGTTGCTATGTGTTTTCTATGGGCTTTTTTATCTCTTATTTGCATTATGTCTTATTTGGTAATAAGGTACAACTTAAATTAATATAAACCATTTATTTATAACGGGAAGAATATGCTAAGAGGTAATTACACCATTCAAAAAAATGTAAGGAGTGCGGTAAAATCTTCATTCCTCCTATCTTAGTGTCGAAGTATTATTGTCCGGCTTGTTCCCAGGAAAGCATACAAGAAAGGACAAATCGCAAAAGAAAAAGGAGCGTAACGTAAGGCTTTGGCTAAACGCATGCCTGCAAGTAAAGGCTACTTGACAATTCCAGAAGCAGTATTGCTTTACGGGATTAGTAGGGATGTTCTTTATAGAATAATTTGTAAGAGGTTGATTTTTTCACACAATCTTGGGCAACGGCAAATTCGGCTTGGTCGTCAATGCATGGATGAACACTTTAAAATAGAACTTACTGTCAGAAAGGGGTAATGAATGTGTTCCATAGAAGAAAAAAAGGAAATACTATCTTTTGAACCAAAGGACTGCTATGCCTTTGGAGAATTACAAAGAAAGGACTAAATCTGCTAACAGGACGGCTGTTTCCGGTTCATCTTTTGGGGCATCTTTAGGTTTCCATGCTACAATGAACCTTACAGACGCAGATTTCACTTTATAACCTTTTTCTTCCCACTCTGATAATGTGGCTTGCATGTTCAACGATAACTTTGCTACCGGTTTATTTGTTAGTGAGCTATACAAAACAAAGTCATTGTAGTTCAAGGAATCTCCGCCTCTTAATGCCAGAATTTCTTGCTTGCGTTCTTTGAAGAATCCTAGGTAAACGTCTTTATGAGAGAGTTGTAAAACAACTTCTTCGGGCATCTCATACGGATTCGGGTCGATAAAATACCGGTTTGCACTTAAATGATTGAAATAATCGCCGTTCGTATGGACAAACAAACGATTTTTTGCACGGGTTATTCCTACATAGTACCGACGCATCAGATGAATATCTTTCGGATAATTGCCAGAGATGAGCATGTACACGTCATCAAATTCCCTGCCTTTAGCTTTATGAATGGTCGATACCACAACATCCGCACCTGAGATATCGCAAAAGTCTTCCACTGACGATTCGAATACAAATTCTTTGAAGTCACTGAGGTATTTTGCTTTATTGGTTTGTTCGAACTGCTCTACACAACGTTTTACATACGTCAAACTCTGACTTCTGTTATAAGTGGAAAGAGTTGCCTGTTTGGCTTCTTTCCATAATTCTTCCGGAATCAGAGGTGTCTCCACTCGTTTGTGTATATACCTCAAGAAATATCTCATTTCTGCCATGTTCCAAAAGCGTAAACCGTCCATTGACTGTATCAATTTGCTGTTTATGTCATGTTTTCGTAAGAGGCCCATCAAGATAACAGCTTCTTCATTGGTCTGAGTAAGTACACATGAAGAGCCTTTTTCTCTATGGAGAAGTAATTTTTCAACGAGTGGCTGATACATGTATTTTGATTGGTGTCGTGTCACTTCAACCCAACCATCCTCTTTTCTCATGGAGATAATGGGGCTATTTTTCATTCTTTTGCTGATACCTTTTGCAAATTCGTTAGCGAAATTCACGATATAGTGCGTACTGCGATAATTTTCGGTCATTTCGATAAACTTGCTTCCGTTTTCTTGTGTCAGTTGGTACATATATCCGGAATCGGACCCACGAAATTCATAAATGTTTTGGTCATCGTCCCCCACTGCTATCACACGCATTTCTTCATTGTTGGTCATAAGAGCTTTTACAAGCGCATGCTCTTCAATACCCATATCCTGCGCTTCATCTATAACCAGCACTGTCTTGCCTATTTTGTTTGGCTCTACTTCTCCTTGACTAATCATTTCGGCTGCCTTTTCAACTACGTTTTTCGCTTCTTCAAGATTTCCTATCCGTCCCAAAAGGTCAAAACAATAGGAGTGGAATGTCTTTATTTCCACAAAATGGGCCGCGTTACCGATGAGTTCCATAAGTCTCTGTTTGAATTCCGTAGCAGCGGCTCTTGAAAACGTCAACATCAGAAGTTGTTCGTGTTTTACATCTTCAAGTAATAGGAGTGATGCGAGTTTGTGGACTAATACTCTCGTTTTTCCACTACCGGGCCCCGCTGCAACAACGATACAACGTGAATCTTTGTCGGAAACGATTTCCATTTGGCGTTTGGATAACTGTCCGAACAATTGTTCGTATTTTTGAGGTGTCAAGTTACGTTGTATCTCGCTTATTCTTTCGCCCTTGAAGTATTTTGCGATAAACTTCCTGTAGTCCATCTGAAAATAGTCTTGGACATATTGTAATGCTGCATTATAATCCTTTACCATCAAATTGGCATATTCGCCCACAATATGGACTTGCTGGATTTTCTGTTTGTAGAATTCATTAAGCATCCGGTAGTCATCCTGTTTATATCTCGACTTATTGTCCTTTATTCTTTGAATGTTCATGGCATTATAAAGGACTAAGAAGCCGCCTTCAAGTTTTAGCGCACCGATTTTCGACAAATACAGAAGCGCTTCTTCCACATCTTCCAACTGTAGGTCATCGAGCCTGTCAAAGAGGGATTGATAACTTGATTTTATTTGATTCAGAAGTTCTACTACAGAAAATTGAATAGCCTTGTTCGGCGAGTTTTCTTTTGCCGTATCTAAAGCTGACTTGTATAGCCATTCCACGGTAAAACGACTGATTTCCATTCGCTTTTCAAAACGTTTGATGGTAGATTCCAAATCTGTCAGGCGGTTGATTTCTATATTGTGAACTGTATCTTCTTTCTTGCGAGTATATCCTTTGACGGAGAGAAAATAGAGTAGTGTCCGTATGTCTTTTTCTTTGGATGTGTTGATTCCATCGTTTATGGCATTGTCATTTAGTTGTTTATAGGATGTTCGTAGAGGCTCGTCAGGAATGCTGGTGAGAATGTACTGTTCGAGTTTTGCAAAACGTTCGAGGAGTGTTTTAGATTTTCGTTCCGAGTCGCCGGTATCCAGCAAATAGGCAGATATATCCTTACTGTCTGCCAATATGTCTTCCTGCCGCATTCGTTCTACGGCAGATATAACTTCTCTTTTGCTTATCCCTAATATATCCGCTAAATAATCGATTCTTGACTCTGCTTCTGCATCTTGCGCTTTGGCGATATATTTTTGGGAAATCAGCGATTTGATGATTCTGACAGCTTTCTCTATTTCATCACTACTAAATAATACTGATGCTGATATGCGCATTCTTGCTTCATCCATGTTTTTTACCGTGATGCCAGTGGCATAGACATGAGGGACGTTGTTCCCTCTTATCAGATATCCGCTTTGTTCTAAAGCTGCCAAAGCTGTCCGTACACGGGTTTCGATATCGGATACCGAATCGTCCCATCCTGCTAGCCGTGCAATTTCCAGTGCAGAGCAGTTCACTGTCATACGTTGTTTGGTAAGACCTTTTATGGCTTTCCAAATTTGTTGTATCTCACTGATACTTAATTTTGTTTGATTCAGTAGTATAAAATGCTTGTCTAAATCGTTGTCGCTATAGAGCACATAACAACGTGCGTTAAGATTCGGATCACGGCCGGCTCTGCCTGCTTCCTGCACATAATTTTCCAATGAATCGGAGATATCATAGTGCACTACGAGTCCTACATCTTTCTTGTCGACTCCCATGCCAAAAGCCGATGTTGCCACGATGATACGTACTTGGTCGTTCATAAATGCCTCTTGGTTGGTAATCTTTTCATCAGATTCCATTTTTCCATTGAAAGGTAATGCCTTGTAGCCGTCACGAGTCAATTTAACCGCCAGCTCTTTTGTACGTTTAGTACGTGATACGTAAACAATTGTCGGACAGTCTGATTCTGCCACGAGTCTCCTCAGTTTTGAATATTTGTCGTCGTCAGTTTCGGCATGTATAACGGAATAACGCAGATTTGTTCTTGAAGCCGTTGACGCAAATAACTCCAACTCTAAATTTAATGTTTGTTTGAAATAGTCGCAGATATCTTGCACCACTTTCTGTTTAGCCGTAGCGGTGAAACAAGATACGGGTATTGGATTCTTACATTTTTTCTTTTGCTGGTATTCCCGAATAAATTTGCCTATATAAAGGTAATCGACCCTAAAATCTTGTCCCCATGAAGAAAAGCAATGTGCTTCGTCTATTACAAATCTCACGACATGGCGTGCCATCAAAATTTTCTCGATGGTTTTGGAACGAAGCATTTCGGGAGCTATATACAAGAGTGAAGCATCTCCGTCTTGTACTCTTTGTATGGAAAGTGCCCTTGTTATCGGGTCTAATAGACCGTTAATGGTTACAGCATCGGTAATGCCTTTGTCTGCAAGGTTGTCTACTTGGTCTTTCATCAGCGATTGCAACGGTGAGATGACTACCGTCAGTCCATGTACTGAATGACCAGCCATAAGTGCAGGTAGTTGGAAAGTTAGTGATTTTCCACCACCGGTAGGAAATATTGCCAGTAATGATTTGCCGTTCACTGCCGCTTGGACTGCTTGTTCTTGGAGTGGTTCTCCTTCGTATGTGCGGAATTGCTCATATCCGAAAAATGCTTTTAATTTGTGGAGTACATTCAATTGGGTGTTACAGTAAATACAACTTTTGTTGCAACTATTATGACGTAGGAGTTTCACAATAAATTCCACATTGGGAAAATTATGAAGTACCCATCCGGGAGTAATGGATCGGTAGTCTGTAGTATCGATTAGAGCCAATGCGTATGCTAACTCACAGGGATATTGTTTGATTAGCATATCAAGATCAGCGTGTTGACAGATTTTGCCTACATAAAGATGTCTTATCAGTTCGGAAATCCTGTCATCAGTATGTTCGGCACCTACCATATGGAGAAATCCTTTAAACTCTTTCTTATCCTTCAGTAGAGATGCAAACAACAAACGTTTTTCATTTGGCAACCGATTCCAGCGTGCGATTTCGTCCAGTAGCAAATCTTTTGCTTTTTTGCAATCATTCACGGGATTATTCATCTGCTCGCTTATCAGTTTGTCATCTTTCACAAGCCTATGGTAAGGGCGTTCCGGAAATAATAGGGGTGAGAGATAAAGTGTGTCGACCAAAATCCAGCGATATGTTTTGTCCGCAAACAGATATTTGGCATCATGATGGATGATATTATGTCCGCAAATATAGTCCGTATCACTAAGAAATTCAAAGAGTTCCTCTTTCGAAGCTTTATGATAGATTGAACCGTCATAACGGAGCGCCCCGATGTCATGGATTTTATAATCTTGCAAACTGACTTCAACATCTACTATAGCATAGTGTGAAGCATCGTATGGTATAGTAGATGCGGTTTTATTGCTGATGACATTATGTGTGTCCTCAGAATTTCTGAATCCTATGAGTTTGCTCCATATCGACATACATTCAATTGCAATAAGCTTGTTTATAATTTGGATTTATTTATCTGCATAATTTCTTTATTGTTATTTGAGTATGACACTCCAATATTATTTACAAAGGTAAGGATAAAACTGAAGAATTTGTTAAAATTATCGTTCATCTTATGATTTTTATGCATTTGCATCGTTTTGTTTATGGATAAAATTCGAACTTTTGTAACCAAGGGCTTTGTTGCTTATGGATACTTGTTTTCGGGTTCGCATTATAACCGTGTTTTGCAACATGGGTACGCTAATCATTGATAGAGGTTATTGTATTGATTTTTTTAGATGTTAAATAATTTAGTCAGGTAAACCGGTTTAATTTGAAAATGGATTCATTTCATTTCTGATGAAAGGGGGAAGGAATATGAAAGCCGCAATTTTAAAATGGTAAATGTTGTCCGGAATTTATGATTATTTGTTTGGCTGTCTGGTAGGATTGATGTAAATTTGCATCCGGTTTAAAAGATTGTATGTTATATGGAATTGCCCAAAGACCCGATGATGCTGTTCAGTGTCATTAATATGAAGTTGCGTGATTGTTATTCTTCTCTTGACGAGCTTTGTGAGGATATGCATGTGAATAAAAGCGAACTGATAAACCGGTTAAAAGCCGCAGGTTTTGAATATAGCGAGGAGCATAATAAGTTTTGGTGATAGCGGACTATCTAGTTCCTTTCATATATTTTCCCGTTTCATATACTTTTCTGTTTCGGACAAGTGATTGCCCGTATTGTCATCTTTAAAATCGATTTCGTTTTTCCCGACCGGTTGTTTTGCCGGTAGATTCCGGTTCTGTTTGAAACCGGACTTTATGAGTGAATGTTGCTGTCGTATCGTAAAGCCGGATTCTTAGAATTACCGAATTTATTTCTAACCGTTCTTTTATCTGTTCTGACAAAGTTATTTCTCTATTCTTATATATCGTTATGTCCTGGTTTAAAGGAGAATAATGAAAAGACAATGGTAAAAAAGAAGATGTTGTCCATTGTTGGGTGTCTATGTTAATAAAGATGAAATACGGAATCTTGTATTTAACTTCCATGTTTTTCTTCGTTCTAATCAATAAAGCTTAGAAAAAGATTGATGATAAATGAGACAAAAATCCGGGAAGCTTGCGCCTTGAATCGTGAACGGGGATTCAAGATGTTGATGGACGCTTTTCAGGAACCGATATATAATTATATCCGTAGATTGGTTGTATCTCACGAAGATGCGGAAGATGTTGTTCAGGAAGTTTTTATCCGGGTATTCCGGTGTCTGGAGCAGTTTCGCGAGGAGAGTACGCTGTCGACATGGATTTACCGGATTGCGACGAATGAAAGTTTGCGCTTATTGAATAGCCGTAAGGAAGAAGGGATGGTTTCTGCCGAGGATGTCCGGGACGAGCTGATGAATAAACTGAAAGCGTCTGATTACATCGATTATGAAAATGAATTGGCTGTAAAGTTTCAGGAGGCTATTCTAAGTTTGCCGGAGAAGCAACGGCTTATATTCAACTTACGTTATTATGATGAGCTTGAATATGCCGAGATTGCTCAGATTCTGGATAGCAAAGTGGATACGCTTAAAGTGAATTATCATTATGCGAAGGAAAAGATAAAGGAATATATATTAAAGAGATAGAGTAATGAAAAAGGATTTTGATTTTGACGATATCGGTAAACAGACTCCTTACCGTGTTCCTGACGGATTTTTTGAGGATATGCAACGGAAGGTGATGGTGCGGAGCGGAGCGGGACGGCAACGGAAATCCCGTATAAGGCTGATTGTCTCTTCGGCAATTGCTGTGGCGGCGGTATTGGCAGGGGTTTTGTTTATTCCGTCATTATACCGGATGGACGGGACTAAATCGGCTTCTTCGGATGCGCTGGCTGTTGAAAGGAGTAATAATACGGATCCGGTAGATAAGTGGATTAAAGAATTGTCGGACGAGGAGTTGGAAGAGCTCGTCAACTTCTCCGAAAATGATATATTTTTAAATTAAAAGTAACCTAATTAATTTTTTAAAGTGTAGAAATTATGAAGATGAGATTTGTTTATGTGATTTTAGCTGCTCTCCTGATGGGAAGCCAGATGTCTCTTTCGGCCCAGAATAAAGAGAGAAAAGAGAAAAGACAACGCCCTACGCCGGAACAAATGGTACGGATACAGACCGACCAGATGGTTAGAACACTGATGCTGGACGATGCGACGGCCGCTAAGTTTACTCCGGTTTATGAGAAATACCTGAAAGAACTGCGTGAATGCCGCATGATGAACCATAAGCCGAAAACGGAAAAAGCCCAAGGCACAAAAACGGTGGCGAAAGAGGAGGCTCCGAAATCTGTTATGACTGATGATGAAATTGCGGCAATGTTGAAGAATCAGTTTACGCAAAGCCGGAAAATGCTTGATATTCGTGAGAAGTATTATAATGAATTTAGTAAGATACTGTCTCAAAAGCAGATTATGAAAATCTACCAACAGGAAAAGAGTAACATGAATAAGTTCAGAAGGGAATTTGACCGTAGGAAAGGACAGAAGCCGGGACCGGGACATCATCCGGGACAGAGACCCCGTGCTCCGCATCAGGGATAACAGTTGTTAAAAAGTAGTTTGTTTATTTAATCGACACGATGTGGCATGGACGGACATTTATATTCTTTTCAGTATCGTCTGATTGGTTGTTGTATCTGGGTACTGGTTAGTGTCGCAGTCTGTGCACAGTCCGGTAAAGTGTGCTTTACCGGACGTGTTTTTGATACGGAAACCGGGCAGCCGGTATCATTTGCTACCGTCCGCCTTTTGGATTTGCCGGACAGTGTTTTATTGGCAGGAGGGGCTACGGATATAAAAGGGAAGTATCAGTTGTATGTTCCTGTTTCTGGGAAAAGTTCTTTCTTGTTACAGGTTTCTTATATCGGATATACGCCTATTTACCGTACTGTACCGGCTTCAGGAGATAATGGAGCATCTTCTTTGGCTGATGTCTTTCTGATACCTGAAAGTGTTTCATTGGATGAAACGGTTGTTGTGGGACAGGCGCCGATGGCAGTTACGGAAGGAGATACTACCGTATTTAATGCTTCTGCTTACCGTACTCCTGAGGGGGCGATGCTGGAGGATTTGGTGAAACAGCTTCCCGGAGGGGAGATTGATACGGAAGGTAAATTGTTGATTCATGGGAAAGAGGTGAAGAAAATCCTGGTGGATGGAAAAGAATTTTTTTCCGATGACCCGAAAGCGGCCCTTAAAAACCTGCCGGTGGAAATGGTGGAGAAGTTAAAGGCGTATGAACGTAAGTCGGATTTGGCGCGCCTTACCGGTATTGATGACGGTGAAGAAGAGATGATTCTCGATTTATCGGTGAAAAAGAGCATGAAGCGGGGATGGTTGGAGAATTTTATGGGCGGGTATGGGAGTAAAGACCGTTATGAACTGGCAAATACGCTGAACCGTTTCCGGGATAATTCCCAATTGACGGTTATCGGGAATCTGAATAATACGAATAATCAGGGATTTTCCGAGGTGCAGAAGGAATCCGCTGCTTCCAGCGGGAATCTCCGTACCCAGAAAGGGTTGACGACTTCCCGTTCTTTGGGAATCAATGTCACTTATGACTGGCAGCGTGTCAAATTTCGTTCGAATATCCAATATGTAGGGACTGACCGTTTGGAGGACAGCCGTACGACAGTAGATAACTTTCTTCGCCAGGACCAGTCAATAACCCGGAGTACCGGACGTAACCGTTTGGAAAATGATAACCTGATAGCGAATGCGTTTCTGGAATGGAAGATGGATTCCGTCACGACATTGATTTTCCGTCCTCAATATCGTACGTCTGTTAATGACAGAAGTAACGAAGGGTTTCAGCAAGGGTGGAGGAATGAAGTTTTACTGAATGAGAAAGAATCTTCGGGAACCAATCACAGTTCTTCGTATAACATGACTATGATGTTGCAACTTAGCCGGAAGTTGAGCCGTACGGGAAGGAATGTCGCCTTGAAAGTCGATTATGGAACCAATGCCTCTTCGACGGCCAGAAAAAATCTTTCTGCTACTCACTATTTTAAGAATGATACGGAGAAACTTCAAAACCAACGGATAGAAAATAGCGTGGACGGTTATAATTACCGTGTGCAGTTGGTATATGTGGAACCGTTGCCCTGGCTTCATTTTCTTCAGTTTCGTTATAGTTACCAGTACCGGGTAAATAATTCGGACCGGTTTGTTTATGACTGGGACAAGGAGTTGGAGGAGTTTGCTCCGGATTATGATGAAGATGCGAGTAACCGGTTTGAAAATCAATATAGTAACCATTTGTTTAATCTTTCTATCCGTACCTCGCGGAAAAAGTATAATTACAACATCGGGGCTGATATCGAACCGCAAAAGTCGGTAAGTCATTCCATCTTGAAAGAGGAACCGGAAAATCAGTTGGAGAGAGCTGTCCTTAATTTTTCACCTACAGTCAATTTCCGTTATAAATTCTCCAGGCGTACCCGTCTGCAACTTGTGTACCGGGGAAAAAGCCGGCAGCCTAATATCCGTGAGCTTCAACCGGTGACAGACCGTACCAATCCTTTGAATATCCGGGTGGGCAATCCTTCTTTGAAACCTTCTTATACTAATACTTTTACATTGAATTTCAATTCGTATAACACGAAACATCAACGGAATATGGTTGCTACCGCTTTGGTGGAAAATACCGTCAACAGTGTCACCAATCAGGTGACTTATGACAGCGAGACAGGGGTACGGACTACTACCCCGCTCAATCTGAACGGAAATTGGCGGGCTATGGGTTCTTTTTCCCTCAATACTCCTTTCAGGAACCGAAGCTGGATATTCCGTACTTATTCTTATTTTCAATTCAGAAATCAGAACGGATATACCACACTTAACAAAGAGGCTCCTGTGAAAAGTACGGTGAAGCATCTTACCGCACGTCAGCGTTTACAACTGACTTATCGGACCAAACAGATGGAAATCAGTGCGCGTGCGGAGTTGCTTTATAATAATTCTCATAATAATGTGAGGGAGACGCGCACGGAAACTTACGATTCGCGGATAGGGGCGGAAATACAATATTACTTTCCGTGGGGTATAGAGTTGTTCAGTGAGTTTACTTATTTTCAGCGTTCGGGTTACGGTTATAGCGGATATGCCCGCGAGAACCTGATGTGGAATTGCCAGTTGTCGAAGGCTTTTCTGAAACGGAAACAATTGTTACTTCGTTTTAAGATATATGATATACTCCGCCAGGATGTGTCAATGGTGCGGACAATTACCGCCACGGCTATTCGTGATACGGATTATAATGCATTAGGCTCTTATTTTATGATGCATGTCATTTTTCGTCTGAATCTTATGGGACGATAATTAAGGATTAAATCTTCATTTATCCGAAACCACAATGAGGTTTTGATTGTTGTATGTCGTACTTAAAAAACAATGAAAACCTTGCCGAATGTTTGATTTTGTCAATAATTTGAAGGATAAGGGCCGTTGGCGGATTTTTAAATTGAAGTTAATTGATGCACGGCTTTATTTTGTCAGTATCTTTGTTGGACTGTTGACGGGACTTGTTGCCGTGCCTTATCATTATCTGTTGCAGTTTTTCTTTAATCTTCGCTATGGTTTCTTTAACTCTCACCCGAAATGGTATTGGTATATCCCCTTTTTTTTCTTGATGTGGGGTGTTCTTGTATTTGTTTCCTGGCTGGTGAAGAAGATGCCTCTGATAACAGGGGGAGGAATTCCGCAAACACGTGGGGTTATTAACGGGAGGGTTGCCTACAAACATCCTTTTATCGAATTGATTGCCAAATTCGTGGGCGGGATATTGGCATTGAGCACCGGATTGTCTTTGGGACGTGAAGGGCCTTCCGTGCAGATTGGCTCGTATGTTGGTTGCCTGGTGTCTAAATGGGGGAGGGTGCTTGCCGGCGAACGGAAACAATTGCTGGCGGCCGGTGCCGGAGCCGGATTGGCGGCGGCTTTTGCTGCTCCGTTAGCTTCTTCATTATTGGTTATCGAATCTATCGAGCGGTTTGATGCGCCTAAAACGGCTATAACTACTCTTTTGGCAGGGGTTGTTGCAGGAGGGGTTGCCAGTTGGATTTTTCCTGTGAACCCTTATTTTCATATTGATGCGGTTGTACCGGAGATGACTTTCTGGTCTCAAGTGAAGTTATTTCTTCTGTTGGCGGCTGTGATTTCTGTTTTTGGGAAGTTTTTCTCTGTTACGACTCTTCAGATTAAAGGTATCTATCCGGCTATAAAACATCCGGAGTATGTGAAAATGTTGTATTTGCTTTTTATCGCGTGTCTGATTTCTTTTGCGGAGTTTAATCTGACAGGCGGAGGAGAACAATTTCTGCTTTCGCAGGCTATGCATCCGGATACTCATCTTCTTTGGCTTGTCGGTATGATGTTGCTACACTTTGTCTTTAGTGCTTTTTCTTTTTCTTCGGGATTGCCGGGAGGAAATTTTATCCCGACTTTAGTGACCGGGGGGCTTTTCGGACAGATTGTCGCTTTGATTATGGTTCAACAGGGAATGATTGTCTATGAGAATATCAGTTATATCATGCTTATTTGTATGTCTGCCTTTCTGGTGGCGGTAATCCGCACTCCGCTGACGGCTATTGTATTGATAACCGAGATAACAGGGCATCTGGAGGTTTTTTATCCTTCTATTGTGGTAGGGGGATTGACTTATTATTTTACGGAGATGCTCCAGATAAAACCTTTTAACGTGACTTTGTATGAGGATATGATTCATTCGCCTGCATTTAAAGAGGAAGCCCGTTATACGTTGTCGGTAGAAGTGATGAGCGGTTCTTATCTGGATGGGAAAATTGTGGATGAACTTCGCTTGCCGGAACGTTGTGTTATTATTAATATCCATCGTGACCGGAAAAACCGGGCTCCTGGAGGACAAAAGTTGATGCCGGGCGATCAGGTACAAATTGAGATGGATTCACAGGATATAGAGAAGTTATATGAACCTTTGGTAAGCATGGCGAATATTTATTGAGTAATTTGCCGGATGTATTCGGCATAGCGGTAGAAATAAGGATGTTGAATTTAAAATAATGCTTTTGTGAAATTACGGGTCGCAATTTGGCGGGAATATAAAAAGAATCCTATCATTACTCTTCAAACAGAGATTGATAGGATTCTTTTTATAGTTGATACGGCGGTCGGAATTCAGGTTGGAAAGTGGGTCTTTCTTGAATTTCGACGCGCCTTCTTATTTGGGGTATTCTTGTATATGTTTTTTATTTTTTCTTATACCAATCCGGGTTTTCACCGAATTTAGCCCAATTAATAAATTCCGGATAGAGTTCGTTGATTGGTACTCTCTCGTTTTTATCGAAGTCTTTTAATTCAGCAATATCGTCGATGTTCGCATTTGAGAGATAAAATGCAAACGGATAGATATTTTCTTTGTTTGAAATATAATAGATTCCTTGTTCTGGCACGGAACGGTCGTCTTCTTGTCCGAAGAGTGAATTGTCTACTTTGGAAGTCGGTTTCTGCATCGGACAATGAACTTCCAGTCTGCCGCCGTTGCTGGGACGATAGATAAATGCATCGATTGTTGTCTCTTTGTTTTTTGAGGAGGTCTCTTCCCCATACTGGCGAGTTATTTTATATTCGGCGTTCGGGTTGATTTTTACATTGTCTGTCAATAAAATAACATTGCCTTCGGAAATAATCTTATCATTGCCTGTAGCTTGGCTAAATTCACTTTCTCCTTCTTTCTTGATTAGATATGCTGAACTGTTACCGTTTTCTGCATTGGTAAGCGTGAATCCCAGTCCGTTGGTGAAAACCGTAGATTTGTTGAAGAAGGTTTTGAATGTGAATGATTCGTTTAATATATTGTTGTAGATATTGAATGTTTTTTGATATGTATATTGAACCAATACGTCATTCATATCGTAGTCTCCTGCTTTGGGCCATTCGTCCTCAAAAGCATAAACTCCCCTCTTTTCGATAGTTGTATTCAAATCGGGGTCGACATCAGGCAATTCGTCGGTTATTATGGGATTGGCTTTCAAGGCGAAAAGAACGTCTGTGAAATTCTCGTCGTCTTTGAAATCTTCAAAGCAGATGGCGATATTGCCGTTTTTATCTTTGAACATCGCTGTATGCACATCGATATTGTTGGCTCCTTTGCTGCTTAACCCTTCAGTAGAGCAAGACTTGTAGGTGTCGGTTTGAGTGTGAGAGCCATATCCTGTGAACTTATAATCCCATGCATTACATGCAAGGACAAAACCGATTCTGTAACCTTTCGGGAATTTGGTACTTCCTTTCTGAAGGTAATCTTCTCCAAAGAATTTGAGTTGTACGCTGGTTCCTTCTTCTACTCCGCGGGGAGAGGCTTGGTACGTGCTTTTATTCCATTTTGTTTGCGTATTGGGGAATATGGTAAATATTTTTACATCGTCCAGACTTTTCGGGGTTTTCCCGTCTTCATAGTAATAGTATCCCAATGAATTGTTCCAGCAAGTCCATCCTCCCAATGCTGTCAATACTATCTCCGTATAATTGCTTTTATCGTCTCCGGTAATATATAAATCATTACTTTTTCTGTATTCTTCCGGACATTTGCCCAAAGTGTTCAGTACGGAATATATTGTCCGGCAGAATTCTTCTCTTTCTTTTCTGGTAAATGTCAGTTTGGGGTCTTTTCCTTTATATGCATAATTAATTTTACCGGTAACCGAATGGAAACTTCCCAACCGTGTATCCCATCCTAACCGATTGAAACGGCCGCGTTCATGTGAAATAGCATTGTTGCCTAGTGCAGCTCTGGTTTCAGGTTGTCCGTTATAATCGGATTCGGAGGCTTTTAGCACACCGTCAACTATTTCTGCCTCCATTAATCGGGTGGCATAAAAAGCTTTAGAAACGATATATACTTTAGAAACGTATGACGGTAAGACTATTTGGTTGCTGTACTTGCCTTCATCATCTGTCCAGCCTCCGTCCAACGGTTCTATATCGTTGTTGAATTTGCAAGCACTCGTTTCGTTGCCGGATGCGTCTTTAACAGTTTCTATGGGATTTTCGTCATAAATAAAAAACGGAACTTTGGATTTTGTCTGTGAATAATCAATGTCTACCTGAACGCTCTGTTGGGTAGAGAAATCATTGGTGTTAAATTCTTTCTGCGGTTCTCCTTGGTATAAGTCTTTATCATTATCTACACAACTGCTTATACCCACTGTTATGATCATTGTGCATGCTAACCAAAACTTTTTCATAATTGTTTTTTTTGTTTATGTAATTAAAACCGTTTGCTTTGTGTTAAAAGTAAAGCCCGTAAATTATTGAATTTACGGGCACAAAGATACATAATATATTGAATATACTGATATAAAGTTGGATATTTTTCGCGAATGAGACTATAAAACTTGTATTTTCTGCTCTTTTATTCGACTTCTCTCAACCAAGCTATTTCTTTTGCCCATTTACTTTCATCCGGTGTTTCCAGTATCAATGGCATATTATCGAATCTGGAATCTTTCATTAATCTTTCAAAAAATGCTTTCCCGATTAGTCCTTCACCAATACTGTCATGACGGTCTACATGGCTGCCTAATGCCTTTTTCGAATCATTCAGGTGCATGCCGCGCAGATAGTCGAATCCCACTTCTTTGTCGAATTCGTCAAATACTTTCTCATACTCATTTACTATATCATATCCTGCCGTATATGTGTGGCAGGTATCCAGGCAAACGCCTACGCGGCTTTTGTCATTTATCCGTTCAATGATGTATTTCAGTTGCCGGAATTCGCTTCCTAAATTGCTTCCTTGCCCGGCTGTATTTTCAATGACGGCCGTTACTCCTTGGGTTTTCTCAAGAGCGATATTGATGCTTTCCGCAATGAGCGACAAGCATTCTTCCGTTGATATTTTATTCAAAGAGCTGCCGGGATGGAAATTTAAAAGTTTCAGGCCGAGCTGCTCGCAACGTCGCATTTCGTCCAGAAAAGCGGCACGGCTTTTATTAAGGCCCTCTTCTTCCGGATGTCCTAAATTGATAAGGTAACTGTCGTGGGGAAGAATGTGTTCGGGTTGAAAACCGTACTTCTCGCAATTTTCTTTGAAAAGGCGGATACTTTCTTCTGTCAAAGGTTTACTGACCCATTGGCGTTGGTTTTTTGTGAACAGGGCAAAAGCGTTTGCTCCTATTTTGTGGGCATTGACGGGGGCGAATTCCACACCGCCGGATGCAGATACGTGTGCTCCGATGTATTTCATATTCTGTTTCTTTTTTATTTCCGATTTGCAAATATAACATATTTGTGGGATTTAATGTTTGTTCGGATGGTTTGGAAGTAAAGTTGTTTTTCGTCAAAAACGATTTGTCTTTTTGTATTTTCTTCCGGCTTTTCTTCTGTTCCCGGAACGGATATCTTTTTCAGTAAAAGAGCAGGATGCGGTGAACGGCGGAAATCTTTGTTCTTTTCAATCGGGATGGCATGTTTACGGTTAACTGTACATATAAAATTGAACTTCAAACTCGTATTTTTGTTTTAGCCTTACCGTATCTATATACAAATCAAGTTGTAAAGGTGGAACGGGGAAGACGTCATGGAGTGGGAACGACGAATAAAAATAATAACATGATAAATGTTCCGAATACACTCGTTTATGGTGGCAGTATTTTTTATGTGATTATAAAAATGATATAGGGATTAATAAAAACAGAGCAAATGACATCAATAAAAATTAAATTCAGGGCTTCTACGGTAGCCGGTAAAGAAGGCTGTTTATATTATCAGATAATTCATAATCGGGTTATCAGGCAGATTAGCACGGAATATAAGTTACTCGCTTCGGAGTGGGATAACCGTTCAGGGATAATCGTATTGTATCCGTACAATTCCGATACGGAACGGGCAGCCCTTGTCTGTGCTATACAAGAACGGGTACGATGGGATAAGGTGAGGTTGAATAAAATTGTGGAATCATTGGATAGTCAAGGTATCAGATATACGACGGATGATGTAGTGAGCCTGTTTTATGAACAGGCGCAGGTACAATCTTTCTTTAATTTCATGCAGTCTGTCATAGTCCAGTTGAAAAAGCTGGGTAAGGTGCGCACTTCCGAAACGTATGCGGCTGCTCTCAAAAGTTTTATGTGTTTCAGGGAAGAAAAGGATATCATGTTGGATGAGATGGATTCGGATTTGATGATGCTTTATGAGGCTTGGCTGAAAGAGCGGAGTGTTTCGATGAATACGATTTCTTTTTATATGCGCATACTCCGGGCTACTTATAACCGGGCTGTCGAAAAAGAATTAACCAGGCAACGTTATCCTTTTAAGAATGTCTATACAGGTGTGGAAAAGACTGTCAAAAGGGCAATCCCTTTTAATATTATCAAACGGATAAAAGGGTTGGATTTGAGTTGGAAGCCGTCATTAGAATTGGCAAGGGACATATTTCTATTTAGTTTTTATACCCGCGGAATGTCGTTTGTTGATATGGCTTATCTGAAGAAGAGGGACTTGAAAAATGGTATTTTGGTTTATCGCAGGCGAAAAACCGGGCAGCAACTTTTTGTTAAGTGGGAGAAGTGCATGCAGGAAATTATTGATAAATACCCTGATACGGGCACTATTTATCTATTGCCGATAATCAGGCAACCTGGCAATGAGAGAAAGCAATATGAAAATGCACTCCATCTTGTCAACCACAGGTTAAAAGAGATTTCCTCCATGTTGAATTTGCCAATACACCTGACGATGTATGTAGCCCGCCATTCATGGGCGAGTATTGCCAGAAGCAAAAATATCCCGATATCGGTGATAAGTGAAGGCATGGGACACGATTCGGAGAATACTACCCAGATTTATTTGGCATCATTAGACCATTCGGTAATTGACAAAGCTAATAAATTAATATTGAAAAATCTATAAAAGATAATGTTTAGTAGAACACAATATCTCTTTTCAAGAGACGAATTCACTGCGACAAAAGTACAAAAAGAAACGATATGAATGAAATTTTTCTTTTCAAAACTCTTATTTTTTTTGTAAGAAATAGATTGATGTTTAGCAAAAAATAAATGTGCGTATGTGTAATGTTTTGATTCCCAGACAGGAGGTTTCTACATTCGTCTCTTGAAAAGAGATGGTTCAAAACAAACAATTACACACAGGCTTGAAGGTATGGGGAAATACCGAATACAAGTCTAAAAACGCAAGATTATGAATGGGGTATTATATCTCTTGATTTGTAAAGAGAATGTAAAACAGTTGTCGTTTTGTGACAATGTAAACCGGAACATAATTTAGATAGGGGGTCGATGCCACTGTATAGTACAGATGCTCTTTCTAACGCCAATGAGGGCAAAATTAATACTGAATCAGATGCTATGGAATCTGTTTCGGAAGTAGAGGGTTTGTCTAAAAATAAAAATGCATCTTCTTGGTGTTATCTCTTTATTCATCATGCGAAAGTGAATATCATAAATGATAAGCTTCGAGAGAGATTTAATACCTTTATTCATAAGAGCGTGGTGTATAAGCGTGGGGAAAAGCGTGTTGTAAAAAATGAGCAGCCTACGATTTCCGGTCTCGTCTTTGTGCAAGGAGAAAGTCGGGAGATACAGAACTATCTTTCTGATAATTTTTTCGGACTGTATCTTGTTAATGATTGTAGTACCGGAAGGACAGCGGTAATACCTGATTGCATAATGCAGTCATTCATGCAGGTGGCTCAAATAGAGCCGAACCGTATTCGTTTTATGTCTCATCCGTTCGATTATTATGCTAAGGGGCATACGTTGGTCCGGATTACGTCCGGCGTACTTGCTGGTCTTGAAGGTTATCAAATACGTATTTCCCGTGATAAATGTCTGGTGACTTCTATGGGCGGTATGACTATTGCCATAGGCGGGATACATAAAGAAAGTTTTGAGAATGTGGAAGAGTATGTCCGGTATCGGAGAGAGGGACAGCAAAGAAAGGAGTGTTCTGCTGACGGCTTGTTCTCTGATAATCAAGCTGAAATAGATAAATGCTTCTTTCATCCTCATAATCAATTGGATTTGATGGCGATAGCCGGAAGTCTTAATAGATGGATTATGAAGGCTCGTTCTTTTGTTCGGGAGAGAAGATTTAATGATGCGATAGAAATTGTTTTTTTCATTCTTGAAGAAATGGGAATGCGTTTTCAACTTGTATATAATGACCCTCGAATCGGTAATTTCAGGGATATAGTTGCCGTATGTCACGATGCTGATGAAATTTTGACATTAATAGCGGAAGATAGTGAGGTCGGTACGGATGTGAAAGAGGGGATCGTTTTGAAAAGACAATCGCTTGCCGTTCGTTTCCCTTTTTTGCCGATAAAGGTTTGATAGGTAACAAATAGAAACTGGTATGGTCATTGCAGTAGATTTTGACGGGACAATCGTGGAACATAAGTATCCATATATAGGAAAGGAAAGACCTTTTGCCATTGCTACATTGAAAAGATTACAAGAGGAAAAACATCTGTTGATTTTATGGAGTGTACGCGAAGGGGAACTTTTGGAGGAGGCGGTAGAATTTTGCCGGGAACGCGGCTTGGAATTTTATGCGGTCAATGCCAATCATCCGGATGAACAGGTGAAAGAAAGGGAGAACAGTCCTTGCCGTAAATTAAGAGCGGATATGTTTATCGACGACCGGAATGTGGGCGGTATGTGTGATTGGGGAGGAATTTATGAAATGATACATAATCGGTGGAGTTATGAACGGTATCTGCAAGAAATACAATATTGGGAAAAACCGAGGAGGGATTCTTTTTGGAAACGGTTAATGGGTAAATGAAAGTAGTTATAAAGATTGCTTTAAATCATAGGCGCATATAAGATATAAATTTTCGATATGATTAATATTACCGATAAAGTTGAATGCTGTGGATGTAACGCTTGTGGAGATATATGCCCTAAAAATGCAATAACATTTAAAACGGATATTGAAGGTTTCTGGTATCCAATAATAGATACAGAAAAGTGTATAGGTTGTGACTTGTGTGATAAAACATGTCCTATTATTAATATAAAAGAACTAAAGAAAAATGATTTACCTCAGTCTGTCTGTTATGCCGCAGAGCATAAAAACATTGAGGTAATTTTTGATAGTACTTCTGGTGGTCTATTTTCTGCTTTGGCAGATATTATGTATCATAATGGAGGCTATGTGGGAGGAGCGATTTTTAATGAAGATTTCTCCGTTAAACAATATCTTTCGAATAACAAGGCTGATTTGCCTAAGTTAAGAAGTTCCAAATATCTCCAAAGTAATTTTGAAGGATTTTTTAAACAAATACGGGATTTAGTAAAATCCGGAGAAAGTGTTTTAGTTTGTGGAAGTCCATGCCAAATGGCTGCTTTGAGAATTTTCCTTGGTAAGAATTTTGATAATCTTATTATAGTGGATTACATATGTAGGGGGATAAATTCTCCAAAAGTATGGAAAAAATATTTGGATTCTTTCGAAGAAAGGTATGGTTATAAAGTTGTTTATTGTAAGGCCAAATCCAAGGAATATGGTTGGAGAAATCTTACACAGAAAGTTATACTGTCAAATGGAAAGGCATATTACGAAACTAAAGACCAGAGTAAATTTACACAAGGTTATTTAAGTACCGGAGTATATTGCAGGCCTTCTTGCTATGATTGTAAATTTAAAGGATATCCTCGTATCAGTGATATTACATTAGCTGATTTCTGGGGAATTGAAAATATAAATAAATTATTAGAGAAGGATTTAGGGACTTCATTGGTGATGGTGAATTCTCAGAAAGGTGAAAAATATTTTGAGAAAGTAAAGCAGAGAATAAATTATATTCAAGTACCTTTTGATTCTATTGAAGCGGGAAATAGGTCATTAAATCTTTCACTTGATCTTCCTAGAGTAGATAGAACTCAATTTTTTAAGGATTTGGATAAAATGAGTTTTGTTGAAATTTCTGAGAAATATATTGCAAATTCAACTTCTTCATTTTCATTAAAAAGAAAAATCAAAAATCATGTTATAGGATTACGTTCTAGGTTACGAATTGTGCAATATTCACCTTCTGCAGTATTGAAACTATTTGCCTTAAACAAATTTGAGGAAATTGTAAGAAACAAAGCAATTATACCTACTCCTTATTGCTGTATACAAATAGGAAAAGGTGCAAGGATTATAAAAGAAGGTAATTTAATTTTAGGATGGAAAAAAATTCCAAAATCTAAATTAGAAACAAGATTGTTGGTTAACGATGGTGCTACATTGGAGATACTCGGAAATACGGTTATTGGATATGGTTCGGATATTGAAGTCTTTTCTGGTGGAAAATTGACATTTAAAGGTGGAAGTTCTACAAATATTAATGCCACTTTAATATGCGCTGAAAAAATAGAAATTGGGAAAGATGTTATGTTAGGCCGTAATGTGACTATTAGAGATAATAATGGTAATCATTATATCAATAGAGCAGGTTATAAGAATTCAAGACCTGTAATTATTGGGGATAAAGTTTGGTTGTGTGAAGGATGTACTATTATGCCGGGAGTCAAAATAGGTGATGGTGCTATTATTGGAGCACACGCCTTTGTCACCCAAAATGTACCAGCTCATGCTGTTGTATCAGGTAATCCCGCAGTTGTAGTAGATGAGGATGTATTATGGAAATATTAATAATAAAAATTGTATATGGAATTAAATGATTTTATTAAAGGATTTGCAGAACAATTTGATGAAACGGATTCATCAGAAATCTATGCAAATACTTATTATCAGGAACTTAACGAATGGAGTTCTCTCTCTGCCATGTCTATTATAGCTTTCGTAAGAACCAGATATAATAAAGCTATAACAGGTAAAGAAATTCGTTCTTGCGAAACTATAGAAGAACTATTTAGGTTAATACAATCTAAATAAGAAATGAATTTTAATCCTTTTTCACTTCATAATAAAACTGTATTAGTGACGGGAGCTTCGTCTGGAATAGGGCAAGCTATAGCTATAGCTTGTTCTAAGATGAAAGCTAATGTCGTATTGACAGGCCGCAATGCGGTTAAATTGGATTTTACATTATCTCAAATGGAAGTTGGTAATCATTTGATATTACGAGCTGATTTGACAGATGAGAACGATATAAACGAATTGGTAGAACAATTACCTATGCTTGACGGCATTGTTTATAATGCTGGTATTGGAAATAGGAAATTGTGTAAAATGATAGATAAAAATGATATAAATTCAGTGATGAACGTAAATTTTTCATCAGCAGTGTTGTTGCAGTCTTCTATTCTATCAGCCAAAAAAATAAATAAAGGGGCTTCTATTGTTTTTGTTGCTTCACGAGCAGCGATTTCTCCTAGTATAGGAAATGCTATATATAGTGCCTCTAAAGGTGCAATTATATCATACGCCAAATGTTTGGGTCTTGAACTTGCACCACGTCAAATAAGGGTTAACTGTATATGTCCGGCTATGGTTTGGACTGATCTTATTATGCAGGAAGGTATATCAAAGGAAGAGCTTGAGGAAGCCCAATTAAAATATCCTCTCAAACGATACGGACAACCTGAAGATATTGCTTATCTTTCAATATATTTATTGTCTGATGTAAGTGGTTGGATGACAGGAAGTGTCTTGGATATAACAGGAGGGGAGAGCAAACTTTAGTATAGTAATGAAAGTATGAAAGCATATATAAAAGGAGTATCATATTATTTGCCGGAAAGAATTGTTACCAATGCTGATTTGATAAAAAGATTTCCTGAATGGAGTGTTGAAAAAGTTGCTTCAAAAGTTGGGGTAAACCAAAGACATTTAGCAGGAGAGAATGAAACGGCTGGAGATTTAGGTGAGAAAGCCGTTTTAAAGCTGTTTCGGGAATATAATATTTCACCTTCAGAAATTGACTTTTTGCTGCTTTGTACACAAAGTCCTGATTATTTTCTACCTTCTACAGCATGTATCTTGCAAGATAGATTGGGAATTCCGGTAAATAGTGGAGCCTTAGATTTTAATTTAGGATGTTCAGGATGTATTTATGGATTGGCAATGGCAAAAGGTTTGATTTTGTCAAAAGCTGTAAAAAATGTATTGTTGATAACTGCCGAAACTTATAATAAATATATTTATCCTGCAGATAAAAGTAATCAATCCATATTTGGAGATGGTGCGGCTGCTTGTTTGGTTTCAACAGAAGGTTTTGCCGAAATCGGCGAGTTTGTTTTCGGTACAGATGGGAGCGGTGCAAACAATTTAATTGTAAAAACGGGAGGTGCACGATATAAAAAAACAACTGCTTGTTCAGAAAAAGATGAAGAGGGGCATGTGAAATATGATGATTATCTATATATGAATGGTAGTGCAATTTTTAATTTTACATTAGAAACTGTTCCTAAGTTGGCAGAGCAGGTTATGGAACGAAATGGTATAACTAAAGATGATATAGGTTATTATATTTTTCATCAAGCAAACAAATTCATGCTTGATACTATAAGAAAGGTATGTTCTATACCTAAAGATAAATTTTATATAAACTTAGAAGATACAGGAAATACTGTATCGTCAACAGTGTTGATAAGTATGAAAAAATGTATAGATAATCAAATAATAAATAGTCCTACAAAAGTAATGGTAACAGGTTTTGGAGTAGGATTAAGTTGGGGGGGATGTATCTTGAGTTTTGATTAATGGAGTATCTTGAATTAAACAATGGGATAAAAATTCCTGCGATTGGCAATGGTCCTGCGGGAGTGGGATATAATCCCCAATATAATCCTGAAAGTCTTTCTTTGATAAAACGGATTTATAACAAATTCTATTATAGGAAACATCAAGAAAATCAATATGTTAATGCGGTAGCACATTCTTTTAAGATAGGTTTTTATCTGTTAGATTATTCTGCTTCTTATGGAGACGGACATTTAATTGGAGAAGCTATAAAACGTAGTGGAGTGGAGCGGGATAAACTGTTTTTGACAACAAGAATCACCAATTACGATCAAGTAAATGCTACTATAAGAGATACGTTTTTTAAGCAACTAAAGGGATTTGGAACAGATTATGTTGATTTATTGATGTTTCATTGGCCTGTAACCGGATATTATGAAGCTGCATGGAAAGAAATGGTGAAATTATATCAGGAAGGATACTGTAAAGTTGTTGGTGTTGCTAATTGCCATAAGCATCATCTTGAAAAGCTGTTTAGCGTATCGGATATTATTCCTGCTGTGAATCAGATCGAAGTGCATCCACTATTTACTCAAAAGGAATTAATTAGATTCTGTTGGAATAATAATATCGCAGTTGAAGCATATACGGCTATTGCAAGGTTTGATGACAGATTAATGCGCTTGCCATTGCTTAAAAATATTGCTGATAAATACAACAAAACCATAGTTCAAATTATTTTGCGTTGGCATATACAAACTGGAGTAATACCTTTAGTGCGTTCATTGAATTTTAAAAGACAGCAAGAGAATATCAATATTTTTGATTTTCAATTAACAAAAGAAGAGATGAAAGCGATTGATGGAATTAATATTAACTCAAGGTTGAGGTACGATCCTGATAATTGTGATTTTTCTATATTGTAGTTGCAATATAAAAATGTCTTCAAATAAAATAATAATAAAAAATACAGTTTTATTATATGTCCGCATGATAATTACCATGTTGGTTTCTTTGTACACTTCAAGAGTTGTACTCGCAAAGTTAGGGGTGGAAGATTATGGTATATATCAAGTGGTAGGCGGTGTAGTTGGTATGCTCTCTTTTTTAAATGGGGCATTAAGTACGGGAACTTCAAGGTTTTTGATTTTCACTTTAGGAAAAAATGATGAGGAAAAACTTTCAAAAACATTTTCTACCACGCTGTCAATACATATAGTATTTGCTTGTATAATTGTTTTTTTAGCAGAAACTATAGGCCTTTGGTTTTTCTATCATAAATTGGAAATACCAGTAGAAAGATTATTTGCTGCATCAGTTGCATTTCATTTGTCTATTTTAACATCATTAATATCAATAACGCAAGTTCCATATAGTGCAGTAATTATAGCTCGTGAGAGATTTGGGATATATGCTTATATGGCAATTGTGGATGTGGTTTTAAAATTGATTGTAGTATATCTTTTATCAATTGCAAAATGGGATAAACTGATATTTTATGCATCTATGTTATGTTGTATCCAGATAGGTATTACGCTGTTTTATAGATTTTATTGTATAAAAAATTTCAAAGAATCAAAATATAGATTTGTTTACGATAAGAATATACTGAAAGAAATATCAGAATTTTCCGGGTGGAGTTTATTTGCTAATTTATCTATAGCGTTAAATGGGCAAGGAACCACGATAATAACCAATATGTTTTTTAATCCTGCTGTTGTGGCTGCAAGAGCAATTGCATTGCAAGTAAATATGGCTGTTATGCAATTGATTGAGAATTTCAGAACTGCAGTTAATCCCCAAATTGTAAAAAGATATGCTGCTGGTGATGAGGCTGGTTCCAGAAAATTGTTGCTTAATTCTACAAAGTATTCATTTTTTTTGATGTTTATTATAGCTATACCGATTATTCTGTTAGCGGAACCATTATTGCGAATATGGCTTGGACAAGTACCGGAATTTTCTGTTATTTTTCTTCAGCTAATAATAATAGAAAGTCTATTCTCTATTTTTGATTCTTCTTTATATGTGGCCCTTTATGCTAAAGGACAATTAAAAGAAAATGCGTTAATTTCTCCTTTGGTAGGATTTATTAGATTTCCTGTTGTCTACTTCATGTTTGAAAAAGGTTGTTCCCCTATTGTTTTGTCGTGGGCGGGAATTATAAGTTATGCCGTGCTTGGTTTGGTTATTAAACCAGTTCTTATAAACAGACTTGTAAATTATCCGATAAGGGAAATAGGCAAACTTTTTATTTCATGTGGAAAAGTCGTTATAATAACAGTGCCGGTTGTCTATTTTATAAATAAAGGTATAAACCATTTGCATTTACCATTTTATCCTCATTTTATTATTACTGGGTTATATTGTGTAATAATTATTGGAATTACAATTTTATATATTGGGATGGATTTTGACAGTAGAAAAAAAATAATAGCTTTTGCTATGAAAAAAATAAGAAATTTTTGTTAGGTTCTCAATTTTTAGGAATAATAAAATAATATACAATGAATATAGCGATATTGACATTGCCCCTACATGTAAATTATGGTGGTATTTTGCAATGTTATGCTCTGCAAACAGTTTTAAACCGGATGGGACATAAAGTACAGGTTTTGACCAAACCTGTATATAAGCGTTCGTATTATTGGATTTATCCGTTAGCTGTTTGTAAGCGTCTTTTGAAGCGATATTTGTTAGGAAGAAAAATTACAATTTGGAAAACTTCACATGAACTTATTCGTCAACATACAGATAGATTTATACGCAAATATATTCATCAATATATACGAAGAAATTGGACAGCTAAAACGGTACAGAGATTTGATGCAGTAGTTGTAGGAAGTGATCAAATATGGCGTGCTGAATATTGTAGGTATTTTACTCCTTTAGAAGACACATTTTTGAATTTTACCCAGGGTTGTTCTATAAAACGTATAGCTTATGCCGCTTCTTTTGGGATGGACCGATGTTTTTATTCTCCGGAACAAATGGTAAAATGCGCCCTACTTTTACAGCAATTTGATGCTGTTTCTGTTCGAGAATTTTCGGGAATCAATATTTGTCGCCAGTATTTAGGTGTGGAAGCGTGCCAGATGATAGATCCGACATTGTTGTTACAGGCTGGAGATTACATTCAATTAATCCATCAAGCAGAAACAAAGCCATGGGGCGGCGATTTATTGGCTTATATATTAGATGAAACGAAAGAGAAAGAAAAAGTGATAGAATCCGTGGCGACAAGTGGACGATTCAAACCCTTTTGGGTAAATTCCAAAGCGGAAGAAATGGAAGTTCCATTAGAAGAACGCATTAAAATACCGGTTGAACAATGGTTGCGTGGTTTTCAAGAGGCCAAGATGGTAGTGACAGATTCTTTCCATGGCTGTGTATTTTCAATTATTTTCAAGAAAAACTTTATCGTTATCGGTAATACAGAACGAGGAATGGCGCGTTTTATTTCGTTGTTACAGTTATTGGGTTTAGAGAATCGTTTGATACATTCATGGGAGGAATATCAAAAATGTAAAGAAGAATTGCTAAAGCCAATCGATTATCTTCCAGTTGATTCAAAAATACAAATGTGTCGGGAGAAATCTATTGTATTTTTAAGGCAAGCACTTAATGAATAATTTAAAAAGTATTTTATAATACAAATTTTACGCGGGAGAAAGATGTGATTGCTCAGGAAATATATATATATGATAGTGTGTGACGCACTTTCTTTAAAGTATAATTCCTTTTGTACGTTAATATCCGGTAGTTTTATACCAAAGTGGAAGATTAGATGATTAAGGGCTATAAATTAAAAATGGGAATCAAACGTATATTGAAGAATGGGGCTAAAAAGAGTAAATTTTTATCTTTCTTATTTGACAATATACATCTACTTTTTGTGGAATGGAGGAGACTGAATGTTAAAATCCATGATGAGGAGTTGAATAATAAAGTCGCAATACCTGAAAATATTTGTTATGATGA
The DNA here is from genome assembly GCF_958445495.1 of uncultured Bacteroides sp. GTDB lineage: Bacteria > Bacteroidota > Bacteroidia > Bacteroidales > Bacteroidaceae > Bacteroides. Next base: position 103,968 of record NZ_CAUCSQ010000003.1, on the reverse strand, counting down.
TTTAAGATAATATTTAAAGGTTGTAATTGACTGGTAAAATAAATCGTTGATGAAATGATAGAAAATATTGCGGTTTCGATTATAGTTCCTGTATACAATGTGGAAAGTTATTTACCTATGTGCATTAACAGTGTATTATCGCAATCTTTTTCAGATTTTGAATTACTTTTGGTCGATGACGGTTCGAATGATCAATCAGGGAATATCTGTGAGTGGTATGCCGTACAGGATGACAGGATAAAGGTATTTCACAAGACGAATGGTGGGGTTAGTTCGGCACGAAATGTGGGATTGGCTCATGCAAAAGGAGAATGGATAGCCTTTCTTGATGCCGACGACCGGCTTACCGACAATGCTTTGTCCGGTAAGACTGTAACTTTCGATGAAGATTTGATTCTATTTTCCTATAATATAAAAGATTCAAACATTATGGAGCTTATTCCTTTGGAGGAAGTGGCTACGGCATCACCTGAAGAAACTAAGCAGGTACTGTCCCGCTATCTGGACAAAGGTATACTCAAAACCGTATGGAGCAAACTGTTTAAAAAAAGTGTAATTGGGAATTTGCGTTTTGACGAGCGTATCATAATCGGTGAAGACCATTTGTTTGTATTGGAGTATTTGGTTCGAATATGTTCCTGTCGTATGGTGAATGTTCCATTTTATATATACAACAAAGCCCCCATTCATTTATGGGGTAAATACCAAATTAGTATTGACGATTCTCTTTATATACTATCAAACATTATTAAAACCTATCGGCAGGTAGGAGTGGAATCATCATTTTTTGAAAAAGAAATGTTTTTGGATTACAAGGCGTTTTGCCAACAAGATATTTACAGCAATCCTGTAGCATGGTATACCAATCCTTTTGTAAAATATCTGTTCAACAGGATAAAAAAAGAATTATCTTTTGAGTATAAATTTAAATACCGGTTATTGTCGATACCATTCCTATCCCACGTATGGAATCTTGTCCGGTAATTATAAAAGAAATATGAAGACGTATATAATTAATTTGAAAACCTCCTTGGACCGGAAGGAATATATGAAGAAATTATTAAGTCCGTATGAAGGTTTTTTGGATGTTTGTTTTGTTGAAGCCGTGGATGGGAGAAATCTTTCTAAAAAACAGTTAATGAAGATCTGGAATCAAGATAAGGCCTACAAAACCTACGGGCGTTATATGAAGGGGGGAGAAATCGGCTGTGCATTGTCTCATAGAAAGTGTTATGAAGAAATTTGGAATAATCACGATGATGTGGCACTGATATTAGAAGATGACGTATCATTCCAAGATGTGGATATGGAAAATATTATTTTTTCAGTAAGTAAAATTTTGAAAATAGAAAAGCCGATTATCGTTTTATTATCTGGAGATTATTGGTATATTAGAAAACAAATGGTTGTTAACGGTTTACAACTTGTAACTGTGCGTGAAGCTATGGGGGCAATTGCATATTTGATGAACCGGAGTGCGGCAAAAATTATGATGAGTGCTGAAAAAAGATATCTTGCGGATGATTGGTATAACTTGAAGAAAAAAGGAATAACATTATATGCCTTATATTCCCATGTAGTTGACACAAGTGCATTGGGTACGACAATTTCTGGCGACGGTTATGCTGGAACTATACGTAAAAATTTATCTTTTCCACGGATGTTGCATTCGTATTGGCGGGCTATTATTCGACAAGTACTTGGTAGAAATGGACATTTTGAGAAAAGGATTTAATATTTACGAAATATAGAGATAATAGCATGAAAAAATATGACTATTTAATTGTCGGTTCCGGATTATTCGGAGCTACATTTGCCTGTTTCGCCAATAAAGCAGGAAAAAAATGTTTAGTAATAGACAAGCGTCCGCAGCTTGGCGGTAATGTGTACTGTGAGAATATGGATGGGATAAATGTGCATAAATACGGTGCACACATTTTCCACACTTCTAGTAAGCCGGTTTGGGATTTTGTTAACTCTATTGTCGAATTTAATCGTTATACTAACTCACCTATAGCCCATTATCGAGGTACACTTTATAATTTACCCTTCAATATGAACACTTTCCGCCAGATGTGGGGAGTTATTACTCCTCAAGAAGCTAATGTGAAAATTGAGGAACAAAAAAATGATGCCCTTAAAATATTAAAAGGTAGAGAACCTGCCAATCTTGAGGAACAGGCATTACTCCTTGTTGGTAGGGATATTTATGAAAAATTAATTAAAGGATACACGGAAAAACAATGGGGACGAAAGTGTTCGGAACTTCCAGCCTTCATCATTCGTCGTTTGCCGGTACGCTTAGTTTATGATAACAATTATTTTAGTGATAAATATCAAGGTATTCCCATCGGTGGCTATAACCGGTTAATTGACGGTTTACTCAATGGAATAGAGACAAGGATAAGTACGGATTTTTTTAAGAACCGGAAATATTGGAAAGAGGTGGCTGAACATATTATCTTTACTGGTAAGATTGATGAATATTTTGATTACTGTTACGGGAAATTGGAATACCGTACAGTAAGATTTGAGGAAGAACATCTTAATATGCCTAACTACCAAGGAAATGCCGTAATTAATTATACGGAAAAGGAAGTCCCGTACACTCGCATCATAGAACACAAGCATTTTGAAATGTTCGGTCAAGAAGTGTACAACTGTCCGCACACGGTCATCAGTAAGGAATATTCCATTGAATGGAAAGAAGGAATGGAACCCTATTATCCGGTGAATGATGAAAAAAATAATTCACTATATATCCGTTACAAGAAACTGGCTGATAGTGATTCTAATGTATCTTTTGGTGGCCGATTGGCAGAATATAAGTATTATGATATGGCTCCGGTGATAGAGGCCGCCATGAAATGTTTTCTAAAATTATGTACAAAAATTTCAAGATAATAGTAAATACGGCTGCTGGTCGCCGTCGCTATATGCAGTATCTTATTCCATATATTGTTTCTTCTGATATTGTTGATAGATACGACATTTGGATAAATACGCATAATGGGGCAGATATAGAGTTCTTTAAGCAAGTAGCTGAAAAATTTCCGGTTGTAAATCTTGTATGGCAACCTGACGGTATAGTAAACGGAAATGCAAGTATAAATGCTTTCTATCGAGACTGTACAGAACAGGATACTATATATTTCAAACTTGACGATGATATTATTTGGATGGAGCCGGAGTTGATAGAAAAGATGGTGCGGTTCAGGGTGGAAAATCCTGACTATTTTTTGGTATCTCCGCTTGTCATAAACAATTCGCTTTCGACTTACTTGTTACAGATAGAAGGTAAGTTAAATTTAAATGATTATTATCAAGCCTCTGCAAGCCATCCTAGACTGTGGAAAAGTGGATATTTCGCACAAGAGTTACATTCATGGTTTATAAATAGCCATTTGAAAAAAAACGAATGGGAATCTCTGTATATGGGGAAAAAGGAAATGGGAATGACACGTTTCTCTATCAATGCAATTTTATGGTTTGGAGAAGAAATGAAAAAAATCTCAGGTATTGTCCCTGGAGATGACGAGGAATTCATGTCATGTATATATCCAACTCTGCAAGGAAAATCCAACGCTTGGAATGGTGATGCCGTAATTGCTCATTTTGCATTTTTCACCCAGAGAGAACAATTGGACAAATGGCATATATTGGAGAAATACGGTAAAATATGCCACGAACATTTCAATAGGTTCGAACAGACGAAAAAGGCTGATGGGATGGTACAAAACATTATGACTTATATACAAAAACATGAAACAGAATTGCTTGAAATGAAATCTCCTTACAAATTTGTACAAAATAATAGAACGATACGTAATAGCATAAAAAAGTATATGCCCGATTTATTGCTGAATTTTTTGCGTATGGTACATGCTGATAGAAAAAAAGAGGGATTCATTCTATAATAAATCTGTATGGGATTCAGATAAAAATGTAGAAAAACGAACATATTTTTCAAATAAATATGGTGGATGTGTTAAATGACAGACCTTCATAGTGCTTCATCGTGTTGGGTATTACGTTATCGAGAAGGGAGATATTGTACGTCCATAGGTAAAAAGAAAAAATATTGCACAACTAACTTGAAAATCCGTGTTGCCTGTGTAATCCATATCGGAAAAATATTTTAAATTTAAGTTAAATCCATTATTGCAACAATATGAGTATAACGGATAAAATTCTTACAGTTATTGTACCGACATATAACATGGAACAATATTTGGAATATTGTCTTACATCTTTATGTGTAGATAAAAATATAGGGCGTTTGGAAATACTCGTCATCAATGACGGGAGTAAAGATTGCTCATCAGCTATAGCGCATGAATTTGAAGACAGATTTCCTCATGTATTCAAAGTCATAGACAAAGAAAATGGGAATTATGGTTCTTGTATAAATACGGGATTAAAAAACGCGACTGGTAAATATGTGAAAGTGTTAGATGCGGACGACAGCGTAGATACTGAATGTTTTGAAAATTTCATATCTTTCCTTATTGAAACAGATGCGGATCTTGTGTTGTCTGATTTTGCAGTTGTAAATCGGGAAAGAGAAATAAGAAAAATTATCAAATATGATTTTGGAAACGGAAACTTGTTCAGATTCAATGATATTTGCCGTACAGGAACTTTCAAGAATATGCAGATGCATGCTGTGACTTATCGCCTTGAAAACTTGCTGAAGTTAGGTTACAAGCAGACAGAGGGGATATCATACACCGATCAAGAGTGGATATTCATACCCATGATTATGGTCAAGACTGTTGCTTGTTTTAAACATTATGTATATAAATACTTGGTTGGCAGAGTAGGACAGACAATCAATCCGGAAGTCAAACTAAAGAGCATGGTACATACGGAACGATGTGCTGCTAGTATGGTTACAGAATATGAGAATCATAGAGATGTAATAATAGGAAAGCCTGTACAAGAATACCTTTATGCCCGTCTTGTACCGATGGTAAAGGATGTGTATGTATTTTCACTGACACACTACGGAGAAAAGATGAAAAAGCAATTGAATGAATTTGATGGACAACTGAAAATTTTGAGTGAAGAAATATATAGTCTTATAGGAAGTCGGGAAATCAGTTCTTTCATGGGATTTGAATATATCAGCTACTGGAGGAATCACAAAAGAGTCAATCCTATAATAATAAGTGTGTTAAGTAAAGGATATCTTTTGTTGCTCAAAATAAAACAATTATCCCGTAAACCGGATGAAATGGCAATTCCTATGCCGGACTAAATAATACTCTTTTTCATTTCACACAACTTACTCAGATGAAAGTTTCAGTAATCATACCTGTGTACAAGGTTGAGAGATTCATTGTCAAATGTGCCGACTCTTTGTTTGCACAAACTCTTCAGGACATTGAGTTCATTTTCGTAGATGACGCTTCACCGGATAAGAGTGTAAACTTGCTTCAGACTTGTATTGACAAATATCCGGAAAGAAAAAAACAGATAAAAATATTAAGACATGAGGAGAATAAGGGGCTACCAGCTTCGAGGAATACTGGTTTGGGAGTTGCTTCGGGAGAATATATATTTCACTGTGACAGCGATGACTTTGTCGAACCGGATATGTTGGAAATGTTATATCGGACAGCAACTGAAAAAAAAGCAGATATAGTATGGTGCGACTGGTATCTTTCATTCGAACATAACGAACGTTACATGCCCCAGCCGGATTATCCATCTCCCATAGAAGCTTTGAAAGGAATGCTGAACGGGGCAATGAAGTTTACGGTATGGAATAAATTAGTAAAGCGTCGCTTGTATACGGATAATGAAATTATATTTCCTACGGGATATGGAATGGGGGAAGATATGACCATAATGATGCTTTTTTCTTGTGCTGAAAGGGTATCATATTTGCCCAAGGCTTTTTACCATTATGTAAAATTGAATATAGGCTCTTTCACACAAACCTATTCGGAACAACATTCTGTAGAACTAAAATACAATGTACGGCGTATATCTGAATATTTGCATAGAAAATTCGGAAATACATTGGATAAAGAAATCGCTTTTCTGAAACTGACTGTAAAATATCCTTTTCTTATCAGTATTAGTCCGGAAAAGTACCGTTTATGGAAAACATGGTATCCCGAAGCCAACCGTTATATTTTGCAAAACAAATCTGTATCTTTTCGCAGCCGTTTCCTACAATATTGTGCATGGAAAGGGCAGTTCTGGGTTGTTTGGCTTCATTACATTTTCTTGCAAAAAGTGGTTTATGGATTGATTTATAGATAATATGTATTCAATTATCCTGATTATACTTTATTGAGGAAAGTTCAGTGCTGCCAATACCTTTTGGTTGAAAAATGTGGAAAAGAATCTGAGAAATGTATGTTCATTTTCAGAAATGGAATATGAAGGTAGAAATTTCTGTTACTGATAATTTTGCGATTGTTCTAAATAAGTTTGTATAATATAAGCTGCATCTTGACTATATTTATTTGAAAAAGTATGCTCATAATAAACCGTTTTGTTTTCGTTACATTTTATATGAGTGAAATGGAACAGTTTAAAACGTAAAATCAGATTGTGGAAAAAACGACATCTAAGGATAAATAAAATACCGATATGAAAGTTTACGTTACACTACTTTCCAATAAGTCCTATTTCCAAGGAGTGTTGGTTCTGCATCGTTCGTTGAAGCACGTAGGAGCAAAATATCCTCTTTATTGCGCTTTGTCTACAACGGTGGATGCGAGAACAGAACGGGAATTGGAGAAGGAGGGGATTCCTTGTATTCGTTTATCCCATGCTGTTCTGGCGGGAAACGTAAATCCGTCGGAACAGAGTTTCTCCCATTGGAATCATACGTTTGACAAATTGTTGATTTGGGGACTGACACGTTTTTGTAAAATCGTGTTTTTAGACTGCGATATGTTAATCGTGCGCAATATTGATACTTTGTTCGAGCGAAAGCCTTTCTCCGCTGTGAGTGCCGACTCTTCTTATCCCGGCAATGAAATTTGGAAAGGTGGACTCAATTCTGGTGTCATGGTGATAGAGCCGGACAAAGATGTAGAGCAGAAACTATTACAGACAGTCGGTCTTGTGGTAAAAAAAAGTAAAGAACAAAAAGTGCCGGTAGGTGACCAAGACGTACTCAAACAATACCTTTTCGATTGGGGAGAGCAGTTTTCATTACATCTTGATGAGGGGTATAATTTGTTTGCCGATCACCTTACTTATTACATTCGACATTTGGGATATTCCCTAAGTGGAAAAGAGGAAAGAAAGCCTGTATATGTAATTCATTTCGTCGGTAAATCGAAACCTTGGATGAAAAAAACATTGAAAGAATGGGCCTGGATGTTCAAGATGTGTTTAAAGAATCCATATTATATTGATGCTTACAGGCAGTTTATGAATTATTTGAAAGTATTGGAGAACTGAGAATGTGTCGTATTGTATCTATAATAATATTGTTAATTATTTGCAGTTGCTATTATTTTCCTGTCGCTCTGAGAGTTTTTCCGTCTTTAAATTCTAAGATGGTAGTAGCAGCGTTAGGATTAATAGTTTTCGTATGGGAACACATAAAAAATAGAGTGCCTTCTATTCGGAAAGAAATATTTCCTATTTTGGTATTAGGACTTCTATTTTCTTTATCTTCCTATTTTTCCATTGTTTATAATAATACGTATGATTTTGTTTTTGCCACTTATTTTGTTTCAATGTGTGTATGGTTGGGGGGAGCATATTTTGTGATATATGTACTGAAGAAAGCTTATGGCATGGTTACGTTGAAAATCATATTTCAATATTTAACTTTAATATGTGCAGGACACTGTATATTAGCTGTGATTATAGATAATTTTCCAGTATTGGCTGTTGCCATTGATTCCGTATTTGATCAAACCAGTATGGAATATTTTGAGAAGAATCCACGTTTGTACAGTATAGGAGTCGGATTCGATACTGCTGGTATCCGTTTCTCCTGTGTATTGTTGGGTACGGCTTATTTAATAAGAAATGCTTCTACAGAAACACAAAGGAATTTTAATGTGATGCTCCTGTTTATTATTGGGAGTATTGGTAATATGGTTTCCCGTACGACAGTAGTAGGTTTAGTAATAGCTTGTATATATTTATTGATATCTTCTAGTTTTTGGATGAAAATAAGAATCACTTTCAAACATATTTTATGGGTTACAAGCTTTTGTTTTTTGATAGTGTTGCTCTTTTATGCCGGTAATCATTTGTATAACACGTCAGTCGGATTCAGACAAGCTTTTGACTATGGGTTTGAGGGGTTTATCAATTTCTATAAAGAAGGTACATTTTCCACTCATTCTTCAGACTTGCTGGTCAATAGTATTGGCTTTATACTTCCAGACAATATGAAAACATGGATTATCGGTGACGGATATTTTGCTGATCCTAATGATACTGATACGTTTTATATGGGCACAGATATGGGGTATATACGGTTTATATTTTACTGTGGCATAATAGGCTTATCTACTTTCCTTGCCTATTTTATTTGTTGTACGTATGTACTGTGTAAACGGGAAAAAAAATTAAACCTATTCTTTCTTTGTCTGTTTGTCATACAGCTTATTGTCTGGGTTAAAATTCCGACAGATATATTTTGTTTTTATGCCTTATTATTGTTGTCAGACGGACAAATTTCTGTCCAGGATAATTGTTTGCTTGACCCATCGGTGCATTTGACATAGACACTGTTTTTAATTGATATTTCATTTTTATGATACCGAAAATTATACATTACTGCTGGTTGAGCAATGACCCGTTTCCTGAAAAGATTCAGATGTGTATGCAGTCTTGGAAAGAAATTATGCCAGATTATGAATGGAAATTGTGGAACACGCAGAATTTCGATATAGAAAAGAGTGTTCCTTATGTAAAAGAGGCTTTTGCCCATCGGAAATGGGCATTTGTCGCTGACTATATCCGCCTTTATGCACTTTATGAAGAAGGAGGCATCTATTTGGATTCGGACGTAAAAGTCTTGAAACGTTTCGATGATTTCCTGCATCATTCTTTTTTCTCCTGTGTGGAATATCATCCTTTCATGATAGAACGGGACAATTCTTTGAATGACATAGGTGAAAACGGATTACGGATTACGGACAAATATATTTCGGGTATCGAATTACAGGCTGCTGTCATGGGAGCGGAAAAGGGATGTCCATTTGTCAAACATGCATTGGATTGGTATCAGGACAAACATTTTATCAAGCCGGATGGTAGTATGGGGTTGGATGTGATTGCTCCACAAATATATGCCCGGATTGCGGAAAATTATGGTTTTAGGTACAAAGATATAGATCAAAAGTTGAAAGACAGGATGATGATATATCGTTCTGAAATATTTGCAGGAAACAGACGTGAAGTAACTCCGGCTTCATACGCTATACATTATTGTGAAAATAGTTGGATAAAACTCCCGTTGCCTGTAAAAATAAAACATTATTGGAAATTTTTCCTTTTTCTTGTGAAATCAAAAATCCGGTCAGAAAAAGTATGATTTACATTAACGGACGATTTTTGCTGCAGGAACAGACTGGGGTCAACCGTTTTGCCTACGAACTGTGCAAAGCCCTCCGCAAATCAGGAATCGTATTCGTATTGCTTTGCCCGTACGGTGATATAAAAAACTGCTATGATACCACGGAATTTTCCATAAAGCGTTGCGGATGGGGAAAATCACATGTCTGGGAACAATTATTCCTGCCTTTTTTCTTTTTTATGACACAGGGAAAGAACCTTCTTGTTAATTTTACGGGAATTGGTCCCATCGCAATCAAAAGTAAGATAATGACTATACATGACCTTGGATTTATGATAAATCCGAAATGGTATTCGGTTTCGTACATATTTCTGTATAAAACATTGACTCCTTTGAGCGTCGCGACATCATTAAAAGTTTTAACAGTAAGTGAATTTTCAAAGAATGAGATAATACGTTTACTACATGTTGAAAAAGATAAGATAGCCGTAATATACAATGCTGTATCATCTTCATTTACGCAACTGGATACAAGCCATGAAAATTCGGCAAAAGGAGAAAAATACATATTAGCTGTTTCTTCCATTGACCCAAGGAAAAATTTTGAGACATTGCTGAAAGCCTTTTCCATATTGAAGGACACCGATATGAAACTGTATATAATAGGGGGACAAAACCGTATCTATTCAACCTCTGTCGAGGAACTAAGCGCAAATATATCGTCTGAAAGAATAAAATGGCTTGGAAGAGTCACTGATACCGAATTGAAACAATATTACAAGAACACATCGTGTTTTGTGTACCCTTCATTGTATGAAGGTTTCGGTATTCCTCCTCTCGAAGCCATGTCTATCGGGGTTCCTGTTGTTGTATCGGACATTCCTTCTATAAGAGAAGTGTGCGGTGATGCAGCTTTATATGCAAATCCATTAGACGAGAAGGATATTGCAAAAAAAATTTCTTTGATTATAAATGACAAGGAACTGCAAAACAAATTGCGTATAAAAGGTCGTGCCAGATGCAAAGAGTTTGATTGGAATCGAAGTGCCCGAATATTGTCGGCAACCATTATCGAATTACAAAACAGGTCTTGCAAGCATTAGTTATGTATTCATACTAGGGGTCCAATAGCAGACCATCGGGAATAAACCTACATATAAAACAGATAGAAGGTAAGCACATATGGGGTAGGCATTTATCTGTGTTGCCGTTGACATGAGTCGGTACTGTGGCAACATCGGATACTGACGGAAAGCGTCCCCATTTACATCCTTCCTCTCCTTTATTTTAAAATCTTAAAAAGAAACTTTTGAAAGTATTGCAATTAGGAAAATTTTATCCAGTCAAAGGCGGTGTAGAGAAGGTGATGTATGACTTGATGCTCGGACTGTCTGAACAGGGGATAGACTGTGACATGCTCTGTGCCGCAAGCAAAGGAAGCGGTCATACCGTTTCCATCAATGAACATGCCCGATTGAAGTATTGCACCTCGTGGTCGGAAGTTGCGGCGACGATGATTTCGCCGGCTATGATTTTCGCGCTGAAAAAAATATGCCGGAATTATGATATCATCCACATACACCATCCCGACCCGATGGCTTGCCTGGCCCTGTTCTGTTCGGGATATAAAGGAAAAGTCATTCTGCATTGGCACAGCGATATCCAAAAGCAGAAAATGTTGTTGCGCCTTTACCAGCCTTTACAGGACTGGTTACTGCGACGCGCTGAACGGATTATCGGGACAACCCCGGTTTATCTGGCGGAATCCCCCTTTTTGAAACACGTGCAGCATAAAACATGTTGTTTGCCTATCGGTGTGGAGCCGGTGCGCCCGCGTATGAAAGATGTGGAAAATATCAGGAACCGGTATCCGGGTAAGAAAATCGTTTTTTCTCTGGGACGCCTTGTCGCTTACAAAGGATATAAGTTCCTTGTAGAAGCCGCTCGGTATTTGAGTGACGATTATGTCATACTGATAGGAGGCACAGGCGCTTTGGAAGATGAACTGAACTCGGAAATAGAAACACTGGGAGTACAGGAAAAAGTGAAGCTGCTCGGACGGATTTCCGATGAAGAACTTCCGGCTTATTATGGCGCTTGCAAAGTCTTCTGCCTGAGCAGCGTACAAAAAACGGAAGCTTTCGGAATAGTACAGATAGAAGCCATGTCTTGCGGGAAACCGGTGGTCGCCACTAATATTCCCCACTCGGGAGTATCATGGGTGAATGCTCACGGCTATTCAGGACTTAATGTGGCTCCGGAGAACGGTAAGGAACTGGCAGATGCCGTCATGGCGATAGCGGGAAAAGAAGAAGATTACAGAAAGTATTCCGTACATGCGGAGCAACGCTATCGCGATGTCTTCACCAAAGAGAAAATGATAGGAAACTTGTTGGAAATATATAATGAATTATGGAAAGAACAGAAGTAATTGCAAAATCGGCAAAAAATGCGGCAAAGGAACGGAACTATTATGAAGACGCCATGTCACCTGCCACTTGTCATGTCAAGCGATGCCTTGATATCATAGGAAGTGTACTCGGGTTAATTGTTTTTTCACCTGTATTTTTGATTATCTATATGGCAATCAAAAGCGAAGATCGTGGGCCAGCCATCTTCAAGCAGGAGCGGGTCGGTTACCGGGGAAAGATTTTCACATTGTATAAGTTCCGTTCCATGACGATGACAGCGGAAGCGGACGGCAAGCCGGCACTCTGCCGGCAAGGCGACAAACGGCTGACCCGCGTGGGACGTTTCTTGCGTGAACATCATTTGGACGAGCTGCCGCAACTTTTAAATGTACTTAAAGGAGAGATGAGCTTTGTGGGACCACGCCCGGAACGCAGCTTCTTTGTCAAACAGATTATAGCCATCAATCCGGATTACCAACTTTTGTACCAGTTGAGACCCGGACTGTTTTCGCCGGCCACGCTCTATAACGGCTATACGGATACGATGGAAAAAATGTTGCAAAGGCTCAGGATGGATTTAGACTACCTCGCTTCACGTTCCTTGTGGTTGGATACGAAAATAATTTTCCTGACAGCTTTTTCAATACTCACAGGAAAGAAATTCTAACGGAAAAATAGACGGTTATGACAGTGAAAAAAGCGATAGAACCCAAACTAGGCTTACAATTGAGAAAGATTGGCAACAAGTATATGATTGTTGAAGTTTGCAATGAAAATGTGAATATGACCGATGTCTTCAGCCTTAACGAGACCGCTGCACGGTTGTGGCAACGGATAAACGAAGGGAAGTACGCCTCAGAGGAACTGGCAGACTGGCTGTGCGGTGAATATGACACAGACAAAGACACAGCTCTGAGAGATATAGAAAGACAATTGGAAGAATGGAAAAAATTCGGACTGATAAAATAAAAGATACAACCGGGCTGATATGGTGGCAGGAGAAGTGACAAATAAGGAAGAAGCCGTTTTATTGATTTTGCTCAAAGCCGGATTATGGGAGAAAGAGCCGGACAACCTCTCTCACTTTCCCCTTTCCGATGAAAGTTGGGCGGAAGTCTATCGTCTGGCGCAGCGGCAAACGGTAACGGGCCTTGTCTATCAAGGAATGTGTTTGTTGCCGGACAAGCTGTTGCCCTCCGAACCACAGTTGATGCGTTGGGTAGCCAGGGCAGATGCTATCGAACGGAGTAACCGCAGGATGAACGGCATATTGGCACGGCTTTGCGGGATGTTCGAGGAGAACGGGCTGACTCCTGTCCTGCAAAAAGGGCAAGGCGTGGCATCCTTGTATGAGAATCCCCTGCTGCGTGAATGCGGCGACATAGACCTCTATTTCCCGAAGAAAGAAGAGAGACAATATGCCGCATCGCTGGTGCGGAAATCCGGTTGGCATATAAAAAATGAGGCCGACGGCAGTGCTTGTTACGAATGGAACGGCGTGCAAGTAGAACATCATCCCCGTTTGTTCGATATCAATAACCCTTTCGTCCAGGACAGCTTGAAAAAAGTGGAACATGTGCATGGATATCGTACAGCTCTGTTACCCGACGGAACGGAAATTACAGTACCTTCTCCGTTGCTGAATCTGTTGCTGCTGAACACTCATATCATGAAACATGCTTTCGGATGGGGAATCGGCTTACGCCAACTGTGCGACATGGCACGTGCCTGTTATAGTTTCCGTGACACCGTCAACCCGCTTGAAGTGAAAACCCTTTATCATAAAACCGGCATCGGAAAGTGGAGTCGCCTGCTTCATTCGTTTCTGCAGGATTATTTAGGGCTTCCTCCTGCTTCCCTGCCGTATGAAGAAGAACATCTGCCTTCCCGGCCTTTACTTGATATTATCCTGCGTGGCGGCAATTTCGGGCAATATGCAGCCGGGCGGAGCAATCTGTCTCAAAGCATGTGGAAACGCAAATTGCATACCTCGCGCTCATTTCTGAGTAATGCCTGTTTCTCATACGGCTACGCCCCGAAAGAAGCATTCTGGACATTTATAAATCTATCGATAGGACAAGCTAATGCTAAAAGAACATTATTTCCGGGTAGCGGGTTTCCTCTTTGATGTCTGTCTGGCGGGAGAACAGGATATGGAACGTCTGTTACCCTCTTTCCGTCCGTTCCGTCACGATAGCAACTGCCGTGCAGACGTATTGTTCTATTTCGTGGAGACTTCCGTTGCGGACACTTTCCGGGAAGAGGCTGTCCTGATAGAAGAGTCCATGAACGATATGGGATACACGCGGTTGTTGAAAACGCCTACCGGTTACCGGATAGAAATTCGGTTTACAGCCGACGGGGCGATACATTACTTGCACACCGACCCTTATTTTACTTTTGCCAAAGCCGGCATTTACTGGGATGACCCGTATGCGGGTGAAATCCTGTCTTCCATGTTACGCATCGTTTTTTCACAGGCCATAATCTATCACGGTGGAGTGTCCGTCCATGCCGCTGCAGTGGCATTGGACAATATGGCCTACCTTTTCATGGGTAAGAGCGGTACGGGTAAAAGTACCCATGCGGCCCTATGGCAAGAATGCTTTCCCGGTTGTGAGTTACTGAACGACGACAATCCCGTAATTCGTATTGTAAACGGTAAGGCGGTGGTCTATGGGACTCCTTGGAGCGGAAAGACCCGGTGCTACAAGAACCTCTGTTTCCCGATAGGCGGAATCGTGCGGCTCTATCAAGCTGTAGAAAACCGTTTCACCTGGCAAAAAGAGGTAGATGCCTTTATTACGATACTTCCCGGCTGTTCGGTGATACATAAAAATAACGACCAGTATAGAGAACTTTGCGATACATTGGTACATCTTGCCGGTCTGTTCCCTGTGGGGACGTTGGAATGCCTTCCCGACAGGCAGGCTGCAATTTTGTGCAGGGAAGAGATAAACCGGATTAATCAACACTACATAAAAAATGAATAAACAATTCGTATTACTAAGCTTACTTGCCGTATGTCTGTTTTCCTCTTGCGCCTCACGCAAGAACTTCGTCTACCTTTCAGACATGCAGATGGGAGAAAAATATCCGTTCGATACCAAACATGAGGCAGTAGTCCATAGTGATGACCGTCTGGGGATTAGCGTGACCTGCAAGAATCAGGAGCTTGCCATTCCTTTCAATATCCAAGGCGGGAATTTCCGGGTAGATGCAGGGGGCAATGTGAAGTCGTCCGATATATCGGAAAGCCGGGAAAAAGGTTACCGGGTAGATGCGGACGGCAATATCGACTTTCCCATTCTCGGAAAACTCTATGTGGAAGGCATGAAAGTCAGTCAGGTAAAGACCCTGATAGAAAACCGGATAAAAGAAGGCAACTATATCAAAGATCCGTTGGTATCCATCGAATTTCTCAACTTCAAGTACACCGTGCTGGGAGCTGTAGGGCGAAACGGCACGTTTAATGTGAACGGTGACCGGGTGACTTTACTGGAGGCCATAGCCAATGCCGGCGACCTTACTGCCAAAGCCAGGATTGACCGGGTGGCCGTCATCCGGGAATCGGGAGGCGAGCGGCAGATGTTCATGCACGACCTGCGGAGCACAGACCTCTTCGAATCTCCCTGTTTTTACTTGCAGCAGAATGACATCGTGTATGTCGAACCGAAATACCGGAAGAAAGATTCCGAAGACCGCGGGTGGCAAATCGGTACCACTCTGCTTTCTGTCGTTACAGCCATCTGTTCTATAATCTGGGCGACAAAATAACGAGTTATATTTTGATTGGAATAAAATGCAGACAAACAATTCTTCTGTAAACAAAGACGGGCAAAGCCTTAATCTGGTAGACTTGCTCGTATATATGGCTTCCAAGTGGAAGTGGTTTCTGCTGTCCGTACTGATATGCGGGGGGATAGCTTGGTACAAATACGCGGGTGCGCCTTTGGTTTTCTTCCGTTCGGCGACTGTGATAATCAAAGACCCCTCGAACAAGACATCCTCTGCGGGGCTAGACCGTTATGACAATTTCATCAACAAGGTGAATGTGGCAAATGAAATTTTACAGTTCCGTTCCAAGAAGCTGATGCGGGAAGTCGTGCAACGGGTCCGTGCGGATATAAGCTATTCCAAAAAGGAAGGGCTTCGTGCGTATGAACTTTACACACAGTCGCCTGTGACAGTCAGTTTTCCGGATGCCATGCCGGAACAACAATTTGCTTTCACCGTGATGCCGAAAGACGAACATACGGTAGTGCTCTCCGATTTCACCCGGAAAGAAGAAAAAGAGGAATATACGGTCAGTCTGAATGACACCGTCGCTTTGCGGGGAGGACGCATCGTCATTACTCCGACCAATTTTTACAGCAAAGCCTGGAACGGGGTGAAGATAAGAGTGCGAAAGAATCCTTTGGATGCAACGACCGCCTATTATCAGGGTAGCTTAGGTATCCGCCAGGAAGAAGAGGAATCCTCCATACTGACTTTATCGTTAAAGGACTTTTCTGCGGCACGTGCCGAAGATATGCTCAATATGCTTATCACCGTGTATAATGAAGAAGCCGTCAAGGATAAGAACCAAGTAGCAGTGAATACCGCTAATTTTATTAATGAGCGTCTGATTATTATCGGGCAGGAACTGGGTGATGTCGAGTCTAACCTGGAGTCTTTCAAACGTGAAAACCAGGTGGTGGATATATCCTCTTCCGCCAACATGTATATGAGCGAGACGCAGAAATACAGTACGGATGCTTTGGAATTAGAGACACAACTCCGGCTGGCGGAATATATCAGGAACTATTTGACCGACCCGAAGAAAGAAACTGACCTGATACCTGCCAATACAGGCATCAGCGACATGAACATCGAAAGCCAGATTACGCTTTATAATACAGCCAAATTAAAACGTGACCGGTTGGTAGACGACAGCAGTGATAGCAATCCGGTAGTGGAAGAGCTGAACAACTCGCTCCGGGCCATGAAGCAGAGTATCATTCGGGCTGTGGACAATATGATTGTGAGTATTAATGTGAAACGCAATGATGCGCAGCAGCGGGAGAAATTGGCGCAGAGCCAGGTTGCTTCTATTCCTGCCAAACAACGGCAGATGCTTTCCATCGAGCGTCAGCAGAAAATAAAAGAAGCTCTTTACCTCTTCCTTCTCAACAGGCGGGAAGAAAACGCCCTTTCACAGGCAATGGCTGACAATAATGCGCGTGTCATTGATAGTGCGGAAGGTAGCAAAGCCCCCATTTCCCCCAACCGCAACCGTATCCTGCTGATGGGTGTGCTTATAGGTATTGCTTTGCCGGGTATCGCTTTCCTGATGATTCTCTTCGTGGATACACGGGTACATAGTCGTAAAGATGTCGAGAAAGTCTTAAACGTGCCCTTTTTGGGAGAAATTCCATTAGACCGGGAAAAGTCGAGACGTCGTCAAGGGAAGAAGGAAACCCTGGTGGTACATGAACAGGGCGACGATGTGGTGTCCGAAGCGTTCCGTATCCTGCGCACGAACATGACATTTATGATGAAAAAAAACAAGGCGATGCAGGTCATAACCTTTACTTCCTTCAATCCTGGTGCAGGGAAAACATTTATTTCGCACAACCTTGCATTGAGTTTCGTTTACGCCAAGAAACGGGTCATATTGATAGATTTGGATATTCGTAAAGGAACGTTGAGCCGTCATTTCGGAAGACATGTGAACGGTGTTACGAACTATCTTTCCGACCCGGCAGTCACGGTAGACGATATTATACAACAGGCGGAATATTTTGATATTATCGCTTCCGGGACAATAGCCCCCAATCCGGCTGAACTATTGATGGACGGGCGGCTGGATGAGCTGGTTGCCGAACTGCGTACCCGGTATGATTACATCATTGCCGACAATGTGCCGGTAGGGCTTGTAGCTGATGCTGCAATTGCCAACCGTATTGCGGACTTGACAATATTTGTGGTACGTGCCGGGCGATTGGACCGTCGCCAACTGCCGGATATCGAACAACTGTATGAGGAAAAGAAACTGAATAATATGGCTTTGGTATTGAATGGAACAGATCCGAAACGACATGGTTATGGCTACAGTTATGGATATGGCTACGGCTACGGTTATGGCTACGGTGTAAAAGACAAGCGGAAAAACAGAACTTGAACAAAATTAAACAGGCTTTTATGTTAAACCGGAAAAGAGGAAAATAAGCAGATTAATAAGGTAAAAAAGGAATGATATGGGTCGTTCCTTTTCTCGAAAAAGATTTTTATTTTATAACTAAAAACTGAAAGTGAGGTTTATATGAAGAAAAAAAAGTATGAAGTTCCAACGACGGTGCATACGGAAGTGGAACTGGAAAACGGATTTATGAAGGCGTCAATATTTGAGCCGGATGAAAATCGTGATGAGGGTGTTTCCATCGAGGGACATGAAATCGGAAATACCGGTGATTATACGGATATCGGTTGGGACCAGAATGATGGTGGCAGTTCTTTTGGAAATTAATTTATAGACTTTTTAAATCATAAAGAAGTATGAAAAAGATAACGTATTCTTTGATTGCGACTGCTTTTGTGCTGCTAAGCGGTTGTCAGGACGATGTGGATGAACAACCGGGCGTACCTGTGCAAACAGGGGACGAGATTAGTTTCGGTTCTTCCTTGTCTGATACAGGAATGAGTACTCGTACAATTTACGATGATACGCCGACGGTAGGACCCGACGGACAAAAGTATTATCGGGTGAGTTGGGAAGAAGACGGTAGTGATGAGATTGCGATTTATTGTCCTCAGGCAAATGTACCGGGTAGTCCTGACAGACTTGTAAATTATAAAATAATACCTGATACAAATAATCCTACCACATCAAGTGCTGTTACTAAAGTAAATCCTGATGACGCAGGTTTACAGTGGGGAGAAGGTGACGGACCGAATGGTACACACCGGTTTTATGGTTTTTATCCGGCGAGTGCAGTGACAGGTACGGAAGATGGAAAGATTAAAGGTCATATTCCGGAATTGCAAAATCCCACAGGTTGGCGTGTAGAGAGCAATGATGCTGGTGGTACAACTTATTATGGTCAGGCCAATACAGATTATGCTTATATGTGGGCTTACGGTTCGATAGACAAGAATAATATGACGGAAGGGGAAGATGTTGCATTGACATTCCATCCTTGGACAACGATTCTCGAAATAGAAGTCAATGGACCGGAGAGCGGGACAATGAAAATCTCGAACATAAACGTTAATGCGATAGGAGGACAAACGTTATTGAACGGAGATTTTGTCTGCGATATGACCAAAGTCGAGGATGATCCGAATGCTGCTCCTTCTTATGAAGCTGTAGGAAACACTACAGGCTTAGTCCGTAATAAAATTTCCATATCCGGCTGGAATGCGGAGAAGAATGATTTTATTACGTTAGGACCTAATGATAAGATGATAGTTAGAGCTTTTTTACTTCCTGTTGATGAGGGAATAACTGATGCACAGACATTGCAAATAAGTGTATCTCCTTTAAATCGTAAAAATCTTGTAAGGACTTTAGGAGGAGATGCGAGTGCAGTGGGTGGAGTCAAAGCACATAAAGTGAATATTGTTAAACTTCCGGCTTTGATGGATTTGGGAACTAATTATTGGATAAGTTCTCTTGACCCTGATATCTATCTTTCCGAACTTTCTCTTCCAGGTAGTAAGTTCTCATATTTGACAGCAGGTAACGATGCTAAACCGGTTTATCAAGGTACTGGTATTGAACAACAGTTCATAGATGGTGTGCGTGCTTTTATTGTGCAGACAGGAGTTACTGATGCTAGTTATAAACGAGGTTGGTTTAGCAACTATGAGTATGTCGAAGGGAGTGGCGGATTACCTGTTGAAGGGTCAGCGGGGAGGTCTCTTGAGAATACGTTACAATCTATTGTGGAGAGCTTGGAAACAGCAGAGGAAGCATTAGGAACAGCTTGTAATGAATTTGCAGTTTTGATGGTTACTTATGCGGGTGATGGAGCTGTACACGTAGATAGCCCTAATATTGGTTTAATATCTGGTGGTGCACAACGTGTGTGGATAGAGGTCATTGCTGATAAACTGTCTACTTTAGGTGCAAATGTAGCAAATAGAATCTATACGGAAGAAATTACGGCTGATACTAAAATAGCAGATGTCAAAGGTAAGATTATTATAAAAGTAAACTATAATTCTAATTTCCAAGAAAATTATGTTGCTGACGATGCTTCCGTACCGGCTCTGTTCTCAATGTGGGATGGCACAATAAATACTGTGCCTTTGCGTTGGGGAACACCCAATTCTTCTTCTTCCCGTAAAGCACTTCAATGGATGTATCAGGAAGCTACTCATGTTGGAGAGGGACAAGAAATTACAAAAGCTAATAAAGAAAAATATGTTTACGAAATCTTTGACAAGAGTGTTGCAGCCTACCAACAGAATGATGCTCATGATACTTGGTACATGAATGATTGCGGTGGAACTTTTTATGAGGGTACAGAGACAAACGAAGGAGTTATTGGCCTGACTGAGTGGTTGAATCCGTTAGTCATCAGCAAGTTGCAGGAACGTACGGAGAATGCTTCTTTGGGTTTGATATTCTTTAATTTTGCAGACAGTCGATCTGATTCGGGCCAAAAATACGGTACCGATGGGCTGATTCAGACAGTCATTGACAATAATTTTAAATTTCAATTGCGTAAGGAAGGTTCTTCCGCACAGACAAACAATTACAACTCTACCTATACATCCGGTGGAAATATAATCGAATAATAATTTTATAATGGTACGGGAGGATAGTTGTTTACAGTAGAAAATATCCTTCTGTACCTTATTTTATATAAAAATGAAATACAAACAGATATTTTGTTGGGTAGTTGTTGTCTGTTGTGCAGGACTTGTATCTTGTTCGGATGAGAGGGAGACGTCCACAAGCGGCATGAAGCCGGGAAATATGCGTATCGTCAGCACAGTTGGCGGTTTTACGTCTTTGCCGGCTACTCGTACACAAACTGGAAACATGACCGATGAAGGAGCTTTGATGATGAAATGGTCGGTGGGCGACTGTATCGGAGTTTTCGGTGCGAATACGGCTAATGCCCTGTTCACGAGTGATAACGAAGAGCCTGCCGAACAAGTTACATTTTCCGGAGCGATTGATTCGGGAGACACTCCGTTGTATGCCTACTATCCTTATCAGGAAGGAATGACCGACCGGAAGAATATTTCGGTAACGCTTCCCGCTGAACAGATTTATATTGACGAAAGTTCCATTGCCCAATACGACGTGAAGGCGGCCGATATTATCCTTCCATCCGGAAATGGCAGTTATACGCTGAATATGCGTCAAATGGCAGCATTGGTACGTTTCGAAATAAATCTGGCAGATGCTGGCGGTTTTTCGGTCGATGAGAAACTGATAAGGGCCGAATTGCATACGGGTGACCACGTTACAGGAAATTATTCCTATGATTTGACAAATTTGGATGCCGGGCTGCTTCCGGCCGGCGGTGAACAGAGTTCGACACTCAACCTTACCTTTGCCGAATGTCCTTCACTTTCCGAGCCGGTGATAGCTTATGCCGTTGTAGCTCCGGGTAGCCAAGCAGGAAAAACATGGAATTGTACGTTTATAACCGATAAGCACCGTATCGATTTCACTACGGACGCTTTGTGCGACTTCGAGTCCGGAAAATACTATATTATGCCGTTGAATGCCACAGTCCTGGAGAACAATCATGCCGATGTGACAGAACAGGAAGAAACAGCTAACTGCTATATGATAACCGGACCGGGCGAACATTCGTTTCAAGCGAATGTGATGGGGAACGGACAAAAAGGCATCATTCCCGGACAGGGGTTTCATGCTGTTTCGGCCTATTTTACACCGGTATCGGCAAAACTGCTGTGGCAGGATACCGAGGGATTCATTGACGAATCCTCTGTCAGATTACGTGACGGACGGTGTTATTATACGGCACGTAAAAATACCGGTAATGCTGTGATTGCCGTGTATGACGGTGAAAATTGTACAGGTGATATTCTTTGGAGCTGGCATATTTGGGGAGTAGGCGATGAGATACCTTCCGACGAAATGTACACCAATAAAGCGGGCGCTCAATTCACAGTGATGGACCGTACATTGGGAGCGCATTCCAAAACCTCCGTTTATGCTACTTTGTACCAATGGGGACGTAAAGACCCTTTCCCGAATGTCTCCGTCTATTACGTAGACGGCATGAATGAAAATATTGAAGAATCGTTTCCCATGTATATTTCAACGGAAGGGACAATAGCCGAATCGGTTAAACATCCTGCCGAAATGCAGAAGTACATTGACAACAGTTATCGTAACTGGCTTGCCGAAGACAATGTTTCTTTGTGGGGCGACACGAAAGGTTCAAAGGGAAATTTAACGGATATTTCCAATGCCGGTGCAGGATGGACAAATGGAAAAACCATTTACGACCCGTCGCCGGCAGGTTATCGTGTAGCCAATAAATATACATGGACTTATTTTGTCAAGCGGAGCGACGGCACGACGGAAAGCCTGTCTAACCCGACAAAACTCGACTATATCAATTATGTGAAATATGACAATGGTTATTATTTTATGAAGAGTGAAGACGATACCGAGGGAGCTTTTTATCCGATGACGGGATTACGTTACGGTTCTGACGGTTCGATGATGTCTGCCGGAGCTTCTCCTGAAAATACAGTGGGCTGTTACACATATTACTGGTCGAGCGCGCCTTTTACTGTCATAAATACGGATGGCGGTTATTCGTCTGCTCTTTATCTCGGTCGGTACGATGCAAAGACAGGAGGTTCTAATTCGCGGAATACGGTGACTGTGGTAGAATCCGTCGGCCGGCGTGATGCTTATGCTGTTCGTTGTGTGAGAGAATAAATTTATTTATAACAAAACATTATAAGAATATGACTAAAAAAATGTTTGTTGCAGCCGTTGTTTTTGTGGCTGCAAGTTCGATTTATGCGCAGACGGAACAATCTGCCGTTATAGATGAACAGGTGGAGTACAGTAAGGATAAATACAAAGTAGAAACCAACCGTTTCTGGAGCAACTGGTTCATTGGCGTGGGCGGCGGTGCGCAAATCTATTTCGGAGACCATGACAAACAGGCCTCATTCGGCAGCCGGCTTGCCCCGGCTCTGGATTTGTCTGTTGGCAAATGGTTTACGCCGGGCATCGGAGTGCGTTTTATGTACAGTGGTCTCCAGATAAAAGGAGCTACTCAACGACCCAATACGGTTCACGGAACAGGCGAGTATCTCGGTGACGATAAGGGATGGACGGAAAAACAGAAATTCAACATGTTCAACTTCCATGCCGACGTGATGTTCAATGCCTCAAACTTGTTGTGCGGTTACAATGAAAAACGTATTTATAATTGCAGCCCCTATTTCGGCTTAGGCGTAATGAAAGCTACGGACGAGCCGACAGCAACGGAGATTTCCGGACATTTCGGTATTTTGAACTCTTTCCGTCTTTGTTCGGCGCTCGACCTGAATCTTGACTTGCGCGGCTCTTTGGTGAGCGACCATTTCGACGGTGAATCAGGAGGACGCGGCGGTGAAGGCATGTTTACGGCTACCCTCGGACTGGCTTACAAATTCCAGCCTCGCGGTTGGGACCGCAGCAAGACAGTGGTACGTTATAATAATGCCGCTATCAATGAAATGCGCGAGAAGCTGAACCAGATGAGCGAAGAGAATGCACGTCTGAAGAAAGCCCTTGCTGAAAACAACAAACAGGAAGCGCAGACCATTGTCAGGAAGATTGCCGCTGCCAATCTGGTTACTTTCAGAATCGGCAAGTCCAAGCTTTCCAACGAGGCGCGCGCCAATCTGCAGTTGATGGCGGAAGTAATCAAGAAATCAGATGCTAATACGGTTTATACGATTACCGGTTATGCCGATAAGGGCACAGGCAGCAAGAAAATCAACGAACGCTTGAGCAAGGAACGTGCACAGGCTGTTTACGACTGTCTGGTTAAGGAATTCGGCGTGTCCGAGTCGCAACTCCGTATCGACTACAAAGGCGGTGTGGACAACATGTTCTATGATGACCCGCGTCTGAGCCGTGCGGTAATTACCCGTGGAGAATAAACGAAAAACCCTTATATCTCAATATGGATTTTTACCACAGACTTATGATGTGATATCATAGGCTGTACGCATTGAATCCATTCGTTTGTTTTGTTTTGTTTATAATTCTCTTCCCGGCCAAGAGTGGTCGGGAGGAGAATACTTATGAAAGCTTATGCAGGCGGGCAATCAGGTCCGGACACCGATATCTGTTTCCTGCCTGGAATATTATATAACGGTTTGTTTTGTTTTTACTTGAAAAACGGATGGGCCGGAATACCTTTGTGTTTGAACATGCCAGTTCAAATAAATATACTTTTATCCCCTTATTTTATGTTAGAAAATGCATGTCGGTTTTACCGGAGGGTAATATTGGCTGCGGAAAAATGATGCTTGCCTGTGAAAGGTAGGCATCATTTTTTATTATATATTACTGTCCGGAAAAAATATGCGCTGTCCGGATAAAACGGAAGAGATGACATTACCCGAAAAAATAATATTGCCTAACGGATTGTTGTTGTCCGATGTGGCCGCCATGCTGTCCGAAGGGCGGAGCGTGCTGTTACGGGCGAAAGGAAACAGCATGTATCCCTTCATTGTCGGAGGGCGCGATAAGGTGGTACTTCAAAAAGAAAAACAAATCCGGGTCGGTGACATCGTGCTGGCATACCTCGGAGAAAAGGGGTATGTGCTGCACCGGATTTACCGAATCGAAGATAAACGTATTGTCCTGATGGGAGACGGGAATGTATCTGTCACGGAGACATGCCTGCAGGAAAACATTTGTGGAAAAGTCCTGAAAATCGTACGTAACGGACGCTATGTGGACTGCGACTCTCCGGGCGAATGCCGTAAGGTACGGGTTTGGTCGGCATTGCGGCCTTTCCGCCGGTATATTCTGGCGGCATGCCGTTATTGGAGAAAAAAGACCGGTTAAATATATGATGGAAACATGCAGGTGAAAGATTGCATCAAATGGCTGTGGAGCGTTTCAAAAAGATTCCGTCTCCGAATTTTATGGAATGGCATGATTGGGATACTGCGCGTAGCGGTATCCTTGTCTTTTATATGGGTGTGCAAATGCCTGATTGATATAGTAACCCGCCGTTCTGACGGTTCTCTCGACTTTTATATCGGATGGATGGTATTTTGCATGCTGATGCAGTTATGCTTGTCCGCCGTCGGTAGCCGTCTGGGCAGCCGTCAGGAAATCTGCCTCCGCAATGAGTTGCGCGGCAAGCTTTTTGCACGTTTGATGGAAAGCCGGTGGATGGGACAGAAAGAACTTCATACCGGTGATATGCTTAACCGGCTGATGGAAGATGTATTGACGGTTACCGATATATTGTCCAGGGGGATTCCTTCCGTTATGGTTACGGCCGTTCAACTGGCGGGAGCCTTTTTCTTCCTTTTCTGCATGGATGAATGGCTGGCGGGAATCGTACTCTTTATTATGCCGGCGGCGTTGTTGCTTAGTAAAAGTTACGTGAGGAAGATGCGTAGATTGTCCCGTGAGATACGTGCCGCGGACAGTCATGTACAGAGCCATATCCAGGAATACCTGCAACATCGCACGTTGGTCCGTACATTGGAATATACGGCGCGTGCCGTCGGTTCGTTGACTTCTCTGCAATCGGACTTGCAGTGTCTGGTAATGCGGCGGACAGATTTTTCACTCTTTTCCCGCCTGATGGTTCAGCTCGGTTTTTCGATGGGGTATATGACCGCTTTTCTATGGGGAATTTTCGGATTGCGTGACGGTACCGTAACTTTTGGCATGATGACCGCCTTTTTGCAATTGGTGGCACAGGTACAGCGTCCCATAGTGGAGCTTAGCCGCCAGATTCCGGCGTTTGTCCGCGCGTTTACTTCGATAGAGCGTCTTGAAGAACTTTCTTCTTGCCCGTTGGAGCAGCAGGGAGAACCGATACGCCTGGCAGGACCTTTGGGAGTCCGTCTGGTACAGTTGGAATTTGCTTATCCCGGAAGTAAGCGTAAGATTTTCCAGAACTTCACCTATGATTTTGTCCCGGGCAGCCTGACTGCCGTCATAGGGGAGACGGGTGCGGGGAAAAGTACTCTTTTGCGGCTGGTACTCGCCCTTCTTCTGCCTGACAGCGGCAAGGTCGTGTTTTATAATGAAGAGAGAGAAACGGAAGCTTCTCCGCTCACCCGGTGCAACCTTTCTTATGTGCCGCAAGGCAATACGCTCATTAGCGGGACCATACGTGAGAACCTGTTGATGGGCAATCCCGATGCGACGGAACAGGAGCTGCATTTTGCACTGCATACGGCAGCGGCGGATTTTGTCTATGCGCTGCCCGACGGCCTGGATACCCTTTGCGGGGAACAAGGCGCGGGGCTTAGCGAAGGTCAGGCGCAACGCATCGCCATAGCCCGCGGTTTGCTTCGTCCCGGCAGTGTCCTCCTGTTGGACGAACCTACTTCATCATTGGACGGAGAGACTGAAAAGATTTTATTGGAGCGTCTTTCCCGACAAGTAAAGAATAAGACGCTGATTCTGATTACTCATCGGGAACTGATTGCCCGGCTTTGCCCGTTTACGGTACGGATACGCAGAAATACGGAATTAAATCTCGAAGTCCGGTAAATAGTCCGTCAGGATTTTATCTACTTGTTTACCTTTCACCTGGTCGGTAATAACCGTTACCCCTTCTTTTTTACCGGCATCATAGCTTAAAGAAACTTTTTCGGTCTTGTTGGTGACATTCACGGCAGCCTTTCCTTCTCCCGTCAGGTTGCAGGTAACGGTCCAGTTGCCTACCTGCACGGTATTTCCTTTACGGACCACTTCCAAGTCCGGGCGATTATCGCCGTGAATATCCATGATTGTCAGGAAGCGGGCTGTCTTGCACGGGACGGTCGTGGATGAAAAATGCCAGTGGTTCGGATATTTCACCGTTTTCCCTTGGGCGTTCGTTACGTTTTTCCAGTTAGTCGGGGCGCAGAAAAAGGTGTCCGTGATTGCCTGTCCGGTCTTTGCCGAACTGAAAAGATGGGCGACGGAGACGCCTCCCGTTTTATTCTTGCCGGTCACTTTTATTTCATCCGCCAGCTCCTGCACTTCCATGGGGAGTTCTACCGTGTGGAGGAGATAACTCCAGGTGACAGCCTCTTTCCCTTCCAATTCATCGTAGATTACGTATATTCCGCTATTCCCTAATTGAATGACATGGCGGCGGAATAAATCCAATTTGTTCTCATCCCATCCCTTGTCGGGCGTGTATCGGGTTCCGGACAATTCTCCCCGTTTCAGCCATAAGGGAGAGGTCACTTTGCCATAAGCATTGGAGGCGTCTCCCACTAGGTAGGAAATCTTTTCCCCTTCATACCAGCGCGGAATCCATCCGTATCCTTCCGTTCCTATCTTTTGAGTCATTCCGTTGACCAGGATGCTGTTATGGGCGCGCGTGTTGCGATAGGAATACATGCAGTGGTCGTCTGTGAAGCCTGTACGGTGTCCGCTGCTGTAAAAAATAGCTTTGCCTCCGTAGAAAGTGTTGAAGGCATTCTGGTTGGCAAGGGCATGAGAGGTGGAGCCGTAAGGACTGGAACGAAATGAAAGCATGGCGTTCTTGCCGATGTCTCCTAGTGAAGTATGCATCGTGGCGATTCCCGTTTCATTGAACACTTTTGTCCCAGGTAACTCTGCAAGAGTGTGTTCCTCTTTCGGGAAAGGCTTTTGGGTTGTGCAGCGGTACCATGTCAAATCTCCGGATTTTCCCAGGAATGTCTTTTTCATGATATCCGGTTCTTTTTCCAGGATAGTGCGCACATAGGCGGCAGCCCACGGATTGTTGCACTCGCGTGCCAGTGCGTCTGCATAGCCTACTCGCGTGCCGTTCGGTTTCATTTTCGTCTCGTGCGAGTTGCCATGTCCGGCGGATTTCGAGAACGGGGGTTGTTGGTAGATGACGTATAGGGCGTTGTTGTTGTACCAAGGCTCAGCAAAGAAATCGAATCCGCTGATGCGTGAGTAGAAGGCGGGGACTTCGATTAGCGTGCGCAGGTTGACGTGGAAATAAGAATCACCGTTGTGCCATCCTCCGTCGGTGTTCAGTCCCGGCAGGCGGGACACCCATTCGTTGTAACAATAGTCTACCCAGGTGGAGGCCATCGGAAGTTCTCCGTAAGTAGCGAAGGCTGCCATGTTCAGGATACGGAAAGTCATTTGCCATACATGGTTGTCGGCAATGCGGTTTTCCAGGTGATTGACATATTCGCGGTAGAACTTCTTGCCGTTGTCGCGGATACTTCTTAGAAGCATTTTCTTTTCGTTCGGAGTCAGCAGGTTATACCATCCGTCATAGGCCGAAGTACTCATAGACAGGATGGTGGAGCGGTTGAAATCGCCTGCAAAATATTTGCTGTCTTTCCATGAAAGGATTTCGGACAGGCGTTTGATTCCTTCCCTGTAATATTTCTCGTTCTTGGTGAGCAGGTATGCGCGTACCATCGCTTCGATGTTCGCCTCTTCCCGGTCAACGATTTTACGGCTTTCGCGAATCAGGGCGGAACGGTATTGGACAATATTTGTCAGCTTGACGACTTGTGTCGTATCGATTTCTTCTTCCAGGTGTTTCAGCGGGCGGTTCAGGTATTTGTCTGCTTTTCTGATGTAGGCTTGCGCTTCTTCGTTGTCTTTGTTACGTTCGATGATATTGTCCCAATCCTTGGCGTCGAGCAAAATTCGGGGATGGCTTTTCGGCAGTTTGGCAAGTACTTCCTGCAACGAAGGAGGGTTGAAGATGCGGGTCTGCCCGTCTACGAAGAAGTGGTAGACGGGAGACCATTCTTCTTTCCCGTTTTTATCTACATAAGCATGTTGCCAATACCATTTTCCTTTCTCAAACAGTTGGAAAGGATTGAAGAAAGCCCATTTCCTTTCAGCGGTAATCACTTCCGATTTGAACTCCGGGTCGCGTGCGATACGGATGCGGTAGGTTACCTCCGGTTTGTAGTCCTTTTCTTCTACTCCGTCAAGTACGGCGCCGAGGTGGGGAAACTTGTCCGGCCACATGAAACGCGGCGGATTGACCGCTATGTGTTGCCCGTCCAGCGGAAAGGGTGTTTCACGGACTTCATGCATCAGTGTTTGCCGGGTCAGGCGCATGATGCTTTTCTGGGCGTATCCGTTGGCGGAAAGCAGAAGGACGGCCAGAAGGAAGATATGGGTTTGCTGTTTAATCATATTATTTTTGTTTTTATTGTTCGTCATTCGTCGTTTATTGTTTGCCGCTTTCCGTCCGTCACCGTTTGAACAGCTCTTTCAGGCTGATGGTCTTGTTGTTGATTAGCGGGCGCGCCCAAAAGCCGATGAAAGTGATGTAACCTACGAAAACGAGGATGAACAGCATGCCTGTGCGGAGCGATGTGGCGTCTGCTATCGTGCTTACAATCATTGGTCCGCCGGCTCCGCCGACAATTGCCGAACATAGGATGCCGGCAAATGAACCGTGGTGTTGCGAAGCGGAATTTAATGCCAGTGAGAATACGATGGAATACATCATTGAAATGCTGAATCCGATTGCGGGGAAAGCTATGAGAGATATTTCCTTGCTTCCGAACAGGGCGGATAGCAGCAGGACAACGGTTAATATCCCCGATACCTGCAACAGGCGTTTGCTGTCAATCAGTTTCAGCAGAATCATCCCTACCAGGCAACCGCTTGTCATCAGTCCCCAGAAGTAGCTGACTGCCTGTGCGCCGTCGGTTTGCGGATTGACTCCGTGGTATTGTTCGAGAAATGTGCTCATGAAGATGGAAGTTCCCTGTTCGGTACTGACATAGCAGAAGATGCCCAGAAAGAACAACCATACGTATTTCTGCCTGAATAGGGTCAGGTAGGAATCTTTGGAACCGCTTTTCTCCTCTTCTTTCAGTTCGATTTTAGGAAACCGGGAGACACTGACGGCTATCAGCATAACCAGCAGTAACAGGGTGAATACCCAATAAAGGGAAACCCAAGGCATGTCATGCGGAGTAATATCCGCCAACAGGTCGATAAAACAGCTCTTTCCAGCGGTGTAGATTGCCGGGTCGAGTTCGTGAATCAGGTGAGAATATACCAGAGGGCTTAGGAAAGAAGCGGTTCCGAACATGAATTGCGCCAGTTCGGCAACGAAAGCGTAGTTTTCTTCTCCTCCTACGGTACGTTGGAGCGGGTTTAATACGGTTTGTAACATTGCCATTCCCAGTCCGATAATGAAGGAAGAGGCCAATAACATCGGGTAGGTATGCATGCAGGCAAACAGGATGGTCCCTATGAACGGCATCAGAAACCCTCCGAACAGTACCGGCTTCTCGCCGAAACGGTCGATGAGCAGTCCTGCCGGAATAGACATGATGGCGTAGGCGAGGAAGAAGGAAGTCGGGATAAATCCCGCCATAGCCAGGTCGCTCAGATTGAAATTGCGGATAATGTCCGGAATGAGCGGTCCCAGGATATTGGTAATAAACGAGATGGTGAACCAGAACGCCATTATCAGCGCCAGCATTCCTAAATTTCTTTTCATAATTTAAATTTATAAAGTTGATAAATGAGCGGTTGTTTTTCAGTTATCAACTGAAAAAAAGTGAGGCGGCTCCGATGCTTCCGGCCTTATTGCCGAGAGTGGCGGCCATGATTCGGGTATTTGCGGCGCAGTCGGGAATGGCATAGCGGTGAGCTTTCTCACTTAATTCCCGGATGTAAAAGTCTCCGGCTTCGGAAAGTCCTCCGCCGATTATAATCTTTTGCGGGCTGAATATATTGATGAATCCCGCTATTCCGCGTCCCAGAAAATCCCAGTGTTCTTCCAATGATTCCCTTGCTATCTCGTCTCCCTGCTTGTAGAGGCGGACGATTAGTTCTCCGTTGATTTCTTCTCCCGGATAGGTGATTCCGGCTTCTGCAATCCGTTTGTTGAAACGGCGCACTAAAGCGGAAGTCGATGCGTAGTGTTCCAGACAGCCGGTCGAACCGCAGGCGCAGGCTTCTCCGTTTGCTATCAGAGGGACGTGTCCCAGCTCGGTCCCCCGGTTGGCATAGCCGTTGAACAGTTTTCCGTCAATTACTACCGCACCGCCGATACCTGTTCCCACTGTTAGGAAGACGACATGGGTGGCTCCCCGTCCGGCTCCGTACATTGTTTCACCCAGTCCCATCAGGTTGGCGTCGTTTCCCAGCAAAGCGGGGATTCCCGTTTCAGATTCGATGCGGTCTGCCAGGTGCAGGTTTTCCCATCCTTTGATATTTTCCGCACCTCCCAGGACAATGCGGTTTGTACCGTCTACAATGCCCGGTGTGCCGATTCCTGTACCATTGACTTTGTAGCCATGTTCTTTTGCGAAGTTTTTCGTCTCGTTGATGGCGGCAACCAGTTGTCCGATAACCGCTTCCGCTGAGATGTCGGCTTTCGACGGTAACTTTCCTTGAAAGTGAAATACGCCTTCATTGTCAATAAGGGCGTATTTCACAGAAGTCCCGCCAAGGTCAATTCCTATAGCGTATTCTTTTTCCATTATTTGCTTTTATCAATTGTGAACTTTATGAGGATTGTCTACTTCGGGGTCATACTCTTTCCGCCCAGATTGGCGAGCTCCATGCCCATTGCCCGTCACGCTGGCGGACACGTACGTAGTAGTAATCCGTATCGCGTTGAGGCTCCTTGTCTTCCATATAGTGCTCCAGAGTGAAACAGCTTTCCGGCATTGCGCGGTTAAAGAGAATCGCTTCGCTCAACCAGCCAATCATGAAATGTGAACGCGACCCTTCAAGCAACTCTCCAAGTGTGTGTCCGAACTTCTTGCCGTTGAATTCCGCGATGATTTTTCCGTCTTTCGGCATTTCTACGTCGAGGATGACGGCTTGCATGGCGGGAGTGGTCGTATTCGGGTTTTTACTGCTGTACATGTCCAGTTCCGTTTCTTTGCCGTTCATGGACAGGATGCGGTTGACGTGTGTGTGGAATTCGGTTTCTCCCTCCTGCGGGGAGGTGAAAGCAGCGCCGCGGAAACAGGGAGTGACGCCGTGAAGCTGTCCTTTGTCCAGAGACAGTTTACCTTGCCAGTGCACGTATTTTTCTTCACGGTTCCAACCGAAATCGACTTTCACTTTACAGCGTACCGTGTCACCTTCCGGTGCTACCGGAGTTAACGGGCCGTTCATGCGTGCCAGAATCTGGCCGTTTTTCACAATGTCTACATAGTCGATGCAGCTTTCGCCCGTTACGTTCAAATAGATGCGGCGGCTATTTCCGCGGACTACGTCGCCCATGAAAGCATCATTGAGACGGAAGTCTATCAGAATCTTGTCGCCGGTTGCAGCACATACGTGGCGGGTACGGAGAGCCTCCCAAATGGCATCGCGGGTCAATGACGGAGCCATGACGCCGATGCGTCCGTCGCCGTAGCTTCCCGGATAACCGGAATGCTGGTCGGTAGAAGCCATGATACCGAATTTGTTGCCCAGTTCAAGGCCGTACTGGATGGTTCCTTCCCATTGGCGCGGGCCCATGTCGTGCAGATAAGGATAGTCGCCCTGGTCGCTTTCCGCCAGACCGTGGCGGGAGTACATTTCAACGAACGGGGTGATATCCCCTTCGGTAAAGCATTTCCAGTTGTAGCCGCGGTATCCGCCCTGATAACCCATGTGGTGCGGAGTAACGAACACTTTGTGGCCTTTCGCTTTTTCTTTCCAGTCTTCGATGGAGGTGCATTCTACCAGCGGAGCGTCCAGGTCGTAATTCAGTGCCACGTGGTCGCCGTGTTCCATACTATGCGCTTCATATCCGATGAAAGTCAGGAACTTGCCTTCATCGTTGTATTCGTTTGTCATCTTCACGTATTTCTCATAGCCGCCTTCACGCAGGCGTTTGAAGGCTCCCGTATGGTAATCAATCACCCATTTCAGGCGCGGGTCGTCCGCACCGGGAATATCCGGCCACATGGCATGAGGGGTGACACTGACAAAGTCCAGTTGTTCTTTTGCCGCTTCAAACGCATCACGCATGTCGCCGTGTCCGTATGTGATGTTGCAGTGATTGTGTAAGTCTCCCCAAAACATCTTGAGGTTGCTTGCTGACGGCATGATTTTCCGGGCTTCCTTGCTTCCTGCTGCACAGGAACCGAGCAAACTGCCGGAAGCTGCCAGTCCGAGAAAAGACCAGCCTGTGTTTTTTAAAAATTTTCTTCTGTCCATGGTTTGTCTATATTAATTCGGTTAATTTTGGTTTTAAAACTTGTTAGCAGAGTGTTGTTCCTGATTGGCGTGACGGGAGGGAAGGCATGTCTTGTCCTACCTGTCTTTCATAAACCTTCTGTCACCTTTGAAAAGGACTTTTTCTTTTTCATCGGGGTCGGTGTCTTTGTATTGTTTCTGAGTGTCCCGGAGCAGTAGCATCAGTTCTTTCTGTATTTCTGCATATTCCGGCTTGCCGAATATGTTGTTCATTTCTTTCGGGTCGGTTTTCATGTCATACATTTCCCATTCATCGATGTCGTTGTAGAAATGAATCAGCTTGAAGTCTTGCGTACGAATGCCGTAGTGGCGTTTTACGGAGTGTTCGGCAGGATATTCGTAATAATGGTAATAGGCTGCCTTGCGCCAGTCGGCAGGGGTCTTGCCTTCATTTGCCAATATCGGTTTCAGGGAGCTTCCTTGGATATCCGACGGGATTTCCACTCCGGCAAAATCGAGGAAGGTCGGTGCAAAGTCCACATTCATGCAGATTGCATTGCTGGTGCTTCCTGCTTTAATCGCTTCCGGATAACGGATAATGAGCGGCATGCGCTGGCATTCTTCATACATGAAACGTTTGTCGAACCATCCGTGCTCGCCGAGGAAAAAACCTTGGTCGGAGGTGTAGACGATGATTGTATTGTCAAGTTCTCCGTTTTTTTCGAGATAATTCAGCAGACGGCCGATGTTCTCGTCCACAGCCAAGACGGTAGCCAGGTAATCACGCATGTATTGTTGGTATTTCCAACTAATCAGTGCTTTGCCTTTCAGGTCGCCTTTACGGTATTCCGCAATGCGTCCGGCATATACGGAGTCCCATTTGTCCCGGACTTCAAGTGGCATGCGTTTGTACACACTGTATAAGCGGTTAGTGGTGTCTTTCAGCATTTCTTCGCGGGTCAACAGCTTGAGGTCCCAGTCGTTTGTCAAAGTATGTTCGATTGACATATCCTGTTCGCGGGCCGCCCTTCCGCGTCCTTCGTAGTCGTCAAACAGGTTGGCTGGTTCCGGAAAGGTGGTATTGTTGAATATGCCCAGATGGCGCGGGGCAGGCATCCAGTTACGGTGAGGGGCTTTCTGGTGGTACATCATGCAGAACGGTTTGTTCTTGTCGCGGTTTTCGAGGAATCTAATCGCTTTGTCGGTAATGATGTCTGTGGCATATCCTTCTTCTGTGATGTGTTTGCCGTTTTCCCAGAAATCCGGGTCGTAATAGTCCCCTTGTTCGTGCTGGCCGCTGAGAATACTCCAATAATCAAAACCTTGCGGTTCGCTGATAAGATGCCATTTGCCAATCATGGCGGTCTGGTATCCGGCTTGCTGGAGAAGTTTGGGGAATGTCTGCTGGTTGCCGTCGAATGTACTTGCATTGTCGGTAAAGCCGTTTTCATGGCTGAACTTGCCGGTCAGGATACAAGCGCGTGAAGGTCCGGAAAGGGCGTTGACCGCATAGCAGTTGTCAAAGCGGATGCCTTCATTGGCGATGCGGTCCATATTGGGGGTCTGAATCAGGTTGCCGCCATAGCAGGACATCGCTTGAGTGGTATGGTCGTCTGTCATCATGAAGATGATATTCGGGCGTTTGGGCTCTTCTTTTTTCTGGCTGCCGCAGGAAGACAGGCTTAATGCGGCTAATGGAAGGAGCAAGGTGGAGGGATTGCTTTTCATATTATAGGGAATGTTTTGTAGTTCAGGAGTAGACGGTAGCGAGGAATCTCTTCTCTTTAGGTGCGCAGGGAGGAGATTCTTCGCTACGCTCTGAATGGCATTAGTTGTTCTTTAATGTCCTTTTTATCAGAGTTTATATTTCAATGACTGTTTCTTGCCGTTCACTTTTACTTCTATTTCCAGCCCGTTCTCGTCGAACACTTTGTTTTTGAACTTGGCGGCAAATTCAGGGGCATCTGCGCTTTTCTTGACCGGATAGATTACAGTGATATAGCGTACTGCCTCTTCGCCGTCTTTTTTAACGTTGAATGATACGTTCATGCGTTTGTAGCGTTTGCGATAGGCTGTTGAGCACCATCCCGGCTCTTTCTTCATAGTCATGCCGTCAGGGCCGAAACATTGCAGCTTCATATTGCTTTCATCTTCAAACCGGGTAAGGAAGGTCATGTCTTCGCGGCTGTTTTCTATTTTTCCTTTCGGCATCTGGTAGTGAAGGTTGACGGAGCCTTTGGCGCTGCCTGTGATTTCATCTGCAATGACGAAGTACGTATTGTTGACAAAAAATACGGAACGGCGGTGTTTCAGGTTCTTATAGCCGGGATTTTCCGTCACCAGGATTTGAATGTCGCCTTCCGGTTGCCAAAGCTTGGTGACGGATTCGGTTGTCTCCAGGTTTTTATTATTCAAGGTAACCGTGTTGTGCACACAGGTCTGGCGATGCCAGTTGCGTTGTTCCATTACTTCACCTTCACCGGCATATACATACGAGCCGGAATCCGGGAACAAGTTCTTGCCATTGAACCATAATTCGAATGTACCGTTGTCCGGTTGACAATGCCAGAATGCTTTCGGACCTGCTTTTACTACCATTTGCGTGGCATCTGTTCCCCATGAATTGCGGAATACGAAGAAACCTGATTTAAGGAAACCTTTGGACAGGTAGTCCGGCAACGCACCTTCTTTACCTTCCGTTGCAAAGTATTTGATTGCCTTGTTTTTGGGGAAGAGTTTGCTCCATGACTTATAGTTTTTCACCATTTCTTTCTTGGAAGTCAGTTTGGCATCGCTAAAACACGGGTTGGTGTAATCCGGGAAAGAGATATTCGCATAGAACATAATCATGTTTTCAATTGTATCCAGGTAGTCTTGCGGAAATTCGTTGCGGAAACCGTTGACGTCTGCGATACCCAGCGCTTTGCAGAAAATATTGATAGCTGCCAGGTGGTAGTGCGGGTCAAGCTCGAACTGGCCGCCGTCTTCATAAACCTGTACGTGGATTTCCCGATTCAGAATGTCGATTCCGCTTTTTCTCCACGCCGGCGCATCTTTGAATTCGGGGAAGAAAGCACCTGCGTAAATCATGCGTTGCGCTTCGAATAGCAAATGGTTGCCTTGGTCGGAATAGTTGGCAAGGATGTGAACGGCATGTTTATGGTAGTTTACCAGGAATTCAGTCAGGAAATCCGGAGTGAAAGAGGGGGAAGGAAGGAACAACTGGAATTGTGAGGTCTGGTCTTGAAGCCGGTTGCTTACTTCCAACGGACGCCATGCGAAACGTACGTTTTCCGCCTCTCCTTTGATTTCTCCGTTGCTGACTAATTCATATTCTTTTTTGTCCATCTTTACCAACGGGTTCTTTTTAATCCAGTCGATGTACTGATAGGCCCATTCTTTGGCATATTTCTCGTCGCCGGATATGCGATAGGCTTTTCCCATCGGGGTGAACCATTTATGGCGGTGGAGCTGCCAGCGGAGTTCATTGTCTTTTACCGGCCAATATTGCCAGTTGATGTCTTCGCCGTAGTTGTAGGAGGGCTGATAACCTTTATGAACGAAGAATGTGTGTTCCAATGCATCGTCCGCCCATTTCTGCTCTTCTTTGTTGATGGTAATCTTTTTCAAGTTGATATCCGGCGTTTTTACGTCGGTGCGTGCACGGTAATAGTCCAGCAATGCTTTGGCTGCGTCTTCGTCTTTGCCTTCCTGATGCAATGCTTTTATTTTTTCCAGTCCCGGATAATCGAGGTTGAGAAGCGAAAATACTTCGCTTTTCAACTCTTGGGCATTAGCTCTGCCTATGAAGCATGCAATTGCCAGCAGAACGATATATTTTAAAGTTTTATTCATGATATAATTTGGAGTTATGGATTTGTTGCGTTAGATATTTTTGTAGTTGATACCTTTCAGGTCCATGAATCTTTTCAGCGCTTCCAGATAATAGTAGTCAGCGTAATTCAACGGAGTGTCGATTTCAGAACCGTTGGGCAGGGAACCTACGGAATGCATCAGGATGAATCCCTGGTTCTCTCCCGCTTTTGCGAGGTAGGCGTCGCTTGACAGGCTTTTCAGGATTTTTTCTGCATAGTCCAGGTATTTCTTTCCGTCGGGAAGCATTGTGCTTAATTCAATCATTGCGGAGGCCGTGACGGATGCGGCGGAAGCGTCACGCGGTGTTTCTTGGGTTACCGGCGCGTCATAATCCCAATAGGGGATGGCATCGTCCGTTTTCACGCGGCTCATAATCATGTCGGCTATTTCTTTGGCGAAGTTCAGGAACGTACTGTCATTAGTTTCACGGAAACAGGCGGTATATCCATATACGGCCCATGCCTGTCCGCGTGCCCATGAAGAATCGTCATTTTTGCCCTGGTGGGTCTGTTTGCGTTCTACCGTGCCGTCATTGTTGTAGCTTACTACGTGCCAGCAGGTATGGTCCGGACGGAAATGGTTGTGCATGGTAGTCACGGCATGTTTTTGTGCAATATCTTTATATTTGCTGTCACCTGTCATTTTAGCTACGTTGAACAGAAGGTCCAAGTTCATCATATTGTCGATGATGACCGGGAAATTCCATGTCCCGAAATCCCATGAGCGGATAGCGCCGACGGAATCGTTGAAACGGCCGCATAGGTTGTCGGCGGTTTCTTTCATCACTGCGGCAATGGTATCGTTGGGGGAGAGGCGTTCGGCATTGCCGTAACTGCAATTTATCATGAATCCCAAATCATGGGTACCTTTGTAATAGCGTACCGGATTTAAAAGATTGGTATATTTGATTGCATGTGTTTTAAGCGCGTCGTTTCCTGTCAGTTCGTAGGCATACCACAATGAACCGGGGAAGAAACCGCTTGTCCAGTCGCGAACACCGCAAAGACGGCGTTTCCCTAATTGTTCGGCAGTCGGCTGTGCGCGAAGTGAGTCTTTGAAAGTCAGTGAGTCTCTTTCCAACTGGCGGCAGAGAAAGTCCATGTCGTAACCTGTGCGGATAGAACGCGGAAGCTGGCCTGTGCCGTCAATTTCTTCTGCTGAAAGTTGTAGCTGGGCGGTAGCTACGTCCAATCCTTTTTTTATCCAACTGTAGTCTTCTTTTGGGGTTGTCTGGCACGATGCTAGTGCGATGGTAACCGATGCAAAGAGAACAAGTTTCTTTTTCATGTTATTCATTTTAAGTGATTGTTTTTAGAAGTTTTGTAACTGTTGCAAAAGTAGATTATCTATTTTGTTTTTTATGATACGAATGTTGAAAAGGACCTTGAAACAGGTTTTATATTATTAGTTTTGTTGAAAAAACTATTAAATTTGTCAAGTCTGTCCTTTTACAGGTATTTCCTGCCTTTATCCTTTTCTTCATTTGAAGAGGCTCTTTGTTTATGGCATATAGTTAAGGGATGCTGAAATGGAAATAGAGAAAGCGTTGCTAAAGAGCTTTTTCCTTAGTAACGCTTTCATTTCAGTATTACACTGCTGTTGTTACCATCCCGGATTCTGTTTGAATTGGGTCATTAAGTCCATATCGCGTTGCGGTATCGGAAGCAACTCGTTTTTGTTCTTCTTTGTGTAATCGACACATACATAATATTGCGCGCCGCTACTGTACCAATTGACTAAATCTTGTGCTGTCTGTCTGATGCTTTCGTAGTAAATGCCCCAACGTACCAAGTCTTGACGACGGTGTCCTTCAAATGCTAGTTCGTAAGCGCGTTCGTCGCGTACGGCTTGCTGGAATTCTTCATAAGACATGCCGGACGATAAATCGGATGTACTGCTGGCTGTTTCCACGGGAAGGCCGAAACCACGCCTGCGGACCATGTTGATGGCTTCGTAAGCTTCATCTGTCGGGCCTTGTTTCCATTCGTTCAGAGCTTCCGCATACAATAACAGTACATCGGCATAGCGTAGCACATACCAGTTGATATTGGACAAGTTCGCATCGATTAAATAGTTTGCGTCTTCTACATATTCTTCTGTGTCCCATTTTCTTGGACATACGTTATCAACGTAAGATTTCTTCAATGCGTCTTTTGCATCTTCTTTAATCGCATCCTCAATTGTTCCGCTGGTGCTGATTACGAGTTTTACACCATCATCGCCAGTAGCTTTATCTTTACCGTATTTGTAGTCTGCGAAAGATAATTCCCATCTTTTGTCTTTTTCGCGGTCTTTCCAGTCACGCAAGAAAGTAGGGATGACACGCCAGTTACCAGCATTGCGTACGCTTCTGATACCGCTTGCCTGGACTCCGTTCCATTTTCCGATACGTCCGCAAGGGTCATTGGAAGATACTCCGGTTACTGTGGGGGCATAGAAACTTACTTCAATTAAACTCTCATCTTCATCCCAAACGCCGTTGCAGGTATTTTTCCATAATTGTTCATAGTCGTTGAGCAGATGGTGTTTGCCGGATTCTACCAGGATTTTCGCGGTTTTGGCTGCTTCTTCCCATTTGCTCGTGTCATGGACGGGATATCCGGCCCAAGTAGCATATACTTTTGTCAACAAACCGAGGGCTGCACCTTTAGAAAGGCGGAAGCTGTTGTCGGAACGTATGTTGTCATCCGCCGCATAGGGCAAATTGTCGATAGCGTATAGCAAATCTTCTTCAATATATTTATAAACATCAGCAGGATTTGCCTGGGTAAAAGTCGACGGATGCTGGCTGGATTCGGCTGTGCTGGTGATTAATGCTATATTGCCGTACCAACGTACCAGCTCAAAATAGTATAGGGCCCGGAGGCAGCGTGCTTCTGCCATATAAACGGCCGCTTTTTTATAGTTGCTTTCATCGTAATTGCCTATCTTTTGTTGCAATGTCTCTATGAAATCGTTCGCGTCATAGATGGCGCTGTACAAATTAGCCCATGTTGTTGCTATTTCAGTCTGGGAACTGGTATAGGCATTGGACGGAATAAGACGAAGACCGTCGGTGCTGTTTCCCGTTACCTTGGCGAGGTCATTGGGAATCGTGAAATACAATGACAGGTGAAAACCGTATATGCCGTCTTGAACCATGTCGCGATATACGCCTAACAGTACATTTTCGGCTTCCTCCGCATTGTTCATATAGTTTTGTTTCTCAATTTCCGTATAGGTGGTTTCATCTAATGAACATGATGAAACTGCAATTGCACAAACCAATGTGCCTAAATAGTATTTTAAGTTTTTCATTTTCATTTTTGTTTAGAATTGAACTTCTACACCGAATGTAAATACTCTGCTTTTAGGATAAGCTCCCCAGTCGAATCCCGGCATAAGCGGGCTGCTTTTCATGTTTACTTCCGGGTCGTAACCGCTATATTTAGTCAGGCAGAATAGATTCTGGGCAGTACCGTATATACGCAAACGGTTGATATATGCTTTTCTTGTCCATTTGCTGGGCAATGTATATCCTAATGTTATATTTTTTAAGCGTAGGAAGGAACCGTCTTCGATGAAGCGTGAGTATAGCTCATATTTGACATATCCTTTTGCTGACGGTACGCGGTTGGATGCATGTGTCGGGGTCCAACGGTCGGCGACTTCCGCCAATTGATTACTGCGTTCGTCTTGTGATTGCGTATTAAACATGCGTGTGGCGTTATAGATGTCATTTCCGTAGCTGAATTGGAACATAAAGCTAAAGTCGATGTCTTTATAGCTGAATGTATTGGTAATACCTCCGTACCAATCCGGCTGGCCGTTTCCAATGCTTGTACGGTCATTGGTCGTGATGACCCCGTCGCCGTCCATGTCTTTGTATTTTACCATACCCGGTTCTACTGTTTTTCCCGCATGTTCGCTAATATCTGCTATTCCGGGTTTTAATTGCCTCGTTCCGTCCGGCAACATATTGAAATCTGAAGTCTGGTAAACACCGTCGAATACGTATCCGTACATGTTTCCTAAAGATGAACCCACAATTGAGATATAATCGTTTCCGGAAAAATTGCTGTTAAAGCTGGTAGCGGACTGTATGTATGATGTCCCGTCTTGCAGGGCCTTCAATGTGTTTTTAATGAATGAAATATTGAAATCCGTTTGCCATAAGAAGTTACGGGTCTGGATATTGGTTGAATTGATATTTAATTCAAGGCCTTTATTCTGTATCTTACCTATATTCTGCCACTGGGAACTGAATCCTGTTACATAAGCAAGTTTCTGTTCGAGTAACAGGTCTTTGGTATTTTTTAGGAAGAAGTCTGCCGTAATGTTCAGACGGTTGTCGAAAAGTCCTAAATCAATACCTAAGTTGGTCGTAGTGGAACCTTCCCATTTTAAATCCTTATTGGCTAACTGTTTGGGTCTTAATACGGTTACTAATTGTTGCCCTAATCCATATTTACTTGCTGTATATAGGTCCATGGATAGAAAGTTTGTAATACGGTCATTTCCTACCGTACCCCAACTTAGACGAAGCTTTAAGTTTGATATCGGTTTTATATTTTTCATAAAACTTTCTTCCGATATGCGCCACGCAGCGGAGAATGAAGGGAAGTATCCCCATTTGTTTTTAGCGGAGAATACAGTGGAGCCGTCGGCACGGATTGTCGCCGTGAACAGGTAACGGTTAGCAAGATTGTAGTTTCCTCGTGCGAAGAATGATAACATTCCTTTGTCGCTCTTTGAAGTGGATACGCTACTGGGGGTGGCACCTACTCCCAGGTTATTGTTTCCTAGATTCTCGAATGGGAAGTCTTTGGCTTGTCCATATAGGAGTTCTGTGCTTCTGTATGCATATTCATGCCCCAACATAATATCAAATGAGTTTTTCTTATTGATTTTATGTTTATAGGTTAAGGTATTACTGCTTTGCCAACGCAAGTCTTTTTGGATTTGGCTGGAGCCGTAAACACCTCCGCTACGGTATGCCTGGCTTGAGTCTTCTCCGTAGAAGATGTCTCTTCTTGTATTGGTCGTATTATAAGTTGCCGCAGCTTTAAAAGTAAGGTCTTTCATTAATTGGACAGTCAAAGATGCATTGGCTCCCCATAATTCTCCTTGTTTCCGGTCTGTCACGGCTTCCGCCTGTTTGATTGGGTTGATTTGCGAATAAGTGGTATTCTCACTCAATTCCAACGGGTCGAAAACAGAGTTTAGCAGCTCCTCATTAGTAGTACTGTTACCACCGGTGGGACGTGCACGTAATAGATTGGAGAGGATATTCAATGTACCTCCTGTTCCGGAAGTTCCAATACCTTCTTTTACGGTATTTGCATAGTTGATTGTAGCGTCGAATGTGATGAACTTATTGATTTTTTGATTGATACGTAATTTACCTGTATTCTTTTTATAGCCGCTGTTTGTAAAAATTCCATTTTCATCGAAATGGGAAAATGAAGCTGCATATTTAGTTTCTTTTGTACCGCCGCTGATGCTGAAATCATGATTCTGTGACCAGGTAGGTCTAAAAGCTTCATCCTGCCAGTTAATACCTGGGTCTGTCAGATAATCTTCCAGTGTTTGATGACGATAGGGTACTCCGTCAGAATCGTTCCCTTCTTGATAGTAAGCTGTACCGTATTTGGTCGGGTTGAGTTCTGTCTGTAGTTGCACGAATTCGTAAGTGCTCAACATATCCATTTGTTTAGAAATGTTTCGGTAACTTGCCGAGCCGTTATAGGTAATTACCGGTTTTCCTTCTTTACCGGATTTTGTTGTTACCAATACCACTCCGTTGGCTGCACGTGCACCATAGATGGCAGAGGCGGAAGCGTCTTTCAGTACTTCCACTGATTCTATATCTGAGTTTGCAATATGGTCTATACTACTTACTTCAAATCCGTCGACAATGAGTAGCGGGGAGGAATCTCCGTTTACAGTACCGATACCGCGAATTTTTATATCGAATCCTGAACCTGGAGTACCGTCCGATTGAGTGATTTGCACACCGGCAATTTGGCCTCCGAGGGCTTCTACTACGGAGGCGGTTTTGAACCCTTCAATGGATTTAGCAGCTACGGATGAAACGGAACCCGTCAGGTCGCTTTTTTTCATGCTTCCGTAGCCGACTACAACCACTTCGTCAAGCATCTCATTGTCTGGTATGAGTTTGATATTCAGGTTTTTCTGTCCTTTGATTTTGATTTCCTGGTTTTTGTAGCCGATGTAGCTGATAATCAATGTCGCATTGGTATTTGCTTTAATGGAAAATTTTCCGTCAAAATCTGTCACAACACCTCTTTGAGTGTTTTTTACTTGGACTGTTGCCCCGATTAAAGGGGTGTCTGTTTCGTCGATTACAACGCCGTTAACTGTAATTTCCTGACCGAATGTGGTAATTGCGATCAAGAGAGCTAAGAGGGTCAGATACCCTCTTTTGCTCAATGTATTCGTTATATTCTTATATGTATTCATTATATTATATATTATTACGGTTAGAATTTTGTATCAAACCAAATGGCAATGGGGAATATTTGGTTGCTTGAGCCCGCTATATTTTCAGAGTTCCCGTCAGTTACGAATGTCATTTGC
This sequence comes from uncultured Bacteroides sp., assembly GCF_958445495.1. Lineage (GTDB taxonomy): Bacteria > Bacteroidota > Bacteroidia > Bacteroidales > Bacteroidaceae > Bacteroides. Next base: position 60,293 of record NZ_CAUCSQ010000003.1, on the reverse strand, counting down.
CCGATCATAACTCCATTGGCGTAACCATAATCGTTTTGCCATTTATTGGGATTAATCTTTACGGACAGGTTGGACGGGTCTACATAGCCTAATGGCACGGAGATTCTGGAAGAATTATCATAATATGATAATGGACCACGAGCACCTGTATTGACTGTTGCTGAACCGATTGCCGTGTAATAGGCTGTCCATACGCTGTTCATGAAACTGTCTTCCACTTTCGGCTGGCCGTTTTTATGTTCTTCCGGACCGTTAATATTGTAATAGTTGAAAGTACGGCGGTAATCCATGAGAATGCCTGATTCTGCTCCTGTTACTGTCGGAACTGCTGATGAACCGCCTGTCCGGGGATTTACCTGGAAGACAAACGGAGTGTAGCTTACGGTTACCCCGTTTTGAGCTTTTGAACAGTCTATGAATACGGGTATCTTGACCGTAGTTTCGCCGGCTTCTCCTTTTCCTGCCGTTACTTTGACAATAGCCATGTGAACTTTATAATCTGTCCATGCATCTGCTGTGAAAGAGATTGTTCCTTTTTGGTCGATTGATATTGTTTCCGCTGCGAAGCTTCCTCTTTCTATTTTCCATGTGACTTCTATTCCTTCTGGTATGTCGGATTCTGCGACAGGGATAGACAGGGCTGCTAATTCGTCTTTAGATGTCACTCGATATTGGCTTGCATAATTTTGGGCCGGTGACAAGTTCAAGTTGTTTCCCCAATGCACATAAGTGAAATAGTAGGGGTTTTCTTTGATTGTCAGTATGAAATTAGCGGTTTTCTCACTTTTCGTATTTTTTGCCAATACTGTAACGGTATGTTCTCCTACAGGAATGCTATTCCCCTGTTTTGCGGAAATTGTTCCTGTGGTCGGGTCTATATTCAAATCGCTTAATTGAGAGTCTAGGTTAACAAAAGAGTAGGCAACCTCATCTCCTTGTATATTGGCTACAGGATGCTCAAATGCTACTCCTTGGATAATCGCTTCTGTATTTTCATATTCAAATGCTGTAATGGGCTCAATAAAGTCTACGATGGTTATTGTATATACGTTTTCGAAATCTTTATTCCCATATTCATTGCTGACATTGATGGAAACTGTACATTGGGTGCCGATTTCCATGTTATTATCCGCCGCCAATGTGAGAATTCCTGTAGAAGAATCAATGCTGATGGGAGAGTTTTCCGGACTTACGGATTTGATAGTGTAAGTCAGTCCTTCGGTAGAACCTACGATTACCGGAGTCGCAGATACATATTCCGTGTTTTCTTCTACTCTGACGGAATTAGGCGTGTAAGTTAATGATAACGGTTTTGACGTTACGTCAATCTCTATTGCATTTTCAAAAATGCCTTCTTCTGATTCTTCGTCTACGATGGCTGTCGTGAGTTTTAAATCGAGTACATATTTACCCGGTTGTATATTCGATTCTCCTCTGACAATCGTTATTTCTCCTGAGTTGGATATCTCGAAGAAATCATTGTCTTCAACTAATACGCCGTCTTTACGAACGTTGGCAATTAGGTATTTGCTGATGGAAATATGTTCTCCATCCGTTGTTACTTGTGCTGTAGGTAGTTCTACGGTACTTTCCGTGTCGATGATGTCGCCATAGTCTACACTTATCTGGTTGGGCTCTACGGAAATTCCGTCAGGAACTTTTTTCATCATATTAACAGTGACAATATCTTTGAACTCATAGTAATTCCCATTGGAATAGCATGAGATCGTTAAAGCGTAGAGTCCGACAGGCAGTTCGCTTGTATTGGAAATCGATATAGCTCCGGTACTTGAATCTATTGTGAAGCTATTGGTATCGTATGCCTCTCCGTCAAGAGTTACGCTAACGATAGAAAAATCAGATGGAGCCCCTCCTATATAGGTAGGGCCGTCTAATGTGAAGTTCATAGAAGGGCCTATGTCGGTCACTCCGGCATAGTAGATTGCAAATTCTGTAGAATCTGTGGTTTCAGAATCCGTACAAGAGATATCTGTAACACATAATCCTATTGCCATTAAGATTACAAGGAATCTTGCAGTCAGGTTTTGTAATTTAGATTTCATTGTTTTTAGATATGTTTGTTAATTATAATGTATAGGATAATTCGTACTTTTGCCCGTTGATGTTTACTTCTACAGAAGCGCCGTTTTTGTGGAAAGTACCTGCTTCTTCTTCGGTATTATCAGTGAATTTGGCATTTATGTTTAAACTTTCTAACTGGGATTCTGTTTCGAACGGATAGATGACAGTGATGAAACGCGCAGCTCCATTTACCGGCTTGGTGATATCTACCTGGTAAAATCTGCGTTGATAAGTTTTCTCTCCTAATTTTTCGGAGATATATGCCGTATTGTTTATTGCATTGTAACCGGTTGTCGTTTCGACAAATGTTCTGAACAACATATTATTGTTGTCTGTGAATACGGTATGGGCGCCGTATTGGTAGTTTTCGCTTTCGTCGTCAATGACAACGTCATTTTTACCGGGACATAATTTGAAGTTCAGGTTGACTGTAGGAGTGGAACCTGTCCCGTAACCTTCGTCTACAAGCACAAAGAATGTTTTATCTATGAAAAAGACGGCACGACGATGTGTTAAATCGCTATATGATTGGTTTTCTGTGACAAGTATGTCAATATTGTCTTTGCTTTCTTGCAACAATAGTCGCCCGTTCATATAGCCCTCCGCTATATCTACTTTGTTTCTTGTCATTGTATTATGCATTGCCGTTGCTGCAAATGCTGCACGGTCTTTATTGCTGGAACTTTCTCCTCCGTAGGAGTAGACGCCTGCGTCGGGACAGAAGTTGCGTCCTTTACGGTATAATCCGAAGGTTCCGTTATCAGGTTGGCAATGCCATTTGTTATCCGCATTCTTGTTATTTTTCAGAATCATCATTGTAGCGTCGCTTTCCCAACCGTTGCGTAACATATAATAACCGGCCGCATCATAAATTTGAATTAATCCTGTGGGTTTGCTCCCTTGTTTTCCTTCCGTAGCCATCCATTGTATTTCTTTGTCCTCAGGAAACATTTCCATATATTTCTTAAGGTTTTTCAAAATGACGTTTTTGGTGTACGAGCTGGAACGTGTATCATTAAAATTATCAATCGTATAATTGGGATAGATAATGTCCATTACAAAACGTGCGGCTTTTTGCAGTAATTCTGTATAGTTGGACGGGAACAGGTTAAGTTTATTATTAAGTTGGGCTAATTTATAGATATTATAAAGGTCGTCGACAACACCTATGTGGTAGCTGGGATCTAATTCGACTTGTACTCCGTCTGACAAAAATTGGGCTGTCACTTGTTCGCCGATTTTCTGTGCTCCTTCATTTAACCATTCGGTCGCATTTTTAAATTCAGGCATTAACATTCCTGCCGTAACAACCGCTTGCACCTGTGTAACGTAGATATTGCTTCCGTCAGTGAAATAATTATTGCGTATGCATTCTACTTCATCTGCAAATGAGGTTAGGAAAGTAGTAAGCCATTCAGGAGTGAAATTGGTTGATTGTATAAAGTAGGGCATGATATCGATTTGGTCCAATACCCTTTCAGCAGGCTGTAGTCCGTACCATTGCACCGCGTCTTTGCTTACAGTACCTTCGGGACAAGGATATGTATTTAACCAGTCATTATAAACGCTTATCCACGATTCAACATATTTTTCATCTTGCTTCACCCTGTACGCTTTAGCTTGCGGAAGCATCCATTGATGGCGGTGGAGTTGTGATTTGAATTCCTGGTCTGTAATATCGTCAGGTATATAACTCCAGTCTATTTTATCGTCTTTCTTAAATAAATAATAAATTTCATTGCCGTTATCGTCTGTTGATTCTTTGAAATTGCGTACATAAAAACGATATTCCAATGCTTGGTCGGCAATGTTTTGTTCTGAGGCCGTTATTGTCGGATTAATTAAATTAATGTTCGGATTATTAACCTCAGATCTGTTACGGTAGTACTTTAATAACTCATAAGCTGCATAATAATATTCGTTTGCTTCATAATACGACTTTACTTTTTCTAGTCCCGGATAATCAAGATTGATTACTTCGAAGACTCTGGAATTAAGTACATCATTAGTTTTATTGTCAGGCAGTAATTCAATGTCTATACCTTCTCCTGTAGTTAGGATATCTTCATCGTCAGTACATCCTATAAGTGCAGGTGTCAATAGAAATACAAATAAAAAGAAGATGTTCTTCATACTTTATTAGGTTTTAATTATTAAAAGATTTATTTTACCGTTTGCAAATGTAGATTCTTTATTTATGATTCCTGATTCGTGTTGTTTAAGCTTTGTTCAAAAATGCTTTTTTTGATATTAATATTGTTGAGCCAGATATTATATTTGTTTAAAAATAAGGTTTTCTTACTGTCTTGTAGCCTGTTGAGGGCTTATTACAATATATTTCCGGATATTAATTCTGGAAATATATTGTACATTTTTAGTTATTGGGCTGGATAATTTTGAGTCCAAAAAGGTTTTGGGAAGATTGGGTAATGGGAGAAATGACAAATTCGGGAGAACTTCCTTTGGAATATATGAATATCTCTTCTCCTTTTTTTAAATCAATCCGATAACTGTTGTCGGCACTTGATTGTATCTTAAAATCTCTTTTTCCTTTAAAGACCGGATTGGGAATGTCTGTTGTTATTATGCAGGGTTCTCCCGCTAAACTTTTTATATGTATGAATTGAGTCTTGCCGTCTTTTCGGCTGGCGGATACTTTGAAAGCTCCTTCGGTGCGAAGACCTGAATATGCGACATCTTTCCATATATCGGGAACTGCGGGAAAAATGCGAATCTTCCCGCCCCAGCTTTGTAATAACATGTCATGGATACATTGGGCGGCAGACAGGGGCGTTTCGATGACAGGACCGCTTTCTTTATACATGGTAGTAGGGCTAAGGAATTTCCCGAACAGTTTGTTTAAGTAGGTTAATGCGTCGTTACCGTTGCCGATGGCTGAAGATATGGACGATGCGCCCGTACATGAATAGCCCAGGAGCGCTTTGGGTTTGCTTTGCCAGAATGCTAATGATTTTTCAATGATTTCCCGGCTGCCGGGCTGTTCTTTGTTAATCAGGTATAGAGGATAGATAGCAAGTAAATGGGAATAATGTCTGTGTGAAAAAGCATAAGGCATATTTTTTCCGATAAGTAACCCGTTCTCGTCCATCGGATAAGGAGTGAGGTTTTCGAGAACGTTTTTCCAGGTACCTGTTAATGAATCCCGGATATCCAGACGCCGGGCGGATTCTAACAAGGTCTGACATCCCCAGCGTAGGAGAGCGAGGTCGAAATTACAATCCTCCGTACAATCGTATTCGGGGGAATAAGTTGCGGGAAGATGAAGTTTGCCGTCTTCTCCCTTTTCCAAGAAGTGCAGGTAATAGTTTATAGACTCTTTCAATAACGGGAATAATTTATTCCGTAAAATGTCATCGTCCATTTTGTGCCGGTAAATGAGCCATAAGTTATGGCAAGCCCACGGAAGGAGTCCTACCTGGGCTTTGCCTTTCCCTGGAATTCCAATTTCAGTTGTCATGCATTCCAGGTTAGAGGCTACTCCGATTCCTAACGAGTTGTGGCGGTATGCGGCAGGTACGTTCAGACGTAACTGGTTGGTATGATTGTAGAGAGCATTCTCTAAAGAAGCCGCCAGGTCCAGGTGGTCTGATGCGTTTAATGCCCAGTAGGTGAGTTGTACGTTAAGGTTCCACCAAGCATTCGGCCACGGGGTTTCTGTGAGCCATGGACCGGTATTGTCGATTAAAGCGCGGTCGCCGCGGGTAGCGGAAGCTAATTTATACATTTGAATCCAGTAAAAATTTTCTTTCTGGGCATCGGGCAATGTTATGAAACTGGCGGGGTAATACTCATTCCACCACTTCCTATGGGTTTGCCGGAGCGCCTTGTATCCCTTATGGATAGCATTCTGGATTTCTTCTTTACAGATTTCGCTTGAAGTGTTTTGCGGATATGTGTGCGTAAGATTTATCCACAGGATGCGTTCTTGGGGATTTTGCCGGGTCTCTTGCCAGCCTACGGTTGTTTCGCCGCCAGCCAATAGTTTCTGGACAGACAAGTTCACTTCTCCTTCGCTGCTGATTGCCGGTGCGGGATTAAGCGCATAGTTCTTGGGCATCTTTTTAGTTTTTCCCAACCGTTTGAAAAGCAAGTAACGCGGGCTGTTGGCTTCTGCGGCTATCCATTCCCATTGAAAATCCTGTTCGTCGCCTTCAGTAGTCGCTTTTACTATAATTATCATATCGTCGGCATGAACAAAACTCTTTAAATGAATTTTGCCTTTTGTCGTGACGATGTCTGTCGATGCTTCCGCATTCCATAAGTCGAGACGCATTTTACCGCTGATAATCTCTCCTTTGGGATGTAGCGCAAAATGTCCGGTCAGTAGCCGGGGAATGCCGAATACATCCCTTTTGGCACGGTGGTCATGTACATCGCAGTTACCTGTTTCCAGGCGTAAATAGTTTTTCCCAGGTTCCTTGTAGAGCATTAATCCCAGCTTTTCGTTTCCCAAATAAGCGGATTCATGCCAGTATTCAGGTAATTTCTCCCAAATCATGTCTTGCCGGCTCATAAACTCATGCCAGTTTATGTCTTCTTTCATAATTGCGGGATGGGCATTGACGGTTATAATGCCGATAAAAGATAAAATTACGTAGATGTAAATTTTGTTTTTGAGGTTCATAGTATAACTTTAGTTTTGATGGATTTTGATTTACATTCTGATTGAAAACTATCTCTGTGCAAATATATGGAGGAAGGCAGCCTTGCTGCTAATAGTTTTATTGAATAGTATATCAAATTTGTGTAATGATTATGTCCGTCAAGGATGGGAAACCGTGATTTTTCCTTGGAATTTATGTAGAAACGCCATTGCCGGTTGAATACTCCCGGCATTGGCAGGATATAAATAAAATTTGTGTGCGAATATAAATCTTGCCGCCTTCCTGTAATTTTAATGAGAAATTACAGGAAGGCGGCAAAATAAGAACAAGTGTCAGAAATTAGAATTTACCCTTTCGATTTTTTGATATATTCCGTAGGCAGACAGCCGAAATATTTTTTAAAGCTTGTAGCAAAATAAGAGGGAGTGTTAAATCCTACCATCGTACTGACTTCCGCTACCGTGTACCGGCCGTCTTTCAATAGTTTGGACGCCTCGTTAAAACGGATTTTGCGTATAAAGTCGATTGTGGATTCTCCTGTGATAGCCTTCAGTTTTAAATGCAGGTTGGAGCGGCTCATATTCATCTCCCTTGCGAATTCATCCGTAGAAAATTCAATGTTATCCATATTTTTTTCCACAATGGCTACGGCACGTTTGAGTAAAGCTTCATCCATAGCATTGAATGTAATCTTTTCAGGTTCCACTTCCAATGATTTGGAATATCGTTCGAGCATGCGCCTGCGCGTGCGCATCATGTTCTGTATCTTTGCGGTTAAAATGGTAAGGGAAAATGGTTTGGGGATATAATCATCCGCACCCATTTGCAAACCCTCCATCTGGTCTTTCGTTTCCCCTTTGGCAGACAGGATAATTACGGGGATGTGGCAAGTGCGGATATTCTGCTTTACATTCTTACAAAGTTTGATACCGTCCATTACCGGCATCATGATATCGGTTACGATGATATCCACTTCATTATTTTTTAGTTTCTCCAAAGCCTCCTCGCCGTTTCCCGCCTCTAATGTATTGAAGAGTTCCGCCAGTCCGTGGCTCAGATAGTTGCGTATTTCATTGTTGTCTTCTACAATGAGAATCGTTCCCCGTTTCTTGTCTCCGGATTCCGTGACCTCATTTTCCACCTTTTCCGTATCGATGAAATACATCTCTTTGGCATTTGTGGAATATACTTGTTCCTCTTCGTCTTTATTGTCTGCAGAGGCCAGTTCGGAAGATTTGTAAGTGTTTATATCTTGCGGGAGAAAAACAGAGAACGTGCTGCCTTTGCCCTCTTCGCTATCCAGCTCAATACGCCCGTGGTGCAGCTCTACCAGACGTTGTACCAATGAAAGGCCGATACCGCTTCCTACGTGTTCGTTTTCTATCTGGTAAAAGCGTTCGAATATTTTTCCTTGTTTGTTGAGAGGAATTCCTACCCCGGTGTCACTCACTTGCAGTAATAGCCAGTCGTTCTCTATTTTCAGGGTGACAGTGATACTCTGTCCGCTTTCCGTATATTTAAAAGCGTTTGAAAGGAGATTGTTGACAATCAGCTCCAGATAATTCGGGTCGAAAACCACCTCTTTATCTTCCAGTTCGGAGTGAAGAGTATAAGTTATTTTTTTATGGCGTGCCAGCTTGTCGTAGAATAAGAAATTGTCCTGTATCAGTTGGTGTGCGTTTCCCTTTTTGGCTTTCAGTTCGAAGACTCCGAGTTCAGCCCGGCGATAATCCATCAATTGATTAACCAAATGTAAAAGGCGATTGGCGTTACGTTGGATATATTCCAATTGGTTGCGTGTCCAGCGGTCACTGATTTTATTGATGATTTCCTGCAACGGAGCTAGGATTAATGTCAATGGAGTGCGTAGTTCGTGAGATATATTGATGAAGAAACGCATTTTCATCTGGTTGATTTCTTCTTGATGCTCTTTATCCCGGCGTTCCATTTCCAGTTTGGCTTCCATGCTTTTCCGCATCCAGAAAAAGCGGAAAACGAAAGTGATAAAACCGATGAAAGCCGCCAGGAAAAGAGTGATTGCCCACCACGTCTTATACCATACAGGCAATACGGTAATCTTGAGCATCGTGGGAGTCGTATTCCATTTCCCGTCACTGTTGGCAGCCTTTACCAGAAAATGGTAGTCTCCCTGGGGCAGGTTGGAATAAGAGACAGTACGTTTATCAGTCAGGTAATACCATTCTTTATCATACCCTTCCAGTTTGTAGGCGAAAGTATTATGTTGTCCTGAAATGTAATTGGATACCACAAACTCAAGGCTGAATGCGGTTTGCCAGGACTTTAGGACGATACTTTCCGTTTTGCTGATATTTTTAGTCAGAATCCCGGTTTCATCGTCCGGGCGGACATTCTTATTGAATAACTGCAATTTCGTGATGACTACCGGAGGCGTATAAGGATTGTCCAGCAACAATTCCGGGCGGAAAGTCGTGATACCGTTAATACCGCCAAAATACATTTGCCCGGAAGAGGTACGGCAATAAGAAGCCGTATTGAACTGGTTACTCTGCAATCCGTCCGATTCCGTAAAATTACGGAATTTCTCTGTCTCAGGATTAAAGCAAGATATGCCTCGGTTGGTGCTCAGCCAAAGACGTCCGAAAGCATCTTCCAGTATTCCGTAGACGACATTATTAGGTAAACCGTTACTTGTGGTATAACGTTTGATTAACTTCTCCTTTTCATTGAAACAATAAAAGCCTTCGCGTGTCCCTACCCAGATGATGCCGTTCGCAGCTTCGTAAATGCAGTTGGTAAACATTTTTGTGACGGATGACAAGGGGAGAATAGCCGCTTTCTCTATTTCCAATCCCTGTTGCAGAAATACGGATACACCTTCTTCGCCGCCAATCCAAAGACGTTTGCGGGAATCCCGGAATAAAGTGGTGATTCGTTGGGAGGTAAATGGAGTACCGTCTTTTTCTTTCTCTATTGTGGTAAACGTGCGTTTTTCCGGATTAAAGTTGACTAAAGCGCTCAAAGTCCCTAGTAAGAAATTACCTTCCCCGTTAGGGAGGATGGCATATACGTTTTCGTTGACCAATTGGCTGTTGCTTTGATTGAAACTCTCCATCCGTCCGCTATTGCGGTGGAGGACAGTCAGTCCTCCGGCGTGCGTTCCTATGTACACCAATGATTTTTGTTCGTCTACATATACCGCTTTAATATTGTTGGAACCAATCCCTTTCTCCCGTTCCTTTTCATGTAGCGCATAATGCGTGAATAATTGCGTGTTAGGATTATATAAATTCAGACCGCCGTCATTCGTCCCTATCCATAAGTTTTTATTCTTGTCCTCCACGATACAACTTACCACATTGTCACTTAAAGAATTCTTGTATGGGATACGTCTGATGTTTTTAAACCGGTTTCGTATCGGGTGATAATAATTCAATCCCCCGAAGTAAGTACCGAGCCACATGCCCCCTTGCGAATCCATGAATATGCTGCGGACCGAACGCTGCGACAGGCTGCCGCTTTCTACCGGGCTGCTGCTGTATGATATGAAAGAGTCGCTTCCTTCGTGGTAAATGTTCAAATCGTTGAATGTTCCTATCCATAAACGGTTTTGCGAATCCAGCGCCAGTGAGCGGATGTAGTTGGAACTGATACTTTTGGGATTGGAAGGAGAATGAAGATAAGTTTTTATTTCTTTGGTTTTAGGGTTAATCAGGAATAAACCCGAACCTTCCGTCGCCACCCAAATACGGGTTGGAGATTGCTGTAAGATAGCCTGTATTTGTTTGGTATCCAATATCGGAAAAACTTTCTCTAGATTTTTCCGGGAGATGGAATAGCTGTAAAGCCCGTCTGTCGGCGTACCGATATAAATAATATCTCCGTGCCTGTAAAGAGTGGAAGCCACAATGTTGTGCATGGCCGTACTAAAAAAGTCATCCACAAATTTAGAGGCCTTGATATCGAACATCGTCAACCCTTCCTGCGTGCTGACGAGCAACTGTTCCGGAGAAATCTCCGCGATGCCGTTGACCTGTAACCTCTTGCCTTTCTTCTCGTAAATGAAATTATAGAACTTATCCTTTTCTTCATTGTAACAAGACAAACCGTCCCGTGTACCAATCCACACCCTTCCCTGGCTGTCGGTTTTTACAATCCGTGAAATATCGTTGGCGATGCTGTTGGGGTCATCCTCATTGTGTTGATAAACCGTAAATGAATACCCGTCATATTTATTTACCCCGTCATACGTGGCGAACCACATATTGCCCTGTTTGTCCTGGTCGATGGAAAACACGGTGCTTTGTGATAATCCTTCATTGATGGAGATGTAAGAGAAATTAATTTGTTCCGGAACCTCGGAAAAAGCGGAATTAGTTCCTATCGAAAGGAGAAACAGGCAAATAACTATATTTTTAAGGTTGCTCATTATTAGGTTGTAAGATTGGTAATAACGGCATCAAAGATAGTAAAATCTTTTATATGCCCCATAAAATGTCTTAAAAACTATACTGTTTCAGGAGGGATATGTTAGGGTATTTCGTTGTTATTCAGGAAAGTGGAATAACGGGATAAGACAGAAACATACTGATGAAAAGAGGGGGTAAAACAAAGAAATGTGTCAAAAACAAGACTTGCTTCTTCTCCGTCCGGAAATGACGGAACAGGCCGCTAGCCGCATTTCTGACACATCTCTTTGGTTATTGGGTTGATTTGCAATCAAAGCTTATTTCGATAAATCTCCGATTTCGTCCAGATTCTTTTGAATGTCTTTATCCGTCAACGTGTAATTAACCAAATCACCTGCCAAATACTTGTCATAAGAAGCCATATCAATCAATCCGTGTCCGGAAAGATTGAACAGGATAACCTTTTCCTTCCCGGTTTCTTTACAGATATTAGCCTCCCGGATAGTGGCGGCAATGGCATGGCTGGATTCCGGCGCCGGAATAATACCTTCCGCCTGGGCAAACAGGCAGCCGGCCTCGAACGATTCCAGTTGCTGGATATCCACCGCTTCCATCAGTTTGTCTTTAAGCAGTTGCGAAACGATAACGCCTGCACCGTGATAACGGAGGCCTCCTGCATGGATATGGGCCGGAGCGAAATTGTGTCCTAAGGTAAACATCGGAAGCAGCGGAGTATATCCCGCTTCGTCACCGAAGTCATACTGGAATTTGCCGCGCGTCAGTTTCGGGCAAGAAGCCGGTTCGGCAGCTATGAAGCGGGTTTTCTTACCTTCAAGTATGTTGTGGCGCATGAATGGGAAAGAGATGCCGCCGAAGTTGGAACCGCCTCCGAAACAGCCGATTACCATATCCGGGTATTCTCCCGCCATATCCATCTGTTTTTCAGCTTCCAGACCGATAATTGTCTGATGAAGAGTGACATGGCTAAGTACGGAGCCAAGCGTATATTTGCAGTTCGGAGTCATTTTAGCCAATTCGATGGCTTCCGAGATAGCCGTACCTAGTGAGCCTTGATAGGTAGGATGGGCGGTCAGGATATCTTTTCCCGCACGGGTAGACATAGACGGGGAAGGAGTAACCTGTGCGCCGAAAGTCTGCATGATGCTGCGGCGGTAAGGTTTCTGTTCATAACTGATTTTCACCTGGTAAACGGCAGCCTCCAGTCCGAAAACTTTTGCCGCATAAGCGAGAGCGGCTCCCCATTGGCCGGCGCCGGTTTCGGTGGTGACATTGGTAACACCCTCCTTTTTGCAGTAATAAGCCTGCGCCAGGGCGGAGTTGAGCTTGTGAGACCCGATAGGGCTTACGCTCTCATTCTTGAAATAAATATGGGCCGGAGTACCCAATGCTTTTTCCAGTCCGTAAGCGCGTACGAGAGGAGTACTGCGATAATATTTGTACATTTCCCGGACTTCTTCCGGGATTTCAATCCATGCGTCGGTTTGGTTTAATTCCTGATGGCATAATTCTTTTGCGAAAATCGGATACAAATCTTCCGCTTTCAACGCTTGTTTGGTGCCCGGATGCAATGGAGGCATCGGTTTGTTGACCATATCGGCCTGGATGTTGTACCAGTAATGTGGAATCTCTTCTTCCGGTAAAATATACCGTTTTCTTTTGTCACTCATAATATTATTGTGGTTTTTAGTTTTCTGTTGCCAAAAGTAGATAAAATTTTTAATATTCAGATAATTTTGTCAACAAAGAATCGTATTTGATTGTTATTTTCACTAAGTTTGCACGACCCTGTTAAAAAAGATGATATGAAGATTTATCATAAGTTTTTATTGTATCAGAACAAATTGCTGAAACCCTATATACGCATCATATTAGGCCTGTTGGAAGCATTGACTTATTTGGCGTCTTTTGCATTAATTATCGGAGTAATTTATGAACACGGCTTTCCTTTATCGGCGGATGAGACAGCAAAGATACAAGTTCTGTATAAAGCCGTATGGGTGATTTTTCTGATAGACGTGACTCTTCATATTTTATTGGAATACAGGAGTACCAAGAAAAGATACCGGCGTTTGGCCTGGATATTGAGCGGTTTGTTGTATCTCACTTTGATACCGGTCATATTCTATCGCCCGGAAGAAGAAGGAGCCGTCCTGCAATTTTGGGAATTCCTGAATGGAAAATTTTATCATCTTGTATTGTTATTGTTTTTTTCTTTGCTGAATCTCTCAAACGGACTGGTTCGTCTGTTAGGGCGCCGTACCAATCCGTCGTTAATACTGGCTGTGAGTTTTCTTGCCATTATTCTAATCGGTTCCGGATTGCTGATGTTGCCGAGATGTACTGTGGATGGCATCACCTGGGTAGATTCTGTGTTTACGGCTACCAGTGCGGTGTGTGTGACGGGACTGGTGCCTGTGGATGTTTCCTCGACGTTTACCACCGGGGGGCTTGTCGTCATTATCCTGCTGATTCAGGTAGGAGGGCTGGGAGTAATGACATTGACCAGTTTCTTTGCCATGTTCTTTATGGGAAATACCTCCCTCTATAACCAGTTGGTGGTGCGTGATATGGTAAGTTCCAATTCATTGGGCTCTTTATTGTCTACCTTGTTGTATATTCTGGGGTTTACCTTGGTTATTGAAGGTATCGGCATGGTCTCTATCTGGTTCAGCATTCACGGCACACTGGGGATGACTTTAGAAGAAGAATTGGCATTTTCCGTGTTTCATTCGATTTCCGCTTTCTGTAATGCCGGTTTTTCCACGCTTCCCGGCAATTTGGGAAACCCGTTGGTGATGTCTAATCATAACTGGCTGTTTATTTCCGTTTCTTTACTCATAATTCTGGGAGGCATCGGTTTTCCGATTCTGGTTAATTTTAAAGACATTGTATTGTATCATTTGAGCCGTTTCTGGAAATTTGCCTGTACCCGTAAACTGGAGAGGCATAAGAAACAGCATCTTTATAATCTGAATACGAAGATTGTGCTGATTATGACTTTTCTGCTTCTGCTAATCGGCACGCTGTCGATTGCCGTTTTTGAGTGGAACGCTTCATTTGCCGGTATGCCCGTCGCGGATAAGCTGACACAGGCCTTTTTCAATGCGAGCTGTCCGCGGACGGCAGGTTTCACCAGTGTTGACCTGACCTCTTTGAGCGTACAGACTTTATTGGTTTACCTGATGCTGATGTGGATTGGCGGCGGCGCCCAGTCAACGGCAGGCGGTGTCAAGGTAAACGCTTTTGCGGTAGTGGTGCTGAACCTGGTAGCTGTGCTGCGCGGTTCGGAACGGGTGGAAGTGCTCGGCAGGGAACTGTCCCATGATTCCATCCGGCGTTCTAATGCGACAGTCGTCATGTCCTTGGGTGTCTTGTTTCTCTTTGTCTTCCTATTGAGCATATTGGAACCGGAAGCCTCCTTGATGGCATTGACCTTTGAATGCGTGTCGGCGCTCAGCACGGTAGGTTCAAGCCTGAACCTGACACCGAGTTTGTGCGATACGAGCAAATTGCTGGTGGCATTGTTGATGTTCATCGGACGTGTGGGGTTGATAACATTGATGTTGGGAATTGTCAAGCAGAAAAAGAATACCAAATACCGTTATCCGAGTGATGACATTATTATAAATTAAAGATATGAAATACATTATTATCGGTTTGGGAAATTACGGCCGTGTGTTGGCTGAAGAATTGTCGGCGTTGGGACACGAAGTCATTGGCGCGGATATTTGCGAAAGCCGCGTAGATAGCATCAAAGATAAAGTCGCCACGGCATTCGTGATTGATGCGACGGACGGACAGGCCTTGTCCGTGCTTCCGCTGAATAGCGTGGATGTGGTGATTGTGGCTATCGGGGAGAATTTTGGCGCGTCCGTGCGTGTAGTAGCCCTGCTGAAACAGAAAAAGGTCTCCCATATTTATGCCCGTGCGATAGACAGGGTACATAAAGCAGTGCTTGAAGCGTTTAACCTGGATAAAATATTGACACCGGAAGAAGATGCGGCCCGTAATCTGGTGCAACTTCTTGATTTCGGGACAAACATGGAAGCTTTTTCCGTCGATTCGGAATATTATGTCGTGAAGTTTACGGTCCCGAAAAAGTTTATAGGATATTTTGTAAATGAACTGAATCTGGATGAAGAGTTCAACCTGAAATTGATAGGACTGAAACGGGCGGATAAGGTAACCAACTGTTTGGGAATTTCCCTGATGGAAGCTCATGTGAAGAATGAACTTCCGGAGAACGAGAAAGTACGGGAAGGAGATGAACTGGTGTGCTATGGCACCTATCGTGATTTTCAGGCTTTCTGGAAAGCGATTTGATTTTCAACCAAATAAATATGAACGTATGAAAAATGCTATGAAAAGATTACTGTTACCGGTTTTACTATTGTGCGTCTCCCTTTTCGCCAAAGGGCAGAAAGGGAATGAATTTACAGTGTTGCAATGGAACGTATGGCAGGAAGGTACGATGATACCGGGTGGATACGAAGCCATCATCAATGAGATTGTCCGTTTGAAACCTGATTTTGTGACTTTCAGTGAAGTGAGAAATTACAATAAAACGAATTTTACGGCGCGTGTCTGCACCTCTCTCCAGGAAAAAGGATTAAAATACTATTCTTTTTACAGTTATGATACCGGTTTGCTTTCCAAACACCCTATCACGGATTCTTTGACGGTGTTTCCGGAAAAGAATGACCACGGAAGCGTTTACCGGTTGACAAGTACGGTTAACGGATGCAAGGTGGCGGTATATACGGCACATCTGGATTATCTGGACTGTGCATATTATGATGCCCGCGGGTATGACGGCTCGACGTGGAAAGAAATTCCATTGCCCGGTTCTGTAGACGAGATTCTGAAACGGAATGTGGCTTCCCAGCGGGATGATGCAATCCGTATATTGATTGCCCAGGCTGAGAAAGATTTGAAAAACGGTTATCAGGTGATTGTAGGGGGAGATTTTAATGAACCCTCCCATCGTGACTGGATAGAAGAGAACAAAGACCTCTACGACCATAACGGGTTTGTCGTTCCTTGGACTGTAACCACCTTATTGGAAGAAGCGGGTTTTGTTGACAGCTACCGCAAAATCCATCCCAATCCTTTGACACATCCGGGATTTACATACCCTTCGGACAATCCGGCAAAAGTTCCGGAAAAAATCACATGGGCCCCTAAAGCGGACGAACGGGACCGGATAGACTTTATCTTCTATAAAGGACCGGGACTGAATGCGAGAGATGCCGTTTTGTTCGGTCCGCAAGAATCCATTGTCCGTTCCCGGCGTGTCAAAGAAACATCGGAAGACAAGTTTATACTGCCGCTTGACGTATGGCCGACAGACCATAAAGGATTGTTGGTGACATTTGCCTGTGACTGATTTCTCGGTAAAAAAATGAAGGTTATCCGGTTTCAGGAAAAAGTAACCTTGATATATAACAAAGGATATTCGGTAGATTCCGCATTTTTTTAATTTGGTGAAAGAGGTGTGTCGAAATTCAATTTTAGAGGAAATGAACTTTTCATCTGAAACCTGGCACTCTTCATCTGAAATCCGACACTCTTCACCGGCAATAAAAATAGCCGTATCATTACTCAAAATGAAGTGCACCTCAAAAGTTAGACACAAAACTTTTGGGGTGCACTTCAAAAATAGAGTTGATACGGCTATTTTTATATTTATCAGTCAGAATCTGTAACTGTTCCGAGTGTTCATCTTAGTTTTGACACTCCCTTCATTTTTAGTTTATGAATATCCCTATAGAACAGGCAAGTTGGAAAACAATAAAGGGCTGTCCGGCCGAACTGCACTCCAAAAGTGGTATATCTGACTTTTAGGATTCGTTTCAAAGGTCGGACAGCCCCGTTTTTTAAGTCTCAATCTGTGATATATCCGATTCCCATGTTGAGCCTCTTTCCGTCTGCATCCATTCTTGTGGATGTTCCGTTCTTTTCTTAATGGTTCTGTTTTTGAATGGCCTGGAGACTGATATTGCCGGCTTTCACTCCGCCGGCTTTAGCGGTCAGCGTGATTTCCCCGGCGGTCTCCCCGGCCTGTATGATGGCTGTCAGCATTCCGTTGAAGGCATGCATTCGGGGGAGATGGAACAGTTCGAGGTTCGTAGGGTCGCCATTGGCGGTTGCACGGAACTTTCCGCTTCCCTTAACGGAGAATTTGACAAGCCGGCTGTCGGTAGGGCAGAGGTTGCCGTCTTTATCAACGACCTTTACCGTGACGTAAGCCAGGTCTTTTCCGTCGGCAGCCAGTTCGTTACGGTTGGCGGACAGCTCGATGTGGTGGGGCTTTCCCGCCGTGCGGACCACTTTTTCCGCTACGGCTTTTCCGTCCTTGTTGTAAGCCACGACCTTCACTTCGCCCGGTTCATATACGGCATCCATCCACATCAGCCGATACCTGCTTTTCAGGGAACTGTTGTTTTTGCTTTGTTTACCGTAACTCTTTCCATTGATAAACAGTTCGGCGGCAGGATAACTGGTATATACGAATACCGGGGTGATTTTGCCTTCGCGTCCCGGCCATGTCCAATGGGGAAGGATATGCAAGGTTTCCTCATTCTTGTTCCATATACTGCGGTAGAGGTAATAACGGTCCTTGGGCAAACTTGCAAGGTCGATGATACCGAACATGGAACTATGGTTGGGCCATGAGTTTGTGTCGTATGGCGAAGGTTCGCCCAGATAGTCGAATCCTGTCCATACGAATTGTCCGATAGTCCAGTGGTTGTCGTCGGCCAGCGCGAAATCTTCATCGGGGATATTCGACCAGGGGCACGCTTCCACATCATAAGACGAACATTGGTGGTCTTCGTATGTGGCGCCTTTTTTATCCTCAACCGGGAATTTATATACGCCTCTTGAGCTGACGGTAGAAGCCGTTTCGCTGCCTAGAATCAGATTTTGAGGAAGCTGTTCGTAAGCTTCTTTGTAGCGGTGGGTACGGTAGTTGAGCCCCGGTATGTCAATCATGGCGGCAAATCCGTTGGCGAGTACGCAGCTAACCTGGTCCATTCCGCAAGTGACAGGTCGGGTCGGGTCTTCACGGTGGCAAATGTCTTGCAGGAACTTGGCAACCTTGTATCCTTCCGGGTTGCATTGGGTCGGCACTTCATTGCCGATACTCCACATCACTACGCAAGGATTGTTCCGGTAGTTGTGGAGCATGTTCACCATGTCGCGTTCCGCCCATTCTTTGAAATAACGGTGATATCCGTTTTCACATTTGGCGATGTCCCATTCGTCAAACGGCTCAATCATCATCATGAATCCCATTTCGTCACATAAAGCGACAAGTTCGGGCGTCGGCATGTTGTGGGCGGTACGAATGGCGTCGCATCCCATATCTTTCAGAAGGGTGAGCTGATGGCGGAGTGCGGCAACATTGATAGCCGCTCCCAATGGCCCTAAGTCATGATGGTTGCATACCCCTTGGAATTTGCGGTGTTTCCCGTTCAGGTAGAAACCTTTATCCGCTATGTATTCAATACTGCGGATACCGAAGCGGGTTGTATAGGTATCTACCAGTTTGTTGTCTGCATAGATTTTGGAAATAGCCTTATAAAGCGACGGGCTTTCCGGCGACCAGAGCTTCGGGGCATTCACGATAAAGTTTTGTTCGAACGGTTGTCCGTGGTTGATGCGGCCGGTATTTTCTTTACGGGCAACGACTGTTCCGTCCGGAGAAAGAATTTCCGTTTCCATACGGATTTGTGTCTTTTCACCCGCATTGTTTATCTTCGTCTGGAGACGTACGGCGGCAAATTCCTCGCTTACGTGCGGAGTCGTGAGGTTTGTGCCCCATACGGGTACGTGTATTTTATCGGTAACGATTAAATGTACGTTGCGGTATAAGCCTGCTCCCGGATACCAGCGTGAAGATTGCGGCCTGTTTTCCAAACGCACGGCCAAAATGTTGTTTTTACCGTCTTTGTTCAATAAAGAAGTGACATTGCAATGGAAAGAATTGTATCCGAAAGGCCAGAAACAAGCCTCTTTACCATTTACGTAGACACGGGCTTCGCTCATGGCGCCGTCAAAAAGAAGAGTCGCTTCCTTGCCGGAAGGAACGTCAAAACTGGTACGATACCATCCTGTCCCTACGTAAGGGAGCCCTCCGGTACGTCCTGTCTTTAAAGACGCTTTGTTCTCGAAATTCTGTGTGACAGCCACATTCTGAAGGTCGTTGTTTACGTCAAAGGGACCGAAGATAGCCCAGTCATGAGGGATAACGACTGATTCCCATTCACTGTCATTAAATTCGGGCCGGCTGGCTTCATTGAAATCTCCTTTACTGAATTTCCAGTTCTTTTCGAGCACTGTTTCGCTGCGTTGCGCCTGCAATAGGGTACAGGCTGTGCTCATCAGTAATACAGCCAATAACTTTTTGGGGTGTTTCATATTCATATTGGTTTTCAGGTATATAATAATGTTGAGATTAATAAAGTCAGTTCCCGGCGCCGGACATATGGCCAACGCCGGGATAAAGGTATAAAAAAGGATTTAAAAATCTCATCTTTTGAAGGCATTAAATGAGGCGGTAGGCTTACCGCTGTCATCAAACATTCCCTTATGATAACTTTTCCAGCCTCCGTAACTTTGCGGTTCCCACGCGAAAACGCCGGGACATATGTTCGTTCCCAGTTCCTTAGCTTTGGTTATGAAATCTGTATAAAAAGATTCCGCATTTTCGTTGTTCCATGTCATACCGATTTCACACATCATGACAGGCGTCTTGAACTCCTCGTAAAGAGCTTTCATGTTTGTGATGCAGTCAGTGTTCATCTGCCGCCAGTCGTCCGGTTCGAATGTTTCATCGCCCTGTTCGTCGGCTTCCATTTTAGGATAGAGAGACATGCCGATAATATCCCATTTGGCATTATTCTCTTTCAGTCCTTTAAAGATTTTATTGTATAGCCAGGCTTCATTTCCCTGGTCCAGGTGGACAATGACTTTGGCATCGGGATAAACCTCTTTCACCGCATCATATCCGGCATTAACCATTTGCGCGAAGTTTTCCATTCCGCCTTCCTGGTTTGTATCTCCTTCGGGGAACAGCATTCCGTGATGCGTTTCATTGCCTACTTGCACCCATTCCACGTCAATATCTTTTTCTTTTAACGCGCTGAGAACGTCTTTGGTATGATTCTCGATGTCGCCCAACAACTGTTCTACCGTATGATTTTCCCATGCTTTGGGTTTATACTGTTTACCGGGGTCTGCCCAGGCATCGCTGTAATGGAAATCTATCATGATGCGATATCCTAAATTGTGTGCCCTCCATGCTTTGAGTACGACATCTTCCTTATCGCACCAGCCGTAAACATTGTCTTTTTCCGTCGGATTTTCCGGGTTCACCCATACGCGCAGCCGGATGGCATTCATGCCTAGTTCCCTCAGCAATGTCATGCATTCCTGTTCTTGTCCTTTGGCATTGTAAAATTTGTAACCGCTGTTTTCCATTTCAGTTAGCCAACTGACATCTGCCCCGCGGACAAATCCGGACATGTCGTAAGCCGTTTGTGTCTTTTCCGGAAAAACCGGATTGTCATTATCGTCGCAGGCAGTGAAGAAAGCTCCGCACAATAGTGCGGAAGCCATCAGCATATGTTTAAACTGTTTCATAATCATTATAAGTTATTTATTATTAAGAGTGTAAGTACCGCCGATAAGGTCTGCCGTAATCTCGTATGTCCCGGCAGCTACAGGTTTGATGCCATCTTGGGCATTGTAGTACAATTCTCCGTCATATCCGCCGAAAGAACCGTCCCAGTCATTGATTACGAATTTTATTCCCCAGTCAGTGTCTTTGTCCAGGGTTATGGTTCCGGAATAAACGCCGGTCGTGTTTGTCGCTTCCAGGCTGACTAAGCTGTTGTCGCCTTCGATACCTAGATAACAGGATATTTTTTCTACTGCCATCGTTTCATAGGTCAGTCCGGACAATGAGACCTTGATTAAATAAAGTCCGGCTGCCGGGGCGGGAATGTTGTTATCATTATTTTCAGCAACCAGTTTTCCGGAGGCGGCATCCCCTTCACCGCTCCATCTGTAGAGCCGGGTTTCATCCCAATAGTCGACTGTCGTGATGGCATATCCCCCTTCGGAATCGACGTTTATGATACCGGCATACTGTTTCTTGCTCTCATCGTATCTTTTTATTTTATCTGTGTACGGGGCGTTCCAATCGGCGGCGGAAATTCCCGGCAAATAGATATATTCTCCTTCTTCCGGCTCAGGTTCCGGTTCTTCGGCGCCTTCTATGATTTCTACTTTCCAGGCATTGACCGTATTCAAATCGACGATTAGCGTGCATTCTCCGGCTTTGGGTATTTTTACGGATATGCTGCCGCCGGTGGCGTTCGTGCCGGTAACGAATGTCAGGTTCGTGGCCGGGCCGTTAAATGCGAACGGAGTGTCTTTGGCCTTGGTGTCGTCAATGGCATTTTCAGAACCGCTGACACAAGTGTTGTCATACAATTTGCCGGTTCCGTTTATCAGGATGTTTATTGTCTCTTCGGCGTCTGCCGTGAATGTCCCTTTCCATTGATGGTCTTTCTTGTCATACGTCATTGTCAGATTCTCAATGCCGCTGATACTCAACTCCGGCAGGAGCAATGCCGTCCATTGTTTTTTCTGCGTATCGGCATTCACGAAATAGCATCCGGGCTTTCCGGGGAACCAGGAATTCCAGTTTCCTTCAGTCGTAATCAGGAACGGGGAATTCTCTACCGTGTACCAGATTGTGCCGTCCGCTTCTTCCAAATAGAAATTATCCCATCCCAGAGGAGCTTCGACGAAACCTTGGTAAACTCCGTCGGCATTGGCCGAATAAACCTGGGTGTTTTCTACGGGTTTCTCGCCGGCGCCTACGATATCGGCGTAATGCATGTCAATTGAATAGGGGGTTACCGTCACTTTTACCACATTGCTGTAAACCGCATCCGTATTGCTTCCGTTTCTTGTAGCTAACCGGAAGTAGAGCGAAACAGGTTCGGCATCGGTTACCCCCAGCCGGTGTACGATGATATTCAGTTCGGACACCGTATAACTTTTGGAAAGCCCGCTTTCCACGCTTTCTTCCGTCGCTCCGGAAAAATCTTCTGTAAGAGACACTTGTATGGAGGTCTCCACGCCTGTAGTCGGTTCATAGCGCGCATCGCTTATTTGCAAGGTTTGTTCCGTCCATGCGAGTGACATGGCGTAGAGTTTGGCTGCTTCCTCTTTTAATACGACGGCTTCTGTAGAAGCTATCAGTTCATTTTCTTCCGGGGTTGAAAGGAAGAACTTATCTCCGTCTTTTTCGCATGCCCCCGATAAAAGGAGGACAGCGAAAAGGATTAACAGGTTGCTTATATTTTTCATATCGTTATTCCGTATATGTGCGTAATTAATAATTTTCGTTGTATAAATTCGGATTGGCAGTCAGTTCCGTAGACGGAATGGGGTAGATGTTATATTTGTCGTCTACTTTCGCGCCTTCCTTTACTCCGCCTTTCCATTGCCATTTGTAGGTGTCGGTGGTAAACAGCCCGAAACGGATTAAGTCTGTGCGGCGGTGTCCTTCCCAGTAAAGCTCGCGGGCGCGTTCTTTCAAAATAAAGTCTTCGGTGATGTCATACTCGGTTAGCTCATGTTCATTGTTTCCGTATGCCCTTTGTTGCAGTTCGTTGATATAGGGCGTTACTTCCGCCATTGTCGCTCCCGTTCCTCCGCGCACAACCGCTTCTGCCAGCATTAAATAAACGTCTGCCAGACGGAAAAGAGGATAGTCCGTATTTACTCCGCCGTCTGCCGTGTTGGAGGCTGTTTCGCCGGCATCTGTCAGATTGGTCCATTTAGTAACGAAATAACCGTTGGACTGGTCGTCTATCTGGTCCAGGTATTGAGTCTGTCCCTCAGTGAAGAACATATACCGTTTGTCCAGGCTTTCCACATTCGTGAACAAAGCCGGTATTTCGCCCCGTACACGGAACATTCCCCATCCGCTTTTTACTCCGTAATCTTCCGGTTTCTGTTTTTCGGAGGTATTGCTGACCGCCCCGCAGACAATGTAAGTGGAAGAACCCCATGACACGGTTGTCGTGGCATCTACCGGTAATGTGAAGATAATCTCATTAGTGCGCAGATGGTTGTCGGCATTGAACAGTTTGTAATAGTCGTTTTCCAATGAGTATCCCTGTGCGATGACATTCTTGCAAGCAGTGATGCATTCCGTATATTTCGGGATGTCTATATAGACCTCCGCATTCAGGTATAGTTTGGCTTGCAGCGTGTAAGCGGCTCCTAGTGTAGCGCGTCCGTACATGTCGCTTCCTTGGGGTGACAGGCAGTTGTCGGCATCGTTTGTGTTGACGATGGCGTTCAGTTCGCTTTCAATATATTCGAAAGCCTGTTTAGCCGTATAGCGTGGAGGCAGGTAACCCACCAACGGGTCGTTTTCCGTTACGAACGGGATGTTGCGGAATAAGTCGAGCGCATGATAGTAGAATAAGGCGCGCATGAATCGGGCCTCTGCGCGATAGGTACGGATTGTTTTCCGGTCTTCTTCCGAAAATTCATTGAGCTTGTCGTCCGTGGCATTGCGCAAGAATTCGTTGCATAATGCGATATTGTAGTAAATGCGGTAGTACATGTCTGATACCCAGGGGTCGTTGGCATCCCAGCTCAGGTACGTCAAGTCAGCCACGTTGTCGCCGGACAGCCAGGTGGAGGCTACTTCGTCCGTCCCGCATTCCTGTAAGTTGAAGAAACAGCGTATGTAGTCCTGTCCGCTGTTGCTGCTTAAATCGGGATTGCCGCCTTTTTCCTGTCCGGTGGTTACCATAGCGGCGTATATTTTTCCTAAAACGGCTCTGTAGTTAGTTACATTCGTATATATGCTGGAAGATGTTTCGTCTTCGTGCGGGTATTGGTCTAAGTCGCCTATGCAGGATGACAGCAGCAGTGCGCTGCAAAAATAGAAGACCGTATAAAATATCTTTTTCATAACCGATGTTTTTTATAATTAGAAATTAAGACCGATGTTGAGAGAGAAAGTGCGCGGGCGGGGATAGAATGAGTTGTCCACTCCGTTAGGCACTTCCGGGTCTACACCGCTGTATTTGGTAATGCAGAACACATTCTGGACCATTGCGCTGACGTTCAGGTTACATCCCTTATAGATTTCACCGAAATTATAACCCAATGACAGGTTGTCCATTTTCAGGAAAGAGGCATTCTCCACATAATAGTCGGACAGATATTGCCGTGATTCGAATCCTGTTTCCAGATAGCTTCTGGAAAGGTTGTTCAGTTGGTAGGAATTATAGCTGACCGTTTCCCAGGCGCCGGTATTCATTGCCATGGCATTATATACATAGTTGCCTATGTTGGCGCGCAGGCTGGTGCTTAGGGTCCAATTCTTATAACGCAGTGAAGTGCTGAAACCTAAAATATAATCCGGGGCGGGAGAATGATAGCGGTACAAGTCATTTGAGTTGATTTGCCCGTCTCCGTCGATATCCACATAAGCGCCTTCTATCGGTTTACCGGTTTTCTCGTCATATAATTGATGATAAACGTAGAACATGTAAGGAGCATATCCTTCGCTCAGAGTTTGTACCTGATAACTGTCGATGTACGGGCCCACGGCTGTGTTGGTTGCCGGAGTGCCGGGAGTCAGCGACAGGTTTTTCACTTTCATTTTCTGCCATGTCATGTTGAAACTTAAATCCCAGTTCCAATTTTCGGTCTGGATTGGTGTCGCGTTGATGCTGAATTCCACTCCCTGGCTGTCTACGTTTCCTACATTGGTCGTAATGTTACGGTCAAACGTAGTGCCGGCAGCGGCGGGGACAGTGGCGATTAGGTCTTTGGTCCGGCGGGTGTAATAGTCGAAGCTTCCGGTAATGCGGTCTTCAAGAAAACCAAAATCGAAACCTACGTTCCATGAAGTGGTTGTTTCCCATTTCAGGTTGGGAACATAGGCGGAAGGACGGTAAGTCGCTGTCGGAGTCCCTCCGATAAGAGAGTAAGCACCGTTCTGGCTGATGGTGTAGATCGGCAGGTAGTTGTAGTTCCCGATGCCGTCCTGCTGGCCCGTGACGCCATAGCTCGCGCGGAGCTTTAACGTGCTCAGTATTTTATTCTCTTTCAGGAAAGATTCTTCCGTCACTCTCCAGCCCAGGGCTATTGACGGGAAAGTACCCCAACGCACGTTCTTTGCAAAACGGGAAGTTGCGTCGCGGCGTATGGTAGTCGTCAGCATATACCGTGAATCGAACGAGTAATTCAGACGTCCGTAGTAGGAAAGCAATACGTGGCGTTCGTCGGACGCTTTGGAAGTGCTTTGAATCTCTCCGAGAGCGTTCATCTGGTTGTAGAGCGGCGAGGTTGATTTCCAATATTGGTAATCGTATCCCGCTGTCACGTCGAAACTGCTCTTGATGGATTCTACCGTTTTGTTGTAGTTGGCATACAAAGTCAACAGGCGGTTCACCTTTTTCTGCGGCCCGTACGTATAATCCAGTCCGGAAGTCGTGTAGTTCTGTGCCGCTTCCGCCGGAACATATACGCTGCCTTTACCTTGCGCGTAATCGTATCCCAGCGTGGCGTGCAGTTTTAATTCCGGCAGGAAATGGAAACGGTAGTCGGCGTCGATGTTTCCGATGAAACGTTTGACCGTACTGTGCGAGTCGTTCATTCGGAGCAGGCCGACCGGATTCATGACGGCCCCGTTGACCGGTAAACCGGTGTTGTCGATAGCTTCCGTATATCCGCCGAATGTGTCGAGCTCGGAATATACCGGAACGGTCGGATTCATTGTCGATGCTGCCCAGATGGCGCTTGTGTTGGCAAACCTGTTCTTATTGACGGAGCCTTTGGCATTGATGTTTAATTTCAGGTGGTCGTCAAAGAAAGAGGGGTTTACCGTGATGCTTCCCGTATAGCGTTCCGCATTGTCGGTACGCAACAGTCCGTTCTGGTTATAGTAACCGACGGAAGCCCGGAACGGCAGGTTCTCAGTGATTTTTCCGGAGACGCTCAGGCTGTTGTCCGTGCCGAAGGCATTTTGATAAATTTCATCATTCCAGTCTGTACGTGCGGTTCCGAGCAACGCTTGTTGGGCGTCCGTGCCGTGACTTTGGATTGTATTGACGAATTCGTTGTAACTCAGCATGTCTGCCAGTTTGGTACGTGTCTGGACGGAGTTCGTAGTGCTGAACGTGAACTTGAGTTTATCGGAAGTCCCTTTTTTAGTCGTGATGAGAATAACGCCGTTGGATGCGCGCGAACCGTAAATGGCAGTTGAGGATGCATCTTTCAGGATAGTCATGCTTTCGATATCGTTCGGATTGATGAGGCTGAGAAAGTTACCGTCGTTACCGCTGATACCTCCCTGTTCCAGGGGGACGCCGTCCAACACAATCAACGGGTCGTTGCTGGCGTTCAGAGACGCGCCGCCGCGTACGCGAATCGTACTGCCGGAAGTCGGCGAACCGCTGTTGGACATAATCTGCACGCCGGATATTTTTCCGTTAATCAGTTGTTCGGGAGAACTTACCAATCCCATGTTGAAGTCTTTACTGCTGACATTTGTCACCGAACCGGTCAGGTCGCTTTTACGTTGCGTACCGTATCCGATGACTACCACGTCGCTTAGCACTTGGGAGTCGCTTTTCATCTGCACATTCAATACCGTGCCGTTGGAAGGGACGGGAATGGTTTGGGTTTCATATCCTACGTAAGAGAATTGGAGCTCTTTATTGCCTTGTGGCACGTTCAGCGTGTAATTGCCGTCAAAGTCGGTAATCGTACCGATGGAAGTACCCACAATGAGGATGCTTACTCCAATCATCGGTTCTTTGTTTTCATCAATCACTTGTCCGGTGATTTTCTTGCCTCCTTGTTGGGCGAAGGCAGGAATGAGGCCTCCCAAAAGGGCTGTACACCATAAGAAAAGTACAGCAAGATGGCGTAGATTTAAGATATTCCTATTCATAATTAATTGTGTTATTGATAATAGATTTATTGTATTGATTATTTGTTTTTGCAATGGTATTGTTGATAAGGGCTCTGCAGGTTTATTCAAGCCAGATGTCTCCAAGCTCGATTTTTACCGTTGTTCCTTTGCCCGGCATTGACAGTTCCAGCTTTTCTATCTTTTCCGGCCGGAAGGCGATTTCCGTTTCCGGATGGAAATATTGTTTCAGGAAGGTCGGGTAGGCTATGGGCAACAGCGCCGTGTCGGTCTGGCGCAAATCTTTTAGGGGAAGCCGTATGATTCCTTCCGTTGACGGGGCGGGGCAGAGGCTCTTATAGGTGTAGCCGTCTGAAGTTACAAACCCTGCGCTAAGTCCTTGCGGAAGTTCTTCCTGACGGTTTACCCGGATGCAAAGGACCGTGCAATCTTTTATTTTGTCTTTTCTTTCTTTAATCGGGGCTTTTACGGACACGCGAAGAAAATGGTGCGGGTTTTCTCCTTTAGGAGTAAAGCTGAACCGCACCAGCGGCTTCTCCACCGGAGAGAAATCGAGGAAGGAACGTTGCAAATCATTCCATTCGGGAAGTGTATATGCTTCTATCCGGCTGAGTGCGTCCGCCGTCGCCAACAACTGTATCGTGCTTCCGGGAGCAACCACTCTGGTACTCCAGTATGAACCGGACGTATAGTCCCAGTCCAACGGGTTTCCTTTCGTCCCGGAAGATTGTCCGGCCGTGGAAGATTCGCCGGGGTAAGTGCGTGTGCCGTTGTCCCGGCAGACAACGATGTTATATCTGAAATAGCCTTCTTTCATTTCTTCGGCGGGTATGGTTGCCTGGTATGTGTAACCGCTTGTGCGTTTCATCTTTATATATGGATTATGCTCATTCCAAAAGGAAATCTTGTCCGTATAGACGATGACTGAGTCGGGGAGGACGTTTCCCGCTACCTGCGCGCTGATAGTCAGCTCTTTGCCGGCTACGGCTACTGTTGCCGGGGTATGGGTCACCTTATAGTCGGTTTGTCTGGGGGAGGGAGCTGCGAATTCTCCGATACGGATGTGATTCCAGGAAGAGTCTGCTTTCCAGCTTTGTTTGGGGGTACAGCCTTTGCGTTTCAGCAGATAGACACCCGGTTGGAGATTGCGGATGGTTCCGTTTGCAACGGTTTCTTCTTTTCGCTGATTTCCTTTGTTCAGGGCGGTGAGGGTGAATGTCCGGCCTAAGTCTGGAATTTGCAGGGTCATGTCCCAATTCCCGTAAATGATGCTGACTACTTCTTTGTCGAGTGCCGGTTTTGCAAACGGGTCATTGACTACCACTGCGTCCGGCATCACTTCCAGGCGCCATACTCCGGGTTCGAGGCAATCGATGAAATAGGCTCCCGTACCTTCGTAACTTACTGCCGGTGAACTTCCGCACCCGGCGATGGATATCAGTTGCGATATGTCTTTCGGCCGGCTGCCCGTCGTATTGGAATAATAGAATTTTTTACCGTTGTTCAATTCACTCAGGTCTTCCGTATAGCTGACACGGAATCCGTCGCCGAACAGAGTGTCTTGCGGATAACTGCCGTAAGATTCTCCTCTTTTCAAACTCTGTGCCGCTTCGGAAGCTATTTTCATGCTGATTGCCTTATTGGGAGTATAGGCGAGGTTCAGAAAGTGGGTCTGGTATTCCGTATTTGCATAGGCGATGTCCAGCGGGTCATAGGAGAACTGGGTTATCCATTGGAAACCTGCCGTACGGAAACTGCGCACCATTGCCGGATACATATAGGAATACAAGATGTCCGCCGGGTCGAATTCATACACTAACCGCGCCTTTTTGTCGAATCCTTTTACTTCGGAGAACGGAATGTCATATCGGTCTACATAAGGCAGAAAGTTACCCTGTTGCGTATGTCCGGATACTAGCCCGATAGGATACCACTGGTAAGTGGTTCCCCGGACGGCAGTCTCGTAGTATGCCTCTACAACGGATTCGTTGTGGCTTACGTTATAGAATACGGGTTTCCGGTTCCCGGCTTTTTCCATTGCTTTCAGCATCCGGCCGATGTAGTTTTTCACCTCTTTTTTCGTGCCGGAATGACAGGGCTCATTGTTGATTTCAAACCCGATGACAGAAGGGTCATCCTTATAGGCCAGTCCTGTGTAGGGGTTGGTGTGTCTGACCAAGTTGTAAAGGTAAGTTTCCTGCGCGGCGATTGCTTCCGGAGCGGAGTGCATGCTGCATTTATCGTAGTTATAGGCAAAACCTCCAGTCGGTTCATTCTGTTCGGGATATCCGTTTCCGAAATTAGTCTGTGCGGTGATAACGATGTGAATGTCCCGTTCTTTGAGTTTGGCAATCAGATAATCCATCAGGTCGAGATGTTCGTTGTTTATCAGGTTGCCTTGCCCGTCTGTCAGTTCCACGTCCCATAAGTGGATGCGGTAGGCATTCAGCCCCAGGCGGGCGAGGTGATATACATCTTTGTCTATGGCAGCTTTGCGGTCTTTTCCCAGATAGCCGAGCGCCCGGTAGGCATGGGCGAAGGGGAGGGTATAGTTCGCTCCGAAAAAAGAGGCTTCTTCGTGAGTGCCGCTCCAGCGCATCACTCCGTTTTTATCTATATATATAGGTGTGGCGGTTGGGTTTCCCTGTATGCCGACGAAGGTAAACAATAAGCCGATAAAGGTAAAAATAAACTGTTTTTTCATGCTATCAAATTTAACGGGTTATTTATGCCGGCAAAGATAAATTACTCGTCAAATTGATAAAAGCACAGATTGGACATATAAGGATAAAAATAGGACGAAAAGCCCTGAAATACCCCTACAGGCTGTCATTCAGGTATTGGCGCGGCGTTTTTCCGAATTCTGCCTGGAAACATTTGGAGAAATAGGAGTGGTTGGAGAAACCGACCATATACATTACTTCGGCAACGGTGAATTTTTTTTGCTGCAATAGCATGGCCGCTTTTTTCATCCGGATGGATTTGATATATTCTACCGGCGACATTCCGGTTAGCTGTTTGACTTTCCGGTAGATTTGTTTATTGCCGATACCCGACAGTTCGCAGAGTGCGTTTACGTTTAATTCCGAGTCTGAGAGATGGTCTTCAATGAGGCGGGTGATGTTCGATAAGAATTTCTCGTCCTGTGATTCCGCTTCAATCGGTTTGAGCACGGGCAATGCTTCCGGTTGTTTTTTGGCTTGTGTTGCCGGCATTTCTTTTTCTTCTACCGCTATGATGGGGATGCAAAGCCCGACTGAGGTTCCTTTCCCTTCTTCCGAAGTTATCCCGTTGATATGTCCTCCATGCAGTTCCGTATATGTCTTTACCAGGTAAAGGCCGATACCTGTCCCTTCCCTGTTGCCGGAATGAGGGGATTGGAAAAAACGTTGGAAGATATATGGAATGTCTTGTTGCGGAATTCCTATGCCCGTATCCGATACGCAGATATCCAACAATCCGGTCTCTTCGCGATAGAAGAGGGACAACCGGATGCTTCCGCCTTCCGGGGTGAATTTAACGGCATTTGAAAGCAGGCTGTCTATTATCACTCCCAGTTTTATGGCGTCCATGTCTGCATAGATTTTTGCTTTGTTGGTTTCGAAATGAAAGTTTAGATGTTTGTCTTCTTCATATACGGAGAAAAGGCTGTGGCAGAATGAAACGAGTTCGATGCGGGATAAGATGAGCAGTGAATCTTCATTATCCTCAATCCGGTTGAAATTGAGAATCTGATGAATCAGCGAATTTATTTTCATGGCATTGCGTTGCACTTCTTCCAAGGTCTGCCTTTCATCCGTTTCTTCCGTGCCGGGAAGTAGCTGGCTTACGGGAGCGATAATCCGGCTGAGCGGTGTTTTCAGCTTATTGGACAAGTGGGTGAAGAAAGCTATTTTCTGGTGCGACTGTTCCAGAATTTTCTCTTTTTCGATTCGTTCTGTTTTCAGCCTGTTTTTTACCCGGAAGAAATTTACGGTCCAGGCGATGAGGCAGAAGAATAACAGGACGTAGGTTATTTTTGCCCAAAGCGTGTAGTACCACGGGGGCAGAATCTTTATATCCAGGATGTAGGGGTGTTCGGAAGGGTAGCCGTTTTTTTCTATCCTGCTGATGAGCAACCGGTAATTTCCATAGTTAAGGTTGCTGTATGTGATGCGGTTCGTATTGGATTTCAGGAAATTCCATTCCTTGTCCATCCCTTCCAGGCGATAGACGAATTCATGTTTTTCTTCCAGCGAGTAAGGAAGGTCGGAAAGTTCGAAGGCTAAGTTGTTCTGGTTGTATTCCAGTTCGATAGAGCTGGTATAGCGGATATTGGGAATGGCTGCTCCCGTGCGGGGAGACATCAGCAGGTTGTTGATGTATATGGCTGTCAGCAGAATCGGCCGTTCCGGCGGAACCATCGCTTGTATTTCCGGGCGGGAGATGCCGAAACCGTCTGCGCCTCCCAGATAAATGTTTTCGTCTTTCGAATCGAACAGTAGGCAGGTGAAACGTTTATCTGTCATGTTTTGTTGGCAAACGTCCATGTTTTTGCGGTTGATAATCCAAATCCCGTTTGTCGTGGAAATCCAGATGTGTTCTTTTACGGAAGTCATGGATAGGATTTCATTGTTGTTGAAACTGCCGAAACTGACGCTCTGCCGGCTGGAATCTTTCGGGTTGATGCGCATCAGCCCTCCGTGGAATCCGACCCAAAGCATGCCGTCTTCATCGCGTAGGAGATAGTTCGGGCTTTTTTCTCCGCTCAATTCGTCGGCGAACAGCTTGGTTACTTGTCGCGTGCGGGGATTGATTTTGTCTATTCCTTTGCTGTTGTAAAGCAGCACCCATACGTTGCCTTCCGTGTCGGGAACGATTTGGTTGATGAACATTCCGGACAGGCCGTTACGGGTGGAGTAATTCTGTTCGGCTACGTACGGCTTGCCGGCGGATTGCATCAGTTTGTGTTTGTCGACGACGAAGATTCCTCCGAGGCAGGTTGCAATCCATAGTTTTCCGCCGGTGTCCTCAAACAGGTAATAAGCCCAGTTGGCGTTGTTCGTGCCTGTGCTGTCCACGATATTGTAATGCACGAATTGCCGGGTCTTGTAATCGTAACGGTTGATGCTGCCGTCTGTGGCTATCCAGAGGTGTTGCTCCTTGTCTTCGTAGATGTGCCGGATACGGTTGTGGGATAACGGATATTTTTTGTCTCCCATTCTGTACCAGACGGCATCATGGCTGTTGCCTGTGGGATTGTTGAACCGGATGATTCCGTTAGTGCCTCCGAACCAGTAGAATCCTTTTGAATCCCGGAACAGGGAGTAAAACTGGTTCCCGTCTCCCGTGCCTGTTATTTGTGAGATGGGAATGAATTGCATTGCGCTGTTGTAGCGTGAGAGTGAGATGCCGTAATCGGTGCCTAGCCAGATGTTATGTTCCTGGTCGGCGAATATGTTCCAGATGATGTTGTTGGTCAGTGACTGGATATTGCGGGAGTCATGTACGATGTGCTGCAGGCTCCCGTCGGCGTTCCGGTAAATGTAAAGCCCGTTGTCTGTGCCTGCCAGCAGATTCCCTTCTCCGTCCAGAGCCAGGGACTTGACGGAATTGTTGTGGAAGGCTTCTATCGGTTGCATGTTTCCTGTCTGAGGGGTGTATCGGAAAAGGTGTCCTTCCATTCCGATCCAGATACATTGCCGGGTGGTGTCTTCCAGCAGGGAATTGACAAACAAATTACTGGCGTCATGGTTAACGGGTAGGGGAATTTTTTCAAAATCCCCGTTTTCTTTTGTATAGCGGCACAGGCCGTTGTATGTGCCTATGTATATTTGGTTGTTCCGGGTACGTATGATGGAATATATCGTGTTGTGGGAAAGCCCGCTGTTTGTACTGTTATAAGCAACCAGTTTTTTGCTTTTCAGCTCGTAGGTGTATAATCCGTTGAGCGAGCCTATCCATAGCGTGTCTCCTTGAAGTGCCATTGTGCGGACGTCTGTCGGCAATTCTATTTCCGGCTGTTCGTATTTGTCCGTCCGGTAATTATAAACCAGCATCTCGTCGTCCGTGCCCAGGTATAAATAGGTGTTGTCTATGATGATTCCGCAATAGATACGTGTGTTGCTATACTCGCCGTAAGTAAAATGCTGTTGCATGGAATAACCGTCGTAACTGAACAACCCTTTGTTGGAACCGATCCATATCAGGCCTTCGCTGTCTTGCAGGAAACAACTGATGACTGATGCTTCGGCCCCAAGATACATGTTGTCGAATTGTTGATAGTTTATTTTTCGCCCGTATCCGTATATGTTGCAGTTGATGCAGAATATGCAGATGAGGAAAAGGGTTGTTATCATTCGTCGGCGCATAGTGTCGGGGTTACGTTTTTTTGTCAGTATTTGTTGTGAAAAATATTCCTTTGTCTTGCAAATGTAGGAAAAATGTCGGTTACACTTGTAAATCTCACCGTCTTTTTGTTCCTTTGCTGTCTATTATAAAACAGAAAAATCAGGATGAAAAAGCTCATTTATCTGCTCTTGTTACCGATGGTTGCCGCTCTCGCCGCTTCTTGTAGCGGTAGTAAGGAAAAAAAAGGCGATGAATCGGTATTGGTGAAAATGGATAGCGTGGATGTTCATGGAATACAGCGGATGCAGGTGTCTAAAAGTGAAATGGATATTAAGTTTAAAGGAAAGAATTACCGCTCTTTTGTCTCTCGTGTTCCCGACGAAAGCCTGCCTCATGTCACTAATGAAATGGGGGATACGTATGTGGATAATAAGATTGTGTTGCGTCTGTCGTGCGGCGGTAAGTCCGTGTTTGACAAGACATTCACCAAAAATGATTTTTCTTCCGTGGTAGATGCCGTTTTTTTATCCAAGTCTGTTTTGGAAGGGATTGTGTATGATAAGACGACGCCGCAGGGAATTGTGTATGCGGCGAGTGTCTGTTATCCCCAAACGGATTTGTATATTCCGCTTTCCATTACGATTACTGCTAACGGGAAAATGACTGTCCGGAAAGTTGACATGCTCGAAGACGAATATGGGGAAGAAGCTTCCGATTAGGCTTGTGAAGGGGATTTTTCCGGTAAAATTGCACAAATGTGAAAGTATTTGAAACAAATAAAAGGCAGCCGCAAGGGTTGCCTTTTGTATTTTTGCGCAGTTGATAATTTAATACCGGACTGGAATGAAGAAAAATATTTGGGTTATTATTTATGTGCTGGCGGCAGGATGTATGACACTGGCGGCACAGACGGAGAATACGCAAACGTTGGTTCCGTTGACCGAACGGGTAAATGTGCAGGCTGATTCTGCCCGTACAGACCAGATTATAGATGGTTGTTGGGTGGCTGTAGGGACTAAAAAGCCTCACGCGATTCAGAGGGACTATACTTGCCTGTTGGACGGGAAACCTTCTTACCGTTTTGAGTTGAAGGAGGATGATAATACGTTGTCGGGATATGCCAAGGGGGAGACAAAGGGGCGTGCCGAATTCTCGTATTGTTACGCGACTTCCGATGATTTCAAAGGGTTGCCTGCTGAGGCGTACCGGAAAGCGCAGATTACGAAAACCGTGTATCATCATGGAAAGGGGGCTTGTCCTCAGGGGGCCTCCCGTGATTATCAGTTCTCGGTTTATATTCCTTCTTCTTTAGATCGTAATGTGTCCACTATTTTTGCCCAATGGCATGGGATGCCGGACCGTACTTTGGTGCAGACTCCGCAGGGCGAAGTGAAGAAGTTGTCGATAGACGAGTTTGTCGAATTGGAGAAAAAGACTGTATTCAAAAAGAATGTGGGGCATGAAAAAATTGCCAGACTGGACAAATCGGGAAATCCGGTAAAAGATAAACAGGGAAATCCTGTTTATAAGGCTGGAAAACCGAACGGATGGCTGGTTGAACAGGGAGGATATCCTCCGTTGGCGTTCGGATTTTCCGGGGGATGGTTTTATGTTAAGGCGAATTCCGACCGCAGGTGGTTGACGGATAAGGATGATCGTTGCAACGCGAATGTGGAAAAAACGCCGGTTATGAAGCCGGTAACGTCCGAATATAAGGCGTCGACTATTGCATACAAGATGCCTTTCGCCGATTTTCCGAAAGATTGCTGGGTTACTTTCCGGGTCCGCATTGATTGGACGGTGTATGGCAAAGAGGCTGAGACGGTGGTGAAACCGGGCAAGTTGGATGTCCGGATGGACTATACGGAGAAGGGGAAGGAGATTGGCAGGCATATCGTAAATAATGAGGAAATCTTGATTGGACGTAATGACGATGATGGCTATTATTTTAAATTTGGTATTTACCGTGTAGGTAACAGCACTACGCCCGTATGTTATAATTTAGCGGGATATTCAGAGAAATAGGATAGTTTTCAGAGGTAAGGTAGAAAGAATGTGGCGTCCGGATGTCTTTTTTATGGGCATCCGGATTTTTTTGCGGATTGGCTGCCGGGAATTAAAGAATGTGAAAAATGCTATTTCTTGGATGATTGTCAAATCTTTATTGAGGCTGTATCGTTATTTGCAATAGGAAAATTAATGTGTAACAGCCATATTAAAACTAACAATCATGAGGAATATTTTATCAGTGAGCCCGGACCGGAAAGCGGTTCCGGGGAATTGGGGGGTAAGTGTCTGGATAATGGCGTTGATATGGGCCGCCTTTGTATTGGGCGCTTGTAGCGACGACAACGATGATGATGATACTTATGTGCCGCCGACTAATATTGTGGAGGCTCTGAAACAGGTGTATCCGGGAGCGCAGAATGTGGAGTGGGAGGTAAAGGGCGGATATTATGTCGCCGATTGCTGGGTGAGCGGTGATGAATTGGAAGTCTGGTTTGATGAGAATGCAAACTGGGTGATGACGGAAAACGAGTTGGATAGCGTGGATGATTTAGTGCCGGCTGTTTATACCGCTTTTAATAATTCGGAGTATGGCTCGTGGGTGGTAACG
Organism: uncultured Bacteroides sp.; assembly: GCF_958445495.1. Lineage (GTDB taxonomy): Bacteria > Bacteroidota > Bacteroidia > Bacteroidales > Bacteroidaceae > Bacteroides. The sequence goes on along the minus strand of NZ_CAUCSQ010000003.1, from coordinate 24,248 downwards.
GATGTTTATGTGCTTGTTTATCCGCTGAATCCCACCGAATCTGTGATTCAGGTGAAACAGGGGGGCGTGCGTTATGCATTGTATTTTTCACAGGAAGGCGGGTTGTTGCATGAGAAAAATATCAGTAACGGCGATGATACGAATTGGCCTCCTACGGAATAGTTTCTATGACGGAATGTATAAATTCCGGAATTTGGGCAATAAATGGCTTGGTGTTTGTAAATGATTGATAATCAGTGTATAATGAGGCGTGTTTTTCCTTTAAAACCAACGGGTCGTTCCTTTTAAAGGAACGACCCGTTGCACACCGAGAAACGCCCTGTTCCTTTAAAAGGAACAGGGCGTTCGCCTTATATGCCGTCAGAGGACTTTTTTTTGTTGAAATATATTATGGGAAAGATTACATTTGCTGGTAGTCCTTGGCCAGTCCGCCTTCGCTTGTTTCTTTATAGAGTGAAGGAAGGTCATGGCCTGTCTGTTTCATGACTTGCACTACTTTGTCGAAAGAGACCCGGTGCATTCCGTCCGTAAAGGCGGAATACAGGTTGGCATCTAATGCACGGGCGGCAGCATAGGCGTTTCGTTCAATGCATGGAATCTGCACGAGTCCGCATACGGGGTCGCAGGTCATTCCCAAGTGGTGTTCCAGCCCCATTTCTGCCGCATATTCAATCTGTGCCGGGCTGCCTCCGAATAATTGGCTGGCGGCTGCCGACGCCATTGCGCAGGCAACTCCCACTTCTCCCTGGCAACCTACTTCCGCACCGGAGATGGATGCGTTGAATTTGACGATGTTGCCGATTAGGCCGGCGGTGGCTAATGCACGTAAAATACGTATATCGCTGAACTCACGGCTTTTTTGCAAGTGATAAAGGACAGACGGCATTACGCCGCAGGAGCCGCAGGTGGGGGCTGTTACGATTTTTCCGCCGGAAGCGTTTTCTTCGCTTACGGCCAAAGCGTAGGCAAAGACGAGCCCTCTTGATTGCAGGGATTGCTTGTATCCGGTGGCGCGTATATAATAGGTGGAGGCTTTTCGCCGCAGGTTTAACGGGCCCGGCAGTACGCCTTCCGCTTCCAGCCCGCGGTGGATGGCATCTTTCATGGTTTCCCATACTTCTGCCAGGTAGTCCCAGATGTCTTCTTCTTCGCACTCTTTTACATATTCCCAATAACTTTTTCCCGTATGCTCACACCATCCCAGTATTTCGGTCATCTTGTTCATATCATACACTTCCGGGCTTTCGATGGTCTGGTTGTCGTTGTTTTCGGCCAATGCTCCTCCTCCGATGCTGTAGACTGTCCAGTTCTCCCGGATTTTATTGTTGGCATCAAAGGCGGCGAATGTCATTCCGTTCGGATGGAAAGGGAGGAATACTTTGGGCTGCCAGACTATTTCTACCGGAGCCGCTGCCTGGAGCGTATCTATGATGGCTACGTCTGTCATGTGGCCTTTTCCGGTAGCGGCAAGGCTCCCGTAAAGTGTCACTTTGAAGGAGGCCGCATCCGGGTGACGTTCCAAAAACATTTCGGCTGCTTTGCGGGGACCCATTGTGTGGCTGCTGGAAGGGCCGGTACCGATTCTATAAAGTTCTTTAATTGATTTCATAACTGCTGGCTTATGTTGACTAAATTAATACCATTTCTTTTTTTTAAAGTACAAATATACGATAATACCGATAATTGCCATTACAATCCATGCAAATAAGTAACCGTATTGCCAGTCGAGTTCGGGCATCCATTTATAATTCATGCCCCATACCCCGACTAGAAAAGTCAGGGGAATGAATATGGCTGATACGACGGTCAGGCGTTTCATGATGTCATTCATGCGCAAATCGTTGTTGGATATGTAAAGGTCGACTAGGGAAGACAGGGTTTCCCGGCATATTTCAATGGTCTGTAACACGAATTGCAGGTGGTCGTTCACATCATTGAAAAATGCCCGGTTTACTTTATGGATGAGCAGGTTTTCAGCCCGTAACAGTTTTATGTATTGTTCTTTTAACGGCAGGACTGATTTTTTCATCAGCATGTATTGACGCCGGAGGGACTGGATTTGTATGCCGATATCGTTTTCATCGGTGATAGTGAGCAGCTCTTCTTCCAAATCTTCGAGTGCATCGTCAATGGATGATATGGTTGATGTGTAATTCGCCATTATGCTGTTTAATAGCACGCTTAAAAGGTAGTCTGTCTGCCGGCTGCGTATTTTCAATACGTCATTGCGCAAGGCTATGCTGACATCATTGAAGAAACCGGTTTCTTTTTCAAGGAAGGTGAGCACGTAGTTGCCACCGAGAATGAGGCAGATTTGTTGCTGGAGCAGTTCGTCCGGTCCGTCTTCTTCTTGACGGTCGGGACGGAATAGTTTTAGGATTAGGACGATGTATTTGTCGTGTTCTTCTATTTTGGTGGGATGATTGGCATTCAGTATATCCTGCAATACGAGGAAGTCGATTTCAAAGTGACTGCAAATATCGCGGATTGTTTCGGTGTTTTCCAATCCGTGCACTTGCAACCAGTTGATTCGTGTATTGTCCAGGGTGTTTTTTACGGATTGGAAGGTGTCGCCGGAACTTTCCTGCATCTCGGTAGCATTGTAGGTGCAGAGGTGAATATGGGTAGGAGTGAGGCTGTCTCCTGTGTAGGTTAATTTTTCGGTGAGCAGGTTATTTTTCATGCTTTATTTTCATTTTGGGAAACCGCTGCCGCAAAGGTAGCGGTTTCCTGGATGGGAACAAGGTTTTTCAACATTTTGTTTGTCTGTTCAGTCAAAATCGATTACCGTGATTCCTGCGCCTCCGAGCTGGACGTGTTCGTCGGCATAGTGGCGGATGTTCGGTACGGTAGACAGGTATTGGCGGATGAGTGTGCGGAGGATTCCCGTACCGGTCCCGTGAAGGATGCGTACGCGGTCCATTCCCACTAGTATGGCGTCGTCGATGAAATAGGTGACTGCTTGCAGGGCTTCATCTCCACGCATTCCGCGCACATCGAGGTCTTGTTTGAAATTGAGTTTCTTCTCGTACATCCGGTCGTGGGTCTGGCTGCTGACAAAGGTGCTTTTGGCGATGTTTTCCGTTTTGGGGGTTGCATTCGTACGTTCGAGCCGGTCTGACTTGACGGTTGTTTTGATGCTTCCGAAAACGACTGTCGCATTTTTGCCGTTGATTTCCACAACTTGTCCGATGCTGGTTTGTCCTTTGATTTTCACGTTGTCACCGATTGTGACAGGAGCCGTTTTAGAAATGCCCGCCGTTTGAGGTGCGGTAATTTTCTGTTCGTTTTTCCTGTTTTTTCTCCGTTCTTGTTTCTCTTTCAGCTTTTCCATTTTCCGCGCTATTTTTTCTTCTTGTTCTTTGGAAGTCAATGTTTCCAGGGATGTGCGGAAGTCTGCCAGTTCTTGGCGCGCCGAACGGGTTTTTTCTTTTTCCGCTTGTGCTTCTTTTATCGTTCGGATGGTGTTTTCGATGCGTGCGTTTGATTCCTGCAATATTCGTTCGGCTTCTTCTTTCGCTTGTTTGATAATCTCTTTTCGCGATTTCTGCAGTTCTTCCATTTCTGCCTGGTAGCGGGCTATCGTTTCTTCCATGTGTTTTTCCCGTTGGCGGATGGTCTGGCGTTTTCCTTCCCAGTAGCGTTTGTCTCGTACGATGTCTTGGAGGTATTTGTCGGCATTGATGTATTCGCTTCCGACGATTTCCGAGGCATCTGCAATCACGTCTTCGGGGAGTCCGATTTTTCGGGCGATTTCTACGGCGAATGAGCTTCCCGGATTCCCGATTTGCAATTGGAAAAGCGCTTGCATCAAATGGCGGTCGTAGAGCATTGCTCCGTTGACTATGCCTTCATGGTCTTCTGCAAAGTGTTTCAGGTTTTGGTAATGGGTGGTTATCACCCCGAACGTGCCTTTCTGGTTGAAGCGTTTCAGAACGGCTTCCGCAATGGCGCCTCCGATTTGCGGCTCTGTCCCTCCTCCGAATTCATCGATTAGAATAAGGCTTTGTCCGTTACAGTTTTTCATCATTATCTTCATGTTAGTCAGATGTGAGGAGTAGGTGCTTAAATCGTCTTCGATGGACTGTTCGTCGCCGATATCTATAAAAATGCTATGAAAGATGCCTGCATGGCTGCGTTCATGCAGAGGTACGGGCATGCCGCATTGCAACATGTATTGTAGCAGGCCTACTGTTTTCAGGCAAACTGATTTGCCGCCGGCATTCGGGCCGGAGATGATGAGGATACGTTGTTTCTGGTTCAGCTCGATATCCAAAGGGACTACTTTCTTTCCATGTTTTGCCAGTGAAAGTTGTAGCAGGGGGTGTACGGCCATTGTCCAGTCTAACATCTGTGTGTTTTCGACGGTGGGTTTCAGGCTGTCGGTCTGTATGGCGAAATGGCTTTTCGCACGGATAAAATCGATTTCCGCCAGAAATTCATACGATTGGAGTATTTCGGGTATCGAGGGACGTAGGATATTGGAGAATTCGGTAAGGATGCGAATGATTTCCCGTTTTTCGTCTCCTTCCAGTTCGCGGACGCGGTTGTTGGCTTCTACGACTTCTGCCGGTTCGATGAATACGGTTTTTCCACTTGCGGATTCATCATGGACGATTCCTTTTATTTTTCGTTTGAGTCCCGGTGCGACCGGAATTACCAGGCGCCCGTCCCGCATGGTGGGAGCTACGTCTTTATCTACGTATCCTTCGGATTGTGCATTGCGCAGGATGTTGTTCAATGATCGGGAAATGCTTCCCATTGTGTTGGCCAGCTCCCGGCGGATGCGGGCCAGTTCTGCAGAGGCATTGTCTTTTATCTTCCCGTATTTGTTCAGGATATTGTCTATTTTGCCAATCAATTGGGGAAATACGGCAATATCTCCTGCCAATCGTTTCAGGCAGGGGTAGGGAGTGCCGCTTTCTTCGTCTTTGTCTTGATGGAGGAAACGGACGATATCCCGGATGGTTTCCAGTGAACGGCGTAGGTCGAACAGCTCCTGTTCATCCAGATACATGCCTTCTATCCGCACTCGTTTTAACGAGGGGCGGACATCAAAGAAAAACTGATCGGGAAAACTGTCTTCTTCTTGAATGATACGGACGAATTCTGTGACTTGATTTAGTTTCTCCTCCACTTCTTCATATTCTCCGGAAAAGCTCATCTCTGATACTCGCTCTTTTCCTAAAGTGCTAAGGCATTTATCTTTTAGCAACTGTCTTATCTGGTCGAATCCTATCTTTTGCTCAAAATTTTGAGGGTATATCATACTTTTATTGCTTATAATGGGGTACAAAAATACGATTAATTCATGAAAAAAATACCAGATTGTTTGCAGATTTAAAAATGATTCGTACCTTTGCATCGCTTTCAACGGAAAGTACTTCTGACAAGGAGGTTTTGGAGAGGTGGCAGAGTGGTCGATTGCGGCGGTCTTGAAAACCGTTGTACTGCGAGGTACCCGGGGTTCGAATCCCTGTCTCTCCGCGATAAACATTGATTATCAATGATTTGGGAAAATGACACCTAATTTTACATTATTGGATGTAAAATCAGGTGTTTTAATTAAAGAAGAAATAACCTCAAAAAACATATTCAAGCTTTCCTATTTTATAATCCATCCCTTTGTTATCAAAAAAATATTTTTATGAAAAATATAAATGCAATTCAAATTCATTTTAGTCAGAATTTAAGTCATATTAAGCATCTGAGTGGAATTTTAATGGGGACTTACGTCCTGTTTGTCTAAACAATGTCTATGGATTAACGAACATTACCGGTGAGACTCAGACTTGTAATTTAGGAATTTCATGAGTATGATAAGGAATGCATTCGTTTTCTACCACTATATTTAAATTTTTATAACTATTCGATGTAAGGGAACGCTTCTTCTGCAGTGTATTTATATAAAAGACACCAATATCAATACCTGTAAAAACTTATATTATGCTATCGGAAAATTTAGAGGAGAAAAATATCAAATTAGAAGAAAGAATATCTGAATTTATAAAACTTTTGGATAATAGAGATGTGTTAAATCAAGATTTAGTAAACCGTAATCGTGAATTAAAAGCTAAACTCAATTCGCATTTTGCGATAATAAGTGAGTTTGAAGAAGATGAATTATTTTTAATAATAGGCTTGGAACTTTTGTTGTTATTAAAAAAGCGTAGATATAATCAACTCAGAAATGAGGCACATTGGTTGCTTTTGTATGCTGCCATTAATATACTTTATGGTGATATTAGTGACCTGCTTAGTCCTATTGGTTTAACATCTCAGGAAATGAAAGTTTGCTATCTTACTTACATCAGACTACGTAATTTAGAACAGTCTGAAATATTGAGTCTCGAAGTAAATACAATCAAAAAATATAAAAACAGAATAAGAAATAAGCTAAAAATAGAAGAGAATACTCAACTTTCTGTCTACCTTTCTCGCTTTTCCAGACAGAATAATAAATAGCTAAAATGAAGATTGTGAATAAAATAGTAATATGTTTTTCTTCTTTTATTTTGTCACCCTGAAAAGATTGTAAAACATAAAAAAGAACCTTATATTTGTCTGATAGAAAATAATTCCTTAATGAAAAATACGCAAATATATGAAATGCATTGATAAATAATTTTATTCAATTCAAAATTTGAAGAAACTGCTATAGTACTGTGTAAAGCTTTATAATTAACATATACGAGGACATAATTCTCAAAAGTAACAAACTATGTATCATTATTTTCTCGTGACGTACTTACGATACATCCAATTATCAGTCTGATAAATAAATTTGTCATATAAAGAATATGAACCTTATTAATAATTTGTAATATGACTCAACGAACTGACTTTCAAAAAGCATATCATAGTCCTTTTTTTCAGAACTATTTTTGCTTGATAGAAAAACACAAAGCTGCTTTCGTTTGTATTTCAAAGAATGCTTCTACATATTTGAAGAATATTGCTATATATGCTAAAGAAGGAGACAAGGATTTATCTGAAAATGAGATTCATACACGAGTGGGGTATTCGCCTCGAAACGGCTATCTGATTCCTGTTTTAAAAATGCTTGACTATGAAGAAAAGTATGGGAAATTATTAAAGTTTGCCGTGTGGAGAGATCCTGTGGAACGTTTGGTTTCAAACTATAAGTGGTTCCTGCAAGAAGAGAATTGGAGAGTTTATTTCAATTGGCTCAGTTTGTATGAAGATAATTCATTTGAAAGATTTCTAGAATTTGTAGAGTTTGAGCTTGGCAAATCCGATCCGACGATGCAGGACGAACACATAAGAAAACAAGCGGATTATTACAAAGCCTTGGATGTTGATTGTATTGTTCGGATGAGTGAACTGAATCATTTTCTTATTCAAAGTGGAATACCAACATTAAAAAAACAAAACAATCAAACTCGTAAAAGTAAAATTGAAGTTACGCCCGAGCAGATAAATAGAATTAAAGAATTATATAAAGATGATTATTCTTTGCTAGAGCATGTAAATGCTGTCACGTTTGAATCTTTATGCGTATCGGAAGCTCATGTTATCGACGGTTCATTTTCAAATACAATTGGAATGAATGGCAATATGGGAAAAGTTATGTCATTTTTTTCATTATACCAGAAGACACAAGAACCCAAATGGAAGTCACTGGCGGAAAGTTTATTAAATACCGTTTTAGGCAAATGTAACCGGAATTCGTCCTTATCATACGGAGAAGGATTGTGCGGTGTGGGATACGGATTGGAATATCTATTGCAGAATCATATCGTTGAAGGGGAAGCGGATGAGGTGTTATCGGATATAGATACTCTTGTCTTGAATGAAATAAACAGACGTACATTGCAAGGATTAAACATTGACGATGGTATATTGGGATTGGTTTACTATTTGTATTGTCGACTACACTACAGAACGGAATCCGAAGAAAGGATTGTATTGACTCTTAAAGAACATGTGATTTACCTCATTGATTGGATAGAAGAAGCTATACGGGATGGTTCTCGCAAATCCAACTTCTATGAAACATACTTTATACTCACTCTATTACATAGATTGAATATACTCAATGCCAAAGTAGAAAAGTTACAAGATACCGTAATGGGAATATTAACTTTAAAATTAACGAAATGATTGATTCTGTCAGTATAGTCATACCGGTAAGAATAGATTCGGTAGAACGCAAAGAAAATTTGCGATATGTATTATGGTATTTGTTGCAATCACCTTTTGTCCATATAGATATTATCGAAGCGGATAGTGAACAGCGTTTTCATTGTCCACTGCATAATAGGGTACGCTATCGGTTTATTCAGGATGTAGAGACTGTTTTCTATCGGACTCATTTTTTGAATCAGTTGTTAATCAATGCAGAATATCCAATTGTAGGTGTCTGGGATACAGACATTATAGTACAACAAAAACAATTGGTGGAAGCAATCGAAATGATAGAAAATGGTAATGTTATGAGTTTTCCCTATAATGGTGAATTTCGTCTGTTAAACAAGGACGAAAGTACTTTAATAAGGAATGGAAGTAAAGTGTTGTCGTTATCATCAGGTGTTTTATTAATGAGACGTCCATCAGTAGGTGGAGCTTTTCTGGTGAACAAAGAGAAATATTTATTAGCAGGTGGAGAAAACGAAGGTTTTTATGGCTGGGGACCTGAAGATATAGAAAGAGTAAAAAGGATGGAGATACTGGGACATTTTGTTGGTAGAGTTAAAGGACCTTGTTATCACCTTTATCATCCAAGAGTAGCGGAAACGGGAGTGAATCATGGAGAAAGAACTATGCAGAATCAAAAAGTACTTTTGGACACATGTAATAAGACGAAAGAAGAACTGACATCATTAATAAAAAAACATATAGGAGTATTTTCTTATATGAAGAGCTGGACGTAAGCCCTATTTTTTATCATTACTTATATTGTAATTTTTTATTATCAAACTAAATGATATTAAGTTAAAATCAAAAAATGAAATGAACATTAAAGATAAAACCAAAGAATGTGATTTACTTCAACGTATTGTGAATCATTTGACCATACAGAATATTACTGTGCATGATATAGGCCTACTAAATGGGAAAATGGGTATTGCCTTTTTTTTCTATCATTATGCCCGATATAAAAAAGACTCTCTGTACGAGGTATTGGCGGGAAACTTAATGGACGAAATTTGTGACAATCTCCATGATAATATGCCTATTACTATAGATAAAGGACTTTGTGGTATTGCATGGGGAATATGTACGTTGTTGGAACAAGACTTTTTGGATGGTGATGCCGACGAGGTACTAAATGATATTGACTATAAAATCATGGAACGAGATCCTATGCGAATGATTGACTTTTCATTTCGTACAGGTCTTGAGGGAGTCCGGTGTTATGTACAAGCCAGACTCTCATTTGCGGAAAAAAGACAAACTACACGTCCATTCGATAATATGTATATATATGCATTAGAGAAGAGTGTCCAAAAAGCCGGACTACCTTTGAAGTCTGTTTCGCCTTTAGATGTAATTACTCCACCTCAATTGAATGAAACTATTGATATTCTGAAATTACCGTTAGGGCTGGACGGCGGTTGTGCCGGACTAGCTTTAAAAACATTATACAGATGAAACATATTTATCTTTTTAGTAGTGACAGTCGTGCTGGGGATTACGGTATTGGTACTTATATCCGTGAATTGACAGAATGTATCAAAGGAGAACGAGATGTACGCTTGTCTTTGGTAGAATTACAATCCATAGAAAAAGAGTTCTCAATTGTAGAGTCGGAAGGAATACGAACGATTAAAATTCCCTCTCCTCGTTTGGTTCCATATTGGCAGTTACAACCGGGGAAAATGGAACTATATAATTTGGCTGTCAGTTGTTTATTAAAGTCGCAAATAGATAAAGATGAAGACAATGTATTTCATCTGAATTACTTACAGCACGACTCATTAGTGCCATATCTGCGTAAATTATATCCTTCATGTAAGATTGTTTTTACAATTCATTATATGGGATGGCTTACTTTGATAAAAGGTGATAAAGCCTGCTTCAAAAAGATTATTCAAAAAGAAGAAATGGAGCGGACGGATGTCACAGAGAAGTCTGTTTATGATGATTATTATAGGACGAAAGCTATGTGTCAGTCGGTAGATAATATAGTATGTTTATCGTTTTACACCTTTGATATATTGCAAACAGAGTACGAAATCCATCAAGAACAACTAACTTTTATTTCCAATGGTTTAAAGGATGAAGCTGTAATAGTAGATGAAAGACAAAAGCGAGCAATAAAAAAAGAACTGTCTTTTAACGAAAATGAGAAAATAGTTCTTTTTGTAGGTAGATTGGATGAGGAAAAAGGGCTTCTGCTACTCTTGAAAGCTTTTGAAAGAATAGTAGTTCATTCTTCCGATGTACATTTGATAATTGCCGGAAGTGGCAATTATGACAGATTTCTAAAGGAGTGCATATCGTTTTACGGAAGGGTTACCTTTACAGGGAGAGTAGATAAAGGTTTTTTATATAAATTGTATCAAATAGCTGATGTGGGTGTTCATCCTTCGCTCAATGAACAATGTAGTTATGTAGCTATTGAGATGATGATGCATGGAATACCTTTAGTAGGTATTGATTCGGCAGGAATTGGAGAAATGATAGAATCAGGTTATAATGGCTATAAAGTATGTGGTGAACAGGAACCTTTATCAGCTACCTCCGAACAAAACTTACAGATAGAGCAATTGGGAAAGCGCACATTAGAAATTCTACAAGACGATGAATTGCGGCAAAAGCTGAGTGCGAATAGTCGGGTAGTTTATCGCAATCGCTATAAAGATATTAAAATGAAAAATAAGATATTGGAAGTCTATTTAAAGTAAAAGAATTCCGGTTTTTAAATAATTATTAATCTTTAAAATGTAACATTATGGAAGAAAAGAAAAAGCTTAAAAAATTAGTCCTCAAAAAGGAAGAAATTGTGAATCTGAATGATTATGAAATGGGAGCAATACGCGGAGGTAGTTGGTCGCAAATTATCTCGAAATCGATTAAATACACTGCGCTTGTATATGAAATAATAGATGGTTATTTTGATACAAACAATAATAATGATGGCATCTCACAAGAAGTATATGCTGGTGGATGTTTATTGCCTGAAGTTTATGTTACTCCTTAAAATGCATTAATAAAGAGAGTGTGTCGAAGATTGAAAGACTTATTTTTTCTGTTATTTAGAATATCCCCCCTCTTTTTCTATTTATACAAAGAGGTGGCTCTTGCTTTAATCTTGAAATGACGATAATGAGTTACAAACTTAAGACACACTTTCTTTCTCAAATTAGAAAGGAAAATTATGTGTATTACCGACATAAATAGTATAGGAAATTTGAATACAATATTTGACCATTTGTTAATAGAAATTAATAAGCAGAAGCAATATGAGAAACATTCCGCTGGTATTATAGTGGGAGGAACGGGAATTGTTTTGGCATCTTTTAGATTTTATCAAATTACAGGTGAAAACAAATATTGGGATGAGACAAAAAATAGATTAATAGAAATAATTGATAATATTAAAGATAATTACTCTTTTGGGTATGGATTATGCGGTATATCTTGGATAATAAAAATAATATTACAGAGTAGACAAGATGATGAATTAGTCAGGTGGATAAAAGACGCCAATAAAATACTTTTTCGAGAGTTAAAGTTGCAATTAAGTAAAAAGAATTTAGATTTTTTTGATGGAGCTTTAGGCTTGCTTTTTTATTTTATTCAAACGGAGCCTATGGATGTAGAACTCAAAAAACAGATTTATGTTTTTGTGGAAATATTGGAAAGAAAATGTATGAGTAGTAATTGGTGCCAAAAGTGGCAAAATGAAAAGAATAGATACCAAAGAATAAATTTGGGCGTTCCACATGGCATAACAGGATTACTTTTATTTTTACTTATTATCAAGGAAAAAGATATAATTAATGATGATATTACCCCTGTGATAAAAAAAATAATTGATCTTTTATTTAGTTTTAAAGAACATGACTCGATGTATACTTTCCCTTCATATGTAGATATAAGTAATATTAATAAGATGCAAAGGAAAAAAGAAAGTTCTGTTGCTTGGTGTTATGGAGACTTATCTGCTGCCTATGCAATTCTGAAAGCAGGTATTATACTTAAAAATAGTGATTATATACAAATAGCTCTACCGATTCTACAAAAGACTATTCAAAGAAGCGGTTCTCTCAATGGAGAGCTAACACTTTGTCATGGACATATTTCACGCAGTATTATTTATGCTCAAATTTACTCACTAACCGCAGACTCGAGATTTAAAGATGCTTCAGACTTTTGGTCAGATGTCGCAGAATCTGTTTTTTTTGAAAAATATTCTTTATACCTTCAGAAAAAACTTTATGTACATTTTTTCCATGATCCTTCTTTGTTTTTAGGATTTTCGGGTTTCCTAATTCATAAATTAACGGAGGGTGAGAGTAATAGAGAATGGACTAGTTGCCTATTATTATAAACAAGAAATAGAAAATCAATCAATGGAAACATTAGCAATATGTAATCCTATTATTCGGGATATTTACCCCAATAATTTATATTATAACTTCATACTTTGTGGAGAAAACATCAATATTGGTCTATTAGATATTGAGGTGAAGAATGAAGAACGATTAACTGAATATGCAGTAAGTGTACAAGTCAATGCTTTTTCATGCAACTATAGAGATAAAGCTATAATGCTGGAATTTAATGATAGATGTAATATGTTGAGTAAAAATAGCCGATATTTTTATTCTCTATTTGGCTCCGATTTTGTAGCCACAGTTTTGAATATTGGTAAGAAAGTAAAGAGTTTAAAAATAGGTGATCGTGTTATTCCTAATAATGCATATCCATATAGAAATGATGGGAGTTATGGTGGTATTATAACAAATTATGCTTCTCAACGATTTCAAATTTTTAATGAGGATCAATTAATTAGTATACCTAATAATTTGACGGATGAAATTGCTGCGTCTTTTTCTGTTGCTGCGCAGACCGCTTATAGCATGATACGTAAAGCAAATCTCCAGAAAGGAATGAACGTATTAGTAACAGCAGGAAGTTCCAACACATCTTTGGCTATAATTAATGCATTACAACAATATGATGTTTGTATATGGGTTGTTTCATCTGATGTTGAGTTTACGGCAAAGCATCCTATGGGAGAAAAACTGATTCTTATTCCCAAACAATATCTATCCAAGAAACAACTAAAAGATTTTATTGGGGAGACATTATTCGATGTTATTTTTGATCCTTTTTTCGATATTCATTTAAGTTATTTAATACCAAGGATAAACTATAATGGAAAGTATATAACGTGTGGACTATATTCTCAGCATTCTTTATATAAAGAAGATAATTGGGTGAAGTCTCAAAACTACATGTTTAGTTTGTCCGAAGCTATATCAAGAAACGTGTCGATTATAGGGAATTGTATTGGAGTTACCATGGATTTACAAAAAGCAATTTTGGATTATACGAATGGAAATTTCGCTATTATAATTGACTCTATACATAATCATAATAGTGTAAATGAATTCTTAAGGAAATCATTTCATGGGATACCTCGTTTTGGAAAAGTAGTTTATAAGTATGATAATAATTAAAATATGGAATGCTATGATAAAAACAAGTGTATATATTTTCGTATATTTCTACATACTTTGTCAATTCACTTTATGTCAACAAAAAAGCAACGGACTATTATGGGAAATTTCCGGTAATGGTTTAGATAAATCCTCTTTTCTTTTTGGCACATTCCATCCGATCGAAGAACGTAATTTTGAAACTTTTCTGAAACAGATTCCTGGTTTTTATCGTTCTTTTGATGCAACTTCTCAGTTTGTTACAGAAGTTGATATATCGATAGTTAAAGACGTTTTTCAGCATTCATATGGAGATCGTTTTCTACCTATAGATTCCACTTATTCCAAAATGTTAAATAAAGAAGATTTATACCTATTAGACTCTATTACTTTAAAGTATTTCAATGGTAAAGCTGACGAAGTAAAGCTAAGTCCCAATTATTTATACTTGTTTTGTGCGATAACATCCAAAAGAGAGCATATAAGGGAGGAACACCATACCGATTCAACGAAAAGTGAAGGAAGTTTTTTGGATTCATATCTCTGTGATAAAGCTACAGAAAACGGATATATAGTCAGGGGGTTGGATACACGCGAAATAAGAGAAAAACTATTATTTCGAACTTATTGGAATACCGATTCTCTTCCTAAAACACTCATGGAAAGTACGACTCGTCTAATAGAACTTTTGAAGGAATTTAAGAAAGATAGTAATCAATTTTCAGAAGAAGATTATCAAAGACAACGAGAGAAAATCATTCAAACAATGAAACTGGCCTATTTTAATAAACAAGATCTATGGTTGGTGGAGGAGTGTGCAAAAGAATTAGATGAAATAGATTTTCGGAACTATAAATCAGATAGTTTGGCTATAGATTATTTGAAAAATCAAATGAAAATAACTCTTCATGAAAGGAATCAGCTATGGATACAACAAATTCCTGATTTAATAATAAAAGAACCTTCTTTTATTGCTGTAGGAGCTTTACATCTTTGTGGAGAAACAGGGCTTATCAATCAGTTAAGAAAAATGGGATATACCGTAAAACCGGTGGAATAAAAAAGAATAGTATGTTTCAACCTTTTGAGAAATTTGTTTATCGTTTACCGGCTTTTTCTGTGGATCGACTGATGGAGATTTTTGATATGGAAGGAGAATTCTTAGAGTTGCTTGCAGGCGAACGAATTAGAGAAACTGTTTACGTGGGTTCTCCCGATTTATATAAAGAACTTCAGAAACTGATTAACGGTGAAATCAAAGAAGAGGATAAAAAACGTAAAATTGAAACCTCGCTTGTGAAGTATCTAAGTCGAATGTCCACTCGTTGTACTCCATTCGGATTATTTGCCACTTGCTCGGTAGGTAAAATTGATGAAACTACTCAATTCGACATTACTGATGAAATCGACAGATGCACGCGGCTTGATATGTATTATTTGTGTGCATTGGCGCAGTTTCTTGGATATCTGCCGGATATAAGAAGAGAAGTACGCTATTATTCAAATAATACGCTTTATAAAGTAGGTAAGTGTATGCGCTATATTGAATATAAGTATTTAAACAAAAGGCGTATGCACACAATTTCGTCTGTTGAGCGTTCTAAATATTTAGATGTTATATTGAAGAAGGCGGCATCCGGAATCATGATAAAAGAAATAGAGAGTTATTTAAAAGAGCAGGGAATAGAAGAATCGGAAGCTCAGCTTTTTATAGAAAGTCTTGTTCAATCGCAGTTGTTGGTGAGCGAATTGGATGTAAGCATTACAGGTGAAGCTTATTTGAATAAAATAATTACGATTTTAAGTAAGATGAATTTGGCAGATAGTACTCGTCAGTTACTGGGTTCTTTGTGCAACATCAATGATTTACTGAAAAAGATAGATATGGGGAAGTCTTATTCATTGACTGATTATCATAGGATTGTGGATATCGTTAGTGAACTTCCGGTTCCATATACGGAGAACTATCTTTTTCAGGTGGATGCAGTGCGGAAAAGTGCGGTTGCCACTTTGGGGAAAAACATAATCGCAGAATTACAGTCGATACTTTCATTTTTTAGTAAAATGGGAGAAGCGAGAACATCGCCGTTGGACAGTTTCAGAACAGCTTTTTATGAACGATATGAAGAACGTGAAGTTCCTTTGGCGATGGTATTGGATTCTGAATTGGGAATTGGTTATCCGATAGGGCATGGAATAGGGGATATTTCTCCTATTGTTGATAATTTGATATTGCCTGTGCGAAAACAACAAACTGCCAAAGCCATGACAAATGTACAAACATTGTTGTTGGAAAGATTATTGAAAGCATTGAAGGAGGGAGCGAATGAAATTGTATTTCATTCGGAAGAATTTAAATCAGTTCCGGAAAATTGGAACGGATTTCCTGATACCTTATTTACAATGTTTCAAGTAACCAAAGAGGAAAATGGAACTCCTTTTTTGTTTATAAAAAGTATTGGGGGTGATTCTGCAGCCAATCTATTATCGCGTTTTGCCCATTTAGATTCCGAAATGGAGGAATTAGTAAAAAATATTTCTAAAAAAGAGAATGAACTGGTGACAGATGGTATATTGGCGGAGATAGTTCATTTGCCTGGTTCAAGAGTTGGAAATATATTGTCTCGGCCGCATATCCGGGAGCATGAGATTATTTATCTGACCAGTTCGGATTTACCCGAAGCAAATAAAATCTATGTTGACGATTTGATGCTTTCATGCAAAGGGGGTAAGCTGGTGCTTCGTTCTAAAAGACTGAATAAAAAGATATTTCCTCGCCTAACGACTGCTCATAATTATTACAATGATACATTACCTGTTTACCGTTTTTTATGCGATATGCAACATCAAGGAAAGCGAACGACTTTTGGAATTGGTTGGGGAGAACTGGCAAAACATTTAGATTATAAGCCCAGAATCAGGTATGGTA
The DNA here is from genome assembly GCF_958445495.1 of uncultured Bacteroides sp. Taxonomy (GTDB): domain Bacteria; phylum Bacteroidota; class Bacteroidia; order Bacteroidales; family Bacteroidaceae; genus Bacteroides. Next base: position 7,685 of record NZ_CAUCSQ010000003.1, on the reverse strand, counting down.
ACTCTATTTTGTCTCTTGCTTCATGGAGGGTCAGGCAAGACGAAATCATTGCTTTTTTTCAGTCGCCAGATGCTGATTTGGTTGATAACGTTGCAGTGTGGCGTATGAAAAGAAATATCCCAGTAACAGCTTTATTGGCAGAAGGTGATAATGAACTATTTATTGATTTTCATAGTACTTGTAGCATCCGTGCCTTTTTATCTGTGGTTAAAAAGTGTCCGGTATTTCAGCTATTGGAATTTATTTTCGCCCAAGATGAGTTAGTTGTTAAAGGAACGGATGGAAAGTATCTAAATGAATGTATTGTTGCATTTTATAAGGAGTAAAAATGATGAGTAAGATTCAAAGGTCATTTATACCAGGAAGCGAATGGATATATATCAAAGTATATACTGGCAGTAATACGGCAGATAAAATTTTAGTGAATGAGTTAACTAAGATAATTTTGGTTTTGGAAAGAAAAAAATATATGGAAAAATGGTTCTTTATCCGATATTCAGATCCGGATTTTCATTTACGCATAAGAATTCTAGTAAAAGATTGTAAATTTATTGGAGAAATACTTCGATTGTTTTATAAGCAATTCAACAAAGTTGTGGAAAATGATAGGGTATGGAAGATTCAACTGGATACCTATAATCGGGAATTAGAAAGATATAAAGGACATTTGATGGAATTGACAGAAACCCTGTTTTGCATAGATAGCACTCATACATTGAAATTGTTGAGAATATTGGAAGGTATGCCTCAATCTGCCAGATGGTTAATAGCTGCGAAGATGATTGATAGCTTGCTTGTAGACTTTACCTATGATTTACAACAGAGAAAAGTATTTCTTGAATCAATGGATAAATCTTATAAAATGGAGTTCGGATTTAATGAGTTTAATGCCAAGCAATTTAATGTGATGTATCGGGAATACTCTCATGAATTGGAAGAAGTGCTCTGGGATAAAAAAGTAGATGAAGGGTATAAGGCATTGTATGACATATTAAAATTCCGTTCAAATGCTCTTAAATCTGTTGTACAGCAACTTATTGGAGCGAATGATAGTAGAGAAATGCAAATACTGCTAAGCAGCTATATACATATGATGTTAATTCGATTGTTTCGTTCAAAAAATAGGCAGTATGAACTAATCGTATACAATTTTATGAGTAGATTCTATTCGAGTTGGATAGCTCGAATAAAATATTTGCCCCATGTCAATGATTAAATCTTTTCCTCACTACCAGCAACTAGACTCGATGGACTGTGGTCCATCATGTCTGCGTATGGTCGCTAAATACTACGGTCGCAGTTACTCCCTTCAAAATCTGAGGGAAAGGAGTTTCATTACTCGCCAGGGGGTGTCCATGCTCGGTATCAGTGATGCTGCCGAAAGTATTGGCATGAGAACGCAGGGAGTGCGTATCAGCCTTCAGCAACTGGTTGAGGATGTACCACTGCCTTGTATTCTTCATTGGAACCTGAATCATTTTGTAGTGTTGTATGATATCAGGAAGAAGAGGAGTTTTTTTTCTAAAATAGCAGAAGAGTACTCATTCAGCATCTCTGATCCCGACAAAGGGAAGTATTCCATTGGCAAAACAGGATTTGAAAAGTGCTGGATTAGTACCAGAGATAAAGGACAGGAAGCTGGATTTGCTCTATTATTGACCCCCACCCCTGAATTTTACGAACATATAGACGATCAGGAGCAGCAAAAGAAAAACCTTTCTTTTTATCTGCGATATCTGTTCCCGTACAAATCCCAATTATTCCAACTGATGATTGGTATGCTATTGGGCAGTGTTTTCTCCCTCATCCTTCCTTTTCTGACACAAGCCATGGTCGACCAGGGTATCGGAAACAATAACCTGAACTTTATCACGTTGATACTGATATCACAGCTGGTTCTGTCAGTCACCCAGACGGGAGTCAGCTTTATTCAAAGTTGGATTAGCCTGCACATGAATACCCGGATAAGCATTACCTTGATTTCCGACTTTATCGCCAAACTGATGAGACTGCCTATCCGCTTTTTTGATGCGAAAAACATTGGGGATATCCTGCAACGGATTGGTGACCATGGGCGTATCCAATCATTTATGACCGGAACGGCATTGTCCACCCTCTTCTCCTTCTTCAACTTCTTTATTTTCGCCGGTATCATGGCGTACTATAATCTGACCATATTAATCGTCTTTCTGTTAGGAAATACTTTGTACGTACTGTGGATCCTGTCTTTCATGCGTTATCGCCGTAAACTGGACAATGCCCGTTTCGCCCAGGCCTCCGCCAACCAAAGTAACATGGTGCAACTCATTACAGGTATGCAGGAAATCAAGCTGAACAACTGCGAGAAACAACAGCGCTGGAAATGGGAATCCATACAAGTGAAACTGTTCAAGATAAGTATCAAAGGTACCGCATTGGGGCAAACTCAACAGGTCGGTTCCATATTTTTCAGCCAGACGACATCGCTTCTTATCTCTTTCTTATCGGCAAAAGCAGTGGTGGACGGGGATATAACCTTGGGCATGATGATGTCCATCAGTTACATCATCGGACAATTATCCGGTCCTATCGGTCAGGTGATAAATTTCAGTCAATCATTGCAGGATGCGAAAATTAGTCTTGAACGGCTCAATGAGATTAATAACAAAGAGGAAGAAATCGTATCGGTGAATGATAAGATAAATGTGCTGCCGGAAAATAGGGATATTAGGATGGAGAATGTCTGTTTCAGTTACGATGGTGCGGAAAGGGATTATGTGCTGGATAATCTGAATCTTACCATTCCTCACGACAAAGTGACTGCTATTGTAGGCGCTAGCGGTAGCGGCAAGACAACTATAATCAAGCTTCTGTTAGGATTTTATGAGCCGGTAAAGGGAGACATAAAAGTGGGCAATTATTCGTTTAAAGACATCAACCCCCATCTGTGGAGACAAAATACCGGTGCTGTAATGCAGGATGGTTTTCTTTTCTCTGACTCTATCGCGAAAAACATTACTATCAGTGAGGAGTCGGTAGATACAAAGAGACTGTTGAAGGCTGTGGAGATGGCTAATATCAAAGAATTCATCGAATCACTCCCGCAAAAGTACAACAGCAAGATTGGTATGGAAGGAAACGGTGTGAGCCAGGGGCAGAAGCAACGGTTGTTAATAGCCCGTGCTATCTATAAGAACCCGACGTTTCTATTCTTTGACGAAGCCACTAATGCTCTGGACGCCAATAATGAAAGGATTATCCTAGATAATCTGACTCAGTTTTATAAAGGTAAGACGGTTGTGGTGGTGGCACACCGGCTCAGTACGGTACAGAATGCGGATAATATCGTCGTGATGGAAGCTGGGAGAGTAATTGAGTCGGGTACCCATAAGGAGCTGACGGCAAAGAAAGAGGCATATTACACATTGGTGAAGAATCAACTGGAACTCGGAGTATAGCGTATGGGAGACAAGAAACAGGAAATAGAGTTAAGAAGCGAGGAATTCAATGAAGTATTGAGTGCTGTTCCGGCATGGATTATCCGTTGGGGAATCTCGGTGATAGCCTGTGTCGTTCTAATTTTGCTAATAGGCAGTGCTATGTTTAAGTATCCGGATATCATCAGTTCCACAGTGACCCTGACCGGGTTGCATAAGAAAATCGCAATCCGTTATTAATTAATGGTTTGCGATTTTTAGTTTATATATATTGCACAACGATTGCACAACATCTGTGATATTTATAACTCTTCCAGTACTTCGTTCGTAAATAATAAACTGCAATGCGGTGCTCTAATATATCCTTTTGTTTTGCTTCTAGAGTAAACATTGGAGAGTGGATTTACTTTTTTTATCAAAAGGAGTATGCAGTTTCTTTTTATATTCATAGTTTTTTTCTGTAGATTCTATTGATTTTTTCTTAACTTGCCTGTTGTATTATTTTACACATGCCCCCAAACCTAGAATCTAATACCTTATTGCCTATTGAGCATATCTTTCAGGACACATATTAAATCATCTTTAGACTTTATTGTAGCGTCTTTTTCAGATATAATTCTTTCTAAATCTTGAATACGCTGTTGTAGCCTATCGAGCTCTCCTGGGTTTGATTTGTCGCTTGGGTCTAATCGCTGTATTTCAATTTCTCCGGTGGGCTTAATAATTTTTTGTGTACCGGATTCGGGCATAGTTAGATAATTCATTACTCCAGAATTTTCTTGGGCTACATTACCCTTGTTTTCTTTGATTATCATGTTGCCTTCTCCAGTGAGAAGATATGCCTTGCTTATATAAGGATATTTAGAGCTTATCTTTTCCGCCATATTTTTACTAATCCCAACCTTTTTGGAAGGATTCAATACGTCGTATATTGCTTGTGGTCTATCGAATCCCAAAGATTCAGCAAATTGTTTAGGATTTAATCCAAGATAAGATATTATTTCCTCCATTATTTTAATGACTTTTTCTTTTTCCATAAAGAATAATTCTGTATATTTGTATCGTAACAAGTTGCAGATGTTACAGAGACAAAGTGGTTAAACTTCCTCATAAGAGGTTTAATATATGGTATCCGTAGTAGCTGCAACCTATTGCGGATATTTTGTTTCAAATAATTATGTATTGCGGTATTTTGTTTTATTAGGCCTTTCCAACCGCAACTTTGGAATTGGTCGCTTTACTTTATTACTATGAAATTAGAAGATGTAAATTACGCTTTCAAGAAATTAGTTATAGTAGAGGCTACAATAACATCTCCGGCACTAATCTATTGTATGTTTAACCTCAATCAGCAAACAATGTCAGTGATAGCCGGAATATTGTTTATATATCTTATAACGTTTTTCTTATTTGTCATCTACTTGTTGCAAACATGATTATTCTTTCATTGAATTCAATATCTCTATTAATTCTCCACTGTCCTTGTGTCCGGTTTATTCTGAATATACAGAAACATGCGGTAGCAATACTTATAGCAATTGCAATGCCACTCAAGACTAAAGCCCAACTTTCCTTCTTCATACTATAATAAGGTACAAACTATTCTAATCGTTAAATAATGTTTTATACAGAATATTTCTTTATATTCTGTATTGATTAAAAGAATTATTCTGTATATTTGCATCGTCAATCAATCAATCGACACCACAAAGATGCAAAGATTGAGCGATAAAAACAAATTTTTTACATAACTAAAAATAGGTAAGACGATGAACGCATTCAGTTTTTTAAAAGATGGTAAATTCAATAACAGTGAGATAATGAAACACGCTCACATCTTGAAGGCGTATCGTCATATCTCTTTGAGTGAAGCATTGAAACAGGCTTGGTTCTTGGCAAAGAGGCAACAGAAAGAATATAGAGAGGTTGAAGAGGAAAAGAAGTCTCATAAGCCGGAGTTCCCCAAAAGAGAAGGTAATGTATTGAAGGCGTTCTTTGCTGATAAATATACTAACTACGATAGCTCTTGGAAATAAGATATAAATCCGCTAAAAGGTGGTCTTCATAATCCGACATAAGGCTCCTACAATGTTCAGCGCTGATAGTAAGGGAAACCAGTCGGGCGGATTTGGTCTAAAGCTTGCGTAGACGTAGAGAATATTCTACGCAAGTACAATTGGTTAGCTCTTTGACAAGTTTGTGAAGCGTAGATACAGCTAAAAATATAACCTGTATCTATGAACGTGCAACGAAGCACAAAAAATAGGGAACACTGTTTTTATGGTGGGCATGCTACGATTGGGTAGAAAGCTTTACGAGTATTATATAGTCCGAAAAATCGTCTTTATCAGTAAGAAAACGGGATTAGGCGTCCGTACGCTAAATTAAAATATAGCCCTACTGACAGTTTAAAACTGGCATCCGGTAGTGAGAATCGGGTAGGGCACGTTTCTATAGTGTTTTTGTGATTTTGGGGTACGGTCTGTGAAGATAGTACATCTTTTTGGTATTAGTAGTAATGACAAGTCCTGCATCTTATTGGTGCAGGAAACGGGCGGTTGCATGGAACTAAACGACATAAAGACGTTTTAGAGAGGTTCGATTCCTCTACCGTCCACTAATAATAATCTAATAAATTAATCTTATGGGAGAAAGAATAAAAACAATAACGAGTGACTGGGTAAATTCTATATCTAAAATGGAAATAGGGAAAAAAGCTAGAATCCCGGACGATTGTTATGACCGTGTAATGAGTTCTGCTCGTTACCGATTGAGAAGAAAGGGTATTGAAATAGAAACTGACGGAGATAAATATTTTAAAGGGAAAGTTAAGTTTTTTAATATAAAACGTGTCTCATAATGGGAACCTTGACACAATGTGAATATCAAGTAGCAAACGAAGTAGCTAAAGGGCAAACCCCAGATGAAATAGCCGATTTACTTAAAAAGTCTATTTGGACTATTAAGGCGCAAATTAGAGACATTCATAAAAAGTTAGGTATAAACAATAATGTTGAACTTACTCTATATCTACTTTGTGATAGAGCAAAAAGAAATTTTGATTTGAAAGAGATACGTAAACATGGTCTTTCTTTATTTTTCTCTCTTTGGTTTTTAATCATCGCATTGTTTCCTGATATCCAAACAGATATGAGAAGGTTGAGGATGCGTTCTGGTATTCGAATATCAATACGGACGATTAACCCTGAAAGAGGCAGGAGTTTGGTGTTTGCTGCCTAAATTTAATATAAAATATATTCTATGAAAACAATTCATAAAATACAAAATGTAATTGCGGTCATTGCTTTGGGGATGTCTATGCATTTAGCGACGCAATTGGAAATAACTACTAAAGAGACTATATCAGCCGTTATAATGGTAGTTCTTACTATAGTAATGTTACTAGAAAGAAGTTATAAAGAAGTTCAATAAAAAGAATAGGAGGAATTATGAGAATTACAGAAATATTAGATAGTGGCGCAGATGTTACTTTGAAAATTAAAAGTAAAGACTTAAAAGATTTTGCGGAGCATTTGATTGAAAAATCAATAAAAGGGGTCAAAGAATCATTTATTAGACCGGAAGAGAAATATTTAACAATAAAAGAAGTTGCTAAAAAACTTCATGTTGACCCATCAACTTTATGGAGTTGGGATAAAAGAGGTTATCTCCGTAAAATAGAGGTTGGAGGGAAAAGATTATATCGTGAAAGTGACATAGAAGCAATTCTAAATCGCAAATAACCACTTTAATATAATATATAATCATGTCTGAAACAATCACAGGATTTAAGGGGTTTGATAAAGACCTTAAATGTAGAAACTACCAATATGAGGTAGGAAAAGAGTTCGAAGAAAAAGGAAAAATTGAAGCCTGTTTAAATGGTTTTCATTTTTGTGAGAATCCTTTAGACGTATTAGGGTATTATCCGCCATCTAGCGAAAAAGGTTCGAGTAGATATTGTATAGTGGAAGGATGCGGAAATATAGATAAAGATGGAGATGAGTCCAAAGTTGCTTGCTCCAAATTGCATATCTCTGCCGAAATCGGTTTGAAAGGACTTGTGGAAGCAGGAGTAAAATTTATTCTTGATAAAGTAAATTGGAAAGATAATAAAGAATCTAACACCGGGAACCGTTCAGCCGCTACGAACACCGGGGACCAATCAGCCGCTACGAACACCGGGGACTATTCAGCCGCTACGAACACCGGGAACCAATCAGCCGCTACGAACACCGGGGACTATTCAGCCGCTACGAACACCGGGAA
>NZ_CAUCSQ010000002.1 GCF_958445495.1 uncultured Bacteroides sp. | reverse complement strand
GGAACCATATAAACAACTGTACTACAATATTTTAATTTATAGAACTCCTCTTATATTGTTTTGCACTTAAAGTAAACTACAGTGTAAATGGAGGTTATTTTCTTCGTTTATCGGGCTTAAACAAATTAAAATCAAAAAATGTCTGCTTGGCATTTATTGTAATGATTCGTTTTTACGGTTAATTATCTGGGTGCGTTTTTCAGGTTAAAACTGGAATCCTTTAGGTAAATGTTTGATTTTCGGTATCAGTTATAAAACTTCTGGTTAAAACTCATCTAAATGGGATAATTTGATTATATTTGTGGCGTGATAAAGAAGAAAATTTGCATATTTAATAATTAATACTTTAAAAAATGGCTTTAGAAATTACAGACAGCAACTATAAGGAAGTGCTTGCGGAAGGTAAACCGGTTGTTGTAGATTTTTGGGCTCCTTGGTGTGGCCCTTGTAAAATGGTGGCTCCTATTATTGAAGAATTGGCTACGGAGTTTGAAGGACAAGTAATCATCGGCAAATGTGATGTGGATGAAAACGGTGATATGGCTGCAGAGTACGGTATCCGTAATATCCCTACTGTTCTGTTTTTTAAGAATGGTGAGATTGTGGACAAACAAGTAGGCGCTGTAAGCAAACCGGTATTTGTTGAAAAGGTAAAGAAGCTTCTTTAAGCTGTACTTTTTATATATCGCAATAATTAATAATTTAAAAACTAAAAACATGGGACAGGAAGACGAGTTTTTGTCAGCAGATGTCGATGATGAGAAGACCATCGAATTTATTAGGAACTATCTACCCCAAGAATTGAAAGAGAAGTTCTCGGACGATGAGTTGTGCTACTTTATGGATTTAATTGACGAATATTATTATGAAAGTGGCATTCTTGACGCTCAACCCGATAAAGAAGGTTATATTGTCATCGATTTGGAAGATATTGTGTCCTATATCGTAAGAGAAGCCAAAAAGGATGAAGTAGGAGAATACCTGCCCGAAGAAATCCTTTTTGTGGTTCAGGGAGAAATGGAGTATGGAAACTCCCTGGGACAAGTAGAATAAAATCTGCATCCGGTCTCATTATAGATAAAATTAAGAAGAAGGGAGTGTGTCGAAACTAAGATGAACACTCGGAACAGTTACAGATTCTAACTGATAAACATAAAAGCCGTATCATTACTCAAAAATAGAGTTGATACGGTCTTTTTATTGCCGATGGAGAATGCCGGGTTTTAAATAGAGTGCGGGGTTTCAGATAGAGTGCCAGGTTTCAGATGAAAAGTCCATTTCCTCTAAAGTTGAATTTTGACATACCCCCTTCTTTTATTATCTGATTGATAATTGTTTTTTAGGGATATTCAGTAAATGTCCCTAAGTATGAATTAGTTAGCTAATTTTATACTATTTACTGAATGTCCCTTTTTATTCCTATAAATGTACTCACATCAATGTAATCTGCTAAGAGGATGACGGCGGACACGGAGATATTTATAATGGATGGTTACCCAAGTGCCGGCGAAGCCACCTGGCATTTTCCCGTAGAAGTTCCCTTTTCTATATCTCCTCCAGTGCATAATACTGGTAATCTCTCAATACCGTTTGAAGAAATGTCTCCGGATTACCGTCACGGGGAGTTATGAGCAGCAATTCCTGTACTTTTTTGGCTAGTGCCGTGACACGTCGTGACCGGTCTTTTGTACCGGACTCCAACGTTCTGGTAATTACGTTAATCTGTTCCAGTGACAAGTCTGCCGATTGCGGATATACCGGATGATAATTCCGGGTGAGATAGTCGAATTCATCGAGGCTGACGTGTATCTTACGATAGTTTTTCTCTTTAATCACCATTGTGCCGGCAGCAATATCCCCCATTCGCTGGCTGTTTTTAGTCAGTAAGACGACCAACAGACCCAGTCCTCCCGTGATAGGACCGTCAATAGGGAAAAGCAACCAGCGGAGAAGATAAGAACCCATACTGGGTATGGAACCGTCTGCCTTTATGACACGGATATTCATGAGGCGTTTACCGAAACTTTGTCCGTGGTTGAACATTTCACAGAGGAAAGAGTAACCCAATACCGGCAAATAGACGATGCAAAGAAAGAAAAAAAGAGTGAATCCTGAGGGTAACCGTAATTCGGATAAGAGGGTAGCGGTAGATATGACGTACAAGCCGATTAGAAAATAATCGATAATCAAGGCTAACAGTCGTTCGCCGATACTGGCAGGTGTCTGGCTGATACGAACAAACTGACCGGTGATAATTGTAGATTCTGCCATTTATGGTTAAACATTTTTAGGATTCCGTTGCAAATATATCATAATTCTCTTACTTTTGTTTCCGGTTTCGGACAAAACTTATCCGGAATTCTCTGGAAATTATGAAAGAAGTTACGTTTATCCGTCGGAACATTGAAAAATGGAAGGAAACAGAAAAGGTGGTAGAGCAGGCAGCAAGCTTGTCTCCCGACCGACTTGCCGACGCTTATACGGACTTGACCGCCGACCTCGCATTCGCACAGACTCATTTTCCGGCTTCCCGCATTACAATCTATCTGAATAATCTTGCTTCGGCACTGCATAATGAGATTTATCGGAATAAACGGGAAAAGTGGACGCGGATTATCACTTTCTGGACGAAGGAAGTGCCGGCAACCATGTATGACGCCCGCCGTGAGTTGCGGCTTTCTTTTATAATTTTTCTTGTAAGCGTATTGATTGGAATTATATCCGCCGCGAATGACTCCGGTTTTGTCCGTCTTATTTTGGGGAATGCCTACGTAGACATGACATTGGACAACATAGCTAACGGCGATCCGATGGCAGTGTATGGCGGTTCTTCCGAAGTCCCCATGTTTTTGGGGATTACACTCAATAATGTGATGGTCTCTTTCAATTGCTTTGCCATGGGATTGCTAACCAGTTTCGGAACAGGATACATGCTGCTTGCCAATGGCATCATGATAGGCGCTTTTCAGACTTTCTTTTATCAGCATGGCTTGCTTTGGGAATCCAGTCTTGCTATTTGGCTGCACGGAACCCTCGAAATATGGGCGATTATTGTGGCCGGTGCCGCCGGATTAGCCCTTGGCAACGGATGGCTGTTTCCCGGAACATATTCCCGGCTGGAATCTTTCCGGAAGGGAGCAAAAAGGGGATTAAAGATTGTGGTGGGTACAGTGCCCGTATTCATTCTGGCAGGTTTCATCGAAGGGTTTGTTACCCGGCATACGGAACTTCCGGATGCATTGAGGCTCGGATGGATTCTCCTTTCTCTGGCGTTTATTGTTTTCTACTATATTTATTTACCAAATAGAAAAAAATATGGAATCACAGAAACCTAAGATTGCGATGTATGTAAAACGTCCTTTTGGTGAGAAGTTGAATGCCTCTTTTGATTTTCTAAAGGAAAATTGGAAGTTACTGCTGAAATTCGTTACTTATTTGTTGTTGCCGCTATGTCTTGTTCAGGCGTTGAGCTTAAACGGGCTGATGGGCGGAGCGTTGGAAATGTCGGCCGGTGCGAATGACATGGTGGTCCCTTCATCCCTTGTGGCTATCGGTTCTTATTACGGACTATATATGCTTCTTTGTATAATAGGCACTGTCATGTTGACATCTTTGGTATATGCGCTGATTCGTGTGTATAATGAGCGCGAAGAACGTTTGCAAGGAATGACGTTGAGCATGTTGCGGCCTTTGTTGTTCCGTAATATGAAGAGATTGCTTTTAATGGTAGCAGCATGTGTCATATTGGTATTGCTGGTGGGAGGCGTTGTCGGTGTTTTGGTTGCTTTGTCACCGTTTACCCTGTTTTTGACCGTTCCGTTTATGTTTGCTTTTTTGGTCCCCCTTGCTTTGCTGGCGCCGGTTTACCTGTTTGAAGACATTACGCTGATGGGAGCTTTCAAAAAGACATTCCGTTTGGGATTTGCCACATGGGGAGGAGTCTTTTTAATTTCCATCGTGATGGGATTCATAGCCAATGTCCTGCAGGGAGTGACGATGATGCCCTGGTATATCGCTACTGTGGTAAAATATTTTTTTGCAGTGAGTGATGTCGGCGGAAGTGAAGTGACCGTATCTGCGGGATATAATTTCTTTCTCTATTTGCTAGCCATTATCCAGGCATTCGGAACCTACCTCGCGATGATATTTTCGATTGTCGGGTTAGCCTACCAGTACGGGCATGCCTCGGAAGTGGTTGACAGTATCACGGTAGAAAGTGATATTGACAATTTTGATAAACTTTAAGAACGGATTCAGGCAGATGATTGTTTCCCCGGCCGATACATTGGTTTGTGATTCTGCGCAGCTTGCAGCTTTTCGCTCAGATTCGGCGTATGATTATAACCGTGAGCTGATTACTCCGGAAATTAATATTTTCGAATGGCTCAGCAAGCAGTTTGGGGATTTCATGCGTAAAATATTCGGAAGTCATTTTGCAGAAGAATATTCAGGGTTAATCCTGATTCTCGTAGCTGTCATTATTTTATTGCTGATAATCTGGCTGGTTTATAAAAAACGGCCGGAACTGTTTACGTATTCACGCCGGAATGCGTTGCCATATACGGTTGAGGAAGATACCATTTACGGGGTCGATTTCCCGAAAGGGATTGATGAAGCCCTTTCCCGTCAGGATTATAGGGAAGCGGTGCGTTTGCTCTATTTGCAGACGTTGAAACAGTTGAGCGATGCGGGGCAGATTGATTGGCAGCTCTATAAGACACCCACACAATATATTTATGAAGTACGGTTACCGGCTTTCCGGCAGATGACTACTCATTTTTTGCGGGTACGTTATGGAAACTTTGAAGCGACCGGAGAACTTTTCCGGGTAATGCAAACTTTACAGGAAGAAGTGAGGAAAGGAGGGGCTGCATGAAAAGAAACCGTTGGTTTATTCTCTTTATCGTCGCTTTTCTGACAGTTATGTTTGCGGTGGAGTGCAACCTGCCGAAGGAGTTTGTGTGGACGCCTACTTTCAGCCGTTATGATACCCAACCTTTCGGATGTGCGGTATTCGATAGCCTGTTGTCCGTTTCTTTGCCGGGCAGCTATACGTTGTCGAAAAAGACATTCTATCAGTTGGAACGGGAAGATACGCTATGCCGCCGGGGAATATTGGCAGTCGCCTATGACATCTTTTTGTCAGAATTGGATGTGAAGTCTTTATTGAAGATGGCGGAACGGGGAAATAAGATTATGCTGGTTAGCACCACGTTCAGCCGGTATTTGAAAGATACATTGAATTTTGAATCTTACCGTTATTATTTTAGCCCGATGAGCTTGAAGAAATATGCGGTTTCCCTGTCTGCGAAAGACAGCATCTGCTGGGTGGGAACCCGGGACATTTATCCCCGGCAGACTTTTTATTTCTATCCTCATCTTTGTTCTTCTTATTTCCGGGTAGACTCATTGCCGGGAGAAGTATTGTCTCAGAAAGTACTCCATGCAGATGAATATCGATATGACACAGGAACAGATTCCATATCTTCGGAGACAGGGAAAGTAATGGCCGATTCCCTGGAAATAAGAACGGATACGGTTTGTTATTGCCCGGTGGCTATAACCTGTCCGGTTGGAAAAGGAGAGATTATCCTCGTTTCCACTCCTTTGATTTTTACCAACTACGGTATGCTCGACGAAGGAAACTCGACCTATATCTTCCGCTTGTTGTCACAAATGGGAGAACTTCCGGTTGTACGTACCGAAGGATATACCGGAGAAACTGCGGAAGTGCGGCAATCCCCTTTCCGTTATTTGCTTTCTCGGCAACCGCTTCGTTGGGCTTTGTATCTGACGATGGTCGGCATATTGTTGTTTATGATAACTTCCGCACGAAGGAGGCAGCGGGCGATACCTGTCATTCGTGAACCGGCGAACAAATCAATCGAGTTTATCGAACTGATAGGAACCCTTTATTATCAAAAAGGAGAACATGCGGATTTGGTACGTAAAAAGTTTATATATTTCGCGGAAGAATTAAGACGGGAAATCCAGGTAGATGTGGAAGAAGCGGCGGATGATGAACGCTCTTTCCACAAGATTGCCCGGAAAACGGGGATGGATGCAGAAGAAATAGCGAAGCTTATCCGTGAAGTGCGGCCGGTGGTTTACGGAGGGCGTACTGTTGATGCCGACCGGATGAAAATGCTTGTTGATAAGATGAATGAAATAACCAATCATATATAAAGAAGGAATTTATGGAAGAGAATACAGGACAACGGGTAGATTTAACACTCTTTTCCGAGAAGATACAAGAAGTGAAAGACCGGATTGCTTCCATCATTGTCGGGCAGGAACAAACCGTCGATTTGGTATTGACAGCCATTCTGGCGAACGGGCACGTACTGATAGAAGGGGTTCCGGGAGTTGCGAAGACATTGCTGGCCCGCTTGACCGCCCGCCTGGTAAATGCCGGTTTCAGCCGTATTCAGTTCACCCCGGATTTGATGCCGAGTGATGTATTGGGGACTACGGTGTTCAATATGAAAACCAATAACTTCGATTTCCATCAAGGACCGATTTTTGCGGATATCGTGTTGGTGGACGAGATTAACCGCGCTCCTGCCAAAACACAGGCCGCCCTGTTTGAAGTGATGGAAGAACGCCAAATCAGTATCGACGGAACTACCTACCGGATGGGAGAATTTTATACGATTCTGGCTACCCAGAATCCGGTAGAACAAGAAGGAACATACAAGCTTCCCGAAGCGCAACTCGACCGTTTCCTGATGAAGATAACGATGGATTATCCCTCCTTGGAAGAGGAAGTGAATATCCTGGAACGCCATCATGCCAATGCCGCATTGGTGAAGTTGGATGATGTGGTTCCTGTCATTACGAAAGAAGAATTACTGTCACTTCGTACCTTTATGAATCAGGTATTCGTAGACCGCACGTTGCTTCAATATATCGCGTTGATAGTGCAGCAGACCCGTACCAGCAAAGCCGTATATCTGGGAGCTTCTCCGCGTGCGTCCATAGCCATGCTGCAATCGTCGAAGGCGTATGCGCTGTTGCAGGGCCGGGATTTTGTAACGCCGGAAGATATTAAATTTGTCGCTCCCTACGTGCTTCAACATCGCCTTATCCTGACTGCGGAAGCTGAAATGGAAGGTTATTCTCCGGTCAAAGTGACACAACGTCTGATTGATAAAGTGGAAGTTCCGAAATAAAAGGTAAATGAGAGTTGACAGATGGTATTTATGCTGTAATCCGACTGTGGACTTCAATTTTTAATCATTAATATTCTAATAGCCAAGTTGTTTTTAACTCGTCGTTTCTATATCGCCCTTATCGTCGTTATCCTGTTGTTGGGTAGCGGATATGTTTTTACCCCATTTTTTGTCATCGGGCAATGGGCGCTGTTCGTCTTATTGCTGACAGTATCGGCAGATGCATATATCCTTTACCGTATTCGTGGAATCCGGGCTTCACGCCAGTGTGCCGGCCGTTTTTCCAATGGTGATGAAAATGAGGTAAGCATCCGGGTGGAAAACGATTATCCGCAGCCTGTATCTTTGGAAATCATCGACGAGATTCCTTTTATATTTCAAAAGCGTGATGTTGACTTTCGTCTGAAACTTCGGGCAAATGAAGGAAAAACGGTCGTTTACCGTCTTCGTCCGACCCATCGCGGCGTATATTCGTTCGGATATGTCAGAGTCTTTGCGAGCGGGCGGCTCGGATTGGTTTCCCGCCGTTATACTTGTGCGGAGCCTCTGGATGTCAAAGTATATCCGTCTTATCTGATGCTTCGCCAATATGAATTGTTGGCTATGAGCGATAATCTGACCGAGTTAGGCATAAAGCGCATTCGGCGGGTAGGGCATCATACGGAATTTGAACAGATAAAAGAATATGTGAAGGGAGATGATTACCGCACTATCAACTGGAAAGCGAGTGCCCGCAGGCATGAACTGATGGTGAACGTCTATCAGGACGAACGTTCGCAACAGATTTACAGCGTGATAGATAAGGGAAGGGTGATGCAACAGGCTTTTCATGGAATGACTTTGTTGGATTATGCGATTAACGCTTCTCTAGTGCTCTCGTATGTTGCCATGCGGAAAGAAGATAAAGCCGGATTAGTGACTTTCGATGAACATTTCGACACTTTTGTCCCGGCTTCCCGGCAACCGGGATATATGCAGACATTGTTGGAAAACCTTTATAGCCAGCAGACTACTTTCGGGGAAACGGACTTTTCGGCCCTTTGTGTCCATTTGAACAAACATATCAGTAAACGTAGCCTGTTAGTATTATATACGAATTTTTCAAGTATGGGAAGCATGAACCGACAATTGGCCTATTTGAAACAACTAAACCGCCAGCACCGCCTGCTCGTCGTTTTCTTCGAAGATGCCGATTTGAAAGAATACGTCGCCCGTCCGGCAAAAGATACGGAAAGTTATTATCAGCATGTGATTGCTGAGAAATTCGCTTTCGAGAAACGCTTGATTGTATCCACCTTGAAGCAGCATGGAATCCATTCCTTGCTGACTACGCCGGAAAATCTTTCGATTGATGTGATTAACAGATATCTGGAGATGAAATCCCGGCAACTATTATGATAAATCCCGGACTGTCCGTTCAACAGTTTCTTTCAGAGGAGGAAATCTGCCTTGCAGTTGCATATACATCCGGGTTTTTCTTGAATATCGAACAATAATAAAAAAAGTCCGGGTCTTATAGTTCGGCAAAAACATCCGAATCACCCTCTACATTGTCTTCTGCGGGCAAAAGACCCCTAAATACCGATAGAGATAATTTCATATTTCCCGGCATGCTATAGTTTGGATTGCCGGATTTTTGCAAGATATATTCATTAGTTGTTTTCGCTTTTCTGTCTTCCGAGACAGGTTTATCCTCCTGCGGCTTTTCGTGTTTCTACAAAGAAAAATACAGCCATGCCGATGATGATAACCCCTAATATCCCGTAGAAAAGCCGTGCCCGGTTTCGTCCAGCATTTCGGACGATAGTTTGTGCGTTTCGTGTTGTGAAGAACCAGTCCCAGTTCAGCAATGACGCCAGCAGGGAAATCGTTCCTGCCAGCGCAAAGATTCCTTGTACGATATATTGTCCGGTCATAGTTTAATCACTCTGCTTCCGTCTTCCAATTCTTCAATCGTCACTTTAACGGCATCGCCCGGCAGCAATTCCTCCACGAGTTCCGGCCATTCGATAAAACAAAGGGCACCGCTGTAGAAATAATCTTCGTACCCCATGTCGTACACTTCGCTTAGTTTTTTGATACGGTAAAAATCGAAGTGATAGATTAACTCCCCGGTTTCGTCCGAACGGTATTCGTTGACAATAGCAAAAGTAGGAGAGCTGATGACGTCCGTTACACCCAATTCTTCGCAAAGCGCTTTGACGAATGTGGTTTTACCGGCCCCCATTTTGCCGTATAATGCAAATACGGTGTTGTCACCCATGGCAGCGATGAATTCCCGGGCTGCTTCATGGATACTTTCCAGTGATTGAATTTTGATTTCCATATACTATATCTATTATGATGACTTTTTCATGCAACAACTCTTTCCGATTTTGCAGACGGCATAAATCAGGATAGAGAAGAATATGATTGAAGCTCCCGAAGGAACTTTCCAATGATAAGAAATGAACAATCCGCCCAAGCATCCCAAGAAACCGATACCGATAGATAACCAGATGATTTTCTTGAAACTGTAAGTGAAGAGGTTAGCTGTCATTTGCGGGATGGTGAGAAGGGAAATGGCTAACACGATACCTACCATCCGAAGACAAGCTACAATTGTCAATGCGATGAACATCATCAATACGTATTCGAATATCTCTACCGGAATCTTCTGCGAGCGTGCAAATTCGCGGTCAAAAGCAATATATACGATAGGACGGATAAACAGATAAAAGAATCCGGTCAGAATGAGCGCTAATATGCCGAGCAACCATAAGTCAGTTTGATTGATAGTCAGGATATTTCCGAAAAGATAAGCGGATAAGTCGGGGGCAAATCCCGGCGATAGGAAGCTGAACATGATTCCGAGTGCCATCCCCAATGTCCAGAATACCGCAATGGCGGAATCTTCGCGCATATCTTTCCGCTTGCTAAGCCACTCCACCCCGAAAGCAGATAAAACCGAGAACACGGCCGCCGAGAGTATCGGAGAAATTCCGGCAAACAATCCCAGCCCGATTCCTCCGAAAGAAGCATGGGTGATTCCTCCACTGATAAATACTAGGCGGCGGGTAACAATGTATGTACCGATAATCCCGCAGGCGATACTTGCCAGCAGACTACCCAACAAGGCATGTTGAAAGAATGTATATTGTAGTAAATCCAAGTAATAAAAAAATTAAAGATTAAAAATCAAAAACCGTGACCGGACTATAACGACATGCTATCATTTCCCAACGGCCGCCTATCATCTCTCACCCGCCTGTCATCTGTCATTTTTTACTTCTCCGCTTCTTCTTTCTCCGATAATCAGAAAGACCTCGTCTTTTAAATCATCCGGCAGTTCGATTCCACGAAGTTGAAGGCTGCGTACCCATCCGGCCACTTCTGCGTCCAATGTCGTGTACAGCACATCCCGGAACATATCCGTCTCTTCTTCCGTATAAGCATTTCCGGACCTGCCAATGAACTGGTCCAGCTCTTCATCATCGTAATATTCTATCTTTTTGCTGACAGCAGCCAACAAACTATCCCGTTTGCAAACTTCGTGTTGCCCGCAGCATTCCGCATCCACTTCCTTCACTTCCGGCATACGGTCCAGCTCACCCTTTTCTATTTTCTTTTGCAGTCTTTTATTGCGGATGATTCCGGCTATCAGTGCGATAACACCCAGCAGCACCAGACTTATAACGAGTATCCACATACCAATATAACAGTTACGAATCAAATTTGTGCAAAGTTACTTATAAATTTGCATTCTATCGAGTCTGTTATCTAATTCTTTTCTTACTTTTGTGAGTTACTAACCCAAAGTCCATACATGATGAAACAAAAGAAACTGTTATCCGGCTTGATAGGAATATGCCTGTTGTTGGGATTCTCTTCCTGTTCCGAGGACGATAAAAGTGTGTTTGGAGATGATTTCGAAATTCCCGAATTGACAGATGCAAATACCATCCAGTTCACGGTGGATGCGGGCGGCGAATGGAAGACGTTGGAGATAAATGCGAGTGGCGGACGGATGGCTGTCGAATGGGGGGACGGGCGGTTGCAGAAAGTCGGATATCCCGGCAATGCTTCGATTCAATACAGATATAAACCTTCGAGAAGTTTTACGGTAAAGGTGTGGGCGGAGGAATTGACAGCTTTCAGTGTCAGCGGGTTGTTGATACCGGTAAGTAATGTCCGTTTGGGAAATCTTCCAAGGATGGAGAGGATTGAATTAAATAGCATAAAAGAAAGTAAAGTCTTGGATTTGAATACTTCCTGTCCCAATCTGGAGTATATGAATATTGGAAACTGGGAGAGTCTGGAAGAACTGCATTTTGATGAGTGCGTGAATCTGAAAACAATACAGATATATACGAATCCGAAACTGGCCTCAATAAAAATAGGGTCTTGTGAACTGCTGACCTCGTTGTATTGCACGGATAATGGAATAACTTCACTGTCGTTGAGAAAGTTGCCGGCATTGCGCACGGTAGAGCTGACCGGTACGGCACAGTTGTCAGCTCTGGAAATCGATGATGATAATATGATTAGTATGTTGCATATTGAAGGATGTGCATTTAAGAAACTGGATTTCCTGGACAAGTTGGAGTCATTGACGGAATTATATTGTAGCTCTAACCGATTGACAGACCTTGATGTATCAGGGAATACCGGATTGTGGCGTCTGGATTGTTACAACAATCAGTTAAAAAGTTTGTCCGTCCCGGTGGACAATCACTTGAGAAAGCTTGATTGCCGCTATAACCAATTGGATAAAGAACAGCTTGAAACGGTTTTTAATACTTTGACGGATGTTACGGGATATCCCGCTTATTATGATAAATACGTGATACTGTACACTCATAATCCGGGAGCGGCGGATTGTGACGAAACCATATTGCAGAATAAACATTGGCAGGTGAATTAAACCTCACCGATGAATGAAAACGACTGACTAAATTTGAAGTATAATGAAAAAAGATTTTTTACTGTTAGCGTTCCTGTTTGCCGGAAACGTTATTTTGGCTCAATCTTCTTTGGAAAAAGGATTGAATACGATTAATCGTTCCTCCGCCGAAGCCACTGTCAACTTTTTGGCAGGCGATGAATTGCAAGGGCGTGAAGCCGGTTTCCACGGTTCACGTGTCTCTTCGGAGTATATTGCCTCTTTATTGCGATGGATGGGAATCCCGCCTTTGGCAGACAATTACTTCCAGCCTTTTGAGGCTTGTCGTAAAGAACGTCAGAAAAAAGGACGTTGGGAAGTACATCCCGATTCCATAGCCAAATTAAAGCAGGAAGTCCATCGGAAGCTCTCCATGCGGAATGTTTTGGGAATGATTCCCGGTAAGAATACGGAAGAATATGTGATTGTAGGAGCTCATTTTGACCATTTGGGTGTTGACCCTGCGCTCGAAGGCGACCGGATATACAATGGCGCTGACGATAATGCTTCCGGCGTATCGGCAGTGCTACAGATTGCCCGCGCTTTTGTCGCCAGCGGACAACAACCCGAAAGGAATGTAATTTTTGCTTTCTGGGACGGAGAAGAAAAAGGATTGCTCGGTTCTGAATATTTTGTACAAACCTGCTCGTTCCTGTCCCAAATCAAAGGATATCTGAATTTCGATATGATTGGGCGCAACAATAAACCTCAGCAACCCAAACAGGTCGTTTATTTCTATACAGCCGCTTATCCGGCTTTTGGCGACTGGCTGAAAGAAGATATCGGAAAATACGGTTTGCAGTTAGAGCCGGATTACCGTGCCTGGGAACATCCGGTAGGAGGAAGTGACAACGGCTCGTTTGCAAAAGCAGGCATTCCGATTATCTGGTATCATACGGACGGGCATCCTGACTATCACCAGCCTTCCGACCATGCAGACCGGTTGAACTGGGATAAAATAGTGGAAATCACCAAAGCTTCTTTTCTGAATATGTGGAAACTGGCGAATGAGGAATCCTATTGATGGAACAGATAAAATACAATCCTGCTTTTCTTTACCAACGGGCAGGATTGTACTTTTATTTTTTGAGTATTCGTTTTAAATAGTCGATATTCGGTAAATTTACAGTCTCGAAGATGCCTTTGTAAAACACGGCAAAATTGTTAAAAACACACGGCAGTTGTTTTGCTTTTTCCAGCGTGTCCACTTGGTTGAAAGAAACCGGAATCCCATTTGTTTCACAATATTGTTTGATTATCTCGATGTATTGATAAATATAGGGACATTGCATGTCATAATAAATCGTCAGTTCTTCGTTTTCTATTTTCAGTTTCTGGGCATTGGGGGCGAACTTCGGCATTGTCCCGTCAAAAGAAAGAGCGAGCAATTCATATCCGTTGCCGGTGGTGTCAACAACCTCAAAACCGAATTTTCTTGCAAACGATTGGTCTGAAAGCCAACTTTTCTGTTTTTTTGCTCCGAGCATACAAATGCCGGATTTGCCTTTTTCTTTGGCATCGGTTATACAGTACTCCATCAATGAACTCCCGTACCCGTTTCCCCTGGGACTGCCTGATACCCATAAACAGTACAAATAATAGTAGTTGTCACCCGTTACGGGAACCCATGCTGTTTCAAGAGGAGCATATTCGATAAAGACCGTAGCTTTTGCATTCAACTTTCTGAATACATGGCCTTCATTCAGCCGGTCGGCAAGCCATTGCCGTTTTGCGTCAACCCCCGGATGAGGCTTTTTACTGCGGATAATGCAACATAAATGCTCATCGGAAAAATTCTCTATTGTTAGATTCACGAAATCAGTATTCATATATGTCCTTGTTTCAAGTCGGATGCATCAGCCGGCCGGTATGACAGTCATGGTTTCTATCGGCAAATTGACAGTCTATAAAATACAAATGTAATGAATTCCTGTGGATTATCTTCATGAAGATACGGAAATCGGAAAAGTTTTTCTCCTATGCAACCGGTTATAACCGGTTTGCCGTTACATCCGACAGTAAATGGAGGATGGCAAAAGTCGGAACAATATAGCCACATATTTCCATCTTCTGGAGATGAAAGCTACTTTTCGTTTTTGGGTAACAGCCCTTTTGATTTGTTTCACAGCCTTATCAACAGGAGTTACCCAAAACAATCCTTCTCCTTTCGCCATAGCAGTGTCTACGAATCCGGGGCGGATATCAGTCGTATAAATAGGAGCATGAGATTGGGCGGCTTTCTGCCGTAACCCCTCCATATAGTTGATTTGGTAAGCTTTTGATGCATTGTAGGCAGGAGCGATGCCGCTGCCTCGTATTCCTCCGACGGAAGAAATGGTAACCAGATGTCCTCCTTTTTGCCGTTCGAAATACCGGAATCCCCAATCTGCCAGGTTGGTGAATCCTAGTACGTTAGTCAGCAGGGTCGGCTCTTCCAGTTGGTAAGATAGTCCGGGATTCAGTTCTCCGGTTCCGGCACAAATAATCAGTATGTCCATTCCGCCCGTTTTTTGAATAAGTGCCTCAAGGGATGAAACCGTAGCCTGTGTATCGGTAATGTCACACACTTGATAGAATAATTTGTTTTTATTCCAGGCACATACCTCCCTTAATAAGTGTTCTCTACGGCCGATGATGCCGACAATATAATCCTCTTGGGAATAAATTTCCGCCAATCCGCGGCCGATTCCGGAGGTCGCTCCTATAATTATCATCTTTTTCATGAAATGCCATTTACTTTATTTGCCCGCAAAAATAAAGGGAGAGGAACAATAAAATCTTGATTTCAATCAAGATT
The DNA here is from genome assembly GCF_958445495.1 of uncultured Bacteroides sp. Classification (GTDB taxonomy): domain Bacteria; phylum Bacteroidota; class Bacteroidia; order Bacteroidales; family Bacteroidaceae; genus Bacteroides. The sequence continues at coordinate 225,126 of NZ_CAUCSQ010000002.1, read as the reverse complement.
TTATTGGCGCACGATTTTTCTTCGGATACGGCTTAATGTTTCGGGGCGAATCAAAAGATAAGAAGCCAGTTCTTTTAGCGTAATCAGTTTCAGCAAATCGGGACAACGGGTGATAATGTCGAGATAACGCTCTTCCGGTGTCTGGCTGTATATTGAAATCATCCGGTCGTAAACCTCCCATAGCAAAGTCTCTGCAATGCGGCGCCCCAATTTCTGGTGGTCGTCATTGGTCTCGTAGAAATCCGCCATTTGCCGATAATCGATTACATACACCGAACAGTCGCATAACGCCTGTATGTTTACATTCGATTTGTCCTGTAACTGAAATGCCGGATAATTGCCGACAAAAGAATGGTCGAAAGTATATCCGACGATACGCCTCTCCCCTTCATTATTAGTACAACAGTACCGGAAAGAACCGTTAGTGACGAATCCCATCATTCTGCATGTTTCCCCCTGGCGGGAAAAATAGTCCCCTTTCTTGTAATAAATCCGTTTCCCCTGTTGCAGGACAAAATCTACAATAGGGGAATAGTTGACATGAGAAGTGTATTTATTGAAATCTTCCACAAATGTATGTGAATTACCCTTCGTTTATAACCTGGAATCCTGCCAGTTTCAAATCCTCCCAATATCCGGGATATGATTTGCTGACAACTTGCGGGTCAGCGATGAGCAGGTCGGGATAACGGATAACTGCCGGTGCGAATGCCATTGCCATCCGGTGGTCTTCGTAAGTGTCAATCACCGGTGTTGTCTCCGGTTCGCATCGTCCGCCCTTCCACGTCAATATGCTGTCATTCTCTTCCTCGATGATATATCCCAGTTTTTTCAGTTCGGCTTTCAGAGCGGCGATACGGTCGGTCTCCTTGATTTTCAGGCTTTGTAGTCCCGTGAATCGGAAAGGAATATCCAGCAGGGCGCAAGTCACGGCAAATGTCTGTGCCAAATCCGGGATATCAATAAAATCCTCTTCCAGCCTTTCCGGCGCTTTGCCCGTTTTTTTCAGTTTTACCCCTTGGGAAGTAAACTCGGTGGTTATCCCCAAGCGTGAGAAAATCTCAGCTCCCCGGCTGTCCCCCTGGTAGCTGTTATGAAATAATCCCGATAACTCTATTTCCGCTTTGGGGGATAAGGCGGCAATCTGATACCAATAAGAAGCAGCGCTCCAATCGCTTTCCACTTTGAAAGGAATGCTTTGGTAAAGTTGGGGAGCGACGGAAATGCTGTCGGGAGAAGTCCATGCAGCTTTGGCTCCGAAGTCCTGCATCAGTTGCAACGTAAGATTGATATACGGGCGGGAGATAATCTCTCCGTCCAAATGCAGGGTCAATCCGTCTTTGAGTACCGGTCCGAGCATCAGCAAAGCAGATATATACTGGGAGCTGACATCTCCTTTCAGGGTGATTTCATTCCCTTTCAGTTCTGTACCCTTGATGTGCAAGGGAGGATATCCTTCCTTGTTGACATATTCTATTTCAGCGCCTAGCTCACGGAGCGCATTGACTAATATCCGTATCGGGCGTTGCTGCATGCGTGCTGTCCCTGTGATTGTCCGTTCTCCCGGAGTCACGCTCAAATAAGCGGTCAGAAACCGCATGGCAGTTCCCGCAGCCATGATGTCAATCGTCTCTTTTCCTTCGGTGAGGGCTTTCACCATCACTTGCGTATCATCGCAATCGGACAGGTTTTCGGGAGGATAAATTCCTTTCCCCAGCGCATTGATGATTAATGCGCGGTTACTGATACTTTTAGAAGCCGGCAATTGCACGGTTGCTTTTACCGCTGAAGGAGGAATGAGTTTATAGAGCATCATTTTTTCTTTTTTGGTTTGAGACGGCAAAAATAGGCATTTTTCTTTGATTCTTTCTTTTAGAGGACTATATTAGTGTTATTAAACTTTATTATAGGGCAACATTATCGATACAAACACTTGAATATCTATTACCGATTTTAGAATATTGCATTTTTATTAAACTGATTTTCAGTGTTTTAATTGTGTTGTTATAAAACGACACTTTTGTGCTATACTATTATATGCGTAAACTCTACCTTTGAACATGCCGAAATCGATAGGCTTATTATCAACTTAAAATTAGTTACTATGAATAAGAAAAAGACACAATGGAAGAGGTTGTATTTGCCTCTTGTTTTTCTTTTGTTTGGACTTCTTCCTGTATTTGCCCAAACTGTTAAGGTAGAAGGAAAAGTCACCGATGCTAATGGAGAAGGACTTCCGGGAGTCACAGTCTCGATAAAGGGAACTACCAATGGAACTATAACCAATCTTAATGGTTCATACCGGCTGGATATCCCTCAAACCGGACAAGCCGTGCTTGTTTTTTCTTATGTAGGGTATAAAACAACGGAAATTGTACTCGATGATTACCGGAAAAGATATGATGTGACAATGTACGAAACATCAGAGGCCTTGGACGAAGTGGTAGTGGTTGCCTATGGAGTGCAGAAAAAAGCCAATTTGACGGGTGCCGTGGCTTCTGTACACGTAGATGATATTAAAGATATTCCCGTATCGAATACGTCTAGTCTGTTACAGGGACGTTTGAGCGGAGTTACGGTCAGTAGTTTTTCTGCTCAACCCGGAAAAGATGACGATGTTGAGATTCGCATTCGCGGTATCGGTACTTTTGGCAACAGTAATCCGCTTATCTTAATTGACGGAGTAGAAGGAAGCCTCAGCAGTGTATCTCCTAATGATATTGAAAATATTTCGGTATTGAAAGATGCGGCTTCTGCTGCCATTTACGGTGTGAGAGCGGCGAATGGTGTCATTCTGATTACAACGAAACGTGGAACGGAAGCCAATAATAAGCTTTCGTACAGTGGTTCGTTTGGCGTTCAGAAAGCAACGGTTTTGCCGTCCTATATTGATTCCTGGAAATGGGCTACATTATTTAATGAGGAAAATAACGCATTGGGAGGAGATGCCCCTCAACGTAATTATACGGCAGAGATGATTGAGAAGATGAGAAATGGGTCTGATCCGGAGCATTTTGCCAATACGAACTGGATGAAAGAAATTTTTAGGGCCGCTTTTATCCAGAACCATTATCTGTCAATGACAGGTGGAGGGGAGAACTCAAAATACATGGCTTCTGTCGGATATATGGACCAGGAAGGTATTATGAAAGGAACAGATACGCAAAGAGTGAATTTTCGATTGAATGCTGATACTAAATATCTCAATATAATAACTTTGGGGATGAATACGGCAGGCAGTTATCAGACGGTAACGGAACCTCTGGGTGGTACTTGGAATATTTTTAACCAGGTGGTAGACCATACTCGTCCCACTATTCCCGTAAAATATAATAATGGTTATTGGGGACAATATGATGGAAATCCGCAATTTCCCAGTTATCAGACCAATCCGTTAGAACAAACGACTTTTCCGACAGACCAGAAAATATATAAATTCGATGGTAAGGTGTTTTTAGATATTGAACCGATTAAAAATTTACATATCAAGTCTAGTTTCGCTTACCAGTACAGTTCTTCCAATTATTCGGCGTTCGACCCTACGCACAATCATTATAAAGCCGACGGAACATATACCACGACAGGTATTGCCGCCTTGGAAGAACAACGTGTCTTGCAGCAACAGTGGATTAACGAGAATATAATCACTTATAATTTTAATATTGCCGACGAACATTCATTCGGGCTTCTTGTCGGAGAATCAACGCAATTTAATGGAAATAAATATTCGGAAACTAAAGGTGAGAATTTTCTGACAAATACCGTACATGCCATGGATGTGGCACAAAATACATCAGCGTATGGGCGGGAAGAAAAAGCTACATTACGTTCTTTTTTCGGAAGAATCAACTATGCCTATAAAAACCGTTATTTATTGGAGGCCAATCTTCGTCGGGACGAGTCGTCAAGGATACCTAAAAAGAACCGGGTCGGTTATTTCCCTTCCGTATCTGCCGGATGGAATATTGCGGAAGAAGCCTTTTTGCAAGATTTACGTATCTTGAATACTTTGAAACTACGTGCGAGCTGGGGTAAATTGGGAAATCAGGATATCGGTTATTATCCATATAACCAGACATATACCTTGGGAAAGAATAATTATGTGTGGGGGGAAGACAAAATTTTAGGGGCAGCTCTTGCCAGTGCGGCCAACCCCGATATAAAATGGGAAACTACCACTACGGCCAATGTCGGGCTGGATATCGTATTATTAAATAATAAGTTCAATTTAACATTTGATTATTTCAATAAAATTTCTTCGGACATTCTGCTTCAGTTACCTATAAGTGCGATTATCGGTGTTGATGAGGCGCCTTATGTAAATGCGGCAGAGGTAAAAAACAGAGGTTGGGAACTTAGCGTGGGTTATAATGACCGTTGGAATGATTTTACATTCGGCGCTAATTTTAATATCAGCCAAGTAAAGAATGAGATAGTAAGTGTCAGCGGACGTGAAGACTGGATTGATGAGTGGACCATTAATCTGGCAGGACATCCGATTGGCGCGTATTATGGATATGTGGCCGATGGACTATATACCTCCCAAGAACAGATAGACAGTGCTCCGGTCGGTTTTGGCAGTCCTCGTATTGGCGATATCCGTTTTTTGGATATTAGTGGACCGGATGGAAAACCGGATGGCGAGATTACCGATTCCGACCGTACTATTATCGGTAACCCGTTCCCGAAAATCACTTATGGTTTAAATCTTACAGCCGGGTATAAGAATTTTGATTTCTCGGTATTCTTGCAGGGAGTGGGTAAGGTAGACCGTATTATGATGGATTATCCGACGATAGGTGGCGGAGCTACAGAAGCCATGTGGAATAGATATCATGAAACAGAAAATCCGTTTGGCACTTATCCCAGTTTGGGTAATGTAGCGTATAATTCTCTTCCCTCTTCTTTCTGGATTAAAAATGCTTCTTATTTGAGAATGAAAAATATTGAGCTGGGTTATTCTTTCCCGAAAAACTGGTTAAGTAAGGCAAAAATACAAGGATTGCGGGTCTATATTTCTGCACAGAACTTGTTTACCATTACCGGCATCGAAAATTATGATCCGGAAAAATATGCGACGGATAGCCGCAACTCTACTTATCCGAATGCCAAAACGTTCTCTGTAGGATTGAATATCAATTTATAAATCTTAATACCAAACATTTCATTATGAAAAGGATAAAAATACAGTTCGCAATATTTATTTTGGGGTTAAGCGTTTTATTACCTTCTTGTTCCGATTTTCTGGAGCAGGAAAACCCGTCTGTTGTTTCTGTTGATACATATTGGAATAATAAAGAAGAGGCAGAAGCCATGTTGGCAGGTTGTTATAATGTCCTCCAGCAACAAGGATTGTATTATAATTATTATAATAGCTGTGATCCGAGGGCATTGGATGGATTCGGAACTACGGATGGAAGTAGCGGGTGGTGGTTCTGGTCACCGGCGGAAAATGCTTTAAGCTGGGGCAATCAGTCTCCTTCTTTTGAGCTGGTGGATATTGTTTGGAAAGTATGCTATAAAGGCATAGCCAGATGCAATGAAGTTATTTATTATGTTCCTCAGATGGGGGAAGAAAAGATAGAGCAAGCTGACGTGGATAGAATTGTGGGAGAAGCTAAATTTTTGCGTGCATTTTATTATAACTATCTGACATCTTTGTTCCGGGACGTGCCCCTTTCCAAAGAACCTACATTGACAGGATATATCCCCGTGAGCCCTAAGGCCGATATTGTAGATTTTATTACGGATGAGTTAAAAGAGGTGGCAGAGTCGGATGCTCTTCCGGTCACGGTTTCGGAAGAAGAACGGGGACGCGCGACCAAAGGAGCTGCATGGGCTTTATTATGTCGTATTTGTTTGTATAACCAGAAGTGGGAAGAGGCTGCCAAAGCTGCCGAAGAAGTGATGGCTTTGGACTATGAATTGGAAGATGATTATCTGACGTTGTTCAGTGAAGCCGGGAATACCAGTAAAGAAATCATTTTTTCCGTAAGATTTAGTGCGACGGCAGATGGTACTGATAATCAAATGAGGGGTTTCCTTTCTACCCGGAATAATGAAGAATTTTTTACTCCTATTGTGGTAACTCAGGATTTGTTGGATGAGTATTACGATATAGACGGAAATCCCGTCGCACAGTCTTCTTATTCACCGGAAGAATTGAAAGAAACGGTGAATAGAGATCCTAGATGGGGATATAATTTCGTTTTTAAAAGAGGGGATGACGGAGGTATAACCGGATATATCAATAAATATCAGGATTATACGGTAACGGAAAAAAACTCAGACAATCAGGATTATTACGTGATACGTTATGCTGATGTACTTTTAATGCGTGCCGAAGCATTGGCGATGTTGGACAGTAACGGAAATAAAGCTGAAATAATAGGATTAATCAATCAAATTCGTGAACGTGCGAGTGTCGGAATGGCACATGTGACGGATGAAGAAATTGAAAATGCGGGAAATCTTCTTGAGCTTATTAAACATGAACGTCGGGTAGAGCTGGCATTTGAGGGACATCGTTATTTCGATTTGAGACGTTGGGGAGAATATGACAAGCTTTCTGAATATAATTACATCGGTGAGACCAAATCCCATGTATGGCCTATTCCGCAGAGTGAGCTTGACAATAATAAATCTTTAGTACAAGCTGTTGAATGGGGCGGTAAGTGACAATGGGGGGATGTGTAATGAGTGAAAACAAACAAAGAAAACTTGTTGCCCATCCTCCAGCCAACAAGTAAACCTTAGTAATTCTTTCTTTAAAATGATAAAGATGAAATGTAAATATATCATATTATTCTTTTTGCTTGCCGCAATATTGGCGGGGTGTGGCAAAGATTTGAAGTCTTCCCGTATCGTTTCGTTTGATGAGCAATGGTTGTTTCATTACGGTGATGTGGAAGATGGGGAAAAGGTAACATTGGACGATTCGCAATGGAGGAAACTGGATGTGCCCCATGATTGGACTATTGAAGATATTCCGAACACAGCTTCGCCTTTTGATTCCACGATAGTCGACGGAGTAGCTTCCGGTTTTACAAAAGGAGGAATAGGATGGTATAGGAAACATTTTATCATAGATGAATCCCAAATGGGAAAAAGGTTCTATCTCCGTTTTGACGGTGTTTATATGAATTCTGATATTTGGGTAAACGGACATCATGTCGGAAACCAGTATTACGGATATTCCACATTTGGATACGATATAACAGAATTTGTGAAGTTCGGTGAAAGTAATCTGGTAGCTGTCCAGGTGAAAACGGAGACTGTGACTTCCCGTTGGTATTCAGGCTCCGGGATTTACCGCCACGTATGGCTGGTTACTACTTTTCCTTTACACATAGATAATTATGGTATAGCCATTACTACCCCGGTTGTTACGGAACAGGAAGCGAAAGTCGTTGTCACGTCGACTTTAGTGAATCATACGGAACAGGATTCTAAAGTTATTGTGAGACAAAAGATATTGGATAAGGATAAAAAGATTGTTGTGCAAGGAGAGCAAAAGTGTGAGATACAAAAAGGAAATAGGGCAGAAGTATCTCAAAGTTTAACAGTTAAGCAGCCGTTATTATGGTCGGTAGATTCTCCGGATTTATATTCCCTTGTCACGGAAGTGATACAGAATGACGAGGTGGTAGATTGTACGGAAGAGACTTTCGGAATACGTTCTATACGGTTTGATGCGCAAAAAGGATTTCTTTTGAATGGAAAAGAGTTGAAATTAAAGGGAGGTTGTATCCATCATGATAACGGGCCTTTAGGAGCGATGGCATTCGACCGGGCAGAAGAACGAAAAGTAGAATTGCATAAGGCCGCAGGATTTAATGCACTTCGTATGGCGCATAATCCTCCGTCACCGGCATTGCTGGACGCTTGTGACCGTTTAGGCATATTAGTTATAGATGAAGCTTTTGACGTTTGGAGATATGGGCATTTTAAAGAAGACTATTCAAAGCATTTTGATTCTTTATGGAAAAAAGATTTAAAGGCTATGATTTTACGGGACCGTAACCATCCTTCTGTCATCATGTGGAGTATCGGGAATGAAATTAAGCGTAATGAAACGGCAGAAATGGCGATGCTGTCCGGAAAACTGGCAGATTATGTACGCTCTATTGACAATACGCGGCCTGTGACGGCAGGAGTGAATTCCGTATCGGAAGAAAAAGATGCATATCTGGCTACTTTAGACGTTGCCGGTTACAATTATTCTCCTGAGGAATATATACCTGGACATCAACGTCATCCCCGGCAGTTAATCTACGCTTCCGAGTCGTATTCCAGTGCGGCTTATGATTATTGGAAAGCCGTGGAAAAGTATAGCTGGGTCATAGGCGATTTTGTATGGACCTCGTTTGATTATATGGGAGAGGCGAGTATCGGCTGGAATGGGTATTATTTGGAACAAAGTTTTTATCCGTGGTATATGGCTTATTGCGGGGACATCGATTTGTGTGGCATAAGGCGTCCGCAATCCTATTATAGGGAGACTTTATGGAATAATGAACCTATGGTTTATATCAGCGTGACTCCTCCTGTCCCTTCGTTTCCCCTGAATCCGAGAAAAGAAGATTGGAGCGTATGGGATTGGCCGGATGAAATCAATTCCTGGAATTTCGACGGGTATGAGAATGAAGAACTATCGGTATGGGTATATACCCAGTGTGAAGAAATCGAGCTTTTTTTAAACGGAAACTCACTCGGACGTAAGGAAAATACGGTAATCACTAAAAATAAATTAGGCTGGAAAGTGCCTTATCGGAGAGGAGTGCTGGAAGCCAAAGGATATATCAATGGCAAAAAAGTGACGGCATCTGTATTGAAAACAGCGGATAAACCTGCCGGTATACGGTTGACAGCGGATAAATCAATCCTGCTTTCCAATGGCCGGGATTTAAGTTACGTATCTGTAGCGCTTGTCGATGCGGAAGGAAATGTCAATCCTGTTGCTGACGATTTGGTTACTTTTGATGTATCGGGTGAAGGCACGTTGGTAGCTGTAGCCAATTCAAATCCGATGAGTACGGAGAGTTTTAAAAAGACGTATCGTAAGGCATGGAGAGGCCGTTGCCTTGCCATATTGAAATCGGGGAAAAAGGCTGGAACCATTCATTTGAAGGTACAGGTGAAAGGTTTACCCTCTGAAGAAATATTGATTCGGACCGTAAAGCCGGATTAAGCATGAAAAGACACTGGGTGGAGTTCCGGCTGCCGACAAGCGATGCTTGTCCTGCGGATATGAATGCATTGGGGGGCGATGCAGATGGAGGATACCGGAGCCGGCATGAAAAGAATTTGATGTAGTCTATTAAAAAGTAAAATATGAGAGTCTTGAATTTATGGATTGTATTGTTGCTTGCGTTTATGCATATTTCATCTGCTGCGCAAGAATTAAAAGTGGCTGCTGTCTTCTCTGATAATATGGTGTTACAGCAGCAGACTCAGACACCGATATGGGGATGGGCGAAAAAAGGCAGTAAAGTCTGCGTAACGACTTCGTGGGACGATAAAACTTATGAGGCGGTGGCTGATGAAGTGGGAAAATGGAAACTGGGCATAGCGACTCCCGCCGCCGGCGGGCCTTACTCGGTTACGGTCAGCGCTTCGGAGACGGTAAAACTGCAGAATGTATATATCGGTGAAGTCTGGCTTGCCAGTGGGCAATCAAACATGAGTATGAGGTTGAAAGGATATAAACACCAGCCGGTGATTGGTTCGACGGAAGCGATTCTTCAATCGAAAGGGAAAAAGATTCACTTTATAAATATTCCTGAACTGGCTGCTTATAAACCGTTGGATGATATAAAGAATGCTAAATGGGAAGTTGCTTCGTTGGCTACCACAGGCGAGTGCAGTGCCGTTTGCTGGTTTTTTGCCGATTTGTTGAACCGGCAGTTGGATGTGCCGGTCGGCATTATCAATGCCAGCTACGGAGGTTCTAATGTTGAGGCTTGGATGTCGGAAGTTGCGTGTAAGGAATTCAAGGATATTGCGGTCCCCCCGGAAAGTGATGAAACTTCCCCCTGGATAGGTAATGTGGCAACCCTTTTATATAATGGCATGATACATCCGGTAGAAGGGTATGGAATAAAAGGAATGTTGTGGTATCAGGGAGAATCCAATATTTTTAACGTACCCCGATATGCCCCTTCGGTAGCTGCGATGGTGAAAGACTGGAGGGTAAAATGGAATCGGGGAGATTTTCCTTTTTATTTTGTCCAGATTGCCCCTTACGATTATAAAGAGTGGAATTTTTTTACTCCTCAGTGGCCGGAGATTTCCGCCTATCAACGGGAGGCGCAAATGAAAACACAGTCTCTCGTTCCCAATAGCGCGATGGCGGTGACCTTGGATATTGGAGCGGAATTTCAGATTCACTCTCCGCATAAGAAGGAAGTAGGGCAGCGTTTAGCGCTTTTGGCTTTGGCTAAAACCTATGGAATGAACGGTTTTGAATGTGAGAGTCCCGAATATGAACGAATGGAAGTAAAAGAGAATAAAGCAATTATCCATTTCTCTAAACAGTTTATGGGACTTACCAGCTATGGGAAAGAACTGACTCTTTTCGAGATTGCCGGGGAGAATAAAGTCTTTGTGAAGGCTGACGCTTATATTGACGAAGAAAAAGGGACGGTAGTAGTATCCAGCAAGTTGGTAAAAGAACCGAAGGCCGTGCGTTATGCATTCAAAGATTATGTATCCGCCGAACTTTTTGGTACAGGAGGGCTGCCGGTCTCTTCTTTCAGGACAGATGATTGGGAATGAATTAACTGATTAAACTACAATTTTGATAATTATGAAATTTATTTTTAAAGCTTTGATGTTATTGTCAATACCCGGTTTATTGGCATGTACCCGGCAAACCACTACTACGAATTATTATTTTGATTCGGTGAATGGCAATGATGCCAATACAGGGACAAGTCCCGGACAGGCGTTTAAAAGTTTGAGTAAGTTAAGCAGTCTGCCTGTTAATGCAGGGGATAGTATTTTACTGAAATCAGGGAGCGTATTTACGGAAAAGTTGTATTTTTCAGGAAAAGGAGAGGCTGGCAGACCGGTTGTTATCGGTAAGTATGGCGGTGAAGCGATGCCTCATATCAAAGGAGATGCAACAGAACTGGAAATGGTTCATATTTACAATTCTGAACATATTGTTGTCCGTGATTTGGAAATTTCCAATAAAGGGAAGAAAATACGTCCTCGTTTAAGCGGACTGTTTGTCGAAATTTATAATTATGGGAAAGCGGAAAACATAACGATTGATAATCTTTTTATTCATGACGTTTACGGGTCGCTTATCAAAGGTGAAGGACATGAACATGAGGATGCGGGAGGCGGACAAGCCATGATGTTGAGAAACTTCAGAGATGACGGGACGGATTCCATTCCTTCCTTCTTTGACGGTCTGCTGGTACAAAACTGCCTGTTGAAAGATTCGCAGCGCAATGGCATCATTATGTGGGGAAACTGGATTAGGAAACAGTGGTTGCCGAATCTGAATGTCGTTATTCGTAATAATGTACTGGATGGCATACCGGGTGACGGAATTGTTCCTACAGCATGTGACGGGGCGATTGTCGAGTATAATATAATGAAAAATTGTCCTCCGACCTTGCCGGCTACAGAAGCTTGTGACGGGATATGGCCCTTTTCCAGCGATAATACGGTGGTACAGTATAATATAGTGAGCGGGCATAAATCGCAAACAGACGGTTATGGTTTCGACTCGGACTATAATTGCAGGAATTCATTGTTCCGGTTCAATTTAAGCGATAATAATGAAGGAGGTTTTTTGTTGCTTTGTAATTCGGGAGGATGGCCGGAAGATTGGAGTGCCGGAAATACAGGTACGGTAGTGAAGTATAATATCAGTATTAATGATGGCATCAGAAAACATATCGTACGTGAGAAAAAGACAGAACATTATTCGCCTGTAATCCATATTACCGGCCCCACCCGGAACAGTACTATTGAAAAGAATTTATTCTATATATGCGAGAAGGAGCTGCCGCAGATGGACAAACGTCTTGTGCATTCGGACGACTGGCGGGGGTATGCCGACAGTACCTATTTTCAAAATAACTACATCCGGGCGGAAGAACCGAACATGGCTTTTGATGCTACCCAATCAACCAATAACTTTATAAAAGGTAATTTGTATGTAGGTCCGTTGCAATATACCGGTAGCGGGTTCAGAGAATATGACGGTAAGTTTGATAAAAACATGTGGTACGATGCGGAAGATGAAAACTGGGATAAACTTATTGAGTTTGTGAAGGATAAGAAAGTGGTAATAAAAGGGAAAGAAATTCCTGTATTGGAGATAATCGGATATAATTGAGAAATAGGATGAAAACTACAGGTAAATTGTTTTTAATATTAGTTCTTATAACAGGAATTCATTCCTGCCGTCGCGAATTGCCGGATGTTGCCACTTTAGCCGTCTATCCGGATAGTGTGATAAATGATGTATCCAATCATCCGTTAGGGATAAATTTGAATTTCTTTATGGACGGCGGACGTTTCCCGAATCCGGAACATACGGTTACGGAAACCTTGTCTGATATGAAGGTAAAGTATTTGCGTTATCCGGGAGGTGAAAAATCCGATTTATATCAGTTTGGTGTTCCTCCTTATGATAAATCGCAGCCGGCAGTCTGTCGTACGATCGGTTTGGACGATTATCCGGGAATGTTTGCGGCAGACGGTTCTCTGGTATTTGACCCATTGGATTTTGATGAGTTTATGCAAATATGCGATACGTTGGGAGCCGAGCCGGTAATCGTGGTCGCGGCAGACCGTTATCTGCTTCCTGCAGAAAAAGGAAAACGGCCGGCGAAACGGAGCGAGCTTATCAATCATGCTGTAGAATGGGTGCGTTATGCCAATATAAAAAAGAAATATGGCGTCCGTTATTGGATGATTGGCAATGAAAGCTGGAATAACAATAATATTAATTCTACTGCGGATATTTATGCGCAGGATGTGATAGACTTTTCTAAAGCGATGAAAGCCGTAGACCCTTCTATTCTGATTATACCTAACGGAGATGATGAGGAATTTTTCAAAACGGTAATTACCAAGGCGGGCGATTACATAGACCGGCTTTGTGTAAGTAATTATGGAGTTTTTGATTTTGACAGGGGATACCGGACGTACAGTGACTCTGCGAAATGTCTGATATGGCCTGCACGGACAGCATTGAATGCAATGAATAAATACGGAACGGAAGAACAACTGAAACGTTGGAAAATGATTGTTGCGGAATATGGGACGATTGATTGGGCGGGATTATGGAAAAGCGCCAATGATATGGGACATGCTATCGTGACGTTTGACATGACGGGCCAGTTATTGATGGAGCCTCAAATAGAATTTTCCTGCTTCTGGAATACGCGCTGGATAGGAAATGAAAATTCGAATGCCGACCACGACGCTTTGGATAAAGATGGAAACATGAATCCGACGGGAGTCGCTTTGAAAATCTGGAATTCCTTTCTCGGTACGCAAATGGTACGAAGCGAGTCGTGTGATTCAGTCATTACTTATTCGAGTATAAACCGGGACCGGAACAAGTTGTTTGTATATGCTGTCAATAAGCGGGGATGCATATCCAAGGTGAAATTCGAAATAAAGCCGTACGAATCAAGTTCATTCGTGCAAATGTGGGAATATTTCGGAACTTCTCCAGAAGATTGCTCACCGGTTTGGCAAAAGGTCACGGATGTGGATGAAAAATGCATTGAATTGAAAGGATACTCGATAACGGTATTGGAATATAAATTGGGCTGCAATTAACTTTATCGTTTATGCAGTATTTAAAAAAGATACTTATATTGCACCGGATTGGTTTATATTCTCTTTCATTTTTATTCCGAATGATATGAAATGTTGTGTTTTTATACTATTTGCCGTCATTGTGCCACAGTTGGTTTTTGCCTGGGAATCCATTCATTATACTACAATGAACGGGTTATCCGGCATTGACGTGACTGCTATCTGTGAGAATGAGAATTTTTTATGGATAGCAACCAATGACGGTTTAAACCGTTTTGACGGAAAAACATTCAAAACATATAGGAGTGATAACACGACAAGGAATAGCCTGACAGGGAACAATATAGAAACCTTGATGTTTGATTCGAACGGGCTTTTGTGGATTGGACTGAAAACGGGAGGAGCAGATATCTTTAATCCTCGGAAAAATAAATTTACCCATATCAGTGAGATTGTGGAAGATTATCCGCAACGGGTAATTTCCATTTACGAGGATTCCCGGAAAAATATCTGGCTGGGAAGCTGGGAAGAGGGTTTATACCAGTTGACTCCGACAGAGTCCGGAGAATTGTCGTATCGAGTCGCCAAACATTATCCGCGTAATATAGTTTCGAGTATTGTGGAAAAACCGGCCGGAAAATTGTGGATAGGAACTTATTATGGTTATTTCCTGTATGATATAGAGCGTAAGAAAGATATTGAGCTTGACGGAAACCATTATGCCGTTACTCAATTTCTGGATACCGGTGAGAAAAATGCTTTGTGGTTCTCTACTTGGGAGGATGGATTGTGCAAAGTGGAATGGGATGAAATGTTTTCTGTGACGGTTAAAAAGGGAGTAACTAAGGAGCCGGGTGATATTTATCGGATTTTTCCCTCATCGGATAATAAACTTTATTTGGGGACGTGGGGAGACGGAGTGAAACTTGCGGATAGGCAGTCCCATGTCTCTTCCCAATCGTTGCCGATTAATGCTCCTGTTATATTATCTTTTTTTCGGGACAGATACGATAAACTTTGGATTGGAACTTACGGTACCGGACTATACTGTTTGGACGACAGGCATCGGGGGATAGACAATTTATCGCCTATTAACCGTAAAAAAGCCGCTGCTTATGTTTTACGGGAATTTGATAATCATCATCTGCTTTTAGGGACTCAAGGAGACGGGCTTTATTTGTATAATCTCAAAAACCGTAAGTTTTATTCTCAATCAATGAAGAATACGGGTAGTTTTTTCCATCAATATATATTGTCCTTGTACAAGGATGATGAGCTCTTGATTGCAGGTAATGATGATACAGGGATTCAATATGCCCCGTTGAATGAAGGCAGTGTGGATAATCTTCATTTCCGGACATACTATGTGGACAAGAATTTCGGGAAAGTAACCTCTGTATTCAGGAGCAGCGATTCGATTTTTTGGATTGGGACTAAACAATTCGGATTATATTCGATGAAATATGATTCTGCAAATAAAACCTTTACGGAACGTATCCATTATGATTCGTTTGGAATGGATGAAATAACGGGATTTGCAGAAACCGCAGACAACCGGATATGGGTTTCTTCACATAAAGGAATTTACCTGTTCAATCCGATGACTAAAAAAATACAAAAAATAGAACGGGATATATCGGAAATGGTTTACAGCCTAGCGGATGACCATAAGAACAAATGTTTGTGGTTAGGAACTTCCGGCGGTTTGAGGAAATTGGATTATTCAGGGGAAATCCGGGTAGAGAGCCCTTTTTTCACGGAAATGTTGCCGGAAGGAGCTATTCGTGATGTGATAACAGATGCGGAAAATAATCTTTGGTTTTCGGTTTCTAACCGTATCTTCTGCTACATTGATGATAGTAAGGAACTGAAAGAGATAAATCTTGGAGCGATAAATACGCAAATCTTATATTCCTCCGCCCGTTGCCGGATAGGAAATAAACCGTTCATCGTGTTTGGAGGAGCTGATAATTTATTGTTTATTGATTCGCAAAAAGTGCTGAACCAGCCTAATCATACAAAAATATTGTTGACTGAATTGCAAGTAGATTATCAGGTAGTGAAGGTCGGACAAAAGGTTTACGGCAAGGTGGTGTTGGATGAGGCTACCGAATATGCACGTTCTATCACTTTGTCCCACCTTTGCAAATGGATAAGTTTGTCATTTACGGAAATAGGCTGGGACAATTATCATAACAGTTATCAGTATCGGATAAAAGGTTTTACGGAAGACTGGCAATATCTGGATTTGTCGAAACCTATAACCTTCTCACAGTTACCTCCGGGGAATTATACATTGTTAATCCGCCCTACTGCGATGGCTTTTGACTCCCGGAACGAAACGTTTTGGAGCCTGGATATCGCTGTTACTCCTCCGTGGTGGAAAACGAACCTTTTTTATTTTGTCTTGGCGATAACAGTCTTACTGCTATTGGCCGGATTATTTTTTATGATTAAGAATCATTATAAAAGACGCCAGGCATATCGGCTTCGTGAAATGGAAAAAAGGAAAAAAGAAGAGCTGTTGCAGGAAAAGGAAAGTTTTTTCACCGGGTTATCACATGATTTGTTGACATCTTTCTCTTTAATTCTGGCTCCTGCCAGCGATTTATTGAGAGATAAAGACATGAATGAGGAACAAAAGGAGAAACTGGACATCATATCGAAGAATGCGGATTTTCTATCGGATATATTCGGTACGATTCTTGATTTTAAGCGTGCGGAATTAACGGATAGGGAGGTGAAAGAAAAAACTGTGGAATTAGTCGCTTTTATCCGGATTATAGTGAATGCTTTCGATTATCTGGCTAAGTCCGGAGGCATCTCTTTGTCCTATCATTCGGAAGTTTCCAGTTTGGCGGTCGTTATCGATACGGTCAAGTTGGAACGGATTCTTTATAATTTAATTAGCAATGCTCTTAAATTTACCGGGGAAGGAGGTACGGTAGACATTATTCTGTCCTATACGGAATCTTCAAAATACTTTTCAATACAGGTAAAAGATACCGGCATCGGAATTGAATATCAGAATCAGAGCAAGATTTTTGAGAAATTCTATCGGGAAGATGAAAGTAATAATTCACGGGGGCTGGGGCTTGGATTATATACTACACGTAAATTTCTGCAAGTGATGGGAGGAGATATAACTATCGACTCTGTACCTCGGAAGGGAACTGCGATTACGGTGACTTTTCCTGCCAGGCAGGTAGAAATCATTCCCGATAAGGAGGAACAAGGAACAGATAATAATATCTTTACTGTACTGCTTGTGGAAGATAATATACAGATGCAGGAATATTTAAGAAAGAAGCTGTCGGCTCATTTTAATGTTGCTGTGGCTTCTAACGGAGTAGAGGCTTTAGAGTTTATAAAGAATAATTTGCCGGAGCTTGTCATTTCAGATGTTATGATGCCCGAAATGGACGGGCTGGCTCTTTGTTCGACAGTAAAGAATACTTCCATGTATTCTGACATATTCGTGATTCTGCTGTCTGCAAAATCTTCATCGGAGGACGAGGTATTGGGCTACAAGGCCGGAGCGGATTTTTATTTAAAGAAACCGTTTGACCCGGATATACTAATCAACCAGATGAAAAATGTATATGCAACCCGTCAACAGCGCAGGAAGCAAATTATTTCAGACTTGCTGTCGCCGCAAGAAGAGAATACGGAACTTCATCCTAAGAACGATTTTCTGAACAAAGCCATAAAAATAATAGAGGAACATATTATGGATGAAGATTTTAAGATTGATGAATTTGCTGCGGAAATGAACCTTAGTAAAACGATTCTGCATCGTAAATTCAAATTGATGATTGGAGAAACTCCCAATGTGTTTATCAGGAACATACGTCTGAGAAAAGCGGCCAATATGCTTAAAACAACCAATCTCTCTATCTCGGAAATTGCTTATATGACTGGATTTAGCCAGGCCCATTATTTTATAAAATGTTTTAAGGAGTTGTATCAGGACACTCCGAAAAATTTTAGAATGCATAATAAACCGGAGGAAAAAGAATGAAATTTTTAATGATATGCGTACGAAAGGAGAAAATACAAGAATGAGGTTCAGGGTTATCGGTTTAATCTGTCTGTCATTATATGCGGTAGTATGTAATGATGTGTATGCCCAACAGTGTGATTATGAGAAAGAGATTGAAGAATTGCTGAAACGGATGACATTGGAAGAGAAAATCGGGCAAATGAACCAGGTGAATTTTGATGGTTTGAATGACGGGTTGCTTCGGCGGGTTGAAAAGGGAGAGATTGGTTCTTTTTTAAATGTTACCGATTCCAAGGCAATCAATATTTTGCAAAAGGCCGCAGAAAAGAGTAAACATAAGATTCCGTTGATTATTGCGCGTGACGTCATTCATGGTTATAAGACTATTTTTCCTATTCCTTTGGGGCAAGCAGCCTCCTTTGAACCGGCAGTGGCGGAAATCGGTGCCCGTGTGGCTGCTGCCGAAGCTTCGGAACATGGCATTAAATGGACTTTTGCCCCGATGATTGATATTGCCCGCGATGCTCGTTGGGGAAGGATTGCAGAGAGTCTGGGAGAAGACCCTTATTTATCTTCCCTGATGGGAGAAGCCATGGTGAAAGGATTTCAGGGGAATGATGTGGCGGCTCCGAATTCTATCGCGGCTTGTGCAAAACATTTTGTGGGATATGGGGCTGCGGAAGGAGGAAGAGACTATAATAGCACCAGTATTACTCCCTATGCTTTGAGAAACACCTATCTGGTACCCTTTCAAAAAGCGATAGATGCGGGAGTACTTACGGTTATGACCTCATTCAACGATAATGACGGGATACCTTCGTCCGGTAATGCGTATCTTTTGAAACAGGTTTTGAGGAAAGAAATGGGTTTTGAGGGATTGGTCGTTTCAGACTGGAATTCTGTGGGTGAGATGATAACCCACGGATTTGCTGCCGACGGGAAGGATGCGGCCGGATTGGCTGCTAATGCCGGACTGGATATGGAGATGAATACTGAATTGTATGTTCGTCATTTGAAACGGCTGGTTGAAGAGGGAAAAGTCTCCATAACGGATATCGATGCTTCCGTACGTCATATCCTGAAAACGAAATTCCGTTTGGGATTATTTGGTAACCGGTATTTGGATGTGCCTGCCGAGAGTGTCGTTTATTCGGAAAAACATTTGCAGGCAGCCAAAGAAGCGGCATTGAAATCTGCTGTGCTTTTAAAGAATGACGCTTGTACCCTGCCGCTTAAAGAGACGCAAAAGATTGCTGTTATAGGCCCTATGGCAGATGCGCCTTATGACCAGTTGGGAACATGGGTTTTTGACGGAGAGCCCGAGCATACGGTAACTCCGGTCAGAGCGTTGAAAAATTATGCAGAGTATCGGAACATCCAGTATGTTTACGAGCCTGTTCTCCGAAAATCTACGGATAACGATACGGCTGACTTTAAAAAGATTGGACAAACGGTTGAAAAGGCGGATGTCGCGGTTGTTTTTGTGGGAGAAGAGTCCAGGCTTTCCGGAGAGGCTCATTCTTTATCTGATATAAATCTGATAGGCCGGCAGTCGGAATTATTGAAAGAAGTAAAGAAAACCGGTAAACCGGTAGTTGCCGTTATTATGGCAGGACGTCCTTTGACAATCGAACGTGATTTGCCTTATGTGGATGCACTGTTATATTGTTTCCATCCGGGGACGATGGGAGGTCCGGCTATTCTGGATTTGTTATTTGGACGGGCTAATCCTAGTGGGAAATTACCGGTCACTTTCGTAAGGGAAGTGGGGCAAATCCCTCTGTATTACAACCATAATAATACGGGACGTCCTGCTTCCGGGCATGTGAGAACCCTTTTTGATAAATCGGACGAAAAACAAAGTTCGGTAGGAGATGTATCATGCTATCTGGATTCGGGAAAAGAACCGCTATTTCCGTTTGGCTATGGGCTGTCATATAGTAAGTTCGATTATTCCGGGCTGGTGCTTTCCGAGAAAAAGATAGGAATGAAAGATTCTCTTACGGTGAGTGTTACATTGAAAAATAACAGTAATATGGATGGGACGGAAGTTGTTCAGCTATATGTAAGGGACCTCGTCGGTTCCATTATTCGTCCGGTAAAAGAATTAAAAGGATTTCAGCGTGTCCGTTTAAAAGCCGGCGAAAGTAAAGTCGTCCGGTTTACTTTATCTTCCGGCGATTTGGCCTTTTACGGTATAGACATGGTGCGTAAACCTGAACCCGGATATTATACTGTTTGGGTGGGAGGAAACAGTAAGGCTGATTTACAGGATACTTTTTTGTTGGAGTAATGTATTTATTGATTTTTATGGCTGTTTCTAGTGAATAAGCCCTATATTTGTCCGGTAGTATAGAATTGCCGATAATATGAAAATACCGAATATCCGTTTACTCAACCAACAGTTGGCGAGTCCTCTTTTCTCTCGGCCGAAAGAACTTGTCTCCTGGATGGGAGCCATGCAGGCGCAGAGTTATTCCATGGTAAAATGGGCAGTGGGAATGCGTTTGAAGTCCGCGACGGTCCAGACAGTGGAGAAAGCTTTGCGGGACGGTGAGATTTTGCGGACTCATGTGATGCGTCCGACATGGCATCTTGTTGCGGCGGAGGATATTCGATGGATGTTGAAGCTTTCCGCCCGGCGTGTCATGTCCGCCAACGATTCTTTTGCAAAAGGCCGCGGGTTGGATATTTCTGAAGAACTCTATACGAAAAGCCATAATCTGTTGGAGAAAATTCTTTGCGGGAAGAAAAGCCTGACAAGGCAGGAGATTGCCGAACATTTTAACCGTTCGGGGATTTTAGCGGACAATCATCATATAACCCGTTTCCTGGCGCGTGCGGAGCAGGTAGGAATCGTATGCAGCGGAGAAGAGATAGAAGGAAAATATACGTATGCCCTTTTGGAAGAACGTGTCCCGCCTGTGCCGGAATTGACGAAAGAGGAATCTTTGGCCCGTTTGGCGAGAAGCTATTTCCGTAGTCATGCTCCCGCCGTTCTGCAGGATTTTGTCTGGTGGTCGGGATTGCCTGTCTCGGAAGCACGGCAGGCTGTTTATCTGATTGCTTCGGAACTGTCTGTAGAAGAGTGGAAGGGGCAGAAGTGGTATGTCCATGAAGATTGCCGGATCCGTGGAAAAACGTCCGGCAGTTTGCACCTCCTCCCTTCTTATGATGAATATCTGCTTGGGTATAAAGACCGGACGGACGTTTTGCCTAAAGAACATTACTCGAAAGCGTTTACCAATAACGGACTCTTTTATCCGGTTGTCCTTCATGAAGGGCAAGTGATAGGAAATTGGAACAAGGCTGTTCGGAAAGAAGGGCCGTCGGTGGAGCATTCATGGTTCCGGTTGGACGGCTGTGTCGATGAAACCGCTTTGAACCGTGAAAAAGATAAATATGTGCGGTTTTGGCGATAATGCGAAAAAAAGGATATTTTATGGTTGCATCGTTCCGGTATATGCAGCTCTGTCCGGAGATGATTTGAAAATGGCAGGGAATTGCTGCCGGCGGATTTTGAAAAGAAATCAATCGGGAATATTAACTGTGAATTTGTTTTGTTTTCACCTTGAAAAGGGATGATGTGTATTGTTTCCCCTCTTATTTGATAGTAAAGTGACAGATTGCGTGTGATAGAGGAACGGGCGGCTGTTAGCTCAAAGTTTACCGTTAAAATACGGTTTGAAGCGTTCCTTTTAAAGGAAGGAAGGGCTTCTCACCGGGCAATGGTCCGTTCCTTTAAAAGGTACCGCCCGTTTGTTTTAAAGGAACGATTGCCGGCAATCTTGTTTACGTTGCATATTTGAACGGCGTTTATGTGAAAAATCCTTGGAACCCGTATATTCTTGCATTATTTTATGCAGAAAGATTACCGGAAGAAGGATTTTATTGATGTCTTTTGTGTCTCAAATTTAGAAAATAGAACAATTTGATGTCGTATCATACAGATAAGATTTCCGTAGAATTTGCTCCGAATCGGGATACCCGGTGCGTTGTTTCGGATTTGCCGGAAGCGGGAAAGCCGGAAAAGTTAAAGCAGAGTCAGCAACTCACCGAATCTTTTTATTTGTTTCAGGCGTTTGTGGGAGAATGCATCTACGATTTCGTGCTTCCACATTACATCGAAAGGAATGTGGATTCCGTATCCTCCCAATGATAAGACGGGCTGAATGTCCGATTTCAGCGAATTGCCGACCATGACGAGTTCGGAGGGGGCAATCTGCAGGATATTCAGCATCCGGAGATATTCTTTCTCTGTTTTGTCGGACATGACTTCGATATGGTCGAAATAGGCGGCGAGTCCCGAACGTTTCAGTTTGTTTTCCTGGTCGAGCAAATCCCCTTTGGTTGCGATAACCAATTTGTACCGTCCTTTTGCTTTCAGCTCTTCAAGCGTTTCTTTCACCTCCGGCAGAAGTTCGATAGGCATTTCCAGCAATGATTTTCCTAAATCGACAATGTGCCGGATGTCTGCTGCCGGAATCTGTTGCCTGCTGACGCGCAATGCCGTTTCAATCATTGAGATGGTAAACGCTTTGGCGCCGTATCCGAGATATTTCAGATTGTTCATTTCCGTTTGGAATAATGCAGCCGAGATATTCTCCGGAGTATCGTAAGATTGTAACAGAAAGACATACTGTTTTTCTATTTCCTGGAAAAAAGGCTCGTTGCTCCATAAGGTATCATCCGCGTCGAAGGCGATGACTTTGATGAGTTCTTTCATTGTTTTCAGTTATTTATAATAGAAGGCTTTCCAAATAATAAGCCAGGCGTTTCGGACGGCAAATTTACAATAAAAAGAGGAATAAGGGCAAGTTATTTGTTTTTAGAATCGGATTTCCGTTTAATTTCATAGAAATCTTTATCTTTGCTATCCGTTTTTAAGTTTGAACTTTAATTGGAGATACGATATGAAAATAGGAGATAAAGTGCGCTTCCTCAGTGAAGTGGGCGGTGGGATTGTGACAGGATTCCAAGGTAAGGATTTCGTTCTGGTGGAAGACGCGGACGGTTTTGATATTCCGATGCCGATACGCGAGTGTGTGGTGGTTGAAACGGACGATTATAATATGAAGCGGAAACCGGCTTCACCGAAATCCCGGGAGGAAGAGCCCGTTAAGCTGGTGAAACCGGAAATCCCGGCGGTTCAGCGCCAACCGGAGATGCGTGGAGGCGATACGCTGAATGTTTGCCTGGCTTATGTGCCCGAAGATGTGAAAGCGATGACGGTTACCCCTTTTGACGCTTATTTGGTAAATGACAGCAATTATTATCTGTACTATGCTTATCTGAGTGCGGAGGGAAAAGCGTGGAAGACCCGTTCGCACGGATTGGTGGAACCCAATACGAAATTGCTGTTGGAGGAATTTACCAAAGATGCATTGAACGATATGGAACGGGTGGCAGTGCAACTGGTGGCTTTTAAAGAGAATAAGCCGGCGGCAATCAAGCCCGCCGTCAGCGTCGAAATACGGATTGATACCGTAAAATTTTATAAGTTGCACACATTCAGGGAGTCGGATTTCTTTGAAGAGCCGGCATTGATTTACGATATTGTGAAAGATGACGTGCCGGTGAAGCAGGTATATGTGTCGGCGGAAGAAATCCAGGCCGCCTTGTTGCAGAAGAAGGCTGTCGATAAGCCTAAATCACAGCCAATCGTGAAATCCGGGCAAAGCGTTAAAAATGGAATTATCGAAGTCGATCTCCATATCGATTCGTTATTGGACGATACGAAAGGAATGGACAACGGGGAAATTTTGAATTACCAGTTGGACAAATTCCGGGAAGTTATGGGAAACTATAAAAATAAGCGTGAACAGAAGATTGTCTTTATTCATGGCAAAGGGGATGGAGTGCTTCGGAAAGCCATTATTGACGAATTGCGGCGGAAATATAGCAGTTGCCGCTACCAGGACGCTTCTTTTCAGGAATATGGATTCGGAGCTACCATGGTAACCATAAAATAATTGCATGGCCGTTGTCCGTACGGAACGCATGCAACGGGGAAATAGAAACAAAGGGTGCAAACCATAACATGGCTTGCACCCTTTTTCCTTTTGCATATCAATCATTTTACTTATTCAGTTCGATACCTCTGTTTTGAAGGGTAATATTCATCAAAGCGGCATATTTGGCATATTGTTCCGCATTGAGGGTCTTCTTCATCAATTTCAGGTTGCCGTAAACAGCGTTGCGCAATTTGGCTTCTTTATTTTTTTTCGCCGTTGTAGCTCTCGACATCTGTAATGAGAAGTAATCGCAGATATTCGCTACCTCTTCGCTTTGTGCGGAACTCAATTTTAAATATTTACCTAATTTATTCACATTGATATTACCTTCCCATTTTGCGGTTGCAGGCTGGTTTCCCGCTGCAAAAGTCATGGCAGCCAAACAGAATACTGCTGCCAGTGTTAATCCTAAACGTTTCATAATACCTCTTTTTTTAATTGTTATACCTAAAAACAAACCTTTAAAATAAATCTAATACCTATTGAAAATAGTCTAAGCGCTTAGTTTTTCTTTTTACCTGTGCAAATATAGAGATATGTTTTATAACACAAAAATAAAGAAAGAGAAAAGATTTTGTTTAGCGTGATTTCTTGATGTAGGTCAAGAGAGTATATGCTTTTTGATACGAAAAACCGGGATTTTGAAATGTATTTGTAATATGTGTGCGGGAACGAATACCTGATATTGCTCTATTTTAGGATTTATTGCTATTAAAATGATATGGAACAAAGAAATGTGACAAGGAAAGGAACGCTGAAATCGACGATAAAACCGTGGAAGATGGAAATGATGACGAACTCTTTTCCGGAACAACGGGTGATGATAGGGAGAGTGGTGTCCATCGTTGTGGCTCCGCCGACGGAAATGGGGGCCAGTTTGCCGAAATACTTTACCAGCAAGGGAGCGCACAGCAAGGCGATAATTTCACGCATGATATTGGATAACAACGCGATGGTCCCCAGTTCTGCGCCTTTATACTCGGTGATGAAAATGCTGGAGAGCGAATAATACCCGAAACCGGCCCCGACAGCCATACAGTCCAAGGGGCTTCGTTGGCTCATAAAAGCTCCTGCGACGGCACAGCCTGCCAACGTGCCGAGTATCGTCATGACGGGAAGAAATACCAGCCGGGGGTTCAGCGAACGAAAACTTTTTAGCGTGTTCGGGTCGTTTCCGATGCTGATACCTACGCAGAACATCAGTCCGCAGAGAGCGTAATAACTGAGCTTGCTGTCGGTGAAATCGTATGGGATAAGATGATAAAACCCGCAAAGAGTACCGATAATGAAAAATGAGACGATAATCAAACTGCCTTTCATACTTTTGTCTCCTTTCCTCTATTCCATTTATATAATAGATACCATAATCCCCAGGCGCATAACGTACTCCCTGCAACGGCGGCTACAGTAATGATAGCGGCTTCCAGGCCGAGAGTGTGCAAACCTTTGACAATAGACTCGTTGCCTCCTACATCTATTCCGAGAAGAAAGAGGAGAATCCATATGAGGAAAGTGATTATCTTGTGTATCCATGACAGCCTTTTGCTGCGTGACAAGTAGCCGAAAAATATGCCTGCCAGCATAATTCCAATAATGATAAACATAGTCAGTGTCTGCTTTTTGGCTGCAAAGATAGTATTAAATGTATATCCTGGCTAATCTCTTCCACGATTTCTTTCGTGGCTATTGACAGACATTCGGCCATATCATCCAGGCAAGCGGCATTGGCGGACAGCGAATCTTCGAATTTTTGAGTTTTTTCAGTTTGACGGTATTCTGTAAAGTAAGTTTTATCAAGCAGGCAATCTTCTTTTTGAGTGAGCCGGATGGAAACGGTAAGACTGGAAACTGCCGGACGGATTCTGTTATTGACAACTTCCAACATTTCTCCCTCAAACCAAAGGACACTCGACTGGTTGAGTTTGATTCTGGCACACGTCTCATTCTTTCTGATTTTTACTTCCAGCCGATAGGCGGAATCGGGAATCATTTTTCCTTTCTGATTATCTATCAGATGACAGCAGGTGCTACTGTTACATTCGGTAAGCAGTGCCTCCGTCAGAAATTCCCGATAGAGTTGGGTGAGAGAAGACTCTCCTAACCGAAGATGGAAAAGCTCACCCTCATAGTTATATAGCAGTAGCGGAATATATGCAGACTTTTTTCGTTTCACGCTGGTGTAATAATCCATGTTGGAGTAGTCGATGAAGTCCAGATATACGGTTTGATCTGCTTTCTCCTGATAGATAGGAGAAGTGAGCTCGTAATACAAGCTGGATTTTAAGGCTTGTATCTCCCTTAACATACTCCGGCTGCTTCGGCAGGAACAGAACAGCGGTAATGCGATGAGTATAAATAGTAGGTGATGAGTTTTCATATCCATGGCTTTTCTATATGAATGATTTTGCTTGTCTCCGTACTGATCCCGACAATCCCGACCCCTCCGTGCACATTGCCGGGATATTTGATTGGTTCGTTTATTGTCTCATCATAAGCGTCGGAATCTGCCAGGTTGAGTGCTTTCAGATAGTAATATTCGGTTTCTGTAATGCTTAACAGACGCACAATAATATCCATCTTTACATTCGTTCCATATTTGGAAAGCCCCTCAACATTTGTCTGGTTGTAAACTGTCATGGTATAAGATGTATTTTTGAATCGTGAGTCGTCAAACACCCCATATATATTCTTTACAGTGTCGAACATGCCATTATCTTCGTCATCGCTGTTGGTAGGCTGTCCGTCCGTCAACACAACATCTTCGCGAGATATAAAATGATAACGGTGTGTGGTTTGAGTGACATATTCGCCTATTTCATTATTATAGTCTTTCACTGTCATTTGCTTATCCATGATAAGTCGATAGAAATTATTTTCGTTGGGGCGATCTTTGATGTTGATTTTATATCGGAGGTAATTCTGTGTATAATAATACTGTGTCAGTGGAACAGTGACCGTATCGATATCAGTTATTTCGTTGGGACGCTGTGGAACGGTAACTTCAGCCCATGCGTGATACTGCCCGTCGTCAGTGAGAGCGTCGATACGTACTACATCTCCGGGAGAGAACTTGCCGGAAATGTTGAAGCGGCATTGCATATCTCCTTCCGCCTGGGGTGGGAGCGGACGTAAACTTTCTGACAACTGTCCGTTAACACGTACTTCCACGGTGGCTTTTTCTGCATGAGTGGCGTATCCTCTTCCCGTGAAATTGAGGTAAAGAACATTGGTCAGACTATCTGCGTTGATTAGTGCGTTCATCACTAGTTTGGGGGGATTGTCCTTTACACTAAACGGGAGTTCGTTTTCGCAAGATACTGTTGTCAGTAATGCTATTAACAGGATAAATGGATAATATATACGAGTTCTCATAATGGGTTTAGAATTTATAAGTGTAAGTGAATGATGGAATTAATGGAAGTATAGTATACTTCTTGATAATCGGTTTGTAGGGATCGTTTTTGCTGGTGCTGCGATATACGAAGGTAGGATTCATCGCATTATATGCATTATACAGACTGATATTCCAGGTACGCATACCATGTTTGGTCTTTTTGTTGAAATTGACTCCCACATTCAACCGGTGACTGGCTGGTAACCGGTAATTATTACGATGCTCCACATACGAAGCTTCTCCGATGGTGGGTGAAGTTATGCCTGAATCAAAATAATCTCCATATCCATATCCTCCTCCAAATCCGTTGTTTGTGCTGTCGCTAGGACGGATGACAGCGGTTTTCTCTTCAGGGATTGTACTTGTTCCGCCTGTATAGAACACCCAGGAAGCACCGATGTCGATACGTTCGTTGAACTTATGGTTGATTGTCAGGTTGATATTGTGTCTTCGGTCATATTTATATGGAAACCGTTCACCGTTGTTGATACCGCCTTTAGCAAACTGACGATCACTTTTGGACAAAGTGTAGGACAGCCATCCCGTCGTTCTTCCAAGTGTCTTCTGTGCCATAAACTCAATACCTGCCGAACGTCCCTTGCCCATTTCCACTTTATTTTCCCAACCGGCAGAAGAACCGAAGAAGCTGACTCCTTCCTTATACTCCAATACATTATACATATCTTTATAATAGCCTTCTACCGAGAATTCCCATCCCTCGATTCCCGTATAGTATCCGCCTAATGAATATTGGTGAGAGCGCATCGGTTTGATTTTTTTAGTCACGGGAACCCATAAGTCCGTAGGCATTGCGATTGGCATGGATGATAACAGATGTACGTATTGGCTCATTTGTGTATAAGAGGCTTTCAGAGTTACGTCTTTCCCTAGTTGATAACGGGCGGAAACTCGTGGCTGCAAAGAAGAATAACTCTGCTTCTGTACCTGAAACAAGGAGAAGTGTAATCCGAGATTCAGACGCAGACGGTCATTCACCTTGATGTTGTCTTCCAGATAAGCCGATAGCTCATGCCCGTAAATCCGGCTGTTGGCGATGCTGTGGTAAGTGGTGTCGCGATCTACTTTGTCTCCTGTTTTCTCGGAGATTTTGGATGTCATGACCTCCGGACGGAACCGATGATAGATATATCCTGTACCAAATTTAATGTGGTGTGCGGGAGACGGGTTATAATCGAAATCGATCTGATAGCTCCAGTCATTGATTCCCGAACGATAATCGGCTGAATATCGGTTGATTATCGAAGCTCCCATGCTGTTAGCATATTTATTGTTATTGTATGAGTTGACGTCGAATAAATAGTTGTTGTAAGAGACGGTTGTGTTGCTGAACAGACGGTTGTTGAATATATAGTTCCATCTGGCGGAAACAATGGTATTTCCCCAATTCATTGTGCTTCCATCCTTGGAGTCGGTATCTCCATCATAATTGGCGGCAAAATGATCTTTTCCATTGTAAACGCTTAGATAGATACGGCTCCGGTCGGAGAATTTATGATTGATTTTGGCATTGATGTCATAAAAGTAATAACCATATTCTTCATCATTCGGCATAAATGGCTTGGCGATGAGATCGACATACGAACGTCTGGCGGAAATGTTGAAAGAGGTTTTTCCTTTCACAATCGGGCCTTCCAGATTGATTTTGCTGGTTAGTAGTCCGATACTGAACGTGCCGTGGTATTTTTGCATGTCTCCGTCATTCGTGCGTACGTCGATGACGGAAGAGAGCCGTCCGCCGAAACGGGCCGGAAAAGAACTTTTGAACAACGTTACTTTTTTGACGGATTCGGGGGTGAAGACCGAGAAGAAGCCGAACATGTGGTCTACGTTGTACACGGGAATCCCGTCCAGCAGAATGAGATTCTGGTCCGGGCTGCCACCGCGTATGTATAATCCCGCCGAACCGTCGATTCCCGCCTGTACGCCGGGCATTAGCTGGATGGCTTTCATCACGTCGGCTTCTCCCAATATGCTTGGGGTATTTTTGATTTGCGTCATCGGAATTTCAATGGCTCCCATCCGGGTGGCTGTGGTTCCTGTCTCGGCTTTGTCCGAGACAATCACTACTTCCTGCAATTGTGTGTTTCCCCGCATGCGGATGTTTAACAGAGTATCCCGCGAGAGTTTGAGCTTGCGTGTTTCCGTGGCGTACCCTAAATAAGAGAAACGTAACTCGATGTCTCCTTCGGGCAGGGTGATGCTGTAGAAACCGTAAGAGTTGGTGGTGGTTCCTTGCTTTTGGCGGTTTTCGACAATATTGGCTCCAATCAGCGTTTCGGAAGATGTCCCGTCGGTCACGTGTCCGCTGACGGTAAATTTACGGTATCCGGTTGGGGGCTCTTTTTTCTTTTGCAGGAGGATGTACCGGCCGGAAAATTGATAACTGACCGGCTCGTTTTTGAAAACAAGGTCAAGTATTTCGTGCAACGGCTTGTTCTTTACTTGCAGGTTGATTCTGTGCCTGATGGCTATTTCTTCGCCATAGATGAAAGAATATCCGGTGGAGTTTTCAATCAGCCTGACAAATTCTTTCAGTGTGGCGTTGCGCTGTTTCAGCGAAAGTCCGGCTTCCGGGGCCTGTGCATATCCTTGTGTGGAGATAAGGAGCGCCGCTCCCATCAGAATAAGGGCTCTGACGGGCAGGCGGCATAGGAATATCATATTCATTTTAGTCTGGTTTAGCAGTGATGGTAATTTGTTTCTTGTTTCGTGAATAGTTGAAATAACCGGCATCGTGCAATACGGATAGGATGGTTTCCAAATCTTCTCCGTTGCGGAACCGTGCCGTAATCCGGTAGTTTTGCAAGGACGTATCGGCTATGTGAACCGTTGTTCCGAACGAGTTGGATAATTCGCGGGCGACTTCCCGCAGAGTCAGATTGTCGAATATGAACTCTCCCTGCCGCCAGGAAATCTCGTCTTGCGCATTCTCCGGCACTTCGCAGGTGAGTCTCTTTTCCACCTTATTATATACGGCAGTCTCATTCGGCTTCAAAATCATGCGGCCGGATTTGCTTTTGTCGCTGACTGCCACCGAACCTGTCAGTAATGTTGTCCTTACGTCCGGGTTGGCAGGGTAGGCGTCCACATTGAAATGAGTTCCCAACACTTGGATGTCGACTGTTTCGGTGTACACGACAAACGGGTGTCCGGGGTCTTTGCTTACTTCAAAATACGCCTCTCCGTTTAACTCTACTTCCCGTTGGCCCGATTTGAACTTTTCCGGATAGGAAAGCGAAGAATAACGGTTGAGAGTGACGGTGCTGCCGTCCGGGAGACGGATGGTACGTACTTCCGCCAGGGTGGAAACCGTTTGCATAGCGGCAGGCTGCATATATGAATAGGTTGCCCATACCGACAGGCAAAGCAGGATTACCGCCGCCGCTGCCGGGAATGTGCGTGCCAGAACCAGGCGCCGGGTGTATGATTTCAGCCTTCTTTCCAGTTCCGGATAACTTTCTTTTGCCGAAAAACACCCTCGCGGCGAACGTGTGGAAGCGACGAGCTTGTTCAGTATTTTTTCGAACTCCGTATCGGTATGTTTTTTCATCTTTTCCGTATTTTTTTGTTGATTATTTCTGTTTCAGCAGAATGGTTAGTTTGCTGATTCCGCCCTCTTTCCATTGGGGCGTACAGGTGAGGATGACATTCTGTTCTTTTAAGACCATTTGTCTGGGATAGATTTTGACGGTGGTTGTTGCCGATGTCTTTCCCGCTTTGACGATTACCTGTTTTTCCGTCAGTTGCATGATTGCGGCCTGTCCGGTTGCCGGAGAAGGGGAGGTCAGCAATACGGTCCGGTCTTTCTTGGATTTCTTCATTGCGATGATTTTGACTTCCAATCGGTCTTCGGCTTTGTTCCTGTCACATTCTACCGTTTGTTTTGAGTCCTTGAATCCCACATAGTCTTTGGGAAAATCGTCTTTGTCGCATGAGAACAGGCTCAGGCAGACCGATAGGAAAATAAGAAACCGGATGCTTACATTGTTTGGCTTTTCCATTTTTTCTGTCTTTTTGAGGTGATTAACTGGTTTATTTGCTGATAAAGACCGGAGGTTGACAGAAAATCACTATATGCTTTTTCTAAATAATTGTTAATCCGTTATCTCTGCCCGGCTAATCATCTCTTTCAGCCGTGCAATCGCTTTTTGAAGTTGGGCGTCTACGGTATTTATGCTGATGCCCAGTTCTTCCGCCACCTGCGCATAACTTTGTTTCTCTTCGCGGATGCGGATGAATATTTCCCTGCAACGTTCCGGAAGCCGGTCGAGCGCCTTTACATAGAGGGCGAACAGCTCTTCGCTGATTAATGACTCTTCGGGCGAGTAGCTTTGTTCTTGGGGTTCCGGCAAGGAATCGGGATAGACGAGGGGACGCCGTGATTCTTTTTCCAGATAATTGAGTGAAGCGTTTTTGACCAGGATGAAACAGTAGTCTTCAATATTTCTCACATCGGGCAGGGTGTCTCGTTGTTTCCACAGTTTCAAGAATACGTCGAGGACGATTTCCTGCGACCATTTTTCTTGTTTCACGTAGTAGTAGGCAATGCGGAAAAGGCGGTCGTAAGTCATATCGTAAAAGTTCCGGAAAGCAGTTTGCGAATCCTGCTCTTTCATTTGCCGCAATAACTTTCTTACTTCTGATTCGGTCATCGGTCTGTTGTTTGCATTGGTTAGTCTACCCGGAGCAAATCGCTCATGATACTGTCTGAGATGAAGATGCCTTCACGGGTCAGGTGCAAGGTGCCGTCCCGTTCTTCCAGTTTACCGCTTTTCAGGTAGGGTTCCGCCATTTTCCGGCAATATTCCCACATTTCGTTGCCGAACGTCTGTTTCAGCTTTTCTATGGAAACGCCCCATACGGTACGTAGGGCCGTGATGATAAATTCATTGTACCGGGTGGCCGGGTCCAGATATTCCGTTTCAAAAGTGCGGCGGCCTTCTTCCATTCCTTTTATATAGGCATCGAGGGAAGAGGCGTTCCATTCCCGTGTCGTGCCGTCGAACGAATGCGCTGACGGCCCGCATCCCAGATAGGGTATCCCTTTCCAGTAGGAAGTGTTGTGGCGGGAATATTTTCCGGGACGGCAGAAATTGGAAATTTCGTAGTGTTCGAATCCCGCTTTCTGCAAACGCTCTATCAGCAATGTGAAAAAATCCAAACTGGAATCTTCGTCCACTTCGGATATCCGGTGTTGTTTTAACATATTGTATATAGGGGTATTTTCCTCATAAATCAGGTGGTAGGCAGAGATGTGCTCCACGTCCAGGCTGATGGCGCGGCAGAGGTCATTCTCCCATTGTTCCCTGGTTTCTCCGGGCAGTCCGTAGATGAGGTCGATGCTGATGTTCCGGAAGCCGGATTTCCGGCATCTCTCCACCGCTTCCATAGCCGTGCGGGCATTGTGCCGGCGCTTCAACCGTTTGAGCATCTCGTCGTCAAAGGTCTGTATTCCCATACTGAGGCGGTTGAAGGGAAACGTGGAAAGCATTTCCAGGTATTCGGAAGTCAAATCGTCGGGGTTGGCTTCCAGGGTGATTTCATGACAGCGGCTTAATCCGTAGTGTGTCCGGATGGTATCGAATATCTGTTTGAAATCTTCCTCCTCCAGCCGGGACGGGGTTCCGCCGCCGAAATAAACGGTCTCTACCTCTTCCCCTTTCAAGTATGCTTTCCGCATCGCCAGTTCCCGGCAAAGAGCTTGTACGTAACGGGGCTTGAGTTCGCTGCGGGTGGTCGAGTAAAAGTCACAGTAGATGCAGCGCGTTTTACAAAAAGGAATATGAAGATAGATACCTGCCATAGTTATGCCGTTTTAGAAATTGCGGATGTAAAAGTAAGACTATTATCAGATATATCAAAAAACTTATGGATGGAAATCGTTTGCCGTTCCTTTCTTTGTTTCCGGGAATAATGGGACGTCTGTTTCCGTGCGAAAGCCGGTCGGATGCCGGGACGAAAAGAAGATTGTGTTAAAAATGTGTTACATAACATTGTTTAGTAACACTGCCTTAAGTGTTGCTTTTCCCCCGATTAATCCCTAATTTGCGCGTCACTAAAATGAATGTATGTGAAAACCATACTAAGTAATTATTTAAATCTTGTGTATTATGAAAGTATATCAGACTAATGAAATCAAGAACATTGCCTTGTTGGGAAGTTCTGGCTCTGGGAAAACCACTCTCGTGGAAGCGATGCTTTTCGAGAGTGGGGTTATAAAACGTCGCGGAACTGTCGCTTCGAAAAATACCGTCAGCGATTATTTCCCTGTCGAGCAGGAGTACGGTTACTCTGTTTTCTCAACTGTTCTTCATGTGGAATGGAATAATAAAAAGTTGAATATCATAGATTGTCCGGGGTCGGACGACTTTGTAGGCAGTACTGTAACTGCATTGAACGTAACTGATACGGCAATCATTCTTCTCAATGGGCAATATGGCGTAGAGGTAGGTACGCAAAATCATTTCCGATATACAGAAAAACTGAATAAACCCGTTATTTTTCTCGTCAACCAGCTTGACAATGAAAAATGCGACTATGATAATATCCTGGAACAATTGAAAGAGGCTTACGGTTCTAAGATTGTTCCTATCCAATATCCCGTAACCACCGGTCCGGGATTCAACGCTTTAATCGATGTGCTGTTGATGAAAAAATACTCTTGGAAACCTGAAGGCGGGGCTCCTGTGATTGAGGAAATTCCGGCGGAAGAGATGGACAAGGCCATGGAAATGCATAAGGCGTTGGTAGAGGCTGCCGCCGAGAATGACGAAGGACTGATGGAAAAATTCTTTGAACAGGATTCCCTTTCGGAAGATGAGATGCGCGAGGGCATCCGCAAGGGATTGATTGCAAGGGGGATGTTCCCGGTATTTTGTGTTTGCGGAGGGAAAGACATGGGAGTGCGCCGTTTGATGGAGTTCCTGGGGAACGTTGTTCCTTTTGTTTCTGAAATGCCGAAAGTGCAAAATACGGAAGGAAAAGAAGTGGCGCCGGACGTGAACGGACCGGAATCCCTTTATTTTTTCAAGACGAGTGTGGAACCGCATATCGGCGAGGTTTCCTATTTTAAGGTGATGAGCGGAAAGGTTCATGAAGGAGACGACTTATTGAATGCGGACCGCGGCTCGAAAGAGCGTATCGCGCAGCTTTATGTCGTGGCGGGCGCTAACCGCATCAAAGTGGAAGAGTTGCAGGCCGGCGATATCGGTGCTGCCGTGAAGCTGAAAGATGTGAAGACCGGCAATACGTTGAACGGTAAGGACTGCGACTATAAGTTTAATTTTATCAAGTATCCGAATTCTAAATATTCCCGCGCTATCAAACCGGTTAACGAGGCGGATGTGGAAAAGATGATGACTATCCTGAACCGTATGCGCGAAGAAGACCCGACATGGGTGATTGAACAATCGAAGGAGTTGAGGCAAACTTTGATTCACGGACAAGGGGAATTCCATCTCCGCACATTGAAATGGCGCCTGGAAAACAATGAGAAACTTCAAGTGAAATATGAAGAGCCGAAGATTCCGTATCGTGAGACGATAACGAAAGCCGCCCGTGCGGACTACCGCCACAAGAAACAGTCCGGAGGTGCGGGGCAGTTCGGTGAGGTGCATCTAATCGTGGAACCTTATAAGGAAGGTATGCCTGTTCCCGATACGTACAAGTTCAACGGGCAGGAATTTAAGATTAACGTGAAAGGCACGGAAGAGGTTCCGTTGGAGTGGGGCGGCAAGCTGGTATTTGTCAACAGTATCGTGGGCGGTTCCATTGATTCCCGTTTCTTGCCCGCTATCCTGAAAGGGATAATGGCACGTATGGAGCAAGGGCCGCTGACCGGTTCGTATGCCCGCGATGTGCGTGTTATCGTGTATGACGGCAAGATGCATCCGGTCGATTCGAATGAAATTTCCTTTATGCTTGCCGGACGTAACGCTTTCAGCGAGGCGTTCAAGAATGCCGGACCTAAAATTCTGGAACCGATTTATGATGTAGAGGTATTTGTTCCGTCCGATAAGATGGGTGATGTGATGGGAGACCTTCAAGGACGTCGCGCCATGATTATGGGAATGAGCAGCGAGAAGGGATTTGAAAAGCTGGTGGCTAAGGTTCCTTTGAAAGAGATGTCTTCTTATTCTACGGCTCTCAGTTCGTTGACCGGAGGGCGCGCTTCATTCATCATGAAGTTCTCCAGTTATGAGCTTGTTCCGTCCGATGTTCAGGATAAGTTGATTAAAGATTTTGAAGCGGGACAAACTGAAGAATAGCTGTTTATTGTTTACTGAATAGTTAAAACCGTTGCCTTTTTTAAGTAAAAGGCGGCGGTTTTTGTTTAACTATGATTAATAAAGATGGAAAAACGCAAGGAGAAGATTTAATTTTTTATTAAATTTGCAAACCAAAGGAGGGCTTTTATTGTTGTAGTAATCAGAATACAACCTAAATAGCTCCTTACGGTTAATTTCCGGGAAGTTCCGGTTAAATCAAGTTAATGCATTAGGAGTGTTAATTAGGGAGTGTTAATTTTGTTGCTATGAAGAAGTCAACAATTTGGATATTAGGTATTGTAATGGGGCTTTCCTTCCTTAGCCTGCTGTATTTGCAGGTTAGTTATATTGAGGAAATGATGAAAACCCGTAAGGAGCAGTTTGATTCGGCTGTACGCAATAGCCTGGATCAGGTTTCCAAGGATGTGGAATATGCAGAGACCAGACGTTGGTTGATCGAAGATATTTCAGAAGCGGAAAGAAAAGCACTGATTGCGAATAACGCTTCCATACAACAAGACAACTTGATTCAGCAAACGCAACGGTTCACGGTGAAGTCTAAGGATGGAAAGGTATATTCGGATTTTGAGCTGAAAGTGATGACCACCAAGCCCTCCGAGCTTCCAAAGGCTATGATTTCTCCTTACAGGGGAACAAAGACTATTCCGGAAACTTCGCGTTCATTAGTGGAAGCCATCAAGAATCGGTATATGTATCAACGGGCGTTACTCGATGAAGTGGCTTGGCAGATGATTTATCGGGGAAGTGACAAATCGATTGGAGACAGAGTACGGTTCAAAGAACTGGATGACTATCTGAAATCGAGCTTATATAATAATAGTATAGACTTGCCTTATCACTTTACGGTGATTGACAAAGACGGTAGGGAAGTCTATCGTTGTGCGGATTATGAGGCAAAGGGAAGTGAGGACGCTTATCAGCAGGCATTGTTCAAGAATGATCCGCCTGCAAAAATGAGCATATTGAAAGTGCACTTTCCTGGTAAGAAAGATTATATCTTTGACTCAATTAGTTTCATGATTCCGTCGTTGATATTTACGCTGGTATTGTTAGTGACATTCATCTTTACGATTTATATCGTATTCCGGCAAAAGAAACTGACGGAAATGAAGAATGACTTTATCAATAATATGACGCACGAATTTAAAACACCAATATCTACCATTTCATTGGCAGCGCAGATGTTGAAAGATCCCGCGGTAGGAAAATCACCGCAGATGTTCCAGCATATATCGGGAGTGATAAATGATGAAACCAAGCGCTTGCGCTTCCAGGTGGAAAAGGTGCTCCAGATGTCGATGTTCGAACGTCAGAAGGCAACTTTGAAGATGAAGGAGATTGATGCGAATGAATTAATTTCAGGAGTTGTCAATACCTTTGCGCTGAAAGTGGAACGGTATAATGGTAAGATAACATCGAACCTTGAGGCCACCGATCCTGTTATATTTGCAGATGAGATGCATATCACGAATGTAATCTTTAATCTGATGGATAACGCGGTGAAATATAAGAAACCGGAAGAGGATCTGGAACTGAAAGTGAGAACGTGGAATGAGTCGGGTAAACTGATGATTTCGATACAGGATAACGGTATCGGTATTAAAAAGGAGAACCTGAAAAAGATATTTGAAAAGTTCTATCGTGTACATACGGGTAATCTGCACGATGTGAAGGGCTTTGGACTGGGATTGGCTTATGTGAGAAAAATTATATTGGATCATAAGGGAACCATCCGGGCGGAAAGCGACCTGAACGTGGGAACTAAATTTATTATTGCATTACCTTTATTAAAAAATAATTGATATGGACGAGAAACTGCGTATTTTATTATGCGAGGATGACGAAAATCTTGGCATGCTTTTAAGAGAATATCTACAGGCAAAAGGTTATTCTGCTGAGTTATATCCTGATGGAGAAGCCGGTTATAAGGCTTTCTTGAAGAATAAATATGACTTGTGCGTGTTTGACGTAATGATGCCTAAAAAAGACGGCTTCACACTGGCACAGGATGTCCGTGCAGCAAATGCTGAAATTCCTATTATCTTCCTGACTGCTAAAACGCTGAAAGAAGATATCCTGGAAGGATTTAAAATCGGTGCGGATGATTATATCACCAAACCGTTTAGTATGGAAGAATTGACGTTCAGAATTGAAGCAATCTTGAGACGTGTTCGTGGAAAGAAGAACAAAGAAAGCAATATCTATAAGATTGGTAAGTTTACTTTCGATACACAGAAACAAATTCTGTCGTCAGAAGGCAAACAGACTAAACTGACTACCAAAGAATCTGAACTGCTCGGATTGCTTTGTGCGCATGCAAATGAGATTTTGCAACGTGACTTTGCTTTGAAAACGATCTGGATCGACGATAACTATTTCAATGCCCGTAGTATGGACGTGTATATCACGAAACTACGTAAGCATCTGAAAGAAGATGATTCTATCGAGATTATCAATATCCACGGAAAAGGCTATAAGCTGATTACCCCGGAAGTTGAATCTTAATAATCGCATTTGAGATGACTACAAATAAAAAATCCCGGAAACATTCGTTTCCGGGATTTTTTATTGATTTTTGCGAAATTAATCAGCGATCTTCTTATTAATAACAATATAAGAAATGAGTCCCAGTACTACAAGTACTACAGAAGTACCCAGAATGGCGTTGTTATTTACATTACCTGTAAATGAACAACCCAACAGGATGACTACTCCGGCCAAGATTAATATCAATCCTAAGTTCTTTAATAAGCCTTTCATGCGTGTGTATTTTAATAGATTATAATATTCCAGTCACAAATTAAAGCATAATTCTTTAACGGGCGAAATTATTTGGATAAAAATTCCATTATAAATGCACGATTTAGTGGATTTTATGATTTTAAGATCTGTTCTTCTGCTTAATCTTTCGTATTATAGAATACCTTTTTCAGTACCTCCTGCCCAATGCTCAATTCGTCGAGGGTGATGCCATGAAGAGCCTCTTTCAGAGTCTGGCCGGCAATGACGCGCGCTTTTTCTTCCAGTTCTTTTCCGTCTTTAGTCAGGTGGATCAAATTGGTACGGCGGTCTTTTTTATCGGAAATGCGCACAACGAGATGCTGCCGTTCCATATTGTCTATCAAGCGGGTCATGCTGGGTTTGTCTTTAAAAGTTGCATTACACAACTCTTGTTGTGTAACACCGTCTTTTTCCCACAAAAAAATGAGTACCGTCCATTGTTCCGGACTGATTTCCAGCCCGTTCTGACGGAAGTTACGGTACAGCTTACGGTTGATTGCCGCGGAAACTTTGCCATTTAATATGGCGAATATAAGCCGGATATCGAAATTAAATTGCTCTATCATGAAATTATTGTTTAAACAACTTTGCAAAGGTAAGTCACTTCCCGGATAAATC
The DNA here is from genome assembly GCF_958445495.1 of uncultured Bacteroides sp. Lineage (GTDB taxonomy): Bacteria > Bacteroidota > Bacteroidia > Bacteroidales > Bacteroidaceae > Bacteroides. The sequence continues at coordinate 186,216 of NZ_CAUCSQ010000002.1, read as the reverse complement.
CTATCTTCGGATACAAAAAAAGATTAAATATTTGTAGTTCAAAATAAAATGTCTAACTTTGCACCCGCATTTAAAATCAAATAATTTATTTATTTAATTAAACGAAGTATGAATCAATACGAAACCGTTTTCATTTTAACTCCCGTTTTGTCTGATGTTCAGATGAAGGAAGCGGTAGAAAAATTCAAAGGCGTTCTTCAAGCTGAAGGTGCTGAGATTATCAATGAAGAAAACTGGGGACTGAAGAAATTGGCTTACCCAATTCAGAAGAAGTCTACAGGTTTTTACCAACTGATTGAGTTCAATGCAGATCCTACTGTAATTGACAAGCTGGAACTTAATTTCCGTCGTGATGAACGCGTAATCCGTTTCTTGACTTTCAAGATGGATAAGTATGCTGCTGAATACGCTGCAAAAAGAAGAAGTGTTAAATCAAACAAAAAGGAGGATTAATCATGGCACAACAAGTTCAATCAGAAATCAGATATTTGACTCCGCCGTCAGTAGATGTTAAGAAGAAAAAATACTGCCGTTTCAAAAAGAGTGGTATTAGGTATATCGACTACAAAGATCCTGAATTCTTGAAGAAATTCTTGAATGAACAAGGAAAAATCCTTCCGCGTCGTATTACAGGTACTTCTTTGAAGTTCCAACGTCGTATCGCGCAGGCTGTGAAGAGAGCTCGTCACTTGGCATTGCTGCCTTATGTAACTGACATGATGAAATAAGAAGGAGGAAAAGTATGGAAATTATATTGAAAGAAGACATTGTAAACTTGGGTTATAAGAACGATATCGTAAACGTGAAATCCGGATACGGTCGTAATTATCTAATCCCAACCGGAAAAGCTGTCATTGCTTCTCCTTCTGCAAAGAAAATGTTGGCTGAAGAACTGAAACAGCGCGCTCACAAACTTGAGAAAATCAAGAAAGATGCCGAAGCTATGGCTGCTAAGTTGGAAGGCGTTTCTTTGACTATCGCAACTAAAGTAAGTTCGACCGGTACGATTTTCGGTTCTGTAGGCAGTATCCAGATTGCCGAAGCATTGGCTAAGCTGGGACACGAGGTTGACAGAAAGATTATCGTTGTAAAGGATGCTGTAAAGGAAGTGGGCAACTACAAAGCAGTTGTAAAACTTCATAAAGAAGTTTCCGTTGAGGTTCCTTTCGAAGTAGTTGCAGAATAAGAGCAAATTTACTTCTCTATAAAAAAAGCGGTTTGTTCTTTGAATGAATCGCTTTTTTCGTTATACTTGCTAATAATATGAAATTCAACTGTTGTTTTCTGAAGAGGAGGATAGGGCTGCTGCTGGTTGCTTTGGGAATCGGCAGTGTTCTTTATGCGAATAATGAATTGAAGATGTTGGCTGACTCTTTGCGTAGAGTGATAGATGAAAAACATGTCTTTGTTCAGAAAAAGGAGGAGAGGATTAACCGGATAAAGTGTATGTTGAAAAGTGCCGGTTTGACGCTTGAAGGGGAATACAGGATAAATCTCCGGTTGTATGATGAGTATAAGAAATTTCATATTGATTCCGCCATCCATTATGTGGACCGGAATATCGAGATTGCCCGGCAGTTGAACAGGGCTTATTTGAAAACGGAGTCGTCTTTGCATCTTAGCCTTTTGTATTCGATGTGCGGCAGATTCAGGGAGGCGGAGATGCTTTTGAAAAGCGTTAAGACTTCAGAACTTCCTAAAGACCTTTTGATTGCCTATTATCAGACTTACTCCAATTTTTGGGGGCATTATTCCATCTCCGTAGCTAATAACCTGTATTGGAAACAGCAATCTGCTTACCAGGATTCATTGTTTGCCTTGATTGACCATACTTCCTGGGATTACAGGATGTCGGAGGCGGCTTATTATATGTGGAGCGATACTGTGAAATCAAAGGAGATTTTTCAAGAGTTGCTTGAAATCGAGGAGGTAGGAACACCCAGGTATGCAATGATTACTCATTCGTATTCGAGATTGTGCAGGCATCAGAAGAAGTATGACGAGGAGAAAAAATATTTAATGTTGTCGGCTATTGCCGATACCCGGAATGCGACGCGGGAGAATGCATCCTTGCAATCGCTGGCATTGATACAGTATGAAGAGCAGAATCTGGCTGATGCTTTCAAGTTTACGCAATCTGCCATTGATGACGTGATTTCTTCGGGCATTCATTTCCGGGCTATTGAAATTTATAAGTTCAATTCCATCATTAATACCGCTTACCAGGCGGAACAGGCTAAATCGAGGTCGAATCTGACTGTTTTTCTTATTTCTACAAGTGTCATTCTTTTTCTTTTAATCTTGCTGGTGGTCTTTATTTATCTCCAGATGAAAAAAACGCTGAGGATAAAACAGGCGTTGGCGCAAAGCAATGAGAAGCTTCTACGGTTGAATGAGAAATTGAATGCCGTGAATAGCCAATTGAACGATACCAATAATCAGTTGTGCGAGATTAACAGCATTAAGGAGCATTACATTGCCGAGTTTTTTGATGTGTGTTTCAGTTATATCTATAAGATGGAGAAGTATCAGAATGTATTATATAAGATTGCCATCAACAAGTATTATGATGAACTGATTAAGAAGTTGAAGTCGTCGGCGTTGATTGACGAGGAATTGAATGCGTTGTATGTCCGTTTTGATAAGGTTTTTTTGAGTCTGTATCCGACTTTTGTTTCTGATTTTAACGCTTTGTTGAAAGATGAAGAAAAAATTGTCTTGAAACCGGACGCATTGTTGAATAGGGAGCTCCGTATTTATGCCTTGTTGCGTCTGGGAATTACGGATAGCGGGAAAATCGCCAACTTCCTCCGTTGCTCTACGAGTACCGTTTACAATTATCGGACGAAGATGCGGAACAAGGCTGCCGTGGACAGGGATGAATTTGAAAATGAAATTATGAAAATCAGTTCAACTCAGGATAAATAATTGCATTTATTCAGTAAGGAATGATTCCAAACCTTCTACATTTTTTATATTCTCTTTGAGGGTTAATCCGTTGATTTATAGGAGTAAGTAAGAAAAAAGAATCTACACAAATTGCTATAACCTCCCAAAAGTGTTGTTTATTTGGCTAGTTTTGCAATATCGGTTTTCACCAGTCAATTTGATGATGAAAATTTGATGGTTTTTATTTTGTTTGCACTTAAACTTGCTACTATAATATGAATACACAAATTTCATCGGACACGAGAATAAAAGTCGGAATAATCGGTTTCGGTAGAATGGGACGATTCTATTGGGAGGCGATGCGGAAAAGTGGGAGATGGGACATAGCTTATATCTGCGATACGAATTCTGAATCGCGTGAACTGGCTAGGAAATTATCTCCGGAATCTCAAGTAATAGAAGATAATCAACCAATTTTTGAGGATGAGAGCGTGCAGGTCGTCGGACTTTTTACGCTGGCTAATTTTCGGATGGAGCAGATAGAAAAGGCCATTCGGTATAATAAGCATATCATTGCGGAAAAACCCATTGCGGATACGATGGAAAAGGAGTGGAAGACTGTGGAGCTGGTGGAGGGTTCTTCTCTTTTCTCTACCGTGAATTTGTATTTGCGGAATTCTTGGTACCACAATCTGATGAAGGAATATATCCGGAAGGGAGAAATCGGTGAATTGGCTATCATCCGTATTTGCCACATGACTCCCGGACTGGCGCCGGGCGAAGGCCATGAATATGAGGGGCCCGCTTTCCATGATTGTGGCATGCATTATGTCGATATTGCCCGCTGGTATGCCGGTTGTGAGTACCGGACATGGAATGCGCAGGGGGTAAATATGTGGAATTATAAGGACCCTTGGTGGGTACAGTGTCACGGGACGTTCCAGAACGGGGTGGTCTTTGACATCACTCAGGGATTTGTTTATGGGCAATTGTCGAAAGACCAGACACATAATTCATACGTGGATATCATCGGAACGGAGGGAATCGTACGTATGACACATGACTTTAAGACTGCTGTGGTCGATTTGCACGGGGTCAATCAGACACTTCGCATAGAGAGGCCTTTCGGCGGCAAGAATATCGATGTGTTATGTGACTTGTTCGCCGATTCGGTAGAAAGCGGGCGGCGTAGTTCTCGTTTGCCGTCGATGCGCGACTCGGCTGTTGCTTCCGAATATGCGTGGAAATTCCTGCAAGACGCGCGTATGCACGACTTGCCGGCTATCGGCGATTTGCATACGCTTGAACAGATTCGTGAACGAAGGAGAAACATGAAAAATGGATATGGATTGCTACATAGTAACCGTCCACAAATAACGAACCCTTAAAATAAATAATTATGTCAGACATTTCGAGAAGAGATTTTCTCAAAAGCGGCGCTTTTGCTTTGGCAGGTCTTACCATTGCTCCAAGCTCCATTCTAGGTATGAGCCACGGACACGTGTCTCCGAGTGATAAATTGAATCTTGCTGCCGTAGGTATTGGCGGTATGGGTCATGCCAATATCAATCATGTGAAGAACACGGAAAATATTGTAGCCCTTTGTGATGTGGACTGGAAGTATGCAAAAGGAGTGTTCGATGAATTCCCGAAAGCAAAGAAATATTGGGATTACCGCAAGATGTATGATGAGATGGGTAAGTCTATTGACGGGGTGATTATCGCGACTGCCGATCATACTCACGCCATTATCACGGCTGATGCGATGACAATGGGCAAGCATGTGTTTTGCCAGAAACCGTTGACTCATTCCGTTTATGAATCCCGTTTGTTGACTAAATTGGCTGCTTCCACGGGCGTTGCTACCCAAATGGGTAACCAGGGAGCCTCTGACGAAGGTACGGATTTGGTTTGCGAGTGGATTTGGAACGGCGAAATCGGCGAGGTAACCAAGGTGGAATGTGCTACCGACCGTCCTATTTGGCCGCAGGGATTGAATTCGCCCGAAAAGGCCGACCGTATTCCGAGTACGTTGAATTGGGATTTGTTTACGGGTCCTGCAAAATTGAATCCGTATAATGAAGTATATCACCCGTGGAACTGGCGCGGATGGTGGGATTACGGTACAGGCGCGTTGGGTGACATGGCTTGCCATATTTTACATCAGCCGTTCAGGGCGTTGAAGCTGGGGTATCCTACTAAGGTGGAAGGATCGTCTACTTTGTTGCTGAACGCTTGTGCTCCGCAGGCGCAACATGTGAAGATGATTTTCCCGGCACGCGACAATATGCCGAAGGTAGCGATGCCTGAAGTGGAAGTTCATTGGTATGACGGCGGTATGATGCCCGAACGTCCGAAAGGTTTTCCGGAAGGTAAGCAATTAATGGGTCCCGGCGGAGGTTTGACGATTTTCCACGGAACGAAGGATACGTTAATCTGCGGTTGCTACGGTCAGGAACCGTTCTTGTTGTCCGGCCGCGTTCCTAACGCTCCGAAAGTTTGCCGTCGTGTTCCCAATGCGATGAATGGCGGACATGAAATGGATTGGGTACGTGCTTGTAAGGAGGATAAATCGAGCCGCGTAATGACTAAGTCCGATTTTTCGGAAGCAGGTCCGATGAATGAGATGGTGGTTATGGGTGTATTGGCTATCCGTCTGCAAGGTTTGAATAAAACGTTGGAATGGGATGGAGAGAATATGTGTTTCACCAATATCGGTGATACGGAAACGCTCCGGACTTGTGTCAAAGACGGGTTCAAGATTCATGACGGTCATCCGACGTTCGACAAGACGTGGACGGAACCGGTTAATGCGAAACAGTTCGCTGCAGAGTTGGTGAAGCATAATTACCGGGAAGGATGGAGATTGCCGGATATGCCCAGATAAGAGTATTTTTTAATTAAATAATAAAATTGGTTATGAAGAAAGTTTTTTACCCTTTAGCATGTTGTCTTGCTGCAGGAGCTTTGGTTTCTTGCGGCGGACAGAAATCGGGAAACGCTCAGGCAGAGCAACCGGTAAGTGAAGTGTCATTGGCATATTCCAGAGCATTGAAGGCTCCGGAAACGGATAGTTTGAAGTTGCCCGTAGACGAGGAAGGTTATATCACTATTTTTGACGGCAAGACTTTTAACGGCTGGCGGGGTTACGGAAAAGACCGCGTTCCTTCTAAGTGGACCATTGAGGACGGTTGCATCAAGTTTAACGGAACCGGCGGCGGCGAAGCGCAAGATGGTGACGGCGGGGATTTGATTTTTGCCCACAAGTTTAAAAATTTTGAGCTGGAATTGGAATGGAAGGTTGCGAAAGGAAGCAATTCCGGTATTCTGTATCTGGCACAGGAGGTCACTTCTAAGGATAAGGACGGTAATGACGTGCTTGAGCCGATTTATATCTCTGCACCTGAATATCAGATTCTGGATAATGCCAACCATCCGGATGCGAAACTGGGGAAAGACGGAAACCGTCAGTCGGCTTCTTTGTATGACATGATTCCGGCGGTTCCGCAGAATTCTAAACCGTTCGGCGAATGGAACAAGGCTAAGATTATGGTTTATAAAGGAACGGTGGTTCACGGGCAGAACGATGAAAACGTTCTTGAATATCACTTGTGGACGAAACAATGGACTGATATGTTGCAAGCCAGTAAGTTCAGTGAAGACAAATGGCCTTTGGCATTTGGATTGCTGAATAACTGCGGCGGCGATAATCATGAAGGTTATATCGGATTCCAGGACCATGGGGATGATGTTTGGTTCCGTAATATCCGGGTAAAGATTCTGGATTAATTGTTATTATGTGACGATAATAAAGTGCGGATTATATGGATGTCACGGCATCCGCGGGTTTCCGGTTGCCTGATTCCATATAATCCGTATTCCTCACAGATTTTTTGTGTAAAGTTTAATTATTTATCCTGATATCTATTATATGAAAATCCGAATATATTCATGTGCATTGATTTTTCTTTTTATGATGCCGTTTGCAGCAGGTGCACAGTCTGGAAAAAATAAAAAAGAGGTCGCCATCCAGCTCTATTCCGTCAGAGACATATTGAATAAGGTCGACAACAAGGACGGTAAGTGTGACGCTGCCTATACTTCCCTTTTAAAGAGATTGGCGAAAATGGGTTATACCGGCGTGGAAGCCGCTAATTATAACAACGGTAAATTTTATGACAGGACTCCCCGGCAATTCAAGCAGGACGTAGAGTCTGCCGGATTGAAGGTTTTGTCTTCGCATTGTACGAGGGCGTTGTCCGAAGAGGAGTTGTCTTCGGGTGATTTGTCGAAATCCCTTCAATGGTGGGACCAATGTATTGCCGATCATAAGGCGGCGGGTATGAGTTATATCGTGGCTCCTTGGATGGATGTGCCTAAGACGCTCAAGGATTTGGATACGTATTGTACTTATTTTAACGAGATAGGCAAACGCTGTAAGCAGCAGGGGTTGTCGTTCGGATACCATAATCATGCTCATGAATTTCAGAAAGTGGAAGGTAAGGTGATGTATGATTATATGCTGGAGCATACGAATCCTGAGTATGTCTTTTTCCAGATGGATGTCTATTGGGTGGTTCGCGGGCAGAACAGTCCGGTGGATTACTTTAATAAGTATCCGGGCAGATTCAAGATATTTCATATCAAGGACCACAGGGAACTTGGGCAAAGCGGGATGGTCGGTTTTGACGCTATCTTCAGGAATGCGGAGAAAGCGGGTGTAAATCACCTCGTCGCAGAGATTGAACAGTATAGCATGCCTGTGGAAGAAAGTGTGGAAGTGAGTTTGGATTATTTGCTGGATGCTCCTTTTGTCAAGAAGTCATACGCCAAGTAATGCTAAGGTGAGCCGCGGAAGGGCGGGGGAGAAAAATAAAAAAGTCTGTGCATGCCTTGCATGTCAGACTTTCAATTCTCTCGAAGCTGTATGGCTTGGATTATTTAGCGGCTTCAGTGGTTTCTGTTGCTGCTACGCTATCAGTTGCCAGTGTGTCATTAGCTGCTGCGGCTGCTTCTTCGGCTGCGGCTGCTTCTACTGCTGCAATTGAGTCAGCGATACGGATAGAATCTGCAGTTGCTTTAGCTGCGTCGGCTGCTTTGTTGCCACATGATGCGAATGATACTGCTGCGATAGCTACTGCCATCAAAACTAATTTTTTCATTTTCTTTGCTTTTTAAAACGTAATACAATCAATTGCTTTATTAAAACGGTGCAAAGGTATGTACTTTTTCAATATGTTGTTCTCGCGAAGGTCACTTTTTTTATGTTTTTTTTCAGAAGGTTATTTTATGTTCTCTCTTCTTTGTGCTTTTGAAATGCGTTAGTCTATTGCAATGCTGTTGTAGAGGTATCTTTTGATACTTCGTTTCGGCGTTTTCTCGAATTCCGTCGGGTATAGCTGGATTTTGCTGATTGTTTCGTAAGATGCGACGTTGCTGTTCAGGTTCTTCAGGTTTTCATCCATGATTGTTTTCAGGTTCTCCGGATTGTTCAGTCCGAGGGAATCCAACGCTTCGTAATCTGCATAGACGAGCGCCACTAATTTTTTGTTGCGTTCGATGACAAGGCTTTCGAGGATGAAGGGCAGGTTGTTGAGTTTGTTCTCCAGCTCTTCCGGGAATATGTTTTGTCCGTTTGAACTTAGAATCATCGTTTTGAGCCGTCCGCGAATGAAGATATTGCCGTTGGTGTCCATGTTTCCGAGGTCGCCGGTACGCAGCCAGCCGTCTTCCGTGAAAACTTCCTGTGTGGCTTCCGGATTTTTATAATAGCCTGTCATTACGTTTTCACCGCGGACTTGGATTTCTCCGATTTCCGCTTCCTGTTTTTCTTTATGGATACGTGCTTCCATAATGTCCAGGACTTTTCCGGAGGAACCCGGTATGAATTCATCCCATGGCGCGTAGCTGATAAGGGGACCGCATTCCGTCATGCCGTAGCCGATAGTGAAAGGGAATTTGATTTTGTAGAAAAAATCTTCCACTTCCCTGTCCATTGCGGCTCCTCCGATGATAATCTCTTTGAACCGGCCTCCCAGGGAGTCGGTCAGTTTCTTGCGTATCTGATTGTATATTTGCGTATCGAGCAACGGAATGTTGAGCGCCCACTTCATTCCTTTTTTATTGATGAGGGGCTGGATGATGTTTTTGTATATTTTTTCGATAACCAGCGGGACGGTGATGATTAGGTTCGGTTTTACTTCCTCAAAGGCTTTCATGATGATTTTAGGGGAAGGTATTTTTCCGAGCAGGGTGACGTGGGTGCCGACGGCCGTTGCCGTTAAGAAGTCGAATGCGCAACCGTATGCATGGGCGAGCGGAAGGAAGGAGAGGACTTTATCCCCTTTTTTCAGAAGTCCGGTGCGGATACCGAACGTGACATTGCCGGCGAGGTTGTTGCCCGTCAGCATCACTCCTTTGCTGAAACCGGTGGTTCCGGAAGTGTAATTCAGGAGTATCACCTTGTCGTTGGACAGGGTGGCGTATCGGATGTTTTCCCGGTTGAATCCTTCGGGATAAAGGGAGTGCATTTCTTTATCGAGGTTTTTCAGGAACTTCTGTATGGTTTCTCCGTCGCGTTGGTAGAGGCAGCGGAAATCTGTCAGTGAGAATACGCCACGCAATCCCGATAGTTTTTCTTCTTCCAGGTTTTCCCAGATATTGTCGCCGGTAAATAAGAAAACGGACTCGGAATGATTGACGATGTGGTGGACGTCGTTGGCGGAAAAGTCTTGCAGGATGGGGACGACTATTGCGCCGTAGGTGATTGTCGCCATGTAGGCTATGCACCAGTGAGCGTTGTTTTTGCCGATAACGGCAATTTTATCTCCTCTGCGGAGGCTGCAACATTGGAACAGCCAATGTAAACGGGCAATTTTTTCGGCTACTTGCCCGTAGGTATATCGGGTATTTTCTCCGTAGTCGGTGTAGCAGGGCAAGTCCCAGTTTTCACGAAAACTGTTTTCATATAGTTTGATGAAATTCTCTTTTATCATTGCACGTTTTTTAGTGAATTGTGCAAAAATAGGAATAAACTTTCGTATCCTAAAGCGTTTTACTGATAATAATGTGTAACTTTGCACGAAATATGTGTTTATAACAGCTTATGATAGATACCACTGTGTTTCAAAATAAGACAGCCGTTTATTATACGTTAGGCTGCAAATTGAATTTTTCAGAGACTTCGACTATCGGTAAGATTCTGCGTGAGGCAGGGGTCAGGACGGCACGTAAAGGGGAAAAAGCGGATATTTGTGTAGTGAACACTTGTTCGGTGACGGAAGTGGCGGATAAAAAATGCCGGCAGGCCATCCATCGGCTGGTGAGGCAGCATCCCGGCGCTTTTGTCGTGGTGACCGGATGTTATGCCCAACTGAAACCGGATGATGTGGCGAAGATTAAAGGGGTGGATGTCGTGCTGGGCGCTGAACAGAAAAGCGAGTTGCTACGGTATTTGGGCGATTTGCAGAAACATGAGGAGGGGGAGGCTTTTACTACCGCGACCAAGGATATCCGTTCGTTTTCGCCTTCATGTTCGCGTGGAGACCGTACCCGTTTTTTCTTGAAAGTGCAGGATGGCTGTGATTATTTCTGTTCGTATTGTACTATACCTTTTGCCCGCGGACGTAGCCGTAACGGGACAATCGCGTCTATGGTGGAGCAAGCGGAGCGGGCCGCCGGTGAAGGAGGAAAGGAAATTGTGCTGACGGGGGTGAATATCGGAGATTTCGGAAAGACGACGGGAGAATCTTTTTTTGATTTGGTGAAGGCGTTGGACCGGGTGGAAGGCATCGGACGTTATCGTATCTCTTCCATTGAGCCTAATTTGCTGACGGATGAGATTATTGAGTTTGTGGCAGGTTCCCGTAGTTTTATGCCTCATTTTCATATTCCTTTGCAGTCCGGCAGTGATGAGGTCTTGAAGTTGATGCGCCGGCGTTACGATACGGAGCTTTTCGCCTCAAAGGTGAAAAAAATAAAAGAGGTGATGCCGGATGCTTTTATCGGCGTGGATGTCATTGTTGGAACCCGTGGCGAGACGGAGGAATATTTTGAACGGGCTTATCGGTTTATCGAGGGATTGGATGTGACCCAGTTGCATGTGTTCAGTTATTCCGAACGTCCCGGTACGCAGGCTTTGAAAATAGATTATGTGGTTTCTCCGGAGGAAAAACATCTGAGGAGCCAACGGTTGTTGGCGCTTTCCGATGAGAAAACGCAGGCTTTTTATACCCGTCATATCGGACGGGAAATGCCTGTATTGTTGGAAAAATCAAAGGCGGGTAATCCCATGCATGGGTTTACGGAAAATTATATCCGTGTGGAGGTGGAAGGTGACGGCTCGTTGGATAACCGGGTTGTCAGGGTCCGTTTGGGAGATTTTAATGAGGACAAGACTGCGCTTAAAGGCACAATTCTGGTATAAATATGAAATCGAGATTTATCTATTGGCTGGTGTATAGTGGGATGTGGCTGTTTTCGGCTCTTCCTTTCAGGGTTTTATATATGCTTTCGGATTTTAATTATCTGTTGATGTATTATGTCGGAAGGTATCGTCGGAAGGTGGTGAGAGATAATTTGAACAGGTCGTTTCCGGAAATGACGGCAAAGGAGAGGCTGCGGATTGAACGCAGGTTTTATCGTTATCTCTCGGATTATATGCTGGAGGATTTGAAACTTCTGCACATGTCGGCGGAAGACCTTTACAGGCGGATGGTTTATAAGAATACGGAACAGTATCTGGAGCTGACTGAGAAGTACGGCGGGATTATAGTGATGATTCCTCATTATGCCAATTACGAGTGGCTCATCGGAATGGGGGCGGTAATGAAGCCGGGAGATGTGCCTGTACAGGTTTATAAGCCGTTGAGGGATACGTATCTGAACGAACTGTTCAAACGCATCCGTTCCCGTTTCGGGGGGTATAACATTCCGAAACATTCTACTGCACGGGAGATTATTAAATTGAAGCGTGAGGGCAAGAAGATGGTGGTGGGATTGATTACCGACCAGTGGCCTAGCGGGAATGAGAAATATTGGACTGCCTTTTTGGGACGGGAAACCGCTTTCTTGAATGGGGCGGAACGGATTGCCAGGATGATGAATTTTCCGGTTTTTTATTGTGAGTTGACTAAAAGGAAGAGGGGATATTGTGAGGCTGAGTTCAAATTGATGACGGAAACGCCTAAGGATACGGCGGAGGGGGAGATTACGGAAATGTTTGCCCGTTGCCTGGAACAGACGATTCGCCGGGAACCGGCTTATTGGTTATGGTCTCATAGGCGGTGGAAGACTTCTAAGGAGGAGTGGATGAACATAATGGAGATGGAGAAAGAAAGGTTGAAGGAGAAGCAGAAGTGATGAAGGTGTCGGTTGTTATCTTGAATTGGAACGGGTGTGAGATGCTCCGTACGTTTCTTCCGTCGGTTGTCCGGTATTCGGAAGGAACGGGGGTGGAAGTCTGTGTGGCTGATAACGGCTCTACGGATGCTTCTACGGATTTGCTTCAAAGGGATTTTCCTTCTGTCCGTCAGATTTTACTGGAGCGGAATTATGGTTTCGCGGAGGGATATAACTTAGCTTTGCGGCAGATTGACGCCGAATATGTGGTTCTTTTGAATTCGGATGTGGAGGTGACGGAACGTTGGTTGGAACCGATGATTGCTTATCTTGACACTCATCCGGAAGTGGCGGCTTGCCAGCCGAAGATACGAAGTTGGCGGCAGAAGGAGTATTTTGAGTATGCCGGGGCTGCCGGAGGGTTTATGGACAGGTACGGTTATCCTTTTTGCCGGGGGCGTATAATGGGGAACCTTGAGAAAGACGAGGGGCAGTATGATACGGTGGTCCCTGTTTTTTGGGCGACGGGAGCGGCATTGTTTATCCGTCGTACGGATTATGAGAAAGCGGGCGGATTGGACGGACGTTTTTTCGCTCACATGGAGGAGATTGATTTATGCTGGAGGTTGCGTTCGCGCGGCCGGGAGATTGTCTGTATCCCGCAGAGTGTGGTTTATCATGTGGGAGGGGCTACGCTTAAAAAGGAGAATCCTCACAAGACTTTTCTTAATTTCCGTAACAATCTTGTCATGCTTTATAAAAATCTTCCTGAGGAGGAGTTGGATGAAGTAATGCGGTTCCGGGCTTTGCTGGATTATGTGGCGGCATTCGTTTTTTTGTTGAAAGGGCAATGGGAGAATGCTGTCGCTGTGGTTCGTGCAAGGAGGGAATATAAAAGGAACCGTTGTTCGTTCTCTTCTTCCCGTGAAGAAAACATGAGAAAAAAAGCGGGGAATCCGATACCTGAACGGACAAAAAATAGTATCTTGTGGCAGTTTTATGCGGGAGGATGCAGGAAATTCTCCCGATTGTCGGATTTTAAAAGATAACCAGATGGAACCAAAAGTGAGAAGAGGTATTGGGTTGGTAGCGCATGACGCTATGAAGAAAGACCTTATCGAATGGGTGTTGTGGAACTCCGAATTGTTGATGGGTCATAAGTTTTATTGTACGGGTACGACCGGTACTCTGATTTTGGAAGCGCTGAAAGAAAAACATCCGGAAGTGGAGTGGGATTTTACAATCCTGAAGTCCGGTCCTTTGGGCGGTGACCAGCAGATGGGGTCGCGCATTGTGGACGGGCAGATTGATTATCTGTTCTTTTTTACCGACCCGATGACATTACAGCCTCATGATACGGACGTGAAGGCGTTGACTCGTTTGGCGGGCGTGGAAAACATCGTCTTTTGCTGTAACCGTTCAACGGCGGATCATATTATTTCCAGTCCTTTGTTTATGGATTCCGATTATGAACGCATTCATCCTGATTATTCCGGTTATACGAAACGGTTTGCGGATAAGCCTGTGGTAACGGAGGCTGTGGAATCTGTGAATAAGAGGAAGCAAAAAACGAGATAGGCGGTCGGTCTCCGGTTGTCTTTTCTTACGGGGGCACGGAGCTTTTTTTCTTGTTTATCCTTGGGACATTCAGTAAATAGTATAAAATTAGCCAACTAATTCATACTTAAAGTAGGGATATTCAGTGTATTGAATCTGTAATACGACTGATGGCGGATGAATCGGTTGTTTCATGTCTTTGATGGAAGAAGGCTGGTTCAAGAGAGAAAAAGAGGCGTTTTTTGTTTCTGTTTTGTCAAGCGGGACATGTGAATCGAATCCCCTTGTTTTTACCTTCTGTTGTCATAACGCGAGGTTGAAACAAGGGGATATTTAATGATATCCTTATTCTGGAATGGGGAAGAATAAAGAGGAAATGTCTATGAAAGGGTAAACTTGCTTTTCTGCAAATCTCTGGTAGGGAGAATTGTCTGAATATTTCTACTCATTGTCTTTCAAAAAGGCAGAATGATTTATTAAATGTTCTCTTATGAGGGGGTTGATTTGCAGGATATCTGATTTTCAACATCTGTTACTGTTGCCTGCTGCAATGCAACTCTATTCCTGCTGCGTCAATATCTGCTCCCATCGGCGGATTTCGTTTGGAGAGGCGGAAGTCTATTTCTTCCACGGCAGGAAAAGCTTCAAAGAGCTTTTGTATAATCCGGATGCTGGCATGTTCCAGCAGTCGGGACGGGATTGCCATTTCATGTTTTATCACGTTGTACACTTCGGCATAGTTGATAGTGTCTGCGACTTCATCCGTTTGTGCTGCTTTGCCGATATCTGTTTTGAGCTTTAGGTCGATAGTATATTCGTTTCCGATAAGGTTTTCTTGCGTTGCTACTCCGTGGTAGGCGTAGCAACGAATGTTTTTCAGAAAAATATAGCTGTTGTCTATTTTCATTGTCTGTTATTTTACTTTTATATTTTTGTATAAGGTTTCGACATCGGCGTGTCTGTGGCATCGTTTCCGGTGTGGCGTCGTTTCCTTTTTATTTTTGCGGGTTTCTCCCTGTGTATTTGATAAGCCCGCGTATTTTTTCATTGACTTCTTTGGCTTTCATCAGTTGCTCTAAAGTAAGGTGCATCCGGTATCGCCAATAGTTTCTCGGATTGGAGGGGACATTGATTCGCTCTTCCTGTATATCGGGGTTTCTCCATTTTTCGTCAATGGATAGCCAGTCTTGTAATGACAGGATGCAGAGGATGGAATTACTGTTGAGATGATTGCGCACTACTTCTTCGCATAGTTCCGGTGTGGCGGTTGTGGGAGCGGTGCCGTAATGTCCCAGCATCGTGTTATAATAACGTTGTGTCTGTTGGTAATCTTCTTCCCACCACCCCCGCAGAGTAGACATGTCATGGGTGGAGATTGTACAGACCGACCGATAGGGGTATTGGCTCAGGTGTCCGAATTCTTGTGCCGGGTTCTTGGGCATCCGTTGGATTTCCAGGCTGAGAATACGTAAATCATTCATTACTGATGCGACGCAGTCCGGAATCATACCCAAATCTTCTCCGCAGACCAACATTCGGGTGGATTGTGTCAATTGCGGCAGCTTTTTCATTGCCTGTTGATGCCAGAAGGTGTTGTGACGGTGGTAATAATATTGGTTATAGAGTCTGTTGAAGGCGTTTTTTTCTCCTTCGTTCAGTGTGCGGAAAACATAGTCGTGTTGCACGCCGATGCGGGGATGGTATTTTCCTTTTTCTTTTTGAGAAGGAACGAATAGCACGTCACTGATTAAGGAATAAAGCCCGTCTCGTATCCATGTGCTGTCTTCATCGTTCTTGCCGAAGAAGAAACGCTCGACCTCCCGTTGGGTTTCAAATCCCGGCTTCATGCGGTAAATGCCGGATACATCGGTCGGTTGGAGGAAATTTTGTTTCACGAACTCGGTGTGCGGCCCGAACAGTTGTCCGAGGAAGGATTCGTGGATATAAGGAAGAAGGTATTCGTCGCGGAACGTGAGACCGAAACTTTCTATTTCTTCCCGGCTCATGGGAAGGGAGGGGACAAACTGTCCTAACAAGCCGTGTACGGCATGCATGGGAATTTCCCAGATACGGAAGAATCCGAGGATATGGTCAATCCGGTAGGCGTCGAAATATTCCGCCATTTTCTGAAAACGTTTCATCCACCAGCAGTAGCCGTCTTTTTCCATGACGTCCCAGTTGTAGGTGGGGAATCCCCAGTTCTGTCCGTTGGCGGAAAAATCATCAGGGGGGGCTCCCGCTTGCCCGTTGAGGTTGAAGTAATGGGGCTCTGTCCAGGCTTCCACACTGTTGCGGCTGATACCGATTGGAATGTCTCCTTTTAACACGACGCCTTGTTCGCGGGCGTATTTCGTAACGGCGAACAACTGGAGGTGCAGGTGGTATTGGATATAGAAATAAATTGCGATGTGCGGATAGTCTGCCGTTCCTTGCCGGCACATTTTTTCTATTTCTTGCGCGTCATAAACCGAATGTCTCGGCCATTCGCGGAAATCGGGCGTCCGGTAGGCATCCCGCAGATAACTGAATACCGCATAGGGCTGTAGCCATTCTTTGTTGGACTCGAAAAATTCCCTGAAACTTTTGGAGGATAAGGTCTTTTCTCCGTCTTGCTTGAATAATAGGCGGTAGTATTCCCATTTGGCCCGGTTTACGGCTTCATAGTCGATGGCGGACAGGTTGTTCAGCTCTTTTTGCCTTTGTTTGAGTTTCGATGCGGCTTCTTTGTCTTTAAGTGTGCCCATCTGCCTGAGGTCTGCGTACATCGGGTGGAAAGCATAAATGGAAATGCTGTTGTACGGATAGGAGTCTGTCCATGTATGTGTCATTGTCGTATCGTTGATTGGCAGAATCTGTATCACTTTTTGATGGGTATATACAGCCCAGTCAACCATCCGTTTTAAATCTCCGAAATCACCTACGCCGAAACTTTTCTCTGATTTTAGGGAGAATACGGGGATAGCAACCCCCGCCCCTTTCCATGCGGGAATGTCGAAATAGGCGTACCGGTCGGCAATGACTAAGGTCTCGTTTGTTTTTAATTCCGGCTCTGCCAGATAGCGGTTGGGATTATTTTCCCAGCAATCCGCTCTTTTTTCTGCTTTATTGTAGAGGATGAATTTATATTCCAGGGGAAATTTCAATTTGTTTGCGTCCAGCTCTGCCTGCCATTCCGGGAAGTTCGCGTCGCTCATAAGGACGGCTTTTTCCGGTTCCCAGTTTCCCAATGCTTTTTGATTGCCGCAGATTGCCAGGCAGTAGTCTTGGTTGACACGCGGAGCGTAGACCTTGATTACCAGACTTTTCTTATAGTTCTGCGGAACTGTTTCTCTTTCAGGATGTGCTAATAGGACTTCCGTGAATGCGGAACTGTAAAGATATGATTGTTCGGGAATGTTTTTCCAACAGTCATTGATTCTGTATTTTTTTTGGGAGGGGCCGCATAAGAAAAGGTGTCTGGGAAAATTGTCCCATTCTTTGCGGGTGACTGCTCCGTTTTGTTCTATCTGGTAACGGTAATTGACAGACATGCCTTCTTGGGGAACTTCGAGTTCCAATTCTGTTGTCCAGTATATTCCGTCTGTGGTATGCAGGGAGACGGATTCCGGAAACAGACCGGCAATCTTTACTTCTTCCCCCCAATTGGTGCGATATTCGATGTTGAATGATAAAATCATATATTAGATTCTGATTAGATATTTTCGGACTGCAAGTATAAGATATTTTTTTGAATAAAAAATAAAAGGAGTCCGTATGGGCTCCTTTTAACCTTTTGTTTATATATTAATTAACATACGAAGAGGTTTATCCACATCTGGAAGCGCCGCAAGTTGTACAAATCAGGCAGCCTTCTTGATAAACCAGTGTTTCATTTCCGCAGTTCGGACATTTTTTCCCTTTAGCTTCAGTCCCGTCCTGGATGTATTTTTTCAATGCGCGTTCCACGCCGTTTTTCCAGGTGTTAATGTTTTCACTGTTCAGTTGCAGGGAACCGACTAGCTTAATGACTTGTTCAATCGGCATTCGGTAACGGAGCACGCCGGAAATCAATTTGGCGTAGTTCCAATATTCTTTATTGAATTTTTCAGACAGTCCTTCAATGGTTGTTTTGTATCCGCGTTTGTTTTCAAACTGGAAGTCATAACGTTTTGTACCGTCTTCATCCACATTTTTTATGATACGTCCGCAAGTTACGCTCTTAGGCAACAGGATGCCTTCGTCGTCATCCTGCAATCCGGTAAAGATTTCGTAGGGATGCCCGTCCAGCAATCCTACGAAGGCGACCCATTTTTCTTTGTTGTTCTGGAACCGGACAACGTCTGCTTCCAGGACTTTGGGGCGTACTTCTACTACTGTAGGAGGTTTGCAGGGGGGGAGTTCTTCTTTTTTGTCTTTGTTTGATTTGGTGGAAATCAATACTCCCGAACGCGAACCGTCACGATATACGGTACAACCTTTGCAGCCGGATTTCCATGCTTCTACATACAGGCGGTTCACCAATTCTTCGTCCACGTCGTTCGGCAAGTTGATGGTTACGCTGATGGAGTGGTCTACCCATTTCTGGATTCTTCCCTGCATCTTCACTTTCATCAACCAGTCTACATCATTGGAGGTGGCTTTATAATAGGGTGATTTGGCTACCAGTTCGTCAATTTCTTCTTGCGTGTACCGTTTGGACGGGTCATATCCGTTAGCTTCCATCCATGTCACGAATTTATGGTGGAATACGATATATTCCTCGAATGCATCTCCTGTTTCGTCAACGAAGTCTACATGTACGTTTGTATCGTTCGGGTTGACTTTTCTTCTGCGTTTGTAAACGGGCAGGAATACGGGTTCGATACCGGAGGTTGTCTGGGTCATCAGGCTGGTGGTTCCGGTAGGTGCGATAGTCAGGCAGGCGATGTTGCGGCGTCCGTATTTTTTCATTTCTTCATACAGTTCCGGCTCTGCTTCTGCAAGGCGTTTGATAAACGGATTGTCTTGTTCCCGTTCGTTACTGTAAATTTCGAAGGCGCCGCGTTCTTTAGCCATTTCTACGGAAGAACGATAGGCTCCTAAGGCTATTGTCTTATGTACTTTCTCTGAAAATTTCGTCGCTTCTTCTGTTCCGTAGCGGAAACCCAGCGCAGCGAGCATATCTCCCTCGGCTGTGATACCGACTCCGGTACGCCGGCCTTGACCGCTCTTTTTATATATTTTTTCCCAAAGTATGCGTTCTGCGCGTTTTACCTCATCGCTTTCCGGATCTTCGTCGATTTTCTTCATGATGCGTTCAATCTTTTCCAGCTCAAGGTCGATGATATCGTCCATGATACGCTGTGCCAGAGCTACGTGTTTCTTGAACAGTTCGAAGTCGAAATAGGCATCCGGTTTGAATGGGTTGACGACGTAGGAATATAGATTGATAGCCAGTAAACGGCAAGAATCGTACGGGCATAAAGGTATTTCGCCACAAGGGTTGGTGGATACGGTTCTATAACCGAGGTCGGCATAGCAGTCGGGTACGGACTCGCGGATGATGGTATCCCAGAACAGGACTCCCGGTTCTGCCGATTTCCAGGCGTTATGGACAATCTTCTTCCATAGGGCGGAAGCGTTGATTTCTTTAGTAAAGCTGGGATTGGGCGAGTCGATAGGGTATTGTTGGATGTACGGCTTTTCTTCGATGGCCGCTTGCATGAAGGCATCGTCCAGCTTAACGGATACGTTGGCGCCGGTAACCTTGCCTTCTGTCATTTTTGCATCGATGAATGCTTCTGAATCCGGATGTTTGATAGACACACTGAGCATCAATGCGCCGCGGCGTCCGTCCTGTGCCACTTCACGGGTGGAATTGGAGTAACGTTCCATAAACGGGACGAGGCCGGTGGAAGTCAAAGCCGAGTTTTTGACGGGAGAACCTTTCGGGCGGATGTGAGACAGGTCATGGCCTACGCCTCCACGTCTTTTCATCAGTTGAACTTGCTCTTCATCGATTTTGATAATAGCCCCGTAAGAATCTGCTGCACCGTCCACTCCGATTACGAAGCAGTTGGAGAGTGAAGCTACCTGATGGTCGTTTCCGATACCTGTCATCGGGCTACCTTGCGGAACAATGTATCTGAAGTGGTCGAACAGGGCGTATAATTCCTGGGCGGTCAGTCCGTTCGGATACTTCGATTCGATGCGTGCCACTTCATTTGCAATTCTCCAATGCATGTCTTCCGGAGATTTTTCGTAAATATTTCCGAAAGAGTCTTTCACTGCGTATTTGTTTACCCAAACTCTGGCAGCAAGCTCATCGCCTTGAAAATATCGTAAAGATTCTTCATAGGCTTCATCATAAGAATAAATTTGCTTTTCCACGATTTAATGTGTCTTAGATTTCATTTTTAATAAGTAATGTGTAGAAGTTTACTTATCATTAACAAATGCAGGCACAAAGCTAAGAATGTTTTTTCATCTATCAAAATAAAAATGAAACATTTTATTAACAGATTGCAAGTTTTCCATTTGTCTTTGATAAGTATCTGATAAACAATGAAATCATAAAATTGTTCAAAGGTTAAAGTTTTCCAAAAAGAAAACTATTCTGTTCGGCCGGTATGGAGGAATCTTTTTTTCTTTTTATATCTTTGCAGAAAAAAGATATGTTTGAGACTGTAAGGAACAGAAGGACCGTTCGGAAGTATCTTGCCAAGGATATTGCTCCCGATTTGTTAAATGATTTGCTTGAAACCTCTTTCCGGGCTTCTACTATGGGGGGGATGCAGCTTTATAGTGTGGTCGTTACTCGTGATGCGGGAATGAAGGAAAAGCTTTCCCCTGCTCATTTTCACCAGCCGATGGTAAAGAATGCACCGGTGGTACTTACTTTTTGTGCCGATTTTCGTCGTTTCAGCAAGTGGTGTGAACAGAGAAAAGCTGTACCGGGTTATGACAATTTAATGTCTTTTATGAATGCCGCTATGGATACTTTGCTTGTGGCGCAGACTTTTTGTACTTTGGCTGAAGAAGCGGGACTCGGAATCTGTTATCTGGGGACGACGACTTATAACCCGCAGATGATTATCGACGTGCTGAATCTGCCTGCATTGGTATTTCCCGTGACGACAGTGACAGTGGGGTATCCGGACGGTGTTCCGGCACAAGTGGACCGTTTGCCTTTGGAAGCTGCCGTACATCAGGAAACGTATCATGATTATACGCCTGAAGATATTGATAAGTTATATGCTTATAAAGAATCGTTGCCGGAAAGCAGGCAGTTTATAGAAGAGAATAAGAAAGAAACTCTTGCGCAAGTCTTTACAGATGTGCGTTATACAAAAAAAGACAATGAATTTATGTCTGAAAATTTGTTGACGGTTCTTCGCGGGCAAGGATTTTTATAAGAGATAAAACAAGGGAGTCCGGTAAATTCCGCATTTGAGGAGAGATTCAGAAAATTCCGTATTTTGGGGAATATTCATAAAATAAAAGAGATAAGGCAACTGGTTCATTGCGAGTCAGTTGCCTTATTGTATTTTTAAGGGTATCCGGTATATGTTTCGCCTTTGGGAATTCAATAGGTGGAAATACCCGGAAAATTTTACGTATCTGAGATTTGTTGAAGGGTAAGTTTATCTTTTCAGGAGAGTTTACCTTTCATTTTTATTTTATGAATAGTCTTGATGGATACTAAGACAGTGGGGATACGAATGGCAATCGGACGGATATTAAAAACAACAATAAGCGGTAAAAGAGCCATTGGCGGCATACGATTGTTTACCGTTTACTGTTGTCCGGTATTTTTTCGGAATTCTTTTTCCTTTAATTTCTTTTCTTCAACAATGTCTCTATTTCCTGTACTTCCGCATGAAAGCTTTTGTCTACCTCCAATTGGCCTTTAACCGTCTTACAGGCATGGAGTACGGTTGCATGGTCCTTATTGCCGATAAACTTTCCTATTTTGGAAGTTGAGAAATCCGTATGGTTTTTAGCCAGATAC
The DNA here is from genome assembly GCF_958445495.1 of uncultured Bacteroides sp. Lineage (GTDB taxonomy): Bacteria > Bacteroidota > Bacteroidia > Bacteroidales > Bacteroidaceae > Bacteroides. The sequence continues at coordinate 164,462 of NZ_CAUCSQ010000002.1, read as the reverse complement.
ATAGCAATTTGTCTTGCCTGGACTACCTCTCTTTTTCTGGATTTTGTATGTATGGCGGATGGTTCCAGGTCGAAATGTTTGCATACGACTTTAAGGATATCGTCGATTGTGACAGCCTTTGTTTCGTTATGGACTACACCGTGCACGATGTGTTGCGCTAAGTCCAAATCTATTTCTTTGTTGAAAATCGTAGAACGTGCCATGATTGCGATAACGATGCCTTCCAAATCACGTACGCTTTCATTTACGTTTTCTGCGATGTAGTCGATTACTTCCGGTGGAAACTGCAATCCGTCGCGGTGTATCTTGTTGCGCAGGATATTCTTGCGGAGTTCCACAGTCGGTTTTTCAAGTTCAGCCACCATACCCCATTTGAAGCGGGTCAATAGGCGCTCTTCGATACCTTGCAATAACACAGGGGCACGGTCGGAGGTCAGAATGAGTTGCTTGCCGTTCTGATGCAGGTGGTTGAAGATATGGAAGAAGTTGTTTTGCGTTTTGGTAACTCCTGCAAACTCCTGGATATCATCGATAATTAATACATCGATAGTCTGGTAGAAGTTGATAAAGTCGTTGGTTGTGTTATTACGTACTGAATCTGTGTATTGGACTTGAAACAGGTGGGCTGACACGTACAATACTCTTTTTTCGGGATATAATTCTTTGATTTTCGTACCGATTGCGTTGGCAAGGTGCGTTTTTCCTACGCCGGATGCTCCGTAAAGGAATAATGGATTGAAAGCGGTGCCTCCCGGTTTCTGTGCTACGGCTTCGGCGACGCTTCTCGATAATTTATTGCTGTATCCTTCTATGAAATTCTCAAAATTATAGTTGGGATTCAAATGTGGGTCCAAATCCTGTACGGCAGGAGCTTTCAGGAAATTAGGAGCCTTATTGCCGTCAAATATGCTTTTGGGGGTGACGGCTGTAGAACGATTGCTTGCTTCGAGATTAACCGTTTGATTAGGAATCGAAGTCTTGTCTACCATGACGTTGTACATCAACTTAGTGCCTTCGCCGATAACCTTATATAAGGTCTTACGAATCAGATCCACAAATCTCTCTTCCAGAATCTCATAGAAAAACTGGCTCGGAATCTGTAAAATCAATGTTTTGTCCTCATATTTTAGCGGAACAATCGGGGCAAACCAAGTATTATATGTCGTATCGGGAACATTGTCTTTGATTATTTCCAGACAGCGGTTCCAAAGCACGACATGATTTGATTCAATCATAGCAACTTCTAATACATTTATTAATTAAGCAAAACTTCTACGTTTGCAAAATTGGGAATCTTATTTGGAAAAAACAAATCCGTTTTTTCTTGTTTATTTCATGAAAATAATAATGCGTTTACTTTCAATGACTTATACATTCCTATAGAATCACTATAGGTGTGATAGCTCTTGATTTTTTATAAGTATCTGTATATTAGTATATTGTATTATGACTTCTCCTGATTTTTCTTTTATTCCCTTGTTTGTACAGGAATATTATTTCGGTTTATAGATAGACATTTGCAAAGTAATCCGCAGCCTTTTCGTCTCTTTTCCTTATTTAGATAAAATCTATATAAGGAAGAAAAGTTACTTGTCTTTCTTGCCGAACAATGAGAAGTGGACATAACGTTTCGGATGTGCTTTCAAGTCTTCCAAAAGACTGGCGGCATTTTTCGTCGTTGCATTCAGATTATTATATAGGGACGAATCGTTAAAGAGCAATCCTAACGTATTGTCTTTGTTATTCAGCTTTTCCGTCAGCATTTTTACGTTAGCCAGCGTTTCGTCTACTTTTTTGAAAGTTGCCGTATAGTCTATTTCTTTCAAATTGCCGCTGATGGTGACGAAATTGTCTCCGATGGTATTGAGTTTCCCTGTGAGTTGGGGAATATCATTGCTCATGAGCCCTTTCATTTGCGAACTTACCACAGCCAGATTGGCGGTAGCGGTTTCCATAGAATGCAAGGTGGCGGGGATACTTTTGTCTCCCAGGATATGATTCAGGGAAATGAGGATAGAGTCCAGTTTGGGCAACATCTCCTGTACTTTAGGCATTAGCTGTGCTACGCTTTCCATCATTCCGTTGTTCAGTGAGCCGGGGATAGTGTCTCCTACTGCATATTTTTCACGCGGGTTGTTAGCCAGCAGGATGTTCATGCGTACGCCTCCCATGAGTTCGGATACCAGTTCGGCGGTACTTCCTTTGGGAATGCGCAGTTCGGTATCTAGTTCCACTTCGACGACAACATTTCCCGGATTTACGTAATCATAATAGATGTCGCGTACAATGCCGACGCGAACGCCGTCTGCAAATACCGGACTGGATTTGGTCAATCCGTTTACATTCTGAAATTTGGCATAGAAATAACTTGAAGGTTGAAACATGTGTATTCCTTTCAGCCAATTGATGCCATAGACCAACACGCATAATGCTATGATACCTGCAATTCCTATTCTGACTTCTTTTGTAATGTACTTCATTTTATCTTTTATTTATTTTTTTCTTTTCTTGAATTCGGCAATCGCTTCGCTGACATTCATTTTTTCACCGTTGCGGAAGGCGATGATAAAAGCATCTTTGAACTGCGCCGTTATAGAGCGTTTCGTGCGTAATACTTTATTATAGTCGGCGGAAGCGCCATACGTATATTTGTATAATCCTTTTTCCTTATAGTAATCTACATTCTTCAATCCTTTCAGCCGTTTGTCTGTTTTTGCTAAAGGTTTGGAAGAGGTTAGTATTTGTATCTTAAACGTAATTTCACTGTCATTGGTTGCACTTTCTGCTGCGATTGGTCGTTTAGTTGCCTTTTTTGCCGTTGTGACCGGTTGGGCGGCAGTTTCGGCTACCCACGTTTTCTGTTGTGCCTGGGTATTTGTTGGAAGGGCTTGAGATTGCCGGGCTGTTGCCGGAGCGTCGTCTTTTTCTTGAGCGGCAGGGATAATCGTATTGCTGGCTCCTGTCAGGCGCAACTCATGTTCTCTTTTATAGTTTAAGAAAGCATGATAAATGCCTTTCGCCATCGTATTAGCTCCTTCTTCCGAATTCAGATAACGTTCTTCTTCAGGAGTGGAAATAAATCCCAGTTCAATAAGGATACTGGGCATAGCACTTGCTTTCAGAACAAGAAATCCCGCTTGGTGCACGCCTCGATCTATTCGTTTGCAGGTATGGCGGAACTGTTTCTGTACCAGTGACGCTAGATGTACGCTCTGTTCCATGTATTTGTCCTGCATGAATTCGAATATGATATAAGATTCTGCCGAATTCGGATTAAAGCCGGCATACCTTGTCTTATAGTCGCTTTCATAAAGGATTACCGCATTTTCCCGTTTGGCAACTTCCAGATTGGCCTCCGATTTGGCTAGACCCAAGGTCCAGGTAGAGGCTCCTTTTGCCGTACGGTTGTTTGCTAGTGCGTTGGTATGGATGGAGATGAAAAGGTCGGCCTTTGCATTGTTGGCTATTTCCGCCCGTCGCGCTAAAGGAATAAACACGTCCTTGCTACGGGTATAAATTACTTTGGCGTCTTTACAGTTTCTTTTTATCAGATTTCCGACCTTTAGGGCGATATTCAGGTTGATATTCTTTTCTTTGGAGATTTTTCCTATGGCTCCCGGATCATGTCCTCCGTGTCCTGCGTCAATAACTACGACAAAATCTTTCCCCCATAAACGGCCGATACATGAGGGTAGAAAAAGTAGCCATAGGCAAATGCATGTATATAATATGTAAGGTCTATTCAGTTTCATATCCGTAATACGCTGCAAATGTAGTAGAATTTTGTAGAAAACTCATTATTTACCATTAAGTTTTGTGTTTTTTTCGGTTTAATGATAGCTTTTTTCCTGAAATCTCCGTTACTTTGCAAGGTGAAGTTAAAATATACGTCGATGCTTAAGTTTTTGAAGAATTGGACATTACCTATTGCAATGTTGGTAGGTGCTGCGGGATATCCGTTGTTTATCACTCTTTCTTTTCTTACTCCATATCTTATTTTTACGATGTTGTTACTCACTTTTTGTAAAGTATCTCTCCATGAGTTGAAGCTTAAACCTCTGCATGCGTGGTTATTGTTGATTCAGATTGTAGGAGCGTTGGCAGCTTATCTTTTACTTTATCGTTTTAATAAGATTGTAGCGGAAGGGGTGATGGTTTGTATTATCTGTCCTACGGCCACTGCCGCTGCGGTGATTACTTCCAAGTTGGGAGGCAGTGCGGCGAGTCTGACAACTTATACGTTGTTGGGAAATATCGGGGCTGCCGTTGCAGTACCTATTCTTTTCCCGTTGGTGGAAACACATCCCGATATCAGTTTCTGGGGAGCGTTTTTCATTATCTTGAGCAAGGTGTTCCCATTATTGATTTGTCCTTTTCTCGCGGCGTGGTTACTGGGTAAATGTCTTCCGGGGGTACATCGGAAGTTACTGGGCTATCATGAGCTGGCTTTTTATCTGTGGGCTGTTTCATTGGCTATTGTAACGGCCCAAACATTATATTCGTTGTTGAATGAACCGGCGGACGGTTTTACAGAGATGATGATTGCTGTCGGAGCCTTGATTGCCTGTTGTTTGCAATTCTTCTTAGGAAAAACGATTGGTTCCGTTTACAATGACCGTATTAGCGGCGGGCAGGCATTAGGACAGAAAAATACGATTCTTGCCATTTGGATGGCGCATACCTATTTGAATCCGCTATCTGCCGTAGCTCCCGGTTCCTACGTACTGTGGCAAAACATCATCAACAGTTGGCAGTTGTGGAAAAAGAGAAAGAATGAGATAAAATACTGAACACAATACACTGATATTCATAGAACAGTACACTTCAAAAATAGGTGAAAGGTGCAGGCCTCCGAGTGTATTATTTTATGTTTTCCCAATATGCATACACTGCTATAAGATTTACATTAAAAGCCGGTTTCTATATCTTCGGTGAATTTGCCGGGGCATAAAAATACGGAGGATGTCCGAATTTATCCGTATCCTAAAATTCTGAGACACATTTATTAGAACCATTTCCTTTCCGCCTGTTTTTGAATCCCCCTTTTATAGGCAAGCTTTTGTCTGTTCTTGTGTACTTTGTCATTCGGAAATTAAAATATCAATAATCTATCCTATAACAAATGACGACAGCTTTCACATCTGCTTCGGGATATTTGTTTTGATAATAAACTGTAAGGTCTTTATAAAGCCACGGGGTAACAGAATAGTCGGCGGCAGATTTGGTCTTTGCCCCACTGCAAATAAATACATCATATTGCATGGCGTTCTTTTCCGGACCGGCATCTTTAATAAAGTCCCATTGCATATACCCCAATACATTGCCTTTAGGAGGGAACAATTTATATGTTTCCGAAAATTCGGTATAATCTTTATTTACTTTTTTAAGAATACCTTGTTCCACCGTTTTTTTATTCGTATCCAACAAGAACCAATTTTCCCATCCTGCCGTAATGTAACAATGTAATCCTTCAACAAGGGCGGCATTTGCCCTAATGTCGTTTTCAATGATTTCTTGTTGTTCTGCATTTACAGTATATCGGAATTCAGAATCTACATGTGAACAATATTACTCATAATACCAGTCAGGAATAAAGTTGAGAGGTAAGTTTGCCGAGCTCTTTTTTTCTTTTGAGATTACTTCAAGAAGAATGTATTCCGTCCATGCCGGTTCTCCTTTGCTATAATCCAGATAACTCGTTTCACTGATACGAATTCTGTATTCATACCCGGGTTCGTATTTAAACCCTTCGATTATTCCAAATGCTTCCCACTCCGTAGATTGTTCTTTCATGACAGCATACACGTCCGTTAGGTTGCTGTTACCACATGAAGTTATTACACCGGGCACTTTTGAGGAAGCAACCGTCAAGACATATTCTTTGTAATCGGTTATTTTTCTTTCCTCTTTTTCATCATTGCCGCAGCTTATAAGAATAACAGCACAAAACAATGATAAGAACATTCCAAGTAAATCTTTTGTTTTCATATCATTCGGCTATCAATTAGAAATCTCTTGTTCCATTTCGTAAAACCGGAACAGACTAATACAAAAATAGAGAAAAATTTCCTGATAGCGCAAATGCTATCTTGGAATATTGTTAAAAACTGAGTTTCTAAACTTATGTTCATTCTTTGTTGCCAAAACTCTGTTTACGCCTGATACGGCTCATGTGTACGGGAGTTATTTTAAGATAAGATGCAATTTCTTTGAGTGATATCATTTGCAGGATTTCCGGGCATCTTTTCAAAAGTTGAAGATACCGTTCTTCCGGTGTAAATCTGAACAAATCCAAATAACGTGAGTATGACTGAAAAAATAGCTGTTCGGTTGCGATACGGGCGATCCGTTGGTTCTCTTTGTTTTCTTCAATTTTTTGCAGGAGAAAGTCGGAAGAACAGATATAAATATCACACGGGGTTATTGTCTGCATATTCAGTTCCGATTTCCTGTTATATAAGCAAGCAGGATAATCGGCAATAAATTCGTTAGCAAAAGAAAATCCCACATTATATGTCTTGTTTTCTGTTTGGTTGGTACAAGTATATTTGATAACCCCTGATACGATAAAGCCGAAAAAGGGACACATATTACCCTCTCGGAGAATAAATTCGTCTCTTTTGTAATGCCGTAGCTCCCCGTGTTCTAAACACAACTCTTTAAAAAAAGTCGTGTTTATATTATCCATATATAAATTAAAACCTGTCATAATCAGTGCTTCCAATAAGACAAAGGTACAGAAAATTACCGAAACGCGATTGGCTGCATTCGATTATACTTGTTTGAACAGCCTGTCTATCCCGTCTTTATTTTATCCGGACTAAGATGAAAAGGAGTTTTAATAAAGCAGATAATTCTTTCTCGTCTCCTTGTAAGCCTGTAACTCTTTTTTCCAGCACTCCCGAATCTTCTCTTCCGGTTCGCCTCTGAGAATCGCTTTGCGCACACTATCTGTTCCCATGAGCAAATCAAACCAGCGGGGACGGGAAAAAAAAGCCGGGCCTTGACCGGACAAACGATAAAAGCGAAGGACATAATTTAAAGTAAACCCCTTGACATCGGTCACTGTCCTCAAATCCTCTCCATAGCAAGCCGTCCCTTTATGCATCGGTTGTTTATCAAAACCGGGCAAAGAACGGGGAGTAAAGGAGAAATTTCCGAATTTCCTGTCGGGAGCGCCTATCACTTGAAAAGGAAATCTAGTTCCTCTTCCTACACTGATACGAGTTGCCTCAAACGGACAAAGGGAAGCATACAGACGAATCGACTGATTATTCGGCAGGTTGGGAGAGGGCTTTACCGGAAGCGAATAAGAATCTCCGTGTTTCCATCCGGTTACCGGGATGATTCTTAACGGACAGGGGTTTTTCTTATTGGCAATCCAGCCTTCGCCGTTTATCATTTGTGCCAGTTCGCCGACAGTACATCCGTGAAGCACAGGTATGGGCAACATGCCGACAAAACTGCGATAAGTAGGTTTGAGTACCGGCCCGTCTATGTAATCGCAAGGGTTGGGACGGTCCAATATAATCATTTGCCTGTTATTTTCCGCACAAGCCTCCATTACATAATACATGGTACTGATATAGGTATAGAACCGTGCACCCACATCCTGAATATCGAATAAGACAACATCGATATCTTCGAGTTGGGCGGCAGCCGGTTTTTTGTTAGCTCCGTAGAGAGAGATGATAGGAATTCCGGTACGGGCGTCTTTTCCGTCCTTCACGGTTTCACCGGCGTCTGCATTTCCGCGAAAACCGTGTTCGGGAGCAAATACTTTAACTACATTCACGTTTAACCTTAACAGAGTATCGAGCAGATGAGTCTGTTCTTTCCCTACGACAGAAGTTTGATTTACCACCATTCCGACACGTTTTCCTCGTATGAGCGGCAGGTATTGTTCGAGACGTTCTGCGCCGGTGACGACTTTACCATTGGCACTTTCAGAAAGGAGTATAACAAATAGAAAAAAAAGAATGAGGGAAGTTCTAGTTCTCATGTCGGTAATTTTTTGTAATATTGCACAAAAATATTAATTTCTCATCAAGAGAGCAAAAAATAAAGCACATGAATCCATACGAAATCATTGATAAATATTATCCGGAAAATACGCAGCAGAGACAAATCTTAGTAATTCATAGTCTGGCGGTGTCCGGAAAGGCAATGAAAATGCTGGATGCTCATCCCGAATTGCGTTTAAACCGGAGTTTTGTGAAAGAAGCTGCTCTGTTGCATGATATTGGAATTTTTCAGACCGATGCTCCCACCATTCAGTGCTTTGGCACTCATCCTTATATCGCCCACGGATATTTGGGAGCTGAAATCTTGCGGGCGGAAGGTTTCCCCCAACACGCATTGGTGTGCGAACGCCATACGGGAGCCGGACTCTCGTTGGAAGATATCATTGCCCAGCAGCTCCCCGTTCCTCATCGTGAGATGCTGCCCATTACCCTGGAAGAGCAATTGATTTGCTTTGCGGATAAATTCTTTTCTAAAACCCATCTGGATGAAGAGAAAACTGTGGAAAAAGCGCGGCAAAGTATTGCAAAATATGGTGAAGAAGGCCTAAGCCGCTTTGATAGATGGTGTTCTCTCTTTTTATAGCACTAAAAAATAATTAAATAACGAAGATTCTAACTCATATTTGGTGAAGATTGTGTACTTTTGCCACTTCAAGCGTAAACTATTAGTTAATGGCGCCATTGAAAGCAAAAATACTTATATCATCTATACTGCTGATTGTTTTACTGATGCTTCCCGATGAGGCTACGTCTCAACGTCGAAGAAGAGGAATGATTGCCTCTAATACTGCTACTGCCCAGAATGATTCCCTGCAAAGGAATGATTCATTGGGGGCAGATACGGTAACGGTACGCATTGATTCTGTTGAATCGAAACCGAAAAAGCAGCCGCTTGACGCACCGGTCGTTTATGAATCCAACGACTCCACGGTTTTTACTTTGGGCGGTTCTGCCACGCTTTATGGAAGCGGAAAAGTCAACTATCAGAATATTGAATTAGCGGCGGAAGTCATTTCAATGAATCTGGACAGCAGTACGGTGCATGCCTATGGCATTAAAGACTCTGCAGGAGTGGAAAAAGGCAAACCCGTGTTTAAAGACGGGGATACGGCCTATGATACGGAAACAATCCGGTACAATTTTAAAACCAAGAAAGCGGGAATCACTGACATCGTTACCCAGCAGGGAGAAGGGTATGTGACCGGAAACAAGGCCAAGAAAGGTTCTAACGATGAAATTTTTATGGAGCACGGCCGCTACACGACTTGTGATCATCATGACCATCCTCACTTCTATATGCAATTGACAAGGGCGAAAGTAAGACCTAAAAAGAATGTGGTGACAGGTCCCGCTTATCTGGTGGTGGAAGATGTTCCTTTGCCGTTAGCTGTTCCTTTCTTCTTCTTCCCGTTTTCCAGCAGTTATTCTTCCGGTTTTATAATGCCGACCTATATGGATGATTCCAGCCGTGGTTTCGGTCTGGCGGAAGGAGGATATTATTTTGCCATCAGTGATATAATGGACCTGAAAATGACGGGAGATATTTTCACCAAAGGTTCATGGCGATTATCGGGACTGACTAATTACAATAGGCGTTACAAATATTCCGGTACGTTGCAGGCCGACTACCAGGTGACGAAAACCGGCGATAAGGGAATGCCGGATTACACAGTTGCCAAAGACTTCAAGATTGTATGGAATCATCGTCAGGATGCTAAGGCAAGTCCGAACAGCACTTTCTCTGCCAGTGTGAATTTCGCTACCAGTAGTTACGAACGTTCCAATATCAACAACCTTTATAATTCCCAGTTGTTGACTCAGAATACCAAAACGTCAAGTATCAGTTATTCACGCAGTTTCCCTGATATCGGTTTGACATTATCCGGAACTACCAATATTGCACAGACAATGCGTGATTCTTCCATTGCAGTGACTCTGCCTGACCTGAACATCACGTTGAGCCGTCTCTTTCCGTTCAAACGCAAGAAAGCGGCGGGAGAAGAACGTTGGTATGAAAAGATTTCCATCAGTTATACGGGACGTCTGACAAACAGCATCCGTACAAAAGATGACCGTTTGTTCAAGGCCGGGTTAAGCGAATGGGAAAATGCAATGAATCATAATATTCCTATCAGTGCTACTTTTACTTTGTTTAAATACCTGCAAGTTTCTCCTTCGGTCAATTATACGGAACGTTGGTACACTCGCAAGATAAACCAGCACTATAATGAAGATACCCATCGGTTGGAAACATTACCGGGCGATACGTTGAACGGTTTCTACCGGGTATCCAACTATTCGGCAAGTTTAAGTTTGAGTACCAAGCTGTATGGTATGTATAAACCGCTCTTTGCAAAGAAAAAGGAAATACAGATTCGTCACGTGTTTACGCCGCAAGTGAGTTTGAGCGGTGCTCCCGGATTCAGCAAATATTGGGAAGAATATACCGATTACAACGGTGATACGCAATATTACTCTCCATTTACCGGACAACCTTATGGCGTACCTTCTCGTGAAGGTTCAGGAACGGTAAGTTTCTCTATCTCCAACAATTTGGAGATGAAATATTATGATGCGAAGAAGGATACGGTAAAAAAAGTCAGCCTCATTGATGAGTTCGGTGCAAGCATGTCTTATAATATGGCTGCAAAAGAAAGGCCGTGGAGCGATTTAAGTATGACTTTGCGTCTGAAGTTGACTAAAAACTACACCTTTAACATGAATGCTTCGTTCGCTACGTATGCCTATACTTTCGATAAAAATGGTAATGTGGTGACAGGTAACCGGACAGAATGGTCGTATGGCCGTTTCGGACGCTTCCAGGGCTATGGTTCTTCTTTTAATTATACCTTCAATAATGATACGTGGAAAAAGTGGTTTGGTCCCAAAGACGAAACGGAAGACGATAAGAACAAAAAGTCGGCGGATGACGGTGAAGAAGATTCGGAGGGATTGGAAGAAGACGGGACTACTACTAAAAAGGTAGAAAAGGCGCAAGCAGACCCGGACGGTTATCAGGTATTCAAAATGCCTTGGTCTTTAAGTATCAGTTACTCATTCAATATCCGTGAGGACAGAACGAAACCTATCAACCGTCATTCCATGAGATATCCCTATACATATACACATAATATTAATGCGAATGGAAATATAAAGATATCCAATAACTGGTCTCTCTCATTCAATTCCGGTTATGACTTTCAAGCGAAAGAGATTACCCAGACCTCTTGTACAATCTCCCGTGACCTGCATTGCTTCAATCTGTCCGCCAGTCTTTCACCTTTCGGACGTTGGAAATATTACAATGTAACGATTCGTGCGAATGCAAGTATCCTTCGAGACTTGAAATATGAACAGAGGAGCCAGACGCAAAGTAATATCCAGTGGTATTAAACATTAAGAAGCGGTCCACACATCAGCCGAAGCATGTATCGCGGACCTGCAATTTTAACCGGGTCGCCTTTCTCTTTTGAGAACGTACTCCGATTCAACTTATATAGATAGTCATATCGGAAATTCGTCTCGATTTAAATTTACCGTGCCTCTTTTTTAATTATACATTTATATCTTATACGATGTCTATGCCGGAGATATTCAATAAATGCCGCGTTTATTGAAGTTTGGCGGAAAGTAATTTTATCCTTTTCATGGAAATCTGCTCTTCATTTTCATTTAAACATCTCTATGAAAAATGAATGCAAATATCTTTGGAATAGAAGAATAAAGTGGTTTTGCCTGTTATAAAGGAATTATTAATCCGTGAGTTAAAATATAACCATCCTCCTGTTTAACCCTTGCAGTGTGTTACAGATTAGGGTTAAACAGGAGGATGTTATCTAAAGGAAGTTGCAAATAACAAAATTTTTACTCTAAAACCATTTTGATATCTCCTCTTACAAACTACCTTCTAATTTTATCATTTTTACCTGCTTGTTTCTACCAATTAATCTCTGTTTCCCCATGAGCCTTCAAATAATCGTTTGTCCGGCTGAAATGCCTGTTACCGAAGAAACCGTTATGAGCGGAGAGAGGAGACGGATGTGCGGAAGTAAGTACCAGATGCCTGTTCCGGTCAATGAATGCTCCCTTCTTTTGTGCATAAGAACCCCATAAAATAAATACCAGATGTTCTTTATTCTCCGCCAGAATACGGATAACGGCATCGGTAAACGTCTCCCATCCTCGGTTTTGGTGCGAACCCGCCTGATGTGCCCGGACAGTCAATGTCGCGTTGAGCAATAACACTCCTTGTTCAGCCCAACGGGTCAGGTTTCCGGTAGAAGGGGCGTCCGTTCCTATATCCGCCTTTATCTCTTTAAAAATATTGACCAATGAGGGAGGAAATTGTACCCCGTCATTTACGGAGAAACAAAGACCATGCGCTTGTCCCGGCCCGTGATACGGGTCCTGTCCGATGATTACAACCTTTACTTTGTCGAAAGGGCAAAGATTGAAAGCGTTAAATATCAGTCTTCCGGGCGGGAATATCTGATAATGGCTATATTCGTTTCTTACAAATTCCGTAAGTACCCGGAAGTAGTCTTTATCAAATTCCGGTTGTAAATGTGTTTTCCAGCTTTCTTCTATTTGTACGTTCATGGCAATTATATAAGGTGGATTTCTAGTTTTTCACATTCTCTGCGCATATCTTCAGGCCATATACTGGCTTGTATTTCTCCGATATGCGCTTTACGGAGGTAAAACATACACAAACGTGATTGTCCGATACCCCCGCCGATAGATAACGGAAGAGTATCATTCATCAGGCGTTTGTGAAAATAAAGTTCCAGCCTTTTCTCTTCGTGTTCCTCTTTTAACTGGCGTTGCAATGCTTCTTTATCTACACGGATACCCATAGACGATAGCTCGATTGAACGTTGCAATACATCGTCCCAGAGTAACAAGTCCCCGTTTAGTCCGGGCAAGTCATTCAGTCCGTGTGTTGTGTAATCATCATAGTCCGGAGCGCGTCCGTCGTGTTTTTTACCGTCACCCAACTTGCAGCCTATTCCTATGATGAATACGGCGCCATATTTTTGGCAAATAGCGTGTTCGCGGCATTTCGGTTCCAGATTCGGGTAAAGTTGGCGTAACTCCTCCGAATGGATAAAGTGCAGCTTTTGTGGCAGGCAAGGTTTTATTTGAGGATACATTTCGTAAACCATATATTCCGTACGAATCATCGCCGCATAAATACGGTTGACAATTTCTTTCAGGAAATTTATATTTCTGTCTTCGTTGGTGATAACACGTTCCCAATCCCATTGGTCTACATAAAGCGAATGCAGGTTACCCAGTTCTTCATCCGAACGGATTGCATTCATATCAGTATAGATACCGTATCCCGGTTCGATGTGGTAATCAGCTAAAGTCAGTCTTTTCCATTTTGCCAATGAATGCACAACTTCCGCCTGTGCGTCTCCTAAGTCTTTGATGGGAAAAGAGACAGGCCGTTCCACTCCGTTTAAATCATCGTTGATACCCATTCCTTTCAAAACGAAAAGAGGAGCCGTTACCCGCCTTAGACGTAGTTCGGATGATAGATTTAGCTGGAAGAACTCTTTTATTTGTTTGATTCCCAACTCTGTTTGTTTAAGGTCGAGAAGCGGTTTGTAGTTCTCAGGTTTTATCAAGTAACTCATAGGTTTGTTGAATATTAATTGTCGGCAAAGATAGGAATAAAAATGATATATGTATTGAGATTTCTCTAAAAGATTGTCAAATTGATAAATTTATGTCGTATAGCATTTCAAAATAACATAGTGTTAACAAGTGTAGCGACTTTAAGAACTATAAAAAAAGGAGAATCATTAGGAAGATGAATTTTTTTTTTATACTTTTGTGCTCGCATAAAAAAAGAACGGCCCCGTAGCTTAGTGAATAGAGCGTCAGATTCCGGTTCTGAAGGTCGTGCGTTTGAATCGCACCGGGGTCACAGATGAATCCCTTGATAATCAGTTGATTGTTGAGGGATTTCTTTTGTTTGGTGGTGTCGTTTAAGGGCTGAAATCATGCTAAATATTGCTTAATCTTCCTTGTTGTTGACCTATTGTTGACCCCAAATTAATAGATTAAAATGCTGACAATCAAGGCAGAAGTCCAAAGGGACAAACAAAGAAGTGACGGAACTTACAACGTCAAAGTAAGATTTACACAGGACAGAAAGGTTAAAAGGCTATCAAGCAGTCTGTTTGTAACCTCTAAGGATTTAACCAAGTCCTTGAAATTAAAGGAAGGTACTACCGTAAAGAGAGAGGTGGACAAGCTAATCCATACTTATCAAGAGAAGTGTGCTAAACTCCAACTGGAAGTAAATCACTACACTTTGGATGATATATTGGAGTATCTAAAAGCGGAATGTACACGAACTCAGCCTATAGACTTCATTCAGTTCTGCAAGGAATGGTTGGAGACGACAAGCATAAAAGGACAGAAGAACTATCAGTCTGCCCTCAATTCCTTCATGAGCTACTTAGGCAAGGAACATTTGAAGACAGATGAAGTGACCTCTCAACTTCTAAATGGTTTCAAAGTATATCTTGTTTAATCCTGCTGAATCTTACTCGATGTGCCTTTTCGTTAACCTGTTGTTACCCCCAAATCGACAGATAAAAAAGCTAATAATCAGGACAGAAGTCCGATGAGGCAAACAAAGAAATTTACTCTGCCGTAATGCGGAACTGAACTTCTGAGGCGGGAATAATGCATGGCGGCTGAAAGAAAAAACGACCGTTTGGTATTGAAGTTAAAATTGCCTGCCAGTGTAAAACCGAATGTTCGTTATTCAATATCCGGTTCTTCGTTTCTTGCCGGATAAACTTTACAATATTACCATTAGTTGTATAATTTGCTTTATAATTAAGAAAAGTTGTTTTAAATAGTCATAAATTCAAAGAAAACTATAACTTTGTGCTGTGTAAATAAATAGTAGTCTAATAGTAAGGATAGTGTGTTCCCCGTTTATGCAAGTGGACATTTGGAAGTATATTATATGCATGCTATAAATATTATTGTTATGGAAGATCCGAAAAAAAGCAAACAGTCAGGTCTTATACTGGTTACAGGGGCTATTGTTTTGATAATAATTTTGATTTACTTTACAATAGTTGCGGGTACTAATATGTGAGTAACAGCTTTATAAAGCACAAGTATGATAATGACCGTATCGGAAATGTTTTCTTGCCGGAAAAGTTTTTTGGAGATGAGCGGGCGGAACGGTGTTTGTTTTTATTTCCGATACAGTCTTTTTATTTCTTAACTTCGTGAAATCTGTAACCCTTTGTCGGAGAGTGTCATTTCTACGAAACGGGCGCGGGGGTTAGGAGCCTGTTCAGTTAATGTCCGGCGGATTTTTACAGCGGCCTGCGGGTCCTTGGCTACTATATATAAATAGCCTCCGCCGCCTGCGCCGGGTAATTTGCAACCCAATGCATAATCTTTTATCTTTTCAATGATGGCGGCCACTGCCGGAGGATTCGTTCCGTTGTCCAATGATTGGTTTTGTGCCCAAGTCTTATTAATCAGATGCCCGAAATTCCCGAAGTCACTTCGCAGGATAGCCTCGCTCATATCTGTTGCATGAGCTTTCATCTCGGCCAACAAGCTGAGGTGCGGACCGGAATTGAGAAACATGGAACTGACGATTTCAGCCAATATCCCTTTAGCTGTACGGGTGATTCCCGTATAATAAAGAAGATGGCAATCACGATAGTCGGGATGTATGAACAGTTGGTCGGGCAGCCAGCGTACCAAAGGATGCTGGTTGAATCCTGCTTCGGATTGGAGCAACTTGACACCGGAAAAGACACCGCCATACTGGTCCTGCCACCCGCCACCCGTAGTGAGCAGTTGTTCCAACACCAATGTATAACTGCAAATGTCATTCTTGTCCCATGCGAGACCGCAGAAATCATTGATGGCTCCGAGTACGGTAGAAGCCAGGATAGAACTCGTTCCCAATCCGGAACCTGCCGGAATGGCTGCCAGTAACGTGATTTCAAGTCCCGAACCGAAAGCCGTCAAGTGTTCTTTCAGTGAAGAGTGGGACTCGGCAGAGAATACCGGTGAAAATCCCGCTAAAGCAAGCGCTGCCTTGGGAATGGAAAAAGGAGAACCTATTTTTTTGTAATCGTGCAACTCTTCATAACTCTCTATAATTTCCATAGCCCCCATATCGATGGAGCGGAGCACGATATGATATTCCCTGCATGGTTTCACATATACCTGCAGAGGAGGCTGTCCGTTCAGTTCGATAGCCAGATTGACTACGCTTCCACCGGAATACAGGGAGTAGGGGGGCGTGTCCGTCCATCCTCCGGCCAAATCTATGCGCACAGGGCTTCGTCCCCATACGATTTGGTCCGAATATACATCCAATCTCGGATAGTTTCTCCGCTTAGGCATCGCCTCTAACAATCCGTCGCGGAGAAGCTCGAATGCAGCCTGCTCTTCATCCTTGTAATTGCTGTTTCCCTGCAACTTCATGATACGTCCCCGAAGCATCCGGTTATGGATACGCATCATAGGAGCGGCGTCTTTTTCCAGAATATCGGGAAAATCCAAGTTGAAACGTACAAATTCGTTGGCGGCATCTTGCAAGTCCAGTTGGTAAAAGACGCTTTTCTCATAATTGGCGGCGAGACTTTGCCAGTTATTCCGGCGATAAGCGCCACGTTGGGCATAAAGGCGTTTCAGGTTGGCATTTGCCGATATCCCGTCGGCGGAAACTTTCCGGGCTTTTAGCCAGAGCGTTTTTCCTTCTTTTAGCAACGGTTCGGATACCATCCATCGTATCAAGATGCCCAACTCCCCGATGTCGTCCGTAATCGGGAAGAGAGCGGCCGACTGCAAATCGTCCGTACCTCCTCCTTTCATGTCTTCCGGGTCTATCCCCCTTTCTTCCATCCATCGGGAAAAAGGAACATTGAGAAAAGTCGTCGTTTCCTCTTCCAACGCCCCTTTAAACAAGTCGTCCATTCCGTAAGGACGCGCTACGAATGCCTTATCTCCCCAAGGAATCACATCGATGCAAATGCCGGACGGCAAATTTATCTCCCATTGATTTTCGGGGATTCCTGTGATTATCTGGCGAGACCCCAGCTTCCAACCTTTACCTATATGGCTGTTTTCAATCCACAGGCTGGCATTGCCGGCAGACAAGGCGACCTGCGTGACGGAGTTCTGAATGAAAATAGCCGGGTCCGGTTTCACCTTCCTGTGCATGATTCTTCTTTGGTCGCGTACTTTGTCTTGTATGGCTAAAGTCGAAGAAATCAGTTCACGGCTTGTCCCGTAATGGTAAAACTCTCCGCCGGGTAACGGCAATATGGCTACGGATAACCGGTTTACTTCCTCATCCTCCGTTTGCGGGTGTGCACCCAAAGCCCGGCCGTAATCGGAATACAAATCATAATATCCGATATTCTTCGTACCTTCCTTGAACGAACGTTTCATTAACACCTCTATGGCGCGGTCACTTAAAATCCAGATACCGATATCCATCAGGAAAAGATGCGTCTTGGATAATGCCTCCAGTTCCTCCAAAGATGGTTTTTGTAACATGAAATCAAGTACCTCCGGACTTTTCCGGTCGGAGACGAACACCCCGTGATGAGTAGCCAGTGAAGGATTTACCCATAAACCGTAACATACGACATCCACTTCGGGAATATCCTGCAGAGGTTTTTCCGAACGGATATAAACATCTCCGCTGGCAATCAACGTATTCAGTCCTTCCGGAGCTTGCCGCATAATTCTTTCATACAGCGGAAGTTGCAGGGATAATAAATTCTGACCCAGTTTCTGCCCCCTTTCCCAACTGAATACGGGAATGGGAGTCAGTATCTTGCCGGAAGGCCCGTAACTCGGTAAACGACGGCTTTGTCCTCCCGCATGAAGCAAAATTCTTTTCTCGCGTCCTATCCACTCGCTGAATGAAGATTGAGGTGCAGATGCCCGGTGGCAGGATTGCAATAGCCAAGTCGTTCCGCCCCCGGAACCCAGCTTGCAGTCTGCGGGGTCTGATGTACAAAACCATTCGTTATGGTCAACTCCTTCCAATTCATGAAAACAGTGAATCAGATTGGGCGGTAAAGATAATAATTTCTGCATGTCGGAATCGTCGTTTTGTTAGAGATATTATAAATCAAGTTCGTCCCAAGCATCGCAAAGAGCTTGCATGGATGGCAACAGCAAGTCAGCTCCGGAATCCAGCAATACCTGCCCGTCCAGCGGACCTGTGTTTACCGCGATTGTGAAGATACCCGCCTTATGTCCGGCTTCCACACCCAGAGGAGCATTTTCAATTACAACAGCCTCGCCGGCTTTCAACCCTCCTTTTTTCAGTGCCATTAAATAAGGCTCCGGGTTCGGTTTCCCGTATTTCACGTCAAATGCCGTAACCATTAACTCCTTATGAAACATCCCCGGAAAATTATGTTCCAGCCTTTCCAGCAATGACAGTTGTCCGGAACCGGTCACCACCATCGGAACCAGTCCTTCACTTTTTATTTTCTGCAACAACTCCCATGTTCCGGGCATGCGTTCCGCTTCCGCATAAGAATTGAACAAAATACTTTTCTCTTGGTATATGCTTTCAATTTCTTCCGGCGTAGCCTCTCTCCCCAGTTCACGTTGAAATACGATATTGATAGTAGCGGCCCCCGTCCGTCCTTCATGCATATACGCCTCTTCACGGCTGAGGGTGAGTCCGTGCGATTCCATAACCTTGTGCCAGGCTTCCGAATGATAAGGCATAGAGTTAAAAAGCACGCCGTCCATATCGAAAAGGACGGCTTTCAATTTCTTCTTCATACTTTGTAAATAGCAAAATCTTTACAGTCTGTTATTTTTTGGTTATCATTTCATTCAATTCGGGCGTAGTGATTACCATATCATATTGAACGCCGGATTTATTTCCGATGTATCTGTACGCTATGTTTTTGTTACAGTTGATGCATGTTTGGATAAACAGCCGGGTAGCCGGGTCGGTCTGTTTGGACAGTTCCGATATGATATTCTGTTTCACCGTTGCCGCATTTTCTTTAATCAAGCCGATATCGGATAAGTTTTCGTCAACGCGGCATATATAGATTACCGACTCATCGCTGAGCTCCATCTTCTCAATCGTGATATCTTCGCTGGCTTTCATCGGAAATTGCAGATTCGCCATTTTAATCTGTGATTCCAGCTTTGCCCGGTTACTTTCCGCAACGTCCGTATCCGTATTGAGAACCTTCTTGATTTCCGCAGCCGTCAGTTCGCAAGTCGTTCTGTTTTCCGGGTCCTGCCCTATGAAAATCATTTGCAGCCCCGCGTTGCATTCAACCATCAGGTCAAGCATCTTTTTCACGTCCGGGGCAGGGTTCCGGAACATGGTTTCCATAGACAACTTCATACTTTCCGGATTGTTTCTCAGGATTTCGATATCGGTAATCTTTTCATTGACATGAAAGCTGTACACCACATTTTCCCCGTCATAGACAATGCTGGTAATCTTGCCGGCTTCACCCATATCTAGTGGACACTGTTTGTTTGCGATTTTAATTACAGCCTTTAATTTCGCCTCCTGGCAACCGCTTGTCAAAACGGTCAACAGCGATAAGCTGCATAACAGCAGCATGAGGCCGGCAGATTTTCTTAATAAACTTTGCACCATTCCATTATCTATTTAAACGTTTAATATTTTCAGTCTGAGATATATACTCTCGCAAAGATAACGATAAAAAATGAGAGATAGGATAAAACCTGCAGATAGTTGTAAGTAAAGCTTTTGAATGATTAAGCATCCAATTATTTGTCATTTAGAAGATTATATGTATTTTTGCAGCATCATAAAACTTGTCGATAGCATGAAAAAGAGAGTATTGTTTCTGCTGCCATTGTTTTTAGGCGCTTGTTCTGATAATAACGGGGAGAGCCCTGTCATCATGATTGAAAGATTGTATGTGAATACAGAGCCGTCCGGTGAAGATTTCAAAGGAGAAGACTACGCCAATCGGATGGAGAGCCTGCCGGCCTTGAAAGTCGGTGATAAAGTGGACGCTTTCTTACTCTTAGACGGGAACGGAGCCGAACTCAAGACTTTTAAGCTTCAGAATGACGATGAAGTGCTTACCGAGCTTGTTTATGAAAAGACAGAAGTGTCTACCGAAGGAAACCTGACGAATGAGGAAGACGGCCAGTTGCGGTTTAAAGACGGAGTGACCCAAACCCGGATTCTGGTAAGGGCCACCATCAGAAACATCGACCAAAACGGTGACGTGAAATTAGCTTTCTATCTCTCTTCCAAAGCCGAGTGTGAGGGCGCACAGGAAGAAATCGGCTTGAAAACCAAAAAGGAAGAAAAAGACGATGAACGGTAAAACGGTGGAAGAGAGAAACTTTGCAGTGAAGGTATAAATGAATAAATGATATATGATGAACGGTGAACATACATGGCGTACGGCAAGATTATTCGCCGTTTATTTGGGGAGATTCCTTCAACCGCATCTGTTGAGCGAGTTCTGAAAAAGAAAAAAACATGAAGACGATTTCGTTCACTCCTTTCAAAACTTTGACAATATTCTTTAAGCGTATCCGACTCAATAAAACCTAGAGCCGGCTCAATTTCTGATATTTTTATATCTTTATCATCTGTTTTTCTGATTACCCCCTTCAAGCATAAAAAGAACCGTATCATTACTCGAAAACAAGTTTGATACAGTTCTTTCTTCGTTTACTTGTTACAATCCGTAACTTTTCAGAGTGCTCAGTTTAGTGCCGGCACACCCTTTCATCTTTTTATTTTAACAGGACATCCCTATTCCTTGACAGGGAAACAGGCCTGTGAAAAACAGCCTCTTAATATACCAGGCACGAATTTACAATCTTGCGCGGATAGCCTTCGCCTCTTCTTCATACCCCGGTTTGTCCAGCAGGGCGAACATATTCTTCTTGTATGCTTCTACACCCGGTTGGTTAAAAGGATTTACCCCCAGCAGATAACCGCTGATACCGCACGCCTTTTCAAAGAAATACAGTAATCCGCCGATATTGTACTCATCCAATGACGGAAGAATGATACGCATGTTCGGTACGCCTCCGTCTACATGAGCCAACTGCGTGCCCAGTTCAGCCATCTTGTTCACTTCGTCCACACGTTTGCCGGCCAAGAAGTTCAGGCCGTCCAGGTTAGCCTCGTCAAACGGAACTTCCAGTTTATGAGCCACCTGATCCAGTGAGATGACAGTTTCAAAGATAGAACGTTCCCCTTCCTGAATCCATTGTCCCATAGAGTGGAGGTCGGTAGAGAAATCCACCGAAGCCGGGAAGATACCTTTGTTATCCTTGCCTTCGGACTCTCCGTAAAGTTGCTTCCACCATTCGCTTACATAATGCAGTTTCGGGCAGAAATTGACAAGTATCTCGATTTTCTTTCCATTCCTGTATAACTCGTTACGGGTAGCGGCGTAAACAGCAGCCGGGTTCTCGGCAAACGGAACATTAGACCCGCATGCCTTTTCCATATCGGCGGCGCCGGCAACCAGCTTTTCAATATCGAATCCCGCTACGGCAATCGGCAGCAGACCCACAGGAGTCAGTACGGAGAAACGTCCGCCCACATTGTCGGGGATAATGAAAGTTTTGTATCCTTCCTTGTCGGCAGTGACACGTGCAGCGCCTTTCTTGGCATCCGTTACGGCCACGATAACCTTTTTCGCCGTCTCTTTGCCCCTTTGGTCCTCACATTGTTTTTTCAACAGACGGAAAGCAAGAGCCGTTTCGGTCGTCGTTCCCGATTTGGAAATATTGATGACACCGAATTTTTTACCTTTCAGATATTCGGTAAGTTCGAACAGATAATCCTCGCTGATGTTGTGTCCGGCATAAATCATGACAGGAGCGTCCTTCTTTTCCTGCAACCAGGTGAAACTGTTCGATAACGCTTCAATCACGGCACGCGCACCCAGATAACTGCCGCCGATACCGGCAATGATTACCACTTCGCAATTATCTCTCAACACTTGTGCGGTAGCGTTCAGGTCCGCCAGGTGCTCTTTGCTGATAGAAGAAGGCAAATGAAGCCAGCCTAGAAAGTCATTCCCTTTTCCAGTTCCCTTTTCCAGCGTTTCCTGTGCGGCTTTTACTTCGGTTTCGTAGGCGGAAACCTTTTCTTTGGAGATAAATCCAAAAGTCTTTTCAATGTTCAAGCTAATCATATCTTTATAAATTTAGAGTTATCATTATCTGAAAGAATCCGTCAGTAACTTAATCTCAATCATCGGTGAGATACGTTCATAAAGAATGTTGTACACAGCATCCAGTATCGGCATGTTGACATGATGATGCTTGTTGATTTCCTTGATACATTTCGTACCGTAGTAACCTTCGGCAATCATCTCCATCTCGATTTGCGCGCTTTTGACCGAATACCCTTTGCCAATCATCGTCCCGAACGTCCGGTTGCGGCTGAAATTCGAATAACCGGTCACCAGCAAGTCACCCAGATAAACAGATTCGTCCACGTTTCTGTTCAGCGGATGTACCGTATTCAGGAAACGGTTCATCTCCTGGATGGCGTTGGATATCAATACAGCCTGGAAATTATCGCCGTATTTCAGGCCGCTGCAAATACCGGCGGCGATGGCATACACATTTTTGAGGACCGAACTGTATTCGATACCTGCCACATCGTCGCTGACGGACGTCTTGATGAAACTGCTGCCCAGGCGGCGGGCGAAGATACGTGCCTTATCCTTGTCGGGACAAGCGATAGTCAGATAAGAAAGGCGTTCCAGCGCCACTTCCTCGGCGTGGCAAGGACCGGCCAAGACGGCGATATTTTCGGGTGGAACCCCATACTCCTTGGTAAAATATTCCGATACAATCACATTGTCATCGGGTACGATTCCTTTGATAGCGGTGATGATGAACTTATCCTTAATCTTTGTTTTCAACTTCTTCAAATGCGCTTTCAGATAAGGAGAAGGAGTGACAAAAATCAGCGTATCCGATTCTTTTACAATATCATTGATATTGGAACTGAAATTGATGCGCTTCGTATCGAATTTCACCCCTGTCAAATAGGCCGGATTATGTCCGAGCCTCTTAAAATCGGTAATGCGGTCATCCCGCCGCATATACCAATTTATAGAGTCTTCCTGCGCCAGACACATCTTTGCGATGGCTGTAGCCCAGCTTCCTCCGCCCATTATCGCTATCTTACCGGGTAGTTTCATTTGGTAAGCTTATTTATCCACTCGGTCACGTCGTTTACGGACGGATTGGTCAATTCTAATTTATATTTTTTGTTGATGCCGCAGATATCCTGGTGCAATTTCTGTGCATTAACGTTTTTCATGTCTTCAACCGTGTTATAGCCGGCTTTCTGGATAACCGGAACCCATTCTTCGGCAATGCCCAGTTCCGCATATTTGGAAGCGGCGTCTTTTTTCACCACCTTTTCCGGACGCATCTGCGGGAAGAACAACACCTCTTGGATAGTAGTCTGTCCCGTCATCAGCATAACCAGGCGGTCGATGCCGATACCGATGCCGGATGTCGGAGGCATACCGTATTGCAAGGCCCGCAGGAAATCCTGGTCGATAATCATAGCCTCGTCGTCTCCCTTGTCCGCAAGGCGCATCTGTTCCTTGAAACGTTCCTCCTGGTCCAGAGGGTCATTCAGTTCCGAGTAAGCATTTGCCAGCTCCTTCCCGTTCACCATCAGTTCGAAACGCTCGGTCAGTCCCGGTTTCGAACGGTGCATTTTAGTCAGCGGAGACATCTCGACCGGATAATCGGTGATGAAAGTCGGCTGGATGTAAGAACCCTCGCAGAACTCACCGAAAATTTCGTCAATCAGCTTGCCTTTCCCCATCGTATCGTCTATTTCCTCCATGTTCAGCTCCTTGCAAATCCGGCGGATTTCCTCCTCGTCCTTGCCGTTCAGGTCATATCCGGTTTTTTCCTTGATAGCCTCCAGGATGGGCAGACGGCGGTAAGGAGCCTTGAAACTGATCGTCTTTCCGTCCACGACGCTCTCCGTGCTTCCGTTGACGGCGATGCAGATACGCTCCAGCAGCTTTTCGGTAAAACTCATCATCCAGTTGTAATCCTTATACTGGACATAAAGCTCCATGCAGGTAAACTCCGGGTTATGGCTCTTGTCCATGCCCTCGTTGCGGAAATTCTTGCCGATTTCGTACACACCCTCAAAACCGCCCACAATCAGCCGTTTCAGGTAAAGTTCCGTTGCGATGCGCAGATAAAGGTCTATGTCCAGTGAGTTATGATGAGTGATAAACGGGCGTGCGCTTGCTCCCCCGGCGATAGATTGCAGAATCGGAGTCTCCACTTCCGTATAGCCGGCCTCGTCCAGTGCGTTGCGCAACGTTTTCACTACGGTGGCGCGTTTCAGGAAAGTCTCCTTTACCCCGTCGTTAACCACCAGGTCGACATAACGTTGGCGATAACGGAGTTCGGGGTCCTCAAACGAATCGTAAGCAACGCCGTCCTTATATTTTACGATAGGCAGCGGTTTGATGGATTTCGCGAGCACAGTCAGTTTTTGGGCGTGAATGCTGATTTCTCCCATTTGCGTGCGGAATACAAATCCTTCTATGCCGATAAAATCACCTAAGTCGAGCAGGCGTTTGAACACCGTGTTGTACATTTCCTTATCCTCTCCCGGACAAATGTCGTCCCGTGTGATATATACCTGAATACGGCCTTTGGAATCCTGTAATTCGATAAATGAAGCTTTACCCATCACCCGGCGGCTCATGATACGGCCCGCTACGGAAACCCGGCGCGGTTCGTCTTCGTCTTTAAATTCAGCTTTTATATCTGTAGAGAAAGCATTGGTTACATACTCTGCAGCAGGGTACGGCTCAATACCCATCGCACGAAGTTCATTCAGACTGTTACGTCGAATAATTTCCTGTTCACTTAGTTCTAATATATTCATTTCGTTATGTATTAACTCAATTTCGGAGGCAAAAATACGAAACTTTTCTTATATATCCCGTAATCCGTCTCTTTTTTGTATCTTTGCAGCCTCAAACTAATAGGTATGACAGGACAGAAAACACCCACTGCGTTGGGTACGGAAAAAATCGGAAAGCTTTTGATGCAGTATGCCATTCCGGCGATTATCGCCATGACGGCATCTTCCCTTTACAATATGGTAGACAGTATTTTCATCGGACACGGAGTCGGGGCGATGGCGATTTCCGGGTTGGCGCTGACTTTCCCGCTGATGAACCTTGCGGCGGCTTTCGGTTCGCTGGTCGGCGTGGGAGCGGCCACGCTGGTCTCGGTCAAACTGGGGCAGAAAGATTACGATACGGCGCAGCGGGTATTGGGCAACGTGTTTATCCTGAACCTCATCATAGGCATCTCCTTTACGGTTATCATTCTTCCTTTTCTTGACCCGATTCTTTACTTTTTCGGAGGAAGCGACGAAACCGTGAAATATGCCCGCGAGTTCATGCAAGTCATCTTGCTGGGCAATGTCGTCACACATTTGTATTTGGGATTGAATGCGGTGCTCCGGGCTTCCGGCCATCCGCAGAAAGCGATGATTGCCACCATAACGACAGTCGTAATCAACGTATTGCTCGCCCCCCTGTTCATTTTCGTTTTCGACTGGGGAATACGGGGAGCCGCTACAGCTACGGTTTGCGCCCAGTTGATAGCGTTACTCTGGCAGCTTCACCTGTTTTCCCGCAAAGACGAGCTGATACGGTTGAAAAAAGGCATCTTTCGTTTGAAACGTAAAATCGTATTCGACTCGCTCGCCATCGGCATGTCCCCCTTTCTGATGAATATGGCATCCTGCTTCATCGTGATTCTGATTAACCAGGGATTGAAAGAACACGGCGGCGATTTGGCTATCGGCGCGTTCGGCATCGTCAACCGCATCGTTTTTGTCTTTATAATGATTGTGCTGGGGCTGAATCAGGGAATGCAGCCCATTGCCGGGTATAATTTCGGAGCGAAACTTTACCCCCGCGTGACTAAAGTCTTGAAAGCGACTATCTGTTGCGCTACCGCAGTGACTACCGCCGGCTTCCTTATCGGCATGTTCATTCCGGAAACCCTGTCTTCCATTTTTACTTCGGATACCGACTTAATCGGTATTTCCGCCAAAGGTTTCCGTATTGTAGTCCTTTTCTACCCGATTGTCGGTTTCCAGATGGTGACTTCCAATTTCTTCCAGAGCATCGGTATGGCAAGCAAGGCAATTTTCTTGTCGTTGACCCGCCAAATGCTGTTCCTGGTTCCCTGTCTGCTCGTTTTGCCCCATTATTACGGGCAGTTGGGCGTTTGGGCAAGCATGCCGGCCGCCGACCTCGCCGCCAGCATCGTCTCCGGATGCATGCTTTGGTGGCAGTTCCGCCAGTTCAGGAAAGCGGCTGCCTGACCGGTCTGTTGCGGTATTCTTTCGGGGAAACGCCGACATACTGTTTGAAGTATTTCCCGAAAAATGACTGCGTGGGGAAATTGAGTCTCGTCGCTATCTCCTTGATGCTCAAATCGGTATTTTCGAGCAGTTGCTTGGCTTCCGCGATGACAGTCTGTATAATCCATTGTAGGGCGCTGCTGCCTGACTTCTCTTTGATGACGGAAGAAAAATAACGGGCGGACAGGCATTGCTTGTCCGCATAAAAACTCACGTCGCGTTCCTGGTGGTAATACCGGTAAAGGGCAATCATGAAATTCTGGAAAATCTTGTCCTTTGTATTTTGCGGCAACGGGTTCTGCGGTTCGTTGGTGAAATAAATGTTCAGCAACTCATAACATATCACTTGTCCCCAAGACTTGATTAATTCCGAAGTCAGATGTTGCTTCTGGCAGGAAACGTTGCCGCCGCTTTCCCGGCGGATTCGCTGTTCCACCGCATTGAGCAGCCTCTCCACAAACACATACTGCTCCTCGGAGAGCGACAGGCAAGGATTCTCCCGCAGGTACAGCAGGTTTTCCGAATTCACCACCTTATTTACTATCGGTACCACATAATCCAGGTTGACTTCCAGCATGACGCCCCTCAAATCCGCGCTCCTCCGGCATACCTGCAGGAGGTTGGCAGCCGTATAGATGAAAAGATTCCCCTTGCTTATCAGATAAGGCCTGCCTCCCAGCAAAATTTCCGCCTGTCCTTTCTGGCAGAGGAAAAGCCCGCACTGGTCGATTTCGGAAATGATACATCCTTCTTTCATGGAAGCGTCCTCCGGAGATATCGCCACATAATTAAACGGTATCTATTGTTCCATATTTTCCTTTCTTTCAATTAAACATCTTTACAAAATAACAAACAAATAACTACAAATCGCAAACTATTCGGGGCTTTTGTTACGGATAACATACAAATAGAACAATATATCATCTAAATCAACCTTTCCCCGCCTGTTTCCTTGGAATACTTTTGTAAAGACAAAATAACCGATGGAAATATGAAACGATTAAACTTTTTGCCGGCAGTGTTTCTTATGGCGCTGTTGGCGTCATGCAGTCAGCGTACGCAGGATACAGCCGGAAAACCGGCCGTGAAAATCGATACCGTTTTTCCTGCCGGCAAGCAAGCGGTCTTGCAATTTCCCGGACGGGTGAAAGCGGCGCAGGACATCAGCCTGGCGTTCCGGGTGAGCGGGACGATTCAGCATATGCATGTAGATGACGGCGCTTATGTGCGTAAAGGACAACTGTTGGCGGAACTGGACCCTGCAGATTACCGGATTCAGCTAGATGCCGCAGAAGCGGAATACCGGAGCGTGAAGGCCGAAGCGGAACGGGTGATGGCGCTGTATAAGGAAAATGTGGCTACACCGGATGCCAATGACAAAGCCGTGTACGGGTTGAAGCAGATAACCGCCAAGTACCATCATGCCAAGGACCAGTTGGAATATACCCGCCTGTACGCCCCCTTCAGCGGATATGTACAGAAACGGCTCTTCGATTCCCATGAAACGGTGGCTGCCGGTATGCCCGTCCTCTCTCTGGTCAGTGAAAGTACTCCGGAGGTGGAAATTAACCTTCCGGCGGCGGAATATATCCGGCGGAAACAATTTGCCCGCTATTATTGCACCTTCGATGTTTATCCCCGCCAAAGATATGCTTTGGAACTGATAAGTGTCACTCCCAAAGCCAACGCCAATCAGTTGTACACGATGCGGCTCCGGCTGGACAAGGAAGGTAAGCGTGCCGTTCCTTCGCCCGGCATGAATACGATGGTTACTATCGAGTGTACCGGCGGGGAAATGCGTGATTTGTCAGTCCCCGCCGGGGCGGTTCTCCGTGAGAACGGACGCACGGGCATTTTCCTTTACGACGCTTCCAGCCATGTTGTCCGCCGTTGCGACGTGACCGTGACCCGTCTGTTGAGTGACGGCAGATGTCTGATTACTTCGGACGAAGCGAAACCCGGTGATTTGGTTGTCGTTTCGGGAGTGCATCATATAAAAGACGGAGAACAGGTGGAGCCGTTTCTTCCGGCCGCTGAAACGAATGTGGGAGGGCTGTTATGACAGACATTAGCAAATGGGCGTTTGAAAACAAGAAGTTAATCTACTTCCTGGTCGCCGTGCTGATTGCAGGCGGAGCCTACTCCAGTTATGAAATGAGCAAGCTGGAAGACCCTGAAATAACGGTGAAGCTCGCTATGGTAGTCACTGCCTATCCCGGTGCATCCGCGCACCAGGTAGAGTTGGAAGTGACAGACGTGCTGGAAAAAAGTATCCGTTCCATGGGGAATATCGACAATGTGGAGAGTTACTCCTACAACGACCTTTCCCTGATTCAGGTAGAGTTGAAAACAACCGTCAAAGAGACGGATGTGGAGCAGTGTTGGGACTTGCTGCGCCGCAAAGTGGCGGATGTGCAGGCAGAACTTCCCGAAGGCGCCGGTACTTCTGTCGTGAAAGATGATTTCGGAAATGTCTACGGCATGTTTTTCGCTTTGACAGGCGACGGGCTTTCCGACAGGGAATTGTCTGACTATTCGGAACTCGTGAAGCGGGAAGTCAGCGAGCTGGACGGGGTGGAACGGGTCGATTTGTACGGTAAACGTCCCGAATGCATCAATATCTCTCTTCTGCAAGACCGGATGGCTAATCTGGGCGTGAAACCCGCCGAAGTGCTTGCCACTTTGAACGGGCAGAACAAGACGACCTATACGGGCTATTATGACAACGGCGACAACCGTATCCGGGTGACGGTCAGTGACAAGTTCAAGACAGTGGAGGACATCGGGCGCATGCTGATTCAAGGACATGACGCCGACCAACTGAGGCTGAGCGATATCGCCCGCATTGAGAAAGGGTATGAAAACCCTGTCCGCAACGAATTGTTTTACGACCGCAGGCGCGCGATAGGCATAATGGTTGCCGCCTCTCCGGATGCAGACATCATCAAAGTGGGGCATCGGGTAGAGAAGAAGCTGGAACAACTGAAAGCCGGACGTTTTCCGGCGGGAGTGGAGTGCCATAAGATTTTTTACCAGCCGGAGCGTGTGGGCAGTTCTTTGGGAACGTTCGTTCTGAACCTGGTAGAATCCGTGATTATCGTAGTCGTTATCCTGATGATTGCGATGGGTTTCAAGAGCGGGGTCATTATCGGCGTCAGCCTGGTAGTGACCGTATTCGGTTCCTTTCTGTTCCTCTATTTCATGGACGGTACGATGCAACGGGTATCATTAGCGTCGTTCGTGCTTGCCATGGGGATGCTGGTGGATAATGCGATTGTCATCATCGACGGCATTCTGGTAGACTTGAAAGCCGGAAAAAGCCGGATGGAAGCGATGACCGCCATCGGTCGGCAGACGGCGATGCCTCTGCTCGGCGCTACCCTGATTGCCGTTATCGCTTTCCTCCCTATTTTCATGTCGCCCGATACGGCAGGTGTCTATTCGCGTGATTTGTTTATCGTGCTGGCTGTCTCCCTGCTGCTCAGTTGGGTACTGGCGCTGGTGCACGTCCCGCTGATGGCCGACCGGATTTTGTATCCGGAAGTATCTGCGGCGGCAGCCGTTTCCGGGAAGCGCGTGTATGAAGGAAAAGTGTATGCCGTGCTCCGTTCGTTGTTGAGATTCAGCCTGGCGCATCGCTGGGGCTTCGTGTTTGTCATGATTGCCTTGGTGCTGCTTTCGGCTTTCGGTTACCGTTTCATGAAACAGGGCTTTTTCCCGGATATGGTCTACGACCAGCTTTATATGGAATACAAACTGCCGGAAGGGACCAATTCCACCAGAGTGGCGCGCGACTTGGAAGAGATAGAAGCATATCTGAAAAAACGTCCGGAAATCACACATGTCACGACTTCCGTCGGCGCTACTCCCGCCCGTTACAATCTGGTGCGCAACATAGCCAATCCTTCCTTGTCATACGGCGAGCTGATAATCGACTTCACCTCGCCGGACGAGCTGGTCGGCAACATGGCGGAGATTCAGCAATATCTTTCGACACATTATCCGGATGCCTACGTCAAGATGAACCGTTACAACCTGATGTTCAAGAAATACCCCATCGAAGCGCAGTTCACCGGTCCCGACCCTGCCGTTTTGCATCAGTTGGCGGACAGCGCCCGTAGGATAATGGAGAATTGCCGGGAAGTGTACCTGATTACTACGGACTGGGAACCGCAGGTTCCGGTACTGACTGTCGAATATGACCAGCCGGCGGCGCGTGCCGTCGGACTGAGCCGGAACGATGTAAGCCTTTCATTGCTGACAGCCACCGGCGGCATTCCTGTCGGGGCTTTCTACGAAGGCATTCACAAAGACAATATCTACCTGCGTTGCCTGGACGAACACGGAAATCCGATTGAGAATCTGGATAATACGCAAGTATTCTCGTCTCTTCCTTCCCTGAACGGCCTGCTGACCCAGGAGATGATGATGAAACTGAAAGCGGGGACACTTTCGAAAGACGAGCTGGTGGAAACGCTGATGGGAACGACCCCCTTGAAACAAATCTGCAAGCGGATTGAGGTGAAATGGGAAGACCCGGTGATTCCCCGCTATAACGGGCAACGCAGCCAACGGGTGCAATGTTCGCCCGTTCCGGGAGTGGAGACGGAGAAAGCGCGGCAATCCGTCGCCGCGCAAATCGAACGGATTCCGTTGCCTGACGGTTACCGGCTTCAATGGCAAGGCGAGAAAAATGCCAGTACGAAGTCGATGCAGTATTTGTTCAAGAACTTCCCGTTTGCCGTCATTCTGATGATTTCCATCCTGATAATGCTGTTTAAGGATTACCGGAAACCGCTTATCATCTTCTGCACCATCCCGCTGGTATTTGTCGGTGTAGTCGCCGTAATGCTGATTACCGGAAAGACATTCAATTTCGTCGCTATCGTAGGCACGCTGGGGCTAATCGGCATGATTATCAAGAACGGCATTGTGCTGATGGATGAAATCACCCTGCAAATCAGCCGGGGCACAGATCCGGTGACGGCATTGACAGACAGCTCGCAAAGCCGTCTCCGTCCCGTGATGATGGCTTCGCTGACTACGATTCTGGGGATGATTCCCTTGCTGCCGGATGCCATGTTCGGTTCGTTGGCGGCTTCTATCATGGGCGGGTTGCTGTTCGGCACGCTGATAACATTGCTTTTTATCCCGATTTTGTATGCATTATTCTTTCATATAAAAAAGACAGACAAATGAAAAAGGAGATTCTTGTAGCCATTGGAATAGCGGGTGCGTTATGCTCCGGAGCGCCGGCATCTCTTTCCGCACAGGAGAAACTGAGCCTGGAACAATGCCGCGAGATGGCGCTGAAATATAATAAGGATATGGCTGCCGCCAATAAACGGACGGAGGCTGCCCGGTTGATGTCTCTTAGTTATAAAGCCAATTTCTTCCCTGATTTCACGGTGAACGGAACAGGCATTTACAGCACGGCGGACGGAAGTCTGGGAATAGCGGGCGGAAACCTTCCCGTTTTCTTGCCTAATCCTCCGGCCGGAGAACTGTTGCCGGGCGGTTTCGCCTATTTTCCCGGACTGAATCTGGATTATAAGGTCGGAACCGTTTATTCGGGCGGCGTACAGGTGGAACAGCCTCTTTATATGGGCGGGAAAATCCGTGCCGCTTATAAAATGTCGCTGTTGGGAAAGGAGATGGCATATCTGAACGAAGCCCTGGCTACTTCGGAGGTCATCCTGAATACCGATAAAGCTTATGTGCAATTAGTGAAAGCGAAAGAAATGAAGAAAGTGGCTGAGAAGTACCATACCCTGCTGACGGAGCTTTTCAGGAATGTGAAGAGCGCCCGCCTGCATGGAGTAAAGCCGCAGAATGAGGTGCTGAAAGTGCAGGTGAAACTCAACGAGAGCGAGCTTTCTTTGCGGAAGGCGGACAATGCCTTCCGGCTTGCGAGCATGAATCTTTGCCATTACATCGGACGGCCCTTGACGGCAAAGATTGATATATCCGATGATTTCCCGCAAGTGGAACAGGAATGGAAAACGCAGGTTTCCGATATTACCGCCCGTCCCGAATACGGGATATTGAACAAACAGATTGCTATTGCCGAGCAGGAGGTAAAACTGAACCGTAGCGAGCTGTTACCGCATGTCGGTGTCAGGGGCAGTTACGATTATCTTCACGGGCTGGAAATCAATGACGAGACATTGATGAAAAAGGGAGCTTTCTCCGTATTCCTGAATGTTTCTGTCCCTTTGTTCCATTTCGGTGAACGTATGAATAAAGTGAAGTCTGCCAGAGTGAAGCTGGCACAAGCCCGTCTGGAACAAGAGAATGCTAGTGAGAAGATGTTGCTGGAGTTGATGCAGGCTGCCAATAATCTGGATGAGGCCCGGCTGGAAACGGAACTTTCGGAACGTTCGCTGGAACAAGCGGAAGAGAATATGAAAGTCAGCGGCAAGCAGTATGAGGCAGGAGTGGAAACCCTCTCGGATTACCTGGAGGCGCAAGCGCTTTGGCAACAGGCTTATCAGACGAAAGTGGACGCCCATTTCCAGCTCTATGTGAATTATGCAGCTTATTTGAAAGCGGCGGGGCGGTTGCGGCGGTAAAATCTGGATATTCCGGATATTCTTACGGAATGTCCAGAATACTGGTTATGATTTGTACCTAGCGGGTGAAGACCGCGAAAGAGTAAAATTATCATGCAGCAGACGTAGAAAGCGATACACACTCTTTTTGCATCGGAAAATATCGGGCGTGTTAGAAATTGCCGAATATTCCGCTAACCAGGAGAAGATATTCCGGCATTTTGCCCTCTTCTCCCCATTTTAATTCGATATGCAATAGTTCCGAAGCCGTCTTGCCTATGTCGAATCCGCAAGCTTCCAGTGACGGGCGGACTTTTTCCGGGTATAGGCAAGGCTTGTTTTCCATTCGTGTGCATGATGGGCAAATCAGGCAGGAACCGGGGAAGAAAGCGCGTCCGTTGCGGGCTTTTTCCATTTCTAACAACAGGGCATCCGTTCTTTTCCGTTCCGTTTCAATCATTTCCTTGCTGAAAGCCGCGACATCCGGAATCTTTTCGGGATGTAACGGGGTCAGTTTAGTCCCGATGAGGAAGGCGGTGTCATAACGGGAAAGATACCTGTCTACATTGAAGGTGAAAGGCGGGCATGCCCAATACGTGTTGTAACGTGCGCATTGTTTGCAAAAAACGATGAATTTCTCCGCATCCCGGTAGTGTTCCATATACTCGGCGACAGGGATGGTGGCGGTGAAATCCTCGGCAATATAGTCCTCTTTTGCTTTCATGTCACAAAGATATGATTTATTTTTGCCGTATCATTAAAAATCGGCCGAATGGAAAAAGGATATATTCATATTTATACGGGAAACGGGAAAGGAAAAACGACGGCGGCATTCGGGCTGGCCGTCCGCGCCCTTTGTGCCGGCAAAAGCGTATATATCGGACAGTTTGTCAAAAGCATGAAGTACAACGAAACCCGTATTGCTGAAAAGTTTGATAAAGTAGTGGTAGAACAGTTCGGAAACGGGTGCATGCTGGTACGCGAGCCGGCAGACGATGATGTGCGTATGGCGCATGAAGGAATGGCGAGATGCAGGGAAGCACTTCTGTCCGGAATGTATGATGTCGTGATTTTGGATGAATTGACCGTCGCCGTCTTTCTAGGCCTGCTCGAACTTGGGGAAGTTCTGGAACTTTTACATGGCAAACGTCCGGAAACCGAAGTGGTTATTACCGGACGTTATGCCCCGCAAGAGTTGATTGATGCGGCTGATTTAGTCACCGACATGAAAGAAGTGAAACACTACTATGCCCAAGGGGTGCTGTCCCGTGACGGGATAGACCGTTAACTCCCGTTGAGATAACGACAGACGGACGACACACAGACGATAGGCGACACATGCCGGGCGGGTTTCCCGGACGCTTCGCTATCCCAGGGACAAAATCAGAAGTTGGGCCGTCAATACCCGCAGGAACATGGTGAGCGGGTAAACGGTGGCATACCCTACGGACGGCGCATCACAAGACGTCAGGTCATTGGAGTATGCCAATGCAGGCGGATTGGTCGTGGAGCCTGCCAGAACTCCGATTAGCGTGAAATAATTCAACTTACAGTAATATCGTCCGATTAGTCCTGTAATCAGAAGCGGCAGGATGGTAATAATGACTCCGTATCCAATCCAGATATACCCCCCGCCGTGGATGATTGTTTCCACGAATCCTTCTCCCGCTCCCAGGCCGACACAGGCGAGGAAGATGGAGATACCTATCTCGCGGAGCATCAGGTTGGCGCTCATGGTCGTGTAGGTAATCAGTTTATACTTCGGCCCGAAACGGCTGATTAGGATGGAGACGATAAGCGGGCCGCCTGCCAGTCCGAGCTTGACGGGTTGCGGGATTCCCGGAAATGCGAAAGGCAGGCTGCCCAGGATGCATCCTAAAGCGATACCTATGAAAATAGGAATCAGGTTCGGGTGGTTCAGACGTTTCATTGAGTTGCCGAGCACCTTTTCGGCATGGGTGACAGCCAGTTCGGTACCTACGATTGTGACACGGTCGCCCATCTGCAATTGCAATTGAGGAGTAGCCACCAGGTCTACTCCCGAACGGTTGATGCGGGTGATGCTTGCTCCGAAGTTGTTCCGTATTTTCAGTTGCGAGAGCGTCTTGCCGTTCAGTTCCGGTTTGGTAATCAGGATGCGGCGCGAGATGAGCTGTTTGTTCAGTTGCTCCCATTCCATTTGGATTTCCTTTCCGAAAAAGACCGTGATTGCTTCCACGTCAATAGGGGTGGAGATAACCAGGATGATATCTCCTACATGTATCACGGTTTCGGAATTGACAAGTTCCGTTTCTCCTCCTTCGCGGTGCCTGATGCGCGAGATGACGAATTTGCGGTTCAGCAACGGACGGAGTTCCTTAATCCTGATACCGTCTACAGACTCGTTTCTTACTTCGATGGAGATAGGGCGGACGGTGAGTTCCTGTAAATGCCCCAAGCCGGTTTCCGCTTCCTTTTCTTCCCGGGAAATATTGATGCGCAGGAGATATTTCAAAGCAAGCAAGGACAGGATGATGCCCACTACGCCCAGCGGATAGCTGACAGCATAGCCCAAGGCGATTTCGGGGGCGTCTATGCCGTTCAGGTCACTGTTGGCCTGTTGGGCGGCTCCCAATCCGGGGGTATTGGTGACGGCTCCCGACAAAATGCCTACCATGGTAGTAATCGGGGTTCCGGTCGTGAAATGCAGGATAACGGTGATTGCCACTCCCGATACCACCACCAGTACCGCCAGCATATTCAGGGTGAAACCGCCCTTTTTGAATGCGGAGAAAAAACCGGGGCCCACTTGCAGCCCGATGGAGTAGACAAACAGGATGAGCCCGAACTCTTTCAGGAAATGAAGCAGATGCCCGTCCAGGTTCATGTTGAAATGGCCGAATACGATTCCTACGAAAAGTATCCATGTGACTCCCAGGGATACTCCCCGTACTTTGATTTTCGCAAGGATGATGCCGAATGCTATGGTTAGCGACAGAATCAGTACGGAGTGCGCCACTCCGCCGCCCCAGAGATTGGGGTAACCTTCAAATAAATTTCTTAGAACTTCCATTGTGGTTGATTATAGATTAAATCCCGATAATTTACGGTGTTGAAAGTATCCCCGGAGAAATCACTTCTGCGGGGATACGCACACATTGAGCATGACGGCCTGATGCCGCCCTTACCGGTTATGCCGGTATCGGCAACGCGGTTTTCGGTTTGTATTTCCATAAACGGTTAAATTTACATTTTTCTGTTTTCCTATCCCACGAGTAAAAACAGTGCTAAAGGCATGAACGGCAGGTCTTCTGACTGACTCCCTTTCCGATGCCTTCCCAATCCGGCCTGTTATAACCGGTCAGTGGCGATGGTAACTATCGGAAAGTTGAATGGAGCTTCACAGCAGCGGGACTGTCCGGGACTTACACCCGGTTCCCTTTTAATCCGGGCAGTTGATATTCTGCCGGGAACCGATTCGGGGGCAAAGATAGTGAATTTATGCAGAAACCGGATAAACGGAACCTATTTATTTGTCGGCTCTCCTTGAAGTTGCCGTTCTTTATTTGATGCGTACCCTCATCTCCCCGGCGTCGAACGTCACGGACTCGTTTCTGAAAAGCCTTTCCAAATGCCCGCCGGCTATTATTTCCGGGGTGGGCAGGGTATAGATATGCGGGTTGTCTATCAGCATGACAGTGTCGCAGAGCGATAGGGCGATGTCGAGCTCGTGGGTGGAGAACAAGATGCATTTTTTTTCTTCCTGCGCCAGTCTTTTCAGGAGCAGGCAGAGTTCGTAGCGGTTGGGCAGGTCGAGGAAAGCGGTCGGTTCGTCGAGCAGGATAACGGGAGTGTCCTGCGCAAGGGCGCGGGCTATCATGATTCGCTGGCATTCGCCGTCGGACATCTTGTCCATTGTCTTTTCCGCATAACCGGACATGCCGACCTGTTTCATGGCATTGCCGACACGTTGCCGGTCTTCGGGGCGTAACCGGCCGAGCCAGTTGGTGTAGGGGGCACGTCCCATTGATACCACGTCTTTGCAGCGCAGGTTGGGGATACGTATCTTTTCAGTCGTTACGAAACTGATGTTACGTGCCAGTATTTCCGGTTTCAATGAAGCGATGTCGCGTCCCTGGAGAATGATTTCTCCCGATTGGGGGTTTTCCAGTCCGGCCATTGCGCGGAGTAAGGTGCTTTTTCCCGTTCCGTTCCGGCCCAGCAAGGCGACGAGTTGCCCGCCTGCAATCCGGGCGTTCGCTGCTTTCAGCAAGACACGCTGTCCGTATCCCAGTGTGAGTTCCCTTAACTGAATCATTTGAATCTGCGTAAATTTTTGATGATTACCCATAAGACGACCGGCACTCCGAGCAGGGCGGTGATACAATTTACCGGCAACAGGAATTTCTTTGCGATAAGGTCGCATATCAGCATGCAGATGAGTCCTGTCAGCATCGTGCCCGGAATCAGTATTCGGTGGTCGGCGTCGTTGAACAGCAGGCGTGTGACGTGTGGCACTGCCAGGCCGATAAATCCTACGGGACCGCAAAAAGCGGTAACCGTTCCCGTCAGCAGGGCGGTAGAGATGAAGATGAGCGTGCGTGAGCGTTTGATGTTCATGCCCATCGTCCGTGCATAATTCTCACCGAGCAACAACAGGTTCAGCGGCTTGATGCAGATGACGGAAATCAGCAGGCCTGTACATAGCATCGGAATCATGACTCCCAGTTGGACAGTCGTGATGTGACTGAGAGAACCCATAGACCAGAGCGTGAATATTTTCAGTTGTTCGGCGGAACTCAGGTATTGCAATATCTGGATGATGGCTCCTGCCACATAACCTATCATGACTCCCATAATCAGCACGCCGAGAATGTTTTTCACTTTCCGGCTGATGACAGCCACACCCAGCAGGATAAGGGCAGTTCCTACCCATCCCGAACCGACGATGCCCAATGACTGGAGTAGCGGAAAATCCGACCAGCCGAGCAACGGGACGCCCAATATGAACAAGGCGACGCCCAGTCCCGCACCGGAACTGACTCCCAGCAGGTAAGGGTCTGCCAGCGGATTCTGGAAAACCGTCTGCATCTGCAGGCCGCTTACCGAGAGCGCCACCCCTATCAGCATCGCTACCGCTACCCGTGTGAAACGGATGGAGAGAAGGATGTTGCGCGTCATTTCGTCGCATTCGCCTCCGGTGAGGACAGCCCATACCTTGGAGACAGGGATATAAGTGTCTCCCGTCGCCATGTCTGCCAGTAACAGCAGTACGGCGGATATGCCTGATATGATAAACAGGAAGGAGGTACGTTGACGTGACTGTTTCATTTCCGGATAACTGTTTGTCGTTTTACACCCTGCAAAGATAATTCATAGAAATGAAAAATACCCGGAATCTTTGAAATAACATGAATAACATGGTTTCTGCGCACTTCGCCTGATGCCCGGAAAACGGTTTCCGTCTTTCAATCGTCCCGTTTTTCTCTTGGGGCGGAGGGGTGTCGCCTTTTCTTTATTCCAGATGCCTGTAATAATAGAGCGGTCTGGAAAGGAGCTCCGGATGGAATATTTGAATCAGGTCGCTCAGTACGACATCCGGGCGTACCACTGCCGATTCCCAGTAATCATTGCCGCCCGTGGCGGTTAGCCGCAGGTTATTGTTATACACGGTCTTTTGTCGCACGGGCCTGGCGTCGGCGAATTTGGGATTCATCGCTTTCAGTTCGTCCAAGGTGGAAGCCATGCCGACGTTCACCCAGTAGTCCGCTTTCTGTAACAGCCCGTATGCCGTTTCCATACCGATGGAGGCGGAACTGTTGGAGGAATTCTCCTTATAGATATAGTCGGCTCCGGCGTCAGTCACCAGTTGCGCCATGTAACTTTGGGTAGACGGCATTATCCAACTGTCGTTCCACGGGGTGTTGAACATGACGGAAGGGCGTCGGCTCACCTGTTCCGTGAGGGCTTTCAATGCCAGGTAGCGTTTCGGGATTTCTCTGAATACTTCGATGCCTTTCTCCCGGCTGTCCGTCAGTTCGGACAGGGCAACCAGCCATTCGGCTTTGCCGAGCGGCGATTCCTCCAGGTATTCGCCTATGTACATGTAAGGGATAGCCAGTTCCTTCAATTTGTCCGTTACGGCAGTCTGCGCGTCTCCGATACCATATAACAGGACAACGTCCGGTTTCAGGTCCAGCAGCAGCTCGTAATTCATTTCAGGTCCTATGTCCTTGACGGAATCTTTATGTGCGAGGATGTACGGGTTTGACACGTAGTCGATGCCCGATACGGCTGCAATCCGGTCCACTTGTCCCAATGCGTCGAGCATGGCGATGTAGGAGGAAGACATGCATACGATACGTTGCACTCCGGCGGGAATGGTGGGGCCGGTGAATCCGGCAGGCGCCTGTTCGCCGTTTCGTGAGACAAAGTACGACATTTCCACGCCTTTGGCTCCCTGCCACGGGTTGAATACCTGTATCAGGGTGCTTTGTGCTTTATCCGACCCCATTATCTTGAATCCGGAAGCATATTCGGGCGTGTATATGTCCAGGTTGAACATGTCGAGGGAGGTCTTTTTATCAAGTACGCAACCTGTCAGGAAAAAGATGCATGACAATGCGAAGGTTGAAATAAGGGATTTCATCTTTATCTGTGCTTTTGTTTTATCGGTAAATAATTCCTGGTATTTTAAAGTATAGAGCATACCGGAGACAAAGATAAGGATAAAAAATGAAAATAGAGGCGGTCGGAAGCGGGAAGGATAGCAGAATCGCCGTAACAACACACGAAGCCGTACCCTTATGCTTGTTTGTGCGGGTACGGCTTGTCTCCTGCCGGAGTTGATACCGGGGTTTCCCATACGTAAGTTTCCGGCTGATTCTTTTGATGGTTCAGGAATAGGATTGGGTAGAAAAAGTATGGACGCTCTTTTTTACAGAGTCCAGCTTTCGGTCCAGTCTTCCCCTTCCTTTACGGCGCCCCTGTAATCGGTACTCGTAAAGAAACTGTCTGCCGAAAGGTCTTTCCCTCCATCGATAGTTCCCGTATAGCGGCCGGTCCATGAGAAATCCCGGTTAGTCAGGTTGCTTGTTATTCCCGTGAAGTCGGCGTTGGTGTAAATGTTTTCCTTTGAGGAAAGTTCGCCGCTGATAGCTACGTATTCCAGTTTTGAAGTACCGTTTTTCAGTGCGTTCTCGGTTTCTGCCGTTTCTACCGTCAGCGGTTTGCCTTTGCCGGCGATAAGGGTGTTGTAAAGTTCTACCTGGGTTCCGGCACGCAGGCGTACGCCTTGTGATTCTCCCCCGTTACCAATCAGAGTGGCGTTGGCGATAATCGGATGGGCGGTCGGGGTAGCGGAAAAGTTGTTGCCGTTGTTGTCGCATTCCATCAGGCAGTCGCAGTCATATCCCAATGTCCCTTCGTTTTCCTGGTAAGCTACCAGGAACTGGGCTTTTCCGTTCCAGCCTTCGGTCCAGTCGAAGGAGTCGTCGCTGCAACTGGTGACAACCAGGTATTTTACGTTGACGGAACCGCCGAAAAACTCGAAACCGTCATCGGAACCTTTATAGGCTTGCAGGTATTCTACCGTTGTTCCGTTGCCCACTCCGTAAAAAGAGATTCCGTTCGCTTCATGTTCCTCGTCGAAAGCGTATCCTGTATATTCCAGGCGGATGTATTTCAACGTACCGGAATTGTCAGCGTCGTTGTCGCCGCCGTATGTGGCGTTGCCGATTTCAGAACTTCCCGTTCCGTTATTCGTATGGGCGTAACCGCAGATATGCAGGCCGCCCCATGCGCCCGGTTCTTTTTTCTCGGAAGTCATTACGATGGGTTGCGAGGCTGTGCCCTGTGCATCGATTTTAGCTCCCTGTTCTATCAGGATATAATCTACGACTTCATCATATTTGGCGGTGATGGTTACACCGGGCTGAATCGTCAAGGTCACTCCCGGTTTAACATGGACGCCTCCGCTGAGCGTATAATTCTTGCCGGTTTCCAGTGTCAGGTTTTCGGTGATGTCCGCGTCGAGCACGTCCGTTTGTTCTGTACCGCCGTTGCCGGTGTTGTCGTTGATTGAATCTTCGTCGCTGCAAGAAGCTGCGGCAAATGCCATGCTTGCGATTAAAGCCATTGTTGCGAATTTCCGAATCTTTTTCATAATCCAAACTGTTTTTTAAGTTAATAGTCTGTTTTTTACATTGTTATAGATTGTATGTAATACCTATCTCAAAACTGCTTCCGCGTTTGAAACGTTCCACTTCCTTTTTTTCTCCCGTATGCGGGACTTCCTGTTTGAAGACAACCGGTTGGTTCAGCAGGTCGTTGATTTGCAGTTTCAGGGTTGTCTTTTCGTTGAATTTGAAACTTCCCGCGAAATTCATCGTATGTACGGGCTGTTGTTTCACGTCGCCCAATCCGGCGATTCCGACCGATTGGATGCGCGGCCCTTGCAGATTGTACACAAGCGCCATGCCGAGTTGCCGTTTCTCTCCGAAGCGGGGGCTGTAGGTGGCGTCTATGTTGACCAGGTAAGGCGATGCACCTTGCAGGGCACGTTGCGTATTGGTATAGGCGCCTCCTTCGGGCAATTTCACGTCGGTGTACATGAACGAGGCGTTGGCTCCCAGCCGCAGGTTGCGGACAAGTTCTTTGCGGAATTCCATTTCCAGGCCGGCCGCCATACCGTTGCCGGCATTCCGGAACGAGTGCACGGTAGCCCCTCCCGACAATTCCTGTATCTGCTCTATGGGTGCTTTCAGATGTTTGTAGTATGCCGTGGCGGAGAACATGCTCCCGTCGCCGGCGAAAAACTCGTAGCGCAGGTCCAGGTTGAAGTTGTAGCCGTTCTGTAAATCAGCGTTACCCCGGATTTGTGCCGAACCGTATGATTCTTGGTAAAGGAACGGGGCCATTTCGATGAATGAGGGCCGGGTTACGGTACGCGAGAATGAAAAGCGGAGGCTGTTTTTGGGGTTCAGCCGGTAGCGCAGGTTCATGGCGGGAAAGAGGTCGTTGCAGTTCAGGTCCCTGCGTTGGCGTTTTCCTCCGTCTTCGGCGTAGTTCACCCATTGCCGGCTGTTTTCATAACGCACTCCGACGTTCACCAGCAATGCTTCCACGGGATAGATGTCTGCCGAAAGATAACCGGCATAAATCTTGTTTCCGGCGGTGTAGCTGTCTTTGGGCTGTTGCGAGCGGGTGATGGAGACTTGTCCGTCCGCTATCGACTCTTGGTTTAAGAAGGTTGAAGGCGTATAGATATCGTCTTCTCCCGTGAGGGTGGGATTCAGCTTGTTCAGGTTATAGTAGAAGCGGGTGGAAGCGTAATCGCGGGCTTTGTCCTTGTAAGTGAAGCCGGCTTGAAGTTTATTCTGCGTCCCGAATTTGTATTCTCCCGACAGGCTGCCTACCCATTCCTTTTCGTCCAACGTTCCGAAATAACGCATGGTTTCCTGACGGTTCAACTTGAAGAGCCCGATTTGCCCGTTTTCCCGGATAAACATGATTTGCCGGCGGTCGGGCTCATCGCTTGCCGTTTTGCCGTACGAGCCTCCCCAGTTCAGGCTCCATCGGTCTCCGAAGAAGTGTTTTCCGTTTAACTGGTGGTTCTGAAGGCTGTAAATATGGGTCACGCTGTTGCTTCCTGTCAGGTCATGCCCTTCGTAATCGTATCCCTCGCGGCGCATGTAGTTGTCTATCGCATTGCGGGCGTAGAAGAAAGTGTAGCTTATCTGGTCTTGCTTCCTGAAATTGTAGCCCAGGCTGCCCAATCCGGCTATTTTCAGTTCGTTCGAATAGCTGTCGTAACTGAAATCGTTCAATGTCGTGCCGGTCGCTTCCAAAGTGCGCACACTGGCCTCCCGCATCGTTTGTTGTTCGTTGCTGATACCGAGCGAGACGAGCAGGTTGAGCTTGTTTCCGGTTAGGTCGAAATTCTTCCCCAGTCCGATGTTTCCGCCGAATTCGGGTAAGGCTTTTTTCTTGGAGACATCGAAACTGGTGTTGAACAGTTCGTTTTTTCCGGCATATTCTTCAAAGTCGAGCAATTCCATATCACGGAGTTTGCCGTCTAAAGAGGGAGTCCTGAACAGAGACCCTTCGTGGTCCATGCGATAGGTGTCTCTGCCCAACGTGTTGAACTTTCCGCCCGTATTGAAAGAAAGGCTGAAAAAATCTTCTCCCGTCTGTTCTTTCGTGCCGATATCTATATGCGCTCCCGAATAGTCCGCGAATGAGTGCGCCTCATATACTTTGCTGACCGTGATGTTCTTTACGGCGGATGCGGGAAAGAGGTCCAGCGGTATCAGTTTGTTGTCCGGGTTGGGGGAAGCGACGGGCAAGCCGTTCAGCGTGGTCGTACTGTACCGGTCACCCAGGCCCCGTACGATAATCTGTCCTGCCGAAGCGACGGATACGCCGGTTATTTTCTTGACTCCTTCTTCTACGTTGGAGATACCTTTAAGGCTCATTTCTTTGGCTCCGATATTCTCGATGGCGATACCGGATTTTTGACGTTCCAACAGTAACATCTGCTCGTTTTCCAGATTTTTCCTTGCGACTACCGTCACTTCGCCGAGTTGCCGGTTGTCGGGAGCCAGGGCGATGACTAATTCTTCTTTCCGGTTTTTCCCGACTGTGATTTCTTTGTCCTTATATGATACGTACCGCACGACCAGCGTGCAGGTTTCCTCTTTTATCCCCTTGATTTCAAAAGCTCCGTCCATATCGGTGACCGTTCCCGTACCGGTTTCCCTGACTTGCACCGTCGCCCCGGTAAGCGGTTCTCGAGTAGACTCGTCTATTACGACGCCTTTCACGGTGAATGCCTGGATGCAGCCGCTTATGAACATGGCTACGGCTGTTAAAAACATTTTGTTCGTACT
The DNA here is from genome assembly GCF_958445495.1 of uncultured Bacteroides sp. GTDB lineage: Bacteria > Bacteroidota > Bacteroidia > Bacteroidales > Bacteroidaceae > Bacteroides. The sequence continues at coordinate 120,574 of NZ_CAUCSQ010000002.1, read as the reverse complement.
GTTCATGATTTCGTATCCTTTGTTTATTTTCACACTGCAAAAGTAGGAGATGCATGTTTCGTGCCGGTTACAACGGATTGAAGATTTCCCTACGCGGCGGTTACGATTGTGTTACGCTTTTATTGTTTGCGAAAAGTGTTTTCTCGGAAGATATCTTTTCTTTTTTATTGCATTTTTTCCAAAATCATTCCTATTTGTTTATCTTTGTCCTCCGTAATTTTGGTGTCACTCTTCCGATGCTACGGAAAGGGTGGTGAAAAGGGAACCGGGTGAAAATCCCGGACAGACCCGAGCTGCTGTAAGTCCCGCCGAAGTTTTCCTGCAATACTCAAATCCACTGTCCCTGCGCTTGTCTGGAAGGGACGGGAAGGGCGCCGGGAAAATGGGACAAGTCAGAAGACCTGCCAGAATGAAGTCCCCGAAGCTCTCCGGGAGTTGAGATTCGGGAAATACCGGATGATTCGAAAATCGAATAATGTTAGAATGGGAAGCGCGTTTTTTCAGGCTTCCGTAACCGATAGGTGAAATATGAGCAAATATGGTGGTATGCGATTGAAAAGCGGACGGTGGACGGCTGTCTGCCTTTTGTTACTTCTGGTTTCCTGCGGACAGAGAGGTAAAGGCAATGTGCGGACGGAGAGCGGACCGGCGAGTGTTATTGACTCCTTGCGGATGATTGTACCGGAATATGCCGAAGGGTTTAGCGTGCAATATGTGGAGGGCGGTTGCCTGGTGACGGTTCAAGACCCGCAGAAGGAGAAAGGCAAGGGGGAGATTTACCGTTATGCTTTTGTCAGCGACAAGGAGCGTTTTGCGAAGAATGAGGTGTCCGGCGATTATGAGGTACAGCCTGTCCCGGTTCGGAATATAGTCTGTATGACTTCCCTCCAATTATCCAATTTTATAAAGTTGGGCGAGTTGGAACATGTGGTAGGAATCACGAGTGCCCGCCATTTGTTCAATGAAGAGGTGAACAGGCGGCTGGAACAGAAGAAAATCCGTAAAATCGGCATAGAGGGGAATTTCGATAATGAAATCATCATATCCATGAATCCCGACCTGATTCTGATTTCTCCTTTCAAACGGGGAGGATACGAGGCGTTGAAGGATGTCGGCATTCCTCTGATTCCGCATTTGGGGTACAAGGAAAATTCCCCGCTCGGACAGGCGGAATGGATTAAGTTCGTCGGCCTGCTGATTGGAGAGGAAGAGAAGGCGAACGCTGTATTCGATTCCATTAAAACGGAATATAATGCTTTGAAACGGTTGACGGAGGGAGTGAAGAAGAGGCCTGTCGTCTTTAGCGGCGAGTTGCGCGGAGGCAACTGGTATGCGGTGGGAGGCCGTAATTTCCTGGCACAGCTTTTCCGGGATGCCGGCGCCGATTATTTTTTGAAAGACGACCCGAATACGGGCGGGGTGACGTTGGATTTTGAGACTGTTTACAGCCGGGCGGAAAGTGCGGATTATTGGCGGATATTGAACAGTTATAACGGGACGTTCACCTATGATGCCTTGAAAGCGCAGGATTCCCGTTATGCCGATTTCCGGGCTTTCAGGGAGAAAGGGGTGATTTATTGCAACCTCAAGGAAAAGCCTTATTATGAGAATGTTCCCACCCATCCGGAAGCCTTGTTGAAGGATTTGATTAAAGTGTTCCACCCGGAACTTTTGCCGGACTATGTCCCGGCTTTTTACGAGCTTTTAAAATGAGGAGGATATGAGGACGCCCGTCTGGTTGTTGATGCTTCTGCTGGCAGGATTGATTTTTTTTCTTTTCTTCCTGAATCTTGTGCTCGGTTCTGTGTCCGTACCGTTCGATGCCGTATGGGATATTTGCCTGCGGGGAAGCCATGAAAATCATATCTGGACGAATATCATCTGGAAATCGAGGATGCCGCAGGCGGTCACCGCGTTGGTTGCCGGAGCGGGCCTGGCTGTCAGCGGGTTGCAGATGCAGACGGTGTTCAGAAACCCGCTGGCGGGACCTTCCGTTCTGGGCATCAGTTCGGGAGCCAGCATGGGAGTGGCTTTTGTCGTCCTGTTGTCCGGCAGTCTCGGAGGGGTGGCGTTGAGCAGCTTGGGGCTGATTGGAGAATTGGCGCTGACGGTTGCCGCTGTTGCGGGAGCCTTGTCCATCATGGCGCTCATTGCTTTCGCTTCACAGAAAGTAAAAGGGAATGTGACGTTGCTGATTATCGGCGTGATGATAGGTTATGTGGCGAATGCGGTTATCGGGGTCTTAAAGTTTTTCAGCGTCGAGGAGGACATCCGCGCTTATGTCATTTGGGGATTGGGAAGTTTCTCCCGTATTTCCGGCGACCAGCTTTTCCCGTTTCTTTGTACGATGGCGGTGCTTCTTCCGCTCTCTTTCCTGCTGATAAAGACGCTGAACCTGTTGTTGCTCGGCGACCATTATGCCCGGAACCTGGGGCTGGACATCAAGCGCGCCCGACTGTCGGTCATTTCCTGTTCCGGGGCGTTGGTGGCGATTGTTACCGCATATTGCGGCCCCATCGTCTTTCTGGGGCTCGCCGTGCCCCATCTTTGCCGCGCTTTGTTCCGTACTTCCGACCATCGGATTTTGATGCCTTCTTCCTTGTTGGTAGGGGCGGTGATGGCGTTGTTGTGTAACCTCATAGCCCGTATGCCGGGATTTGAAGGCGCTTTGCCGGTCAACTCCGTCACGGCTTTGGTGGGTGCGCCGGTCGTTGTGTCGGTGTTGTTCCGTAAACGCAAAGGAGAGATAAACGAATGATTACCGGGATAGACAAAAATTTGAAACGCATGCGGGAACAAGAAACGATTATTATCAGGAACCTGGTTACGGGCTATAAAGGGAAGCATAAGACGCATGTCGTGGCCCGTAATATCAATGCCGGGATTTATGCCGGCGAATTGACTTGCCTGCTTGGAGCCAACGGGGCGGGAAAGTCTACTTTGCTGCATACCTTGTCCGGTTTCCTGCCGAAGTTGTCGGGAGAAATACGGATTATGGGTAAAGAGGTAGAGAGATATTCCGATGCAGACATGTCTAAAGTCGTCAGCGTGGTGCTGACGGAAAAATGCGATTTGCGCAACATGACGGCGGAGGAGATGGTAGCGCTGGGAAGAAGTCCTTATACCGGTTTCTGGGGAGTGTTGAGGAAAGGGGACAAAGAGATTGTCTCCCAGGCGATAGCCGGCGTAGGGATAGAGGCGCTGGCAGGCCGGATGATGCATACTTTGAGCGACGGGGAAAAACAGAAGGTCATGATTGCCAAGGCGCTGGCACAGGAGACTCCTGTGATTTTCCTGGATGAGCCGACCGCCTTTCTGGACTTTCCGAGCAAGGTGGAGATGATGCAATTGCTTCACCGGCTGTCCCGCGAAACGGGAAAGACTATTTTTATGAGTACCCATGATTTGGAGCTGGCTTTGCAGATTGCCGACAAGGTATGGATGATGGATAAAGAGAACGGAGTGACTATCGGGACGCCCGAAGACTTGTCGCTGGACGGTACGTTAAGCAATTTTTTCTCCCGTAAGGGGATTCTGTTCGACCAGGATACCGGACTGTTCAAAATCAATAACGAATATACGGTGAAGATGCGCCTTGAAGGGCACGGGCAGAAGTACGCGATGGTCCGGAAAGCCCTTTTGCGGAATGGCATCCTGGCGGGACGCGAGATTGAATCCGGCATTTATATAGAAACCGGAAATCTTCGGACGGAAGGTTTCCGGCTCCATTTGCCGGACAATGAAGTCCGGCAGGCTGAAAATATTGAAGAGTTGCTCCGGTTGGTCGCCGGATATGTCGGATAACCGGTGGAAAAAGCCGGTATCCGGGTGTTTAATCGTCCATATAATTTACGGGAATCAAACGTACTTTGCCGTTCAGTCCGGAAGGCATGGGAGCCCAATGAGCGTAGTTGGCCGGGCGATAATTCAAGTCGACGATATTGATTTCCTTGAATTTGCGCCATTGCGTTCCCTGTCTGTCCAATTCCGCAATCCGGTTTGCAGGGAGGTTTGTGACTTCTATCTCGATGCGGTTTTTTCCGGGTTGCAAGAATGTGCCCGCTTTCAGGCGGTAAGGTGCTGCCCATACGCATCCTGCTTTCTGTCCGTTGATGCGGACACGGGCGCTTTCACGCACATCCCCTAAGTCGAGAATCCAGTCGTCTGCCTGCAAGGGCGGCAATTCGATGTCTAAGGTATAGACGCCGGTTCCCATGTTGGTCTTGGCGGCAGGATGGTCGATTCGGGTCCAGGAGCAAGGGCTGTCGATGTCGAATGTGTCTTTGATTTCCGGTTGGCTTGCTGCGAAATGCAGTTTCCAGCCATGCTCCGGGCAGAGGCTGAAAACTTGTTCCCGTATGTATTTCCAGGGTTTTGCCGTTTGTAAGGGATGATGGTAAGTCCGGAGAATGATTGATTCGCCGGATTCCAGTTGCAGGTAGACCTGTGTTTTGCCCTCCAGCCGGCGTACTTTCGCTTCTCCGCATTCTCCGGTCATGGGGTTGAAAAGGGCGGCTGCGGCCGCATTCGTTCCCAAGGTTACCCAACCGTCCACTCCTTTGTTTTGCAGGGAGGAGATGAAATAGTGGTGTCCCGTATCATTTACCCTTCGGACGGCTTGCAGCCCGAATTTGGTTTTCATTTCTTCCGGGGAGATGCGGCAGCCCGCCAATGTGCATGCATAATCCGTTCCCGTGATGATTTTCCCTTTTCCCACCGGAGTAACGGCCGTTTCCGAGAATGAGACCGCCGGAAGCTGCCGGAGGATGCGCCGGTAGTTTCGGCGTCTTTGTTCCAACTGGCCGTATCCCGGCACATCCGCCGGATAATTTTCGAGGAATACGATTGTAGCTCCTTGTCTGGCAAGTTCCAGAAGATGAGCCAGTACGTCGTCCGGCATCAGGCGGGCGGCAGGGACTACCAGCGCTTTGTAACCGGTTCCTCCCGAAGTGACTAACCGCCCGTCTTTGAAACGGGTGCTGCGGATGAAGTTGTCGGATATATAATCCCCGTCATATCCGCTGTTACTGATGCGATGTACGGCGTCGATGAATTTGGGGGCGAGCTTGTCCATGTGGTGGATGGTAAACAGCAGGAGGCGTCCCGGTTGTTCGTACCACATGTCATACACCGGCAGATAAATCAGGAAGTCGTTATCCGGCTGTCCCATTTGCAGGAAACTCTGGCAGCGGGTGATGTAATCGAAAAACGAAGGCGCGTCCCGCCAAATGCTGTTTGTCGGGCTCATGTTGATTGATGCGTAAAACAACCATCCGGGCCATTCGGCTTCTTTCGGGGAATACGGAGTCCCGTGGAAAAACATGCGGTTGATGCCGGAAACAAACATCAGGTCCATATCCGGCTTGCATTGCGACAGGGAAGTGCGGAAATGTTCCGTCAGCCATGTGAATGTTTCGGAAGAGGTATATTTCTTTCCTGCAATGTGGGCGGCGGATGAGGCATATTTCAGCATCGACAGGTCCGAGTCGTTTTTTCTGGTAAGTGAATCCTGGCGCAACCCTTCGATGTGGAATTGGGAGAGTCCGAAACCTTCGCATTCGGGAATGTCCACGCTTGCGTAGAGGTCAATCAGGTTGCCGGGAGAGCCGTGCGCCTGGTTGCGGGTGATGCTTCCGTTCTTATGTGCCCAGCCCGTCCATTGGCGGGTGAAGTTTTCCAGCAGTAATTCGGAAATCGTTTCCCGGTAGTCGGATATGATGCGCCTGGTCGTTTCCGGGCGGGTCTCGTCCAGAAATTCGGGGAAATGCTCCTCCATCTTATATCCCCGGCGACGGGCGAACTGTTCCAGGAAATCTTCCGTCCAGTCTGCCTGGTACACTTCGTAAGAGTCGTTGAAAAAGGTATGCGGATAGTCTGTGCCGCTGTTTCTGAAAGCACGGTCAAAACGGGAAAGGTAGTTCTTGACAGCTTTCTTCGAGAGATGGTCCATCACATATCCTTCTCCTCCCGGAGCCGCCCGTTTCACTTTCTGCCGTGTTTTCCCGATGTAAAGGGCTATTACTTTCCATTTGCCGGCAGGCGCTTTCCATTGCAGCTTGTCTTTTTTCACGCGGGATGTCAGGTTGATGCATTCTCCTTTCCCGTTATAGGCCATCACCCGGCTTAGCACGGAAAACGGCTGCTGTTCAGGGTCGGTTACTTGGATATCCTGTTCAATCTCTCCGCCTCCCTCCAGGTCGTATGTCTGGAAGATAGCTTTGGCGGCCGCATCTTCGATGCTGACTTCCGGTCCGCCGAAAGGCCATCCCGTTCCGGTATTCATGTCAATCTCGATGCCGGTCCGCTTTCCTTCCGCCTGTGTATGTCTAAGCACTTCCATCCACCGGGGGGAGAGGAATTGAATCTCGTTCGCATCGTTGCCCTGTACGCCGTAAATGGGAGTGATTTCTACCGTCCCCATTCCGGCGCGTGCGTATTCTTCCAGGTTGTATGTCAGGTTCTTTTCGTCTACGGCGCTCCCCAGCCACCACCATCTGGCGCCGGGACGCGCTTCCGTCGGGGCGTCCGGCCATTGCTGCGCTTGCATTGCCCCGCCTGCGGCGAGCAGGCAGAGGATTATCCATTGTCTTTTATTCATCATTCTTTCGGCGTATTGTGATATTCTATGTTCTCTGCATCGTCGGTGACAAAGAGCGGTCGGCCGTCCGGCCGTTCGAAGTGGAAACGGACACCGTCGAAGGTGATGTTCCGTGCGTGGCGGATATAGAATCCTTTGGCGGGAATCGTGCCGAACATCCAGGGTTCGGGATATGCTTTCTCCTGTTCGGGCGGAATCCGTTTGCCGTCCTCCGCACTGTAACCGCCTTTATAATAAAGGTGGATGTTGCGGAAAGTCACGTCTTCGATACAGGCTCCCGGCACTCCGCTGACGATGGAGGCATACCGGCTGTCGGCATTCCATACGTTGACATCGCTGATAAGAATGCGTCTCATCGTGCCTGCGGGAGTACCTTCCGGGCTGCGCATGCGTGCGCCCAACCGGAGGAAAACGGGTGCGTTGACTATATTCCTCATCGTAATGTTGCTGATTACGATGTCTTCCAGATGTCCTCCGTCAACGGTTTCCAGTGCTAGCCCCCGGCAATGTTCGAAGATGCAGTTCGTAATCGCGATGTTGCGGAAACCGCCGCTGCTTTCCGTGCCCAGCTTGATACGTCCGGTGCGGTAACCGTGGTCGGGCGCCTGCGGCTCGTCCAGTTGCCAACTGCCGTCCATCACGCTGCCTTTGTCGAAACCGCTGACGTAGCAATCGCTGATTGTCACGTTTTCCGTATCCCGGAAGCGTCCTAACGCATAAGAAGCTTTCAATACGATGGCATCATCCCAAGGGGAATTTACCGTGCATTGGCTGATGCGCACATTCCGGCAGCAGTCGATGTCAAATCCGTCCCGGTTGGTGTCTACTTTCAGGTTCAGGATGGTGAGATGGTCTACTCCGGTGGCGAGCAGGGCGAAATGGCCGCAATGAAGCATGGACAAATCTTTCAGCGTCACATTCCGGCAGTCTTTCAGGCTGATTGCCTTGTTGCCTACACCCGGCAGGCGGCTTTCTTCACGGGTCAGCCCTTTGCCGTAGATGAGTCCGGGGCCGCTTATGGTAATGTTCTCCAGTCCGATTCCCCAGATTAAAGAGTTTTTCCAATGGCTGTGTCCGAAGTCCTGGTATCGGTTGTGTTCATTCGGTTCGGCGGCGTCATACCCCTGCTCTTTTCCGGGGAAGGCGGCGAGAATGCACGCTCCCTGTTCCAGATACAGATGGATGTTGCTTTTCAGCCGGATGGAATAGCAGGCATATTCTCCCGCAGGCAGGTATATTGTACCCCCTCCGGCTTGTGCGGCCGCTTCAATCGCACGGTTGACGGCGGGGGAATCGATGGTTTTCCCGTCCGCTTTGGCTCCGAAGTCTTTCACGTTATAGATAGCAGCCTGCAGGTTGATACAACCTATCAACAGGCTGAATAATAGATAGTTCTTTTTCATTTTCTGTCAATTTCGGCAAAAACATCCGGTAACATATAATAGTTGTAATCCGTTTTTTCATTCTGCTCGTAGAAACAGAAGTAAAGCCGGAGGGGCTTGCCTCCTTCGTTTGGGGAGAAAGCCGGGGAGAGGCTGCAACGTCCCGCCAGTACGGGGCGGCCGGTCCGTTTGCCCGATTCGTAAAGCATCAGGGGAGTCTCGTCTTTATGTCCGTCGCTCAAACGGATGTCGTCGGTGGGAGTGATTGCCTGCAACGTCCGCAGTCGCATGCTTTCTCCGTAGTAGCAGGTGAAGGCTTGCCCCTCCACGCTGAATACGTTCATGTCCGAGTCCGGCAGGCAATCGCCGAAACTCCAGAACAGGACGTCGGCTTCCGGAGGGCAGTCGGCTTCTACTTTCAGGATAAATCCGCGGCTGTGGGGCAATGTTTTCCATTGGAAAGATATTCCCCGTATCTTTTCACCGGGTTTGAGCCAGCGGCTTTCGTTTCCTTTCGATATGCCCAGCCGGAAAGTGCCGGCAGGAGGCGTCAGAGCCTGCGCTTGCGCATCAATGAGCAAGATTCCCAGCAGTACGATGGTCAGGAGATGTCTCGACATAGTTGAAGTGGATATTGCTTTGTTCATTTTCTTTTAGTTCAATGGCATTCTTTTCGTTTGTCTTTAATGTAATCCCGGACAAGTTGAAATTCTTCGTATAGCGGATTTTACCCGGCCGGTCGGTCTGCGCCTCGATGGCGTAAAGATAGAAATTTTCCAGACGCAACGAATCGTTCCAACCCGAAGCGGAGATGAATTCGTCCACATTTTCCGCTTTTACTTTTGATACGTAGACGTTGCGGAAGCGCGGATACCCTTTTTCGGGAGGTATTACCGGGGTCAGCATGATTTTCCAGTGTTCCGGGATTTCTTTCCCTTCATACTCTTTGGGCAAACTGCTGTAGCTGTAGCTGGGGTTCCAGTTCAAGTCCGCTGCCAGCACGTGACGGACGTTTTCCGCCTTTACGCCAGTCATATAGATGTTTTCAATCGTTCCTCCGCGGTTCATGGCGCTTTTCAGCCGGAGTACCGCCGAAGTGCCGGTCGCTTCCAGATTATATCCCAGTATGTTCCGTATGCCGCCGGACGTTTCGCTTCCGCAGGTGATGAGGCCGGCGCCTTTGCGGGCGGTGCAATTGCGTATGACTACGTTTTCCGTGGGGAGGTTCACCCGCAACCCGTCTGCGTCCCGTCCCGATTTGATGCAGATATTGTCGTCATTGCAGTCTATGTCGCAGTTTTCGACCAGGATATTACACGAGGAATCGATGTCGATGCCGTCCGTGCTCGGACCGTGCCCGCCTATGTTGTTGTTGATTGTCAGCCCGTCTATGGTGCAATGGTCGGAATAAAGAATCTGGCATCCCCAGAAACCGGTACGCATCAGGGTGAATCCTTTCAGGGTGACGTCCGAGCTGCGTTCCACAAGGATGCCCCGTACTCGTTTGCAGTCGTAATCCACAATCCAGCGCAATCCTTTCGCTTCGTATTCTTTCCGCATTTCCCAGTATTTGTCCCAAAATACTTTTCCCCGGCAGTCCAGGGTTCCTTCTCCGCTGACGGAAGCGTTCTTTTCATTGACGATGTTGAGGACCGCTGCCGGCCATATCATCTCGATTCCCGCAATCCGCGAACGGAATTCGGGGTAATGATGGATAGAAGGGCTTGCCAGTAAAGTCACCCCTTTGTCCAGTTGCAGGTTGACTCCGCTTTTTATGAACAGCGCGCCTGTCTGGTAATATCCCGGCTGGAATACCACCGTACCGCCGCCGCTGACGGCGCAACTGTCAATCGCTTTCTGGATAGCTTCCGTGCTGAGCACTGTACTGTCTGCTACTGCGCCAAAAGAGTTGGCGGATAAAATGATGTCGTTTCCGGGCGTTTGCCGGCTACCTACGCTGTCGGCAAACGACAAATCCGGTTGCTGTGGAACCTGCCCCCATTCGAAGCCGTTGTTTCCTATCTGTCCGGCCGGAGTGCATGCCGTAAAAAACGTGCCTGCTAAGAGTAGGGAAAGGATACTTTTACTTTTCATATCGGTAAATATTGGGATTCTTTAATTTCCGTCCGGTTTCTCTATTTCCGTGAATGGCGACTCGTTCCAGTGGAAACGGTCCACGTCGTCCGGTTGCGCCGGGTTATAGTCCGGGGTCGTTTTCAAATGTTTTGCCAGCTCCGGCACGGCTTTCTTCATTCCTTCAATCACACACCGGGCTATTTGATAGGCACCGTACGGATTGAAGTGGGTATTGTCGGCGAAATCTTCGGTCTGTCCCGGATAAGTACCTGCAGGGTAATGTACGAAAGCGCGTTTGGACATTTCCGGGCCGAGAGCTTCGTAAAGCGTGCGGGTCATTTCGTTGAGGTCTATCAACGGGACGTTTTCTTTGGCTGCCAGCCAACGCATGGCTTCCGGATAATCCTCATGCGTGTCGCGGATGTGTCCGGCCGCATCGAAACTCCGGCGCTGAGTGGGAGTGACCAATACGGGATGTGCCCCGCGCGCACGGGCTTCGTCGATAAATATTTTCAGGCTGGTCATGAAGGAGTAGTAGGCTCCTTTGCCGGGACCTTTCTGTTTTTGGTCGTTGTGTCCGAACTCCATGAAGAGATAATCTCCTTTCTTTATCTGGCTCAGGGCTTTCTTCAGGCGTCCCGCCGCAATAAACGTATTGGCGGATTCGCCTGATTCCGCATAATTGGCGATGCAGACGCCGGGACTGAAGAAATGGGGTATCATCTGTCCCCAGCTTGCCCACGGTTCATTGTCTTGGTCGACTACCGTACTGTTGCCGCACAGGAAAACGGTAATGACCGACGAGTCGGCAGGTTCGATACTGATGCTCTGGCATACGGGGGCGTCGCCGTTGAATTCCAGAGTCAGTTTGTCGTCCCAGTTCAGTTTTGACTTTTCACGGGGTTTGATACGTACGGATTCTTTTTCGGAAATACGGGGATTGCGTTTGTTGACGATAAAGGTCTCCTCTGCGAATTCTCCCTTTGGGGTTGCAAGGTTATCAATGAACAGTCGGCGTGACTCGCCTCTTACCGTCGTCACTCCTGCCTGTCTCTTGCTGCCCAGGCGAACGGTTACTTTGTAGTTTCCGTCCGGTACGCGGACGGAAAAGAAGAAAGGCGCCTTGCTGCCTTTGGAGGGAGTGGCGACGAAGTCATATCCGTATCCCGTCTCCTCGCTGTAGCGGGGAGCGTCCGCCAACCGGTATGTCCGGGCTTTTTCTTGTGCGTCGATGCTTGCCGCTGCCAAAAGCAGCAAGCTTATGATTGTAGTTTTCATTGTAAATAATAATATATTGTTTGACGGGATTTAGGCCGTATCCGGCAGTCCCCCGTTTTCAGTTGGTTTTCGGTTTGAGTTCGTCGGGCGAATCTTCGGTATAAGATTTCACTTCTCCCGCCACTTTGGTGAATAATGCCTGTATCAGCTCCGGGGCTATCCTCTCTGTCGGGCGGAAATCGTCCGAATTCATATAATCCAGGATTGCTTTGTGCATCTGTCGGGCGACGATTCGTTTCTCCGGCCGGGAGGTAATATCCATGCTAGTCATCATCAGCTTGCCGTTCAACACTTTTGCTTCGAACAACATGCCGATTTTCCGGCTGATGAACCAGGTGTCGATACTTTGAACCGTGGGCTGGAAGCTGGCCGGGAAGTCGGTGAACTGCATCACCTGTGCTTTGTTCAGCAACTCCCACCATTGCAGGTTGCTGTGGTACTCGGTCGGGAATTCCCGGAAAAGAGGATGGTACTCGTTCAGGAAAATACCCGTCGTATGCGGCGGGCGCATCTTGAACCAGGAAGTGTTCCAGAACACGGGAGTGAAATATTGTTTGACTTCCTTGCCGTATCGTATCTTTCCGGCAGCCGTAATCAGGACGTTTCCACCGTCTTGCAATACCGCCAACGCTTTGGCATCCAGGGTATCGGTCGTATATACATTTCCCTGTACCAACTCCGTTTGTGCCGGATATACCCAGAAATCCCAGTCGTTTACGGCGTCGCTGCCTTCAATGCGCACTTCCAGATTCAGTTTCTGCGGCGTCTTGATTTCTTTCAAGTCCATGTCCACACTGCCCAGGGAACAAAGGTTCCCGATAGGGATAGGGCGGATGCCGACAGTCCCGCGGGCATATACCTTTCCGAATTTGTCTTTGACGGTATAGGTCGTTTTCGCATTTTCCAGAGGAGCGGCTCCGAAATGGGATACTTCGATATCGGCGTGGAATGTCTCATCGTTTGTATATACGAATTTGGGAATGCGCGCCAAAGGTACGGTCGGGCTGCAGAAACGTCTGAACTGTTCAGCGTTGATATATCCTTTTTCTTCAAAGAAGACGTCCAGCACGCCGACTAATGCGGTTCCCTGTCCGGAATAATCGTTCAGGGCCAGCATTTGGAATCCCGCATAGTCGGGGGTACGCAAGGTCTTTTCGATTTCGTGTTTGTAGCAGAGTGCCTGGAGTTTGCCCGAAGCCATCATGAAATCGTGGCTTAGGCTTCCCATGCGGTTGTCATTCAGGATGTCCCGGAAAATTTCAAAATTCTTCGCTTTGTTGACTCCGGTGTATTTGCGGATTTCATTGAAATTCGGGAATACGCACCATTGGCCTGTTTCGTGCGATACATACGGTTGCTTGACCGTGTCGATTCTTGTACGGTAGTCTGATTCACTTTCCGGTTGCGCGCTTGCCCAGCTTAATCCCCGTGCGCCGGCTTTTACGTGAAACTGGTTATGCGGTTGCCATTGCCAACTGTTTCCGACGGAAGCACCCGTATATACGTGGCGCGGGTCGGCCGCTTTCCAGTAATCCACGAATTTGCTGACCCATGCCACCCAACGGCCGGAAGGCTCGTTACCACAAGCCAGCATGCAGTAAGAGGCGTAATTCCCGTATTCTTTTGTCAGTGCAATCGTCTCGTCCATCAAGTATTTGTCAATCGGTTGCCCGTTGCCCAGTTTCGGGCCGTGGTTCGGCCAGCTCGGTCCTTCCGGTTGCAGGTAGAAACCGACCAAATCCGCAGCGATGAAGGCGGCCTCCGGCGGACAAAAGGAATGGAAGCGCATGTGGTTCAAACCGTAGTTGCGGCAGATGCGGAAGACCCGTTCCCAGGAAGCTACATCCATCGGGGCGTAGCCTGTCAACGGGAAATCGCAGTTTTCCACCGTGCCGCGAAGCATTGTCTTACGGCCGTTCACATAGAACCATTTCCCTTTTATCTTGAAATCGCGCATGCCGAACTGTACTTGCCGCGTATCGGTTTGCTTGCCGCTGGTTAATTTTGCCGTCAGTTTGTAAAGCGCCGGATTGAATTCGTCCCATGTCAGGAACTCTTTTCCCATCGGAAGTTCCATTTCCACCGGATTATCTCCCGGACGGATGTTGAAACTCCGGCATACGGGAGCTACCTTGTGACGGACATCCGTATTGAAACTCTCGGCGGAAAGGGTGATTTCTCCTTTCACGGAAGAGGCGGACCGTACGTTCATCCGGACCAGTGCTTTCCGGGTATTCAAATCAGGATATACCTGGATATCTTCAAAATGAACTTTGGGAGTGGCCTGCAATTCGATTCGCCCGACGATGCCGTTCCAGTTGCCTTGTGTCTGGTCGGTGATGCTGTGGGAATCGGGCCCTACGTTGATTTCCTTGATGCGGTTGTCTATCCGGATGGTAATCAGGCATGTCTTTCCGGGGGTGGCGGCAGCGGTCAGGTCATAGACATGGGGGACGCAAAGACTGTTTTGCATACCGATTTCCCGCCGGTTCACCCATACGGTAGTCTCGATGTGCGGACGTTCCAGGAAAAGGGTGATTCTTTCCCCTTTCCAGTCGGCGGGGATTGCCACTTTTTTTTGATACCAGGCCACGCCTACATAATGTTTGTCGGGAGTCAGGAAGAAAGGAAGTTTTATTTGCCCTTCTATCCTGTATTTTTCCATATAGGGATTGAAGTAGTAAGAACTGTCGTAGAGGCTCCCGGTCCACCGGGTGCGGGCGGTCACTTCGTCCCCTTTCAGTTTTTCGGGCATGGAGCCGGGCAGGTTGATGGAATCGTCGAGGGATTTTTCGAACCATTGTTCCCTGACGCCGGCATCTTCCCGGTCTATCTTGAAATTCCATTTACCGGATAAACTGAAGGAGCGGTTTTGTCCCGCTACGGCCAGTATGGAGGCGAGTGCGATGGCACTGCTTACTAAAAGTCGTTTCATGATATATAGAATTGATAGGTTTTCCATCTTTTTAAAAATCTGCCGCTAAAGTAGGGATTTTTGGAAGTCCGGTAAATAGAAAGATGTACAGATACATAGAATATCGTATCAAAATAGGCTTGTAAAGACGTTTGTGTACAAAACTACATGAATTTGAAATATTGTCCATGTGCTTTGTCTTTGAGGAGGTGTGGAGATGCTTTATCTTTGCGGGGTAAACTTTTTAATCTTAAAGGAACCATGAAAAAAGCAATAGCCTGGATGGCATTAAGCCTTTGGTCGGTAATGGCGGTTTTCGCCGGTGAGACGGCCTACCTCTTTTCTTATTTTGTCAATGACAGCAGGGACGGGCTGCATTTGGCATACAGTTATGACGGATTGAACTGGTTGCCTTTACGGGGCGGGCGTTCTTACCTAGCTCCTGCCGTCGGTAAGGATAAATTGATGCGCGACCCCAGTATTTGCCGGTCGCCGGACGGAACTTTCCACATGGTCTGGACTTCCGGTTGGACAGACCGGATTATCGGATATGCTTCTTCCCGCGACTTGGTTCATTGGAGCAGGCAACAGGCGATTCCCGTGATGATGCACGAGCCGGACGCCCGTAACTGTTGGGCTCCCGAACTGTTTTACGACGAACCTTCACAACTCTATTATATCTTTTGGGCGACTACGATTCCCGGCCGCCACAAGGAAGTGCCCGTCAGTGAGAGTGAGAAGGGACTGAACCATCGTATTTATTATGTGACGACGAAGGATTTCCGTACTTTTTCGGAAACGAAAATGTTCTTCAATCCCGATTTCAGCGTGATTGACGCAGCTATCGTGAAGGACCCGAAGCGGGGAGACCTGATAATGGCAGTCAAGAATGAGAATTCTAATCCGCCGGAAAAGAATTTGCGCGTGACCCGTACGGAGAGGATAGAAAAAGGATTCCCGACCGAGGTGTCGGCGCCCATTACGGGAGATTATTGGGCGGAGGGTCCGGCTCCGCTTTTTGTCGGCGATACGCTTTATGTCTATTTTGACAAGTACCGCGACCATCGTTATGGGGCTGTCCGTTCGTTGGACAATGGTGAGACGTGGGAAGATGTGTCCGGACAGGTCTCTTTTCCGAAAGGCATCCGTCACGGGACGGCGTTTGCCGTGGATGCTTCCGTCGTGGAGGCGTTGATAGCCGGTTCGCGTGACTGAGAAGGGAAGGCGGGGTTTGTTATCTTGTCCTCATGTCTGCAGGGGAGATGCCGGTTTATGGGAATGGAAAATCTATGAATAGTGTCTTATAATATTGATAATCAATCGAATTTATGAAGTATATGGTAAAAAACAAGATTCTGGCGACTTTCTGTGCCGGCCTGTTGGCGGTTTCTGCCGGAGTGCAGGCTGCGGAGGAACCGGCAGCCGGAGCCCGGCGAGAACAGGCGCAAAAAACTGTAATGGAAACTTCTCCCTGGTTTGAGGATAAAGACCTGACTTTGACCGGGGTTTATTATTATCCCGAACATTGGGACGAGAGCCAGTGGGAACGCGATTTCAAGAAGATGCGGGAACTGGGATTCGAGTTTACCCATTTTGCCGAGTTTGCCTGGGCGCAACTAGAGCCGGAAGAGGGACGTTATGATTTTGCCTGGCTGGACAGGGCTGTGGCTTTAGCTGCCAAGTATGACTTGAAAGTTATCATGTGTACGTCTACCGCCACCCCTCCCGTATGGATGAGCCGGAAATATCCTGAAATACTGTTGAAGAATGAGGATGGAACGATACTCGACCACGGGGCCCGGCAACATGCCTCGTTCGCTTCTCCTCTGTATCGGGAACTGTCTTATAAGATGATTGAGAAACTGGCGCGGCATTATGGCAATGACTCCCGTATTATCGGATGGCAACTCGATAACGAACCTGCCGTGCAGTTTGATTACAACCCGAAAGCGGAACTTGCTTTCCGTGATTATCTTCGTGCCGAATATGACAATGACATCCGGCTTTTGAACGATGCGTGGGGAACCGCTTTCTGGAGTGAAGTGTATTCGTCTTTCGACGAAATAACCCTTCCCAAGCGGGCGCAGATGTTCATGAACCATCATCAGATTCTGGATTACCGCCGTTTTGCCGCGGCGCAGACCAATGAGTTCCTGAATGAGCAATGCCTGTTGATTAAGAAGTATGCGAAGAACCAGTGGGTGACTACGAATTACATACCGAATTATGATGAAGGCCATATAGGTGGCAGTCCCGCACTGGATTTCCAGAGTTACACCCGTTATATGGTATATGGCGATAATGAGGGAATCGGACGCCGGGGATACCGGGTGGGAAATCCGTTGCGGATAGCCTGGGCGAATGATTTTTTCCGTCCGGTCCAGGGGACTTACGGCGTGATGGAATTGCAGCCGGGACAGGTGAATTGGGGCGGTATCAATCCTCAGCCTCTTCCGGGTGCGGTTCGTCTGTGGATGTGGAGCGTGTTTGCCGGCGGGAGTGATTTTATCTGTACGTATCGTTACCGCCAGCCTCTCTACGGCACGGAACAATACCATTACGGGATTGTCGGGACGGACGGGGTGACTGTCACTTCCGGCGGAAGGGAATATGAGACATTCATGAGGGAGATTCGCGAGCTTCGCAAACATGCTTCTTCCCGTGAAACGAAGCCTGCCGGTTATCTTGCCCGTCGTACTGCGGTTCTTTTCAATCATGAAAATTCCTGGAGCATCGAGCGGCAGAAGCAAAACCGCACATGGGATACCTTCGCACATATCGAGAAATACTACCGTACTTTGAAGTCGTTCGGCGCCCCTGTCGATTTTATATCGGAAACGAAAGATTTATCCGGTTATCCGGTAGTCATAGCACCGGCTTATCAACTGGCTGACAGGGAGCTGGTGGATAAATGGATTGCGTATGTGAAGAATGGCGGGAATCTTGTCCTGACCTGTCGTACGGCACAAAAAGACCGCTACGGCCGTTTTCCTGAAGCTCCTTTCGGTTCCATGCTCACTCCTTTGACCGGAAATGAAATGGATTTTTATGATTTGCTCCTTCCCGAAGACCCCGGCACTGTTGCGATGGGCGGAAAAGAATATGCTTGGAATACATGGGGAGAGATATTGAATCCTCCGGCGGACGCGCAGGTTTGGGCGACTTACAGGAATGAATTCTATGAAGGGAGTCCGGCGGTCACTTTCCGTAAACTGGGAAAGGGGACGGTTACTTATGTCGGAGTGGACAGCCGTGACGGAGCGTTGGAAAGAGATATATTGAAAAAGCTGTATGCACAACTGGACATTCCGGTGATGGATTTGCCGTACGGGGTAACAATGGAGTACCGGAACGGTTTGGGAATTGTCCTGAATTATTCGGACCGTCCTTATACGTTCAGTTTACCGGAAGGGAGCAAGGCACTGATAGGCACTGAGGAGATTCCTACGGCAGGGGTATTGGTCTTTTCAATACGGCAATGAAGGAATATGTGTATCTTTGCAGGACTTGAATGATTTTAAAATGGAATTATTACGATGAGGACAGATTTCTTGAAATATACGGCAGGCGTTTGCTTTTGCCTGTTGACAGCTTCTTTGGCTTCCGCCGGCGAAGATTATAAAACGGTGGAGGTAAAAGCTCCTTTTCCCATGCAGCCTGTTAAAATCTTTGTTTATCCCGACAAAGATTTCCCGATAACGGATTACGGCGCGAAACCGGGAGGTGAGGCGGATAATACAAAAGCTATCGCCGCCGCTATCGAAGCGTGTAATCAGGCGGGAGGCGGACGTGTGGTCGTTCCGGCGGGTACGTGGCTGACCGGCCCTATCCATTTCAAGAGTAATGTAAACCTTTGTCTGGAAGAGAATGCGGTGTTGAGTTTCACGGATAATCCTTCCGATTATCTTCCGGCGGTGATGACTTCCTGGGAAGGCTTGGAATGTTATAACTATTCTCCTTTGCTTTATGCTTTTGAATGCAGGAATGTGGCGATTACGGGCAAGGGAACTCTCCAACCGAAAATGGACACCTGGAAGGTTTGGTTCAAACGTCCCCGGCCTCATTTGGAAGCGTTGAAGGAGTTATATACGAAGGCTTCGACCGATGTTCCGGTTATCGAACGTCAGATGGCGGCGGGGGAGAATCATCTTCGTCCGCATTTGATTCATTTCAATCGTTGCGAGAATGTGCTGTTGGACGGTTTTAAGATTCGGGAAAGTCCGTTCTGGACCATTCACCTTTATATGTGCGACGGGGGAGTGGTGCGCAATCTGGATGTGAAAGCGCACGGGCATAATAACGATGGCATCGACTTTGAAATGAGCCGTAACTTTCTGGTGGAAGACTGTTCTTTCGACCAGGGGGATGATGCAGTGGTTATCAAGGCCGGACGTAACCGGGATGCCTGGCGGTTGAATACTCCTTGCGAGAATATTGTTATCCGTCGTTGCCGGATTCTGAAAGGGCACACTTTACTTGGCATCGGAAGCGAGATATCCGGCGGTGTACGGAACATTTACATGCATGATTGCACGGCTCCTAATTCGGTAATGCGTCTTTTCTTTGTGAAGACCAACCATCGCAGGGGCGGATTCATAGAAAACGTTTACATGGAAAATGTACAGGCGGGCACTGCCCAACGGGTACTTGAGATAGACACCGAGGTTTTGTATCAATGGAAAGACCTGGTTCCTACTTATGAGGAACGGATTACCCGCATTGACGGCATTTATATGGATAAAGTGACTTGTGAGTCGGCGGATGCCATTTACGAGTTGAAGGGGAACGCGAAATTGCCTGTTGGGAATGTGGCTATCGAGAATGTGAGAGTGGGGGAAGTGAAGAAATTCGTGAAGAAGGTGAGCCATGTGGATAATGTGGTGGAAAAGAATGTGACTTATGAATCGGCGGGACCCATCGGCGGTTCACTGTAATATTGGTTGTACGGAAAATTATAAGATACTGACAACATAGGCGGGCATCCGAAAGGGCTGTTTATTTGGAGCCCGATGTTCTGTTTTTAAGATTCTGTTGAGGAAAATAAATTTTAAAACGGATGGATTGGAGGGATTATTGCATAAATAAATGCAATTTTATGCAGAAATTACCTCATATCCCGCATAAAACGGGAGGAAATATTCGTTTTCTTTAACGGAAGAGTTTGTGTTTGTTTTAAACCGACGGGGTGTTCCCCGGTGAGGAACGTCTCGTTCCTCACCGGGGGATGCTTTATTGGTCGGTGAGGGACGAATAAAGGGGTGTTTAGGGGAGGTTTTCTTTTCCGGATTGCCTGTGGAGATGAAAGAACGGGAATAAATAAAAAGTATGTTTTTGGGGGAGGTCGGTGTTCTGAATGACAGATATGATGGAGAAAATGCGCCGATTGTATCAATTAATTCTTTAAATCGTGACAAAGAGCGGTTTTGCTGTTTGCAAATGCCGGGCTTTATGTGCTGCTCTTCTATGTTGATGGGAATTTACGCTTTCTATGGCTGTTTATATATTCCTTTTTTAAGGAGTGTTGTTTTTGTAATTCAGTTAAACAAAAGTTAGATTCTCTTTTCAAAATGATTTTTTGAATCTCAGCAATTTATAAAAGGAAGCTGTTTATTTTCAGACAATAATAAAGCAGCCATCGAGTATTTTTCAATGGCTGCCTACCGACAGATACGAATTCAATATTTTGTCAGATTAATATATAAAACCCCGTATTTTATAATAGCTGGTTTAATATTTCCCTGAATACTTTGTCGGCATGCTCTTGCATGATTTTAATATAATTGAAGATAGGACGATTGTTTTTCATACTATGTCCTATACAATATTCTATCTTTTCGATTTGAATTCCCAAGTTGTATCCATGTTGCGCAAATGTTTTCCGGGCGGAATAATAAGTGACCTTTTTATTTATGCCCGAAAGTTTTGTAATCTTATTTATGTGCCTGAATATCAAACTGTATATCTGTTCATAAGAAGAATACTTCCCAAATTTCAGATAACCTTCTCCTGTTAAATATCTATTTATAATATCTTTTGCTTCAGGCTGTAAAGTAAACACGATTTCATTGTTTCCTTTTCTGCTGATACGTGTTTTATGACGTACATAACGCATATATTCCTTATTCTTAAAATTATACGCTAACAAATCTTTCAGGTTTATCCCTCCCAGATAATAAGTAAGCATAAAAATATCTCTGACTATGGAAAGAGAAGGTTTAAAAAGGCGGACATCCCGTATCCGTTTTAATTCTTCTATTGACAAATCAAGTTCCCTTATATTACTTACAGGCATCTTAAAAAGAACAAAAGGATGAATGGAATATGAGATATAATTCACTTTACCGGCATAGTTCAGTATCACTTTTATCAAAGTCAAATATATCCTGACAGTCGTGTTTGTTAACTCTTCCTTGCAAAGTGCCTCTGCAAACTTCTGTATATGGAGAGGAGTTAATTGGATTAAAGGAAAATCCCCTTTCATATATTTAACCAATCTTTCAGAAGCAATTTTATAAAGTTTATAAGATTTCTCTCGTTCTTTTCCTTTCATAAATTCCATATATTCTTTTGCTACGGCTAGAAAAGTAATTCCTTTTTTCTTCTGTTCATAACTGATAATATGTATCAGTTCCGTACATGAAATTACCGACAAATAACTGATAGATGCGACTATTTCTTCATACTCGTTTATTAATTTCCGGAGAGAAGCGTTAATATTTGCAGCATTTTCATGCCTGATTACCCTGCCGTTTCTCAATTGGCTAACGGAGTCCAGAGTGAACTGTGTAAGTATATATCTGGTTTCTGAATGATGTGCTACTGCTATCCTTATCCGATGCCTGCCATTTGCTAATTTTTTTGTCGGAACAATCACTATTGAAAAACTCGCCATATTTTTTAGATTTATAAATTACTCCTGTCAATACAATAAAATGGAAACATAGAAATTATATTCATTAGTAGTTTGTTAAAAACTAGGGCTACAACATGGAATATTGTGCAAAAGACGGTATTTTACATGCATTTGTACAATTCTGCATTGCTATATTTTAATTTACTCGTTATGTTTGCAACACTTTTTCACAAGTTAAATGTGAAAAAGTTCTCTTGAAAAGAGAATCTAACTTTTGTTTAACTATATAATATAGGATGTATGATGAACTGTGAAAAACTGCTAGTCTTTGAACGGTGGCAATTAAGAGCTATCGCCGCAAACTCTTCATTTTATCAATTCGGAAAACTTGAATCAGCAATACTATTTATAAAAACTTTAAGAAGTATGGTATGAAAAAAAACTATGTAATGACCGCTTTTGCCCTGTTATTTTTTATGGGGTGCAGCACTGATGTCAAAGATTCTGACGTCAAGTTTGCAGGAGAGACAGGAGTAAAGGTCTCTTTCAGTGCAGTAATCAATAACCAAACAGGAAGTCCTCTAACTTCGACCAGAACCACCGATACCGAATGGGAAATAGGTGATTCCATTGGAATTTCCTGTGGTGATACCCAGCAAAACATTCACTACAAATACACAGGCAATGCGAATAACATGTTTGCAGCCGAAGGAGGTGTAGCGGAAGAAATATGGGTATTGGGTACGCAAGAGTATGACGTAAGTGCCTATTGTCCGTTTATGGGAACATCCGGAGTCACGTCGGGAATTGTGGATGTGCTTACCGACAGTGAAAATCAAGCGACGGTAGAAAAACGGAAATATCTGGATTTCCTTTATGCTACGGCGAAAGCCAGTGCAGCTCAACCGAATGTGCAATTGGCTTTTAATCACCGAATGAGCCGTATAAAAGTAAAATTTGAAGCGGGTGAGGGAGTATCGCTTTCGGATATCGACTGTTATCTTATCGGTTTGAAACTGGAAGGTACATTCGATACGGCTACAGGAGTTCCGGCCGTTAATGAAGATGCAACGGTTACGGATATTTATTGGGGAAATGTAGGGGAAACGGAAGATTATACGATGGAAGCTATCCTGTTGCCCCAAACGGTAGATGCCGGTGTGAGTATTCAGGCGCGGATGGAAGGACGTTTGTATGAAGTACAGTTTCCTAAGTTGACGAAACTGGATATGGGAGTTTCTTATAATTATACAATCAAAGCCAATTTGTCCGCAGAGGAGAACAATTATGTATTTACTATTACGAAAGAGGGAACACAGATTAACAACTGGACTACGGAAGAAGAAGAAATAGATTCCGAATCCACTTCTCCCGATACAGGGACCTCGACTGAGAATACAGATTGGGAAAAAGAAGAAGAAAATATTACCGCTACCGAAAAATAGCCGTTAGCCTTCCATATCTAATTTATATCTAAAAATTAATCATTCAATAAACTGAACATACGAATATGAAAGTATATAATTATATATCAATGCTTTTAATTGCAGGAGCTGCCAGCCTTTTTTCCTGCTCACAAGAAGAAGAGTTAAATAAAATGACCGATGGAGTGTCTTCCGCCGGTTTCCGGATTAGCGTATCCGACAATGGATTCCTTAATGCCACTCCGGGAACACGTGCCGTTGAAAACGAGTATGCTACCGAATTTGTAGAAGGAGATGCGATTGGTATCTTCGGAGTAGACAATGGAATGGTGGTGGATGATATCAATAACCGGAAATTCACAATGAAAGGCGGTAATTGGGTTCTGGATGACGGTGGAAAGATTATCGAGTATAAAGGGACGGAATTCGGTAAGATGAAGTTTTATGCATATTATCCGTATAGTCAAAATGTGAAATTTGATGCACAGGCTGCTTTGGCTGACGGTGGTGATCCGTTTGCGGAGTATGTAAATGAATGGAAACCGGACAATAACCAGGAAGGTGAAGAATATACGAAATATGATTTAATGACAAGTTCCAGCAGTGCTGTGGTAGATAACCGTTTTAAGGGAGAAATCAAATTTACGATGGAACACCGCATGGCATTGGTTGTATTGAAGATGCCCAAACTGGTTTATGATTTTGCTAATACGGATGTGACCCTTGACGATTATGAATTGCCGATTGTTAACGGGACTTTCACTCTGAATGGTGATGAGGCTGTTCCATATTACCAGGAAAGTACGGATACTTACCGTTTTTTGGTAAAACCTGAAACGGAAGTCACTATTGAGGGGAACTATACAGGAGTGAAAGAGATGGTTTATACAGCAACCGCCACTTTAAATAAAGGAGTTGCCAAAGTATATACGATTAATGATGCAAATCGGAAAGAATATACTTTAGCGATAGGGGATTATTATTGTGCGGACGGTTCTATCGTGAGTAAGGACGAACAAAGTGTTCCGGATAATGTAATCGGCATTGTATGCTATGTGGGGAATCCCCAACCTTCTGTAATGGTTCCGGGTACTTATACGGAGACGAATGATATTTTGCGTAATGATTATCCGGATTGTAAACATGGTTTGGTTATTGCTTTGGATAATACCGGTGATGCTGCTTTTCAATGGGGAAACAAGAATCCGTCAACAGGAACAGCGGATGCACTGTTCGGCGATTGGTTTGGGACTGACGAAGAATGGCAAAACCGGCTTGTAAGTAATTTTAATGAATCTAATAAAGGAGGGGCTGCTTATGTCGCTACTCCGGGATTTTTAGGATATAACAATACATTCTTGCTGACTTATTGTTATGAAAATATCCGGCAGTACCCGTGTGATAACGCATATAACCAGATTCTGAATTATCGTTTGGAAGTCGATGTGCCTTCCATGGTGACAGATTGGTATATCCCCAGTACGGTAGAGCTGGAAGAGGTAGCCAAGGGACTGACTGCCATTAACTCAAGCATTGCCGCCGCACAAGGAACAGCGTTGTCAACGGATAACGGCGGATATTTTAGCAGTAATGAACGCAGTACGACTCATATGTGGTATCATAAACTAACAGAAAACGGCCAGGACATAACGATGCGTGAACGGGGTTCCGGTGGAAAACTGTGCCGTTTGATGCTTGCTTTTTAAACCTCTGTACTTCTCTATCATGAAAATAGGAATATATGAATAAGAAAAACTTAATAAAAGGAACAACTTTACCTGTCGCCTTGTTTTTCTCTTTCGCCTTGATTCCGGCTTTCGGTTATCAAGGACAGGCCGCTGCGGCTGTCGATATCGTTCAGCAGCAGGGTCTCATCAAGGGAACAGTGGTAGACGACAAGGGCGAACCGGTAATCGGAGCCAATGTACTCGTCGAGGGCACTACCGTCGGTACTATTACGGATATCGATGGTGTATTTAAAATCAGTGCAAAGGCGGGAGCAAAGTTAAAAATATCCTTTATCGGATATACGGAGCAGGTTGTGACGGCTCAAAATAATATGAAGGTGGTTTTGTCGGAAGACGCCACTGCTTTACAGGAAGTAGAGATTGTTGCCTATGGCGTACAAAAAAAGGTGACGATGACGGGTGCTGTGGCAAGCGTAAAGACCGAAGCCTTGACACGTACTTCCATCGGTTCCGTATCTAATGTATTGGGAGGCCAGATGGCCGGTTTGACTACCGTGCAAACTTCCGGTGAACCGGGGTCAGATGCTGCCGAGGTTTTTATCCGTGGTAAGGCAACCTGGGGAGACTCTTCTCCGCTAATCCAGGTAGACGGCGTAGAACGTAGCATGAATGATATAGATCCGAATGAAATAGAATCCATTTCAATCTTGAAGGATGCTTCCGCTACTGCTGTTTTCGGGGTACGTGGCGCTAATGGAGTTATCTTGATTACGACTAAGCGCGGTAAAGAAGGGAAAGCGAAAATATCATTTACGACTTCCGCCTCTGTACAGACACCTACGAAAATGGTGGAAACTGCTAATTCGTATGAGTATGCCATGTTTTATAACCAAATGTTAGCCAATGATGGTAAGGCGCCGGCATTCAGCGACGGGGTGATACAGAAATTCCGGGACGGTTCCGACCCCATTCGTTTTCCGAGTTTCAACTGGGTGGATTATATCATGGGAGATGCCACTTTGCAGAGCCAGCACAATCTGAATATTTCCGGAGGTACGGACAAGGTACGTTATTTCATTTCGGCGGGAGCTTATACGCAAGGAGGACTTTTCAACGAATTTAATCTGCCTTACGGCATCAGTTACCAGTATCGCCGTTTCAACTACCGGAGTAATCTGGATATCGACGTGACAAAAACGACTACTATTTCGTTCAATGTGGCGGGAAACGTCAACTCTTCGGAAAAGCCGCGTACCAGTCAAGGGTCGTCGGGAATGGTTAAGAATATCTATTACTCCACTCCGTTCAGAAGTGCCGGTTTTGTAGATAATAAATTGGTATATAGCACCACGGATTCACAGTCCGACGGATTGAGCCTGCCTTTTGTCGGTGATGCCGACCCCTTTACCTATTATGGAGGCGGAGCTGCCCACAGTAGCAATAATTCATTGAATGCCGACCTTATTTTAGATCAGAAATTAGATTTTATCACGAAAGGGCTTACCCTTAAATTGAAAGGTTCTTACAACAGTTCTTTTACTGTCAACAAGAATTTGTCCGGAGGAACTGAGATGACCTATAATCCGGTATTACAGAATGACGGAAGTGTAGGGCTCCGTCCGGTAGACGGCAGTAAATATACGAATGTAAGCTACGGTGTAACCCGGGGAAAAGCGCGTAACTGGTATATGGAAGTCGGAATGAATTATAATCGTTCGTTCGGCAATCATAATGTAGGCGCACTGGTACTTTATAACCAGTCGAAAGAATATTACCTGAAAGAGTATCCGAGTATTCCGCGAGGATATGTCGGATTGGTGGGACGTATTACGTATGACTGGAAAAACCGCTATATGGTTGAGGCGAATATGGGTTATAACGGGTCGGAGAACTTTGCTCCGGATAAACGTTTTGCTCTTTTTCCCGCAGCTTCCGTCGGATGGGTAGTCAGTGAGGAAAAATGGTTCCAGCCGGTGAAACCGGTGGCTAGTTTCCTTAAATTGCGTGCCAGTTTTGGTCTGGTCGGTAATGATAAGCTTGCAGACGGTTCCCGTTTTATGTACACATCCAACCCTTACCATGTCAATCTGAACGGATATGTCAGCAATTCCGGTTATGGCAGTGGCAATCTTAGCCAGATACAATCGTCTTACGGATACCTTTTCGGACAAGGAGGAACGACTTCTACCGTCAGTTTGGGAGCACACGAATGGGCGATAAATAATGCGAATGTGACGTGGGAAAAAGCGTTCAAGCAGAATTATGGAGTGGATATTAATTTTTTTAATGACCGTTTGTCTGCTACGTTTGAATATTATAGAGAACATCGGTGGGATATTCTTTTGCAAGACGGAACGGCACCCAGCATCTTAGGTTTTGCCCCACCCTTCTCTAATATGGGTGAGGTAAATAACTGGGGATGGGAGCTTTCACTGAAATGGAACGATAAAATCGGTGATAATTTCCGCTATTGGGCAGGTGTTAATCTGTCTTATAACCAGAATGAAATCATAGAACGTAAGGAAGCGCCGCAGAATTACGATTATTTGTATTCGAAAGGACATCGTATCGGTGCGCGCAGCCAGTATGTTTTTTGGCGTTATTATGATGAGCAGACTCCCGATTTATATGAGCAGACGTTCAATCGTCCGTTCCCCACCCATTCGGTGACTTTGCAAAACGGCGATGCCGTTTATGTGGACTTGAATGGCGACCGTAAAATTGATGCGAATGATATGAGTTATGATTACGGGTTTACAGATGATCCGGAATATATGGTCGGCATGAACCTCGGTTTTGCCTGGAAAAACTTGGAAGTGAATACGCAATGGACGGGAGCATGGAATGTGAGCCGTATGATTTCGGATGTGTTCCGCCAGCCGTTTGTTTCCAGTACCGGTAATACGGCGGGTGGCTTGCTTGCCTATCACTTGACAAATACGTGGACACCGGAAAATCCTTCTCAGGATGCGGAATATCCGCGTGCGACGCAAGACCGTTCGGGCAACAATTATTCTACTTCCACTTTGTATGAAAAAGATGCCAAGTACCTGCGTCTGAAAACATTGACTGTTTCTTATAATTTTCAATTCCCTTGGATGAAAAAGTTAGGAATGAGTACCTGTCAATTGTCGTTTAGCGGTTACAACCTATGGACGCTTACTCCCTATTTGTGGGGAGACCCGGAAGCCAGAGCAAGTAATGCGCCGTCATATCCGTTGACAAAAACATATACTTTGGGTTTGAAATTGGGATTTTAACATCGATTTAAAGACTGATAATTATGAAACAAAAATATAAATGGCTTGTCGGAGCAATGATGGGAGGGATGCTTTGTGCGGGAACTACGTCTTGCGTGGACGAAATTAAATTCGGCAATAGTTTTCTTGAAAAAGCGCCGGGCGGAGCCGCTACGCAGGATACTGTGTTCAACAGTGTCACTTATACCCGCCAGTTTTTAAACACTTGCTATAGCCGTCAATATTACGGATTACCTTATGTGAATTCTAACGTTGATGATTTTCCCGATTCTTCCAATCCTTATACGGGAAAATTCGATGCATTGACAGACTGCTGGCAACTTCATTACTCGGCAACTACAATCTATAATAATTATTATAGCGGTACACATACTGCAAGCGATAATGACAGTGGCAAAGTACGGGGGGATATTTTCGGATTTACCCGTGAAGTGGTGTGGCAAACTGTACGCTGGTGCTGGCTTTTGTTGGAGAATGTAGACAAAGTGCCCGGCATGAGCGATGAGGAAAAAATACAAATGAAGGCGGAAGCGAAATGCTTGATAGCTGCCCGCTATTTTGACATGTTCCGTCATTACGGAGGTTTGCCGCTCATTTACGCTTCGTTTACCGGAACGGAATCCGACTACTCGATGCCGCGTGCAACGGTTGAAGAAACGGTGAATTATATGGATAAGATGTTGGAGGACGCAATTTATTCCGGCGGTCTGAAGTGGGCTTACGAAGGGGCTGATGCAACTTCTGACGGCGGGCATTGGACGTTGGCGGGAGCTATGGCATTGCGGTGCAAGATTTGGCAGTTTGCAGCCTCTCCTTTATTTAACGATACTCAGGGATATGCTGGCGGATACAGTGAAGCGGAACAACAGCGCTTGGTATGGTATGGAAGTAAACGTTCTGATTTGTGGGACAAGTGCCTGGAATATTGCAGGCAGTTTTTCAATGCCATAGAGGCAAATCGTTTTTATGAGTTGCAACAGGCCACGGGAGCTAATCCGACTCCTGCCGAATATCGATATGCTTACCGTATGGGATATATCAGGCTCGAAAGTCCTGAAGTATTGCATTCTGTACGTGTGGCGGGATATGAGCGTCCCGGCGGTTCTACGACTTATATCTGGCGTACGTGGTGTAATAACGGACGTAATTCGTACACTCCGACACAGGAGTATGTGGAAATGTTTCCTTGGAGTGACGGGAGGCCGTTTGACTGGGATGAAACTGAGGCGGAAGGAAAATTGGACGAGATGTTCCTGAAAGGTGAGTTTGCCGACGGAGAGCAGACACTTTCCAATATTGAATTGACTCGTGACCCCCGTTTATATGAATCCGCCATTATCAACAATATTCCCGAAAATCTGGGATGGTCGGCTCCTGTCATGAGTGGTGACCCGTATGAACTTTGGGTAGGAGGTACGGATGCCGGTACGAATTCCAATTTGGAGACCGGACGTTTTGCCACCGGTTATGATAATATGAAGTATTATCTGAGCGATAGCGATTATCAACGCCAACCCATACATTGGGTATATCTCCGTTTGTCCGACCTCTATCTGACTTATGCGGAAGCTTTGTTACAGTCCGAAGGAAATTTTACGGAAGCATTGAAATGGGTGAATAAGGTCCGTGCTCGTGTAGGATTGGACAAATTGGAGAATTTCTGTCCGGAAGTCACTTCCGACAAGGATGCCTTGTTAGAGGAAATTCTTCGGGAACGCGCTTGTGAGTTGGGGATGGAAGACAGCCGTTATTTTGATTTGAAACGTTACAAACGTGCAGACCGTTTTGAGACTCCTTTGCATGGTTTGTTGATTTATCGCCTGGATGATGACGGCAATCGTATCGAAAAGCCGTGGAGAGACGGTACAGACCAGTATGGTAAGAATAAAGGGGCTTTACAACCTACGAAGTTCGAGTATGAGAAGTTTACATTACACAATAGAGCCCGAATCTGGTGGACGCAAGGATTCGATCCGAAATGGTATTTGTCCCCGTTCCCTCAAAGTGAAATCAACAAAGGGTATGGTTTGGTTCAGAACCCCGGATGGTGATGAAAAACATGAGTAAAATTGACATTAGAACAGTGATATGAAAAATAATAAAATGCTGGTACTGGCTCTGTTGGCATCTCTGGGTATGCCGGCAGGAGCACAGAATACGGACAATAACGGAAGGATGTTTAAAGACTCTGCCACTGTAGATGTAGGAGCTAACCGGACATTCAGCCGCCATGAATCGACTGCATCCGTTTCTACCGTTTATAATGAGGAATTTGACAAGAGAGCTTCAAAGGATATTTCCAATTCTCTTTTTGGACAGGGACTGGGATTGACAACTTTGCAGAATGCTGGCAATTATTCCAGTACGGAGCCTACTTTTTATGTGCGCGGGTTGCAGAGCCTGTCAAGCAGTTCTCCACTGATTTTGGTGGATGGGCTGGAACGTGATATGAGCCTGGTATCCCCGGAAGAAGTAGAATCGGTATCTGTTTTGAAAGACGCTGCTGCCGTGGCGTTATACGGATACAAAGGAATCAACGGTGCCATATTGGTAACTACCAAACGCGGAAAATACAATTCAAGGGAAATAAAGTTCACCTATGACCATGTGGTAAACTTTCAGTCACGCCGTCCTGAATTTGTCGATGCCGCCACTTATGCGGAGGCGGTGAATGAAGCGCGTGGCTATGAAGGATTGGGAGCGCGTTATACCCCGAATGAAATCAATGCTTTCCGGTATGGAAAAGTAGATGGAATCGGTGCTAATATTAATGCGCAGCTTCCTTATCTTTACCCGAATGTAAACTGGATTGACGAGACTTTCCGAAATATGGGAATTTCCAATAAGTACAATATTGAGTTCAGGGGTGGAGGAGCCAAGTTCCGTTACTACACGATGTTAGGCTTGATGACAGACAAGGGATTTGTCGGCAATGTCAATATGAACGACGGCTATTCCACGCAGGATAAATATTCCAGTGCCAATCTGCGTACGAATCTGGACATTGATTTGACGGGGACTACTAAATTGAAACTGAACATTCTCGGTACGTTGTCCGAATCGAGTCGTCCGGGAACTTCCAGTACAGACCTTTGGGACATGGTGTATTCGATACCGTCCGCTGCTTTTCCGATACGGTCGGACGACGGCTCGTGGGGAGGAAGCGCCACTTGGGCGGGTACATTGAATCCTGTGGCGCAATCACAGGGAGCGGCTTATAGTAAAGGACATACACGCAGTTTGCTGGCAGACCTGACGTTGTCGCAGGATTTATCCGGACTGGTGAAAGGTTTGGGAGCCAGTTTCCGCTTGGCCTATGACAATTATTCTTCCATCTGGGAAGACCATAGCAAGACGTACGCCTACAGGGGATATACGCCCAATTGGCAGGATGCCAGTGCCGGCGGGCCGACGTACACGGTTGTCAGCGGCGGTGCGCCGGGTGAAATGGAGAGCGGTGCGGATACGAACAACTGGACACGCCAGTTCAACTTCTCCGGTGGTTTTGATTATAATCGTTCGTTCGGCAAGCATGACCTTTATTCGCAATTGAAGTGGGAGTATGAATATCGTGACAGTTACGGGGTAAATACTACAATCTACCGTCAGAACGTGTCGTGGTACACTCATTACGGGTTCGACAGACGTTATTATGTGGATTTGGCTTTGGTAGGTTCGGCTTCAAGCCTGTTGGCTCCGGGACATAAGTGGGCCTTTTCGCCTACGGTTTCCGCTGCTTGGGTACTTTCCGAAGAAAATTTCCTGAAAGATGTTTCCTGGATTGATTTGCTGAAACTGCGGGCTTCGTTCGGTATCATTAATGCCGATTATTTGCCGAAAGACGGAAGTAATAATTCGGTATATAACTATTGGGAACAGATTTATACGACTACGGGTACGCGGTATCTGTTTGACGCCGGTTATGAGTCTACTTTCGGAAGTACCTATATTAATCGTCTGGCTACTTTGAATTCTACCCATGAAAAGGCTTATAAATACAATGTAGGTTTGGATGCGACGTTGTTTAAAGGGTTGAACCTGACGCTGGAAGGCTATTATCAGCGGAGAAAAGACATCTGGGTGGCTACTGACGGACAGTATTCAACGGTTTTGGGGTTGGACGCTCCTTATGAGAATGCCGGCGTGGTAGATAGTTGGGGTACGGAAATCGGTTTGGATTATACGAAACGGACGGGCAATTGGATTGTTAATGCGGGAGGTAACTTTGCCTTTAGCCGGAATGAAATCAAAGAACAGATGGAAGAACCACGCTTATATGATAATTTGAGGCAGACAGGGCATCGTTTGAATCAGGTGTATGGCTTGGTTTCAGAAGGATTCTTCAAGGATTTGGCGGATGTTGAAAGTAGTCTGCCACAGAATTTCAGTACGGTAGTTCCAGGTGATATCAAGTATCGGGACGTGAATGGGGATAAAGTGATTGATGCTAATGATGTGACGGCTATCGGGTATAGTACGATGGCTCCGGAGATTTACTATTCGTTTCATCTGGGTGCTGAATGGAAAGGTTTGGGAATGGATGTCCTGTTTCAGGGAACAGGCAATTATTCTGCAGTCTTGAATACGAAAAGTATGTTCTGGCCGTTGATAAACAATACGTCTCTTTCTACGCATTATTATGAGAACCGTTGGACGCCGGACAATCAGAATGCCAGATATCCGCGGTTGAGCTCGCAGAGTAATGCCAATAATTATCAGACAAATACAGTCTGGCTGGCGGACCGTTCGTTCTTGAAACTGCGTAATGTGGAAGTTTATTATAATTTCCCGAAGCGTTTGATGGAACGTACAAAGATATTGGGCAGTGCGAAATTGTATGTACGTGGAGTGGATTTGCTCTGTTTCGATCACATTGATGTGGCAGATCCCGAATCTTACGGTGCGACGAATCCGTTGACTAAAAGTGTGATAGTCGGTGTGAAGATAGGATTTTAATCATTAAAAAAGAGGTAAAGAATGAAACTGAATAATTTGATATATGGCATTCTGGGGATTTTCGCTTTTTCTTCTTGCGCGGATCAGATGGAATATTCGGAATATAACCCTTATGATGCGGACTATGTGAAGCGTACTTTTTATGATGTAGGCGGATTGGTATCCAATATTTACCAGTCACTCGATTCGGATTTCGGAAATTATAGCGGAGCCATTCTCGGCTCTGCCACTGACGAATCGGAATATGCTTATACGGGCAACGCGATTGAGTATTTTTATAATGGCGCATGGAGTCCGGTAAATGCGCAAAGCAGTATGTGGACTTCCTGCTATAAAGCTATTGCCAATTGCAACAATTATCTGGAGGAATTTACCGGACTGACTTTTTCGGATTATGAACAGCTTTCTGACTATAAGGCTGAGATGTACCGTTATAACAATTATCAGTATGAAGTCCGTTTCCTGCGGGCATACTTTTATTTCAACCTGGTGAGGCAGTACGGGGATGTCCCTTTTACCGACCATGTATTGTCAACCGGTGAGGTCAATACGCTTACACGTAAGCCTGCCCAGGAAGTATTTGACTGGATTATCCGGGAATGTGATGAAATCAAGGATTTAATCATTGCCGATTACAATAATTTAGGAGACTTGGTTCCTTCCGGCGAAGCTTCTGAAACGGGACGTGCTAACAAACGTGCCGTGTTGGCGCTGAAAGCGCGTACGGCTCTTTATGCTGCCAGCCCGTTGTTCAATCCGAATGCGGAAGGCAGTGAGGAATATAAAGAATTGTGGCATCGTGCCGCCAGCGCCAACAAAGAGTTGATAGAGGCTTGCGAAGCTGCCGGAATGAAGCTGATAGATAATTATGAAAAGTTGTGGGATGCGAAGAGTTATAGCGAGGCTATTGACGAGTTGATTTTCGGTTGTCGCGCTACCCGTGCCCTCAATTCTTTTGAAAAGTATAATTTCCCTGTCGGATTGGAAAATTGCAAAGGCGGAAACTGCCCGACACAGACGTTGGTCGATGCGTATGAATTCAAAAGCAGCGGTGAGAGGCCGGACGAAAGAGCGGATTTCGATGCGAATAAGCCCTATTATGATGACCGTGACCCTAGGTTTGGGATGACGGTTGCTAAAAATGGCGATACGAAATG
The DNA here is from genome assembly GCF_958445495.1 of uncultured Bacteroides sp. GTDB lineage: Bacteria > Bacteroidota > Bacteroidia > Bacteroidales > Bacteroidaceae > Bacteroides. The sequence goes on along the minus strand of NZ_CAUCSQ010000002.1, from coordinate 86,988 downwards.
GCCGAACTGGAATGAAACGGCTTTGGAAACTTTCCAAGGAGGGGCGAATGCCGAACCGTTAAGCGGAGGGACGCCGACCGGTTATTATCTGAAAAAGTACTGTCAGACCAGTATCAATACGACTACGGCGACTCCTACCACCGGATATCATACATGGATTACATTCCGTTTGGGAGAGTTTTATCTGAATTATGCGGAAGCGTTGTTCAAATATTTGGGGACTCCTTACGCTACCAGTGCGGAATTTCCGGTTCCCGCCAATAAGATGGTAAATAAAACCCGCGAGCGTGCGAGCGTACAAATGCCTGAATTTCCGACCGGCATGAGTAATGACGAGTGGTGGAAGAAATATCAGAACGAACGCATGGTGGAATTGGCGTTCGAGGGACATCGTTTCTGGGATGTGCGCCGTTGGAAAGAAGGGGACAAATATTTCAAAAGCATTGATGAGATGAAAATTACCCGGAATGCCGATAATTCTTATTCATACAACCGGGTGACGGTCAGCAGGCAATGGAATGACAAAATGTATTTCTTTCCTATTCCGCAAAGCGAGATTGCGAAGAATCCTAATTTGAATCAAAATCCGGGATGGTAAGTCCGTTTTCGGATATGGAAAATGATTATTTAACACTAAAGAATGAAATATGAAAAAAATAATATATGCAGCAGGCTTGTGCAGCTTATTGATATTGGGAGCATGTTCGGACGATGAACCGGTGGTGAAAGAAGACCCCAATCGTGGCGGTACGGAAGAACCGTTACCGGCTTTGCCTACGGATGTGGTTACCGGCAGCCGTGCGATGTGGGTAAGTTATGACCCGATATCGGGTTCTGATGCGCATAATGCAACGGGCATTTCATCGGCATTGGTGAGTTGGCGGTTATTGCTGACCGATCCGGAAAATGTTGCGTTTGACATTTACAAGTCGGAAGATGGAGGCGAAGAGGTCAAATTGAATGAAGAAGCGATTACAAAGACCACTTGTTGGGTGGATGCCGATATTAATCCGGAGAAAAGCAATTATTACCGGGTGACACTTGCCGGTCAGTCAGAGACGTTGTGTGACTATACTTTCACTTCCGATATGGCATCTAAATTTTATCGTGAGATTGTCTTGAATACGAATGTACCGGATTTGTCGCTTACTTATTCTCCCGATGATATCCAACTGGGCGAGTTGGACGGCGACGGGGAACTGGAGATTGTCGTAAAGAGAGAACCGTATGACGGGGCCAATCAGGGAGGATGGCATAACGGAACCACTTTGTTGGAAGCCTATAAACTGGACGGAACTTTTTTATGGCAGATTGACTTGGGCGTCAATATCCGTTCCGGTTCGCATTATACTTCTTATATCCTGTATGATTTTGACGGAGACGGTTTGTGTGAAATTGCATTCCGCTCATCTGAGGGGACAAAGTTTGCTGATGGAAAGGTGATAACCGATGCCAACGGGCAGGTAAACGATTATCGTTTGCGGGATACGGGAGGAACCGGATGGTTTTCCGGAGCCAGCCTGAATTCTACTGCCGGATTGATATTGGAAGGACCTGAATACATATCTGTCTGCCGCGGGTATGACGGGCGCGAAATTGCACGTACGCCTAATATTCCCCGCGGTCATGAAGATGAGTCAAAAGTGTCGCGTGCCCAATATTGGGTTTCCTATTGGGGAGATGATTATGGAAACCGTATGGACCGTTTCTTTATAGGTGCGGCTTATCTGGATGGCATACCGGATGAGGCGACCGGAGTGAGAAGAAGCAATCCGAGTCTGATTATTTCCCGTGGGATATATAAAAACTGGCAAGTATGGGCGTTTGACTTGCAAGGGAATGAACTGGTGAACCGTTGGAAATTTGATACGGCAGAACACAGCAGCAAATGGCTGGCAATGTGCTCACACTGTTTCCGTGTAGCGGATTTGGATGGTGACGGTAAGGATGAGATACTGTACGGTTCGGCGGCTATTGATGACAATGGAGGTGAATTGTGGTGTACCGGAAATGGACATGGTGACTGTCTGTATGTCGGAAAATTCATTAAAGACCGTTCCGGTTTGCAGATTGTGGCCTCTTTTGAAGAGGAAGATACTTACAGCACACAAGGGCTCGGATATGCTTGCCAAGTCATTGATGCGCGTGACGGAACGCTGATTACCGGGCATGGAGCGGGTAAAAACGGAGATGTGGGACGTTGTATTGTGGCGGATGTAGACCCGGATAGCCCGGATTTCGAATATTATTCATCTTTACAGTCGGGAATGTACAGTTGTAATGGAAGCGGGGTGGTAGCTACCGATTATCCGAAAGGCATCGGTAGCGGAGTGATGTACAATGCAGCTATTTACTGGAGCGGGCAGCCGACAAGAGAGATGTATGACCGTGCTTGTATTGTCAGTTATAAAAGCAATCCGGATGTGAATAAGTCGAATAAGAACCGTTTAGTCTATTTCGGGCATTATGGAAGCAATGACGGAAATCATGGTACGAAATATAATCCATGTTATTATGGCGACTTTTTAGGGGATTATCGCGAAGAAGTGATTTTGGGTTCAAGTGACTATAAATCCATTTATATCTTCTCTACGAATCATCCGACCGAGTTTCGTCTTCCTCATCTGATGACGGATCATAATTATGAAATGTCTCAGGCCATGCAAAATATGGGATATAACCAGGGGACTAACTTAGGTTATTACGTAGGTGCGGAAACATTGAAAACGTCGAAGTAAATCAAAATAACCGTTTTTATAAGGCATATCGGATAAAGGGGCTGTCTGACTTTTGAGCTCACTTCAAAAGTCGGACAGCCTTTTGTTGTCATTTGCAGTTTAAAAGCAGGGGAGTTGAAATTCCTCTTGTTTCCTAACCGGAAAGATAATAATTTCAAGTTTGCCGAAAAGGTATTCCTTCCATTGGCTTACGGACTGTAAGTTTTAAAACCGGAGAACTGGCTTTGGGCTTTCTTTTTTAAGTTTGTTATGGAGGATGTTGTTTGACTTGGAGCAGGAAAAATAAATTTGAGGTTGGTGCGGAAGGTTGAGAAGCCCGTTTGACTGAAACTTTTGTAAGATAAATCTCCTTATTTTGTCTCCGACATTGAATCATGCGAGACAAAATAAGGAGATGTCAATGATATCCGTTTGTAAAGATTGGATTGGGTAGGCAAGATTACCTTTGAGGTTATGAATTCTGAATAACGGATTTTTCAGACGGGGATTCCCGGTATTTCATACCGTCAGTTGAATTATTTTAAATAATCCTTTAACGGGCAATCCGTTTTTTTCAACCCTTCTGCAATGCTCTTGGCATTCATGTGCGCTCCTTTCAAAGAAGTATGGGTATGGTCGCGATTGTAGTAGGCGGCAGCTTTCCCGATACCTTCCTTTTCCAGTTTGTCGGCGCTGATTTTGTTTAAGTCAATGAAATAGGCTCCGGTGGCTTCGGCTGCCTCGCGGGTCCATTTTCCAAAAGATTCCGTATTGCGTTCTATCTTTCCGTTTTTCCATTTGTTGCGTGGAGTATGGCTTAATACAATCGGGATAGCCCCTTTCTCTTGAACGTCCATGATAAATTTGCGGAGATACCAGCCAAACGTGTAAATAACCTGGTATTTTCCGGTTTTCTCCATCAGAAAGACTTTGCTTTCTTCGCCTGAGCCGGGCAGTTCGGCACGCGCTTTCCCCGTATTGATGTCTCCGGCGTCGTTATGCCCGAACTGGATGAGGACAAAGTCGCCCGGTTGCAAAGCATTGTACACCTTATCCCAACGGCCTTCGTCCAGAAAGGTACGCGCACTTCGTCCCGCCATGGCGCAGTTCTCTACAGAGAGCCGGTCCGGCTTGAACTCGTCCGCTATCACACTGCCCCATCCCCACATTCCGTCAGGGTTTTTATCTTCATTCTTGACGGTACTGTCTCCGACGGTAAACAATACCGGTTGTCCTTCCTTCCGGCTCGACCCTGTAACCGTATCTTTCTCGACCGGTTTCAGATAGTCGGCAAGCTCCAGCCCTTTGCAGGCGCGTATTCCGTCTGCTGCAGACTCGGCGTTGATTTTGGCTCCGAAAGCACTCGTGTGGATGCGGTCGATGTAAAACATATACTTCACCTTATCCTTGCCGAATTTTTCAAATTTGCGGGCGGTGATGTCATTCAAATCAATGAAAGGAACGTTTTGTTCCTCAGCCACCTGTTTCGCCCACAGGCCGAACGTTTTGTTGACACGGGTGACGATTGTGCTGTCCTTGTCTTCCCATGCGTTGCGGGGAGTCAGGGAGAACAGAACCGGGTGGGCGCCTTTCGCTTTTACATCCCGTATGAAACGCCGCATATATTCTCCGTAAGTATATACGGTCTCTTTGGCTCCCGTCTCTTTGATTGTTACGTTCAGGGAGTCTTTACCGGTTCCCGGAATGGAAGCGCGGGCGCGTCCACTGTCGTAAGGGCCGTTGTCGTTATGTCCCAATTCGATGATTACCCAGTCGCCGGGACGCACCCCTTTGAGGACATCCGGCCAGAGACGGTTGTAGAAAGTGCGGCTGCTGGTTCCCCCCAATGCATGGTTCTCTACGGTAATCCGGTCGGAGTCAAAATAATCGCCGGCATAATATCCCCATCCCCATTGTCCGTTGTTGCCGTTTCCCAATGTTCCGGTACGCATGGTGGAATTGCCGACCAGGAATAAAACCGGATTGTCTCCTTTTCGGCTGGAACCGGCTTCCGGCCTTGCCGTGCGCGCCTTGTTCAGGCTGTCCAGGGTGTTGTCTATCACTTGATTGACGTCCTCCATCGGAGCCGCTATCTTATTTTGCGCCTGCATTTGCAAGCTGCATGCCAGGACTGTCAGCCAACATGCATTCCGAAATAATCTGTTTTTCATAAAGAGATGCTTATTGTTAAAAAATGGGGGAGCATCGAAACTTTTCCGATGCATCCCCGATTAAAAAAACTAACCTGGTGAAAACCTCTGTATTATTGTAATTTGTAGATTTCCGTGCCGGCCAGCAAAAAGCAGCCGATACCGTAATCTTCAAAATCGGGTACGCTCGTATGGGTCACCGGCTGCCCGTCTTTCGGTTCTTTGCCCGTTCCTTGCACATATCCTAGAAAACCGTCGGGATGAACAGCGTCTTTGACAATTGCATTCCAGGCTTTCAATAGGACAGGCAGATATTCATCGCGGTCCAGGAGCCCGTTGCGTACCCCCCATGCCATTCCGTAAACAAATAGGGCCGTACCGGAAGTCTCTTTTCCGCCGAAGTTGGAAGGGTCGTGCAGGCTGACATTCCAGAACCCGTCTTCACGCTGGCATTTCTTGACAGCTTCGCTCATAGCCAGAAAATCATTGATATAATCCTGCCGGTGCGCTTCGTCGGAAGGAATTTCGTTCAATACACGTACTAAAGCGGCATACACCCAACCGTTGCCGCGGCTCCAATAACAGTTCTTGCCGTTGGGCTCTTTGTAGGGAGGATCGAAGTCTTGGTCACGCCACCATAATCCTTCTTCGGCATTAAACATGCCCGCTTCTCCGTGCGTATTCCGGGTGTAGGAATACATATCCCACATCTTATCGTAATATTTCCGTTCGCCGGTCATCTTCCCGAATTTGGCATAGACAGGCATTGCCATTTGTACGGCGTCAATCCACCACCAGTCATTGACTTGCGGCGTATTGACTACCATGTCGATGTTGGCTTTTATGTTCCGTATCATATTCGGGTCGGACGGGCAGATGTTATACAAATCGATATAAACCTGCCCGCAGCATTGGTCGTCCGCATTGCGGGTCGTATTGCCGTTGCGCATTCCCCATTTGTGGAAATCGGCCCAGTCATAGGCATATCTGTAATAGTCCTCGCGCGGGTAGATGGAATAAAGCGCCATCAGCCCCTCATAGTAAACGCCGCGTGTCCATATATTGCTCGGACGTACCCTTCCGTGGAAACTGGGAATGGTGTAGTCGGCATACTTTTTCATAAAGTAACCGTTTACTTTTACGAGGGTGGCGAGAGTCTCTTTTTGTGAAGGCAATTCTTGGGCGACGGCGGAATTTGCAAACATCGGGCAGAGAAGCGTTGCCGTAAAAAATAAGAATAGTGATTTCTTCATGGTCGAATAAAATTCTGTTATGTTAATTAGCGTTTCTTAATGATTTACTTTGCAAAGGTAAGAGACTCTGTTTTCTTTTTCAATGGATTTTCGTGCATATATCTTTAATTTTGTCCACAAAGCAGTTGGAAAGCATGTGTTATGATGATTTCTACATGCATGTGTACAATATTCTATTTTATCAGTATGCCGTGCCCTTTATTTTTGTGGTATAATTTGATTAACGATAAAACTATGAAGTACATCAGTATCTTTTGGAGCTTGTGCCTGATAACCGTTTTTACGGCGGCACAGCCGAACTATGATTTTTCGAAACTGAAACGCGAACATTTGGGGCGTGGAGTGATTGCTGTCCGGGAGAACCCATCTACAGTCGCGGTTTCTTGGCGTTATTTATCTTCCGATTCGATGGATGAATCGTTCGATATATATAGGAACGGTAAAAAGATAAATCGGTATCCGCTGGAAAATGCCACCTTTTTTCAAGATTCTTATAGCGGGACGGACGCTGTGCTTTATACGGTCAAAGCTGTAAAAGCAGGGACGGAGAGCAGTTATCGGATGCCGGCTGACGCTCCGTGCGGTTATCTGGACATTCCTTTGGAACGTCCGGAAGACGGAACGACTCCGGCGGGACAGTCCTATTCTTATGCTCCGAATGATGCGAGTATCGGTGATGTGGACGGTGACGGCGAATATGAGATAATTTTGAAGTGGGACCCAAGCAACGCACATGATAATTCACATGACGGCTATACGGGACCGGTGCTTCTGGATTGCTATAAATTGGACGGAAAGCGTTTGTGGCGCATTGATTTAGGTAGAAACATACGTGCCGGAGCGCACTACACGCAGTTTATGGTCTATGATTTGGATGGAGACGGCCGTGCGGAAGTCGTGATGAAAACCGGGGACGGAACTGTGGACGGAACGGGAAAAGTAATCGGAGACGCCGGAGCGGATTATCGGAATGCTCAGGGACGTATTCTGACAGGCCCCGAATATCTGACGGTTTTTAACGGATTGACAGGAGAAGCGATGAAGACAATCGATTATGTCCCGGAACGCGGCAATCTGGCGGACTGGGGAGATAACCGGGCAAACCGAAGCGACCGTTTTCTGGCTTGCGTCGCCTATCTTGACGGAATACATCCCAGTGTCGTGATGTGCCGCGGCTATTATACACGTACGGTACTGGCGGCTTTTGACTGGGACGGGACGGAGCTGAAACGGCGTTGGGTGTTTGACAGCAACAACCCCGGATGCGGGGATTATGCCGGACAAGGCAATCATAATCTCCGTGTGGGGGATGTGGACGGCGACGGATGTGATGAGATTATCTACGGCTCGTGTGCGATAGACCATGACGGCAGCGGATTATATTCGACTAAGATGGGACATGGAGACGCCATTCATCTGACCCATTTTGACCCTTCCCGCAAGGGACTGCAGGTATGGGACTGCCATGAGAATAAGCGTGACGGTTCCTCATACAGGGATGCGGCTACCGGTGAGGTGCTTTTTCAGATTAAGGACCATACGGATGTCGGACGTTGTATGGCGGCGGACATTGACCCCTCTTATCCGGGCGTTGAGATGTGGTCGTTGGCTTCCGGAGGGATAAGGAGCGTAAAGGGGGAAGTTGTAAAAGAACGGGTGAAAGGGCTGTCCTGCAATATGGCTGTTTGGTGGGACGGCGACTTATTGCGTGAATTGCTGGATAAGAACGTAGTCAGTAAATATAACTGGGAAAAAGGAGAATGTGAGCGCATCGCGGTTTTTGAAGGGGCTCTTTCCAATAACGGGACGAAAGCGACTCCCTGTCTGCAGGGGGATATCATAGGCGACTGGCGTGAGGAAGTCCTGTTGCGTGCGGCGGATAACGCTTCTTTGAGGCTTTATGTTTCTGCCGTTCCTACGGAATACCGGTTCCACACATTTCTGGAAGACCCGGTTTACCGCATAAGCATTGCGACTCAGAATGTCGCTTATAACCAGCCCACGCAGCCGGGATTTTATTTTGGCCCGGAACTTCGGGGAACCGTATTCAGAGGATGTAAAATACCTAAAAAATAGATTATGGATTATCGGATAATAACCATTGTTTCATTATTGACAGTTTTACCTGTCGGCGCTCAGGAAAAGAAAAGCGTGATTAACGACTCGAATACTCCTTTGCATTTGCTGCAGCCCGCTTATCGGGGCGCGTACGGCGAACTGACAACCGGACAGATAAAGAAAGATATGGATTGCGTGTTCGCTTATATAGACAGGGAGACTCCGGCCCGTGTGGTGGATAAGAACACGGGAAAGGTAATTACGGATTATGCGGCGATGGGCGATGAGGCGCAACTGGAACGGGGCGCTTTTTGTCTGGCAAGTTATGAATGGGGAGTGACCTATTCTGCTTTGATTGCGGCTGCCGAAATCACGGGGGACCGGCGTTATATGGATTACGTACAGAGCCGTTTCCGTTTTTTGGCGGAGGTAGCTCCGCATTTCAGGCGCGTCTATCGGGAAAAGGGGACGACCGACCCGCAACTGCTGCAAATCCTCTCTCCGCAGGCATTGGACGATGCGGGAGCTGTATGTGCAGCTATGCTCAAACTTCGTTTGAAAGACCGGTCACTCCCTGTAGAGGAGTTGGTCGACAACTATTTCGATTTCATAATAAACAAGGAATATCGCTTGGCAGACGGGACTTTTGCCCGTAATCGCCCGCAGCGCAACACTCTTTGGCTGGATGACATGTTTATGGGGATTCCGGCGATAGCGCAGATGAGTTGTTATGACAAGTTGCAAAAAGACAAATACCTGGCGGAGGCTGTCAGGCAGTTCCTTCAGTTTGCAGACCGCATGTTTATTCCCGAAAAGGGACTGTATCGTCACGGATGGGTGGAGAGCAGTACAGACCACCCTGCTTTTTGCTGGGCGCGCGCCAACGGATGGGCCATGCTTACGGCTTGCGAATTGCTGGACGTATTGCCGGAAGATTATCCGCAGCGTTCTGAAGTGATGGACTATTTCCGTGCCCATGTACGCGGAGTGACGGCGTTGCAAAGCGGGGAAGGACTTTGGCATCAGTTACTTGACCGGAATGATTCTTATCTGGAGACTTCCGCTTCCGCCATTTATGTCTATTGCTTGGCGCATGCGATAAATGAAGGATGGATTGACGCGGTTGCTTACGGTCCGGCAGCTCATCTGGGATGGCACGCCGTAGCCGGCAAGATTAATGCGGAAGGCCAGGTGGAAGGAACCTGCGTGGGTACGGGAATGGCTTTTGACCCGGTATTTTATTACTATCGTCCGGTAAATGTATATGCGGCTCACGGATATGGCCCGGTTCTTTGGGCCGGTGCGGAAATGATTCGTTTGTTGAAGAACTTGTATCCGCAGATGAACGATAGCGCCGTTCAGTATTACCGGGTGAAACAGAAAACGGCGGCGCCTATTTTTGCTGTTGGTGCGGAAGATGCGGAAAATTAACTTTAAATAGATTGGAACTATGAAACGGGAAGCGTTTAAAATGTATCTGAAACCGGGGTGTGAGGCGGAATATGAAAGGAGGCACGCGGCTATCTGGCCTGAACTGAAGATGTTGCTTTCAGAGAGCGGCGTATCGGATTATTCCATTTATTGGGATAAAGAGACTAATATTCTTTTCGCTTTTCAGAAAACGGAAGGAGAGTCCGGTTCACAGGATTTGGGAAATACGGAGATTGTGCGGAGATGGTGGGATTATATGGCGGATATCATGGAGGTGAATCCTGATAATTCGCCGGTATCCGTGCCGTTGCCGGAGGTGTTCCACATGGATTGATTGCACATCTGTTTTTCAAGCGGGTAATGCGGATAATACGGATAAGAGACATCATCGCTGTATCATCCGCGTTATCCGTGTCTGGAAGCGGGAGTATTTTGCGGGCCGGCTCTTTATTATTCCAACTATCTTGATTATTTTTGTCCGTCATTCAGTTATTAATCTTAAAATCTATATGATGCAAAGACGTCTTTTAATCTTCTTTTTCCTGGTGGGCCTTGTACTGGATACATACGCCGCAATCGAACTCCGTTCTACCCGGATGAGAACCAGTGACGGTCTTCCTAATAATTCTGTCCGTTACATTTATCAGGACAGCAAAGGTTTCTTATGGCTGGCTACGTTGAATGGGCTGAGCCGTTACGACGGTAACTCTTTTCTTACTTTCCGTCCGGAAACCGGTGATGAAGTGTCTTTAGCGGATAACCGGATTTACAGTATTACAGAAGACAAAAACGGATTTTTGTGGATTTCCACCACGCCTGAACTATATAGTTGCTACGATTTGCGACGCGCGCGTTTTATCGATTATACGGGTTGCGGGGAATTGAGGCAAAATTATTCAACGGTGTATGTCGCCGCTAACGGGGATGTCTGGTTGTCGCATTCGGGAAACGGCTGCCGCAGGATGGTGCATCTGGAAGACGGGCGGATGAAATCTACGGTGTTCAGGACAGAATGCGGGAATCTGCCGGACAATAGGGTGAAATTCGTTGATGAGGATGCCGGCGGGCGGATTTGGATAGGGACACAATGCGGATTGGTTTCCGTCACTGACGGGCAGTATAGGATAGAAGACCGCCTGATTCATTTTGTCTCTTCTCTGGCTTACGGGGATGATATGTATTTTCTTACCGTGGACGGCGATATTTATTGTTACCGGGCTGCTGCCCGGAAGATGCGGAAACTGGCGTCTCTTGCCGCTGTTGCAGGGCAGACCTCACCGACCGGTAATTTCCTGTTGCAGGACAAATGGGTGGTTTTGACTACTACGGGGGTATATACCTATGATTTTAAGACGGGAGAGGTCCGCCCGGATTCCCGCATGGATATAAAAAAGGGCCGGTTGATTCGTGACAATCGTGGCAATTATTGGATATACAATCATACGGGGTGTCTTACCTATGTTCTTGCCGGTACAGGGGAAGTCAAGGAATTTCAGTTGATTCCCCAGGACAAAATCAGTTATATAGATTTCGAACGTTACCACATTGTCCATGATTCCCGCGGGATTATCTGGATTTCGACTTATGGCAACGGATTGTTCGCTTACAACACGGCGGAGGACAAGCTGGAACATTTTGTCGCGAATATAAACGACCAGAGCCATATCAGTTCCGATTTCCTGTTGTATGTCATGGAAGACCGTGCCGGTGGCATCTGGGTGGCTTCGGAGTATTCGGGACTGTCCCGCATCTCGGTATTGAATGAAGGGACTGCCCGCATTTACCCGGAATCCCGTGAATTGTTCGACCGTTCGAATACGATTCGCATGTTGACTAAGATGCCCGACGGGGATATCTATGTGGGCACACGCAAGGGAGGACTTTACACCTTTGATTCGAATCTCCGTTCAAAGGTGGCTAACCGGTATTTCCATTCCAATATTTACGCTATTACCGAGGACGGGCAGGGACGGATATGGATGGGGACCCGCGGAAACGGATTGAAAGTCGGGGATACGTGGTATTGCAACAATCCTTCCGATTTTTCGACATTGTCCGATGATAATGTCTTTGCTATTTATCGTGACCGTAAAGACCGCATGTGGATAGGTACGTTTGGAGGAGGGCTTGAGCTGGCGGAGCAGACGCCCGAAGGCGGATATAAGTTCAGGCATTTTCTTCAGCAGAGATTCGGTTTGCGGATGGTGCGTGTGATAGAGGAGGATGAAAACGGAATGGTTTGGGTAGGGACCAGCGAGGGAATTTGCATTTTCCATCCGGACTCTCTGATTGCCGACTCGGACAATTACCGTTTGTTCAGTTATACGAACGGGAAATTCTGCAGCAATGAGATAAAGTGTATTTATCGCGATACGGAAGGAAGGATGTGGATTGGCACTTCCGGTTCGGGGCTGAACCTTTGTGAACCGCAAGACGGCTATGCTTCTTTGAAGTACGAACATTACGGGACTTCCGAGGGCTTGGCAAATGATGTGGTTCAGTCTGTTCTGGGGGATAGGAACGGAAATATATGGGTAGCTACCGAATATGGGATTTCCAAATTTAATCCGGCGAACCGTTCTTTCGAGAATTATTTCTTTTCTTCCTATACTTTGGGCAATGTTTACAGCGAAAACAGCGCTTGTATGCGTGAGGATGGAAAATTGCTTTTCGGTACGAATTACGGGCTGATTGTCATTGACCCGGAAAAGATACAGGACAGCGAGGCCTTCTCTCCGGTTGTTTTTACCGATTTGTATGTGAACGGCACTCTGGTAAATCCGGCAGCGGAGGATTCTCCTTTGAAACAGTCGCTTGCCTATTCGGATGAGATTACGTTGCAATATTTCCAGAATTCATTCCTGATAGATTTCTCTACTTTTGACTATTCGGATAGCGGACGCACGAAATATATGTACTGGCTGGAGAATTACGATGAGGGATGGAGCGCTCCGTCACCTTTGAATTTCGCTTCTTTCAAATATCTTACTCCGGGGACTTATGTGCTTCATGTGAAGTCCTGCAACGGTTCGGGCATCTGGAACGACAGTGAGACTGCCTTGAAGATTGTGATTGTCCCTCCTTTCTGGAAAACAAACTGGGCGATGGCGGGATACGTATTGCTGTTGGTGGTCGCTCTCTATTTCGCGTTCCGCATTGTTCGGAATTTTAACAGTTTGCGTAACCGTATCAATGTGGAAAAGCAGTTGACTGAATATAAGCTTGTTTTCTTTACCAATATTTCTCACGAGTTCCGTACTCCGCTTACATTGATTCAGGGGGCATTGGAGAAAATACAGCGTGTCACGGAGATTCCCCGTGAACTGGCATATCCTTTGAAAACGATGGATAAGAGTACCCGGCGCATGTTGAGGCTTATCAACCAGTTGTTGGAGTTTAGGAAAATGCAGAATAATAAGCTGGCGCTTTCTTTGGAAGAGACGGATGTGATTGCTTTCCTCTATGAGATTTTTTTAAGTTTCGGAGATGTGGCGGAACAGAAGAATATGAATTTCCGTTTCTTGCCGTCTGTTCCGTCGTACAAAATGTTTATCGATAAAGGAAATTTGGATAAAGTGACTTATAATCTGTTATCCAATGCGTTTAAATATACTCCTTCGAACGGGACGGTTGTCCTTTCGGTAAATGTGGACGATGCGGGAAGGATGTTGCAGATTCGGATTTCGGATACGGGGGTCGGCATTCCTAAGGAGAAACAGAATGAATTGTTTAAACGTTTTATGCAGAGCAGTTTCTCCGGTGACAGTATAGGTGTGGGTTTGCATTTGAGCCATGAACTGGTGCAGGTGCATAAAGGTACGATTGAGTACAGGGACAATGAAGGAGGCGGTTCTGTATTTACCGTCTGTCTTCCGACGGACAAGTCGGTATATTCGGAGAAGGACTTTTTGATTCCGGGCAATGTGCTGTTGAAGGAAGCGAATGGGCAGGCGCACCATCTGTTGCAGCTTTCCGAAGAACTTCCCGAACCGGAAAAGATGGCTGTTCCTTTAAATAAGCGGAAAGTCCTGATTATTGAGGATGATAATGATATACGGGAGTTCCTGAAAGAGGAAATCGGGGTTTATTTTGAGGTGGAAGTTGCCGCCGACGGTATTTCGGGATTTGAGAAAGCGCGTACCTATGAGGCAGAGCTTATCATTTGCGATGTCCTGATGCCGGGAATGACCGGATTCGAAGTAACCAGGAAGCTGAAATCGGACTTTGACACAAGCCATATTCCTATTATTTTGCTGACTGCATTGAATTCGCCGGAAAAGCATCTGGAAGGTATTGAGGCCGGAGCGGACGCCTACATTGCGAAACCGTTTAGCATTAAACTGTTATTGGCACGCGCTTTCCGCTTGATAGAGCAGCGTGATAAATTACGGGAAAAATTCTCCAACGAGCCGGGCATCGTACGGCCGGCCATGTGCACTACGGATAGGGATAAGGAGTTTGCTGACCGCCTGGCGGTTATTCTGGAACAGAACCTTGCCCGTCCGGAGTTTTCTATTGATGAGTTTGCCCAGCTCATGAAGTTGGGACGGACGGTGTTTTACCGGAAACTGCGTGGGGTGACCGGGTATTCTCCCAATGAGTATTTACGTGTGGTGCGGATGAAGAAAGCGGCCGAATTATTGCTGTCGGAAGATAATCTGACGGTTGCCGAGGTCTCTTACAAGGTGGGTATCAGTGATCCTTTCTATTTCAGCAAATGTTTTAAGGCCCAGTTCGGGGTGGCGCCTTCGGTTTATCAGCGTGGAGTAAACAATGATGTCCGGACTTGATTGTTCCGAGTACTTGATACGCTTTGTTCATCCGTATGAAACATTGGTTTCTTGGTTATGAAACTGTATCTTCTGCCGCATGAAACAAAAGTTTCGTGCGGTAGAAACTATCTGTTCATCAGGTAAATTAGGGTTCCGGAATCAGTTCTTTAATCTTTTCTGCCGTATCTACTATGTATGCCGGATTGAATTTTTCCAGTTCGCTCTTGGGACGAAATCCCCATGTCACTCCGCAGGCGGTCACTCCGGCGTTGGCTGCCGTTTGCATATCGACTCCCGAATCACCGATGTAGAGGACTTCTTCTTTGGCTGTGCCTGCCAGTTGCAGGATGTCAAAGACTACAGTGGGGTCGGGCTTGACGTTCACCCCTTCCCGTTGGCCGAATACGGCGGTAAAATGAATTTCGGGGAAATAATGGGCGACTAGCTTTTCGGTGGCGGCCTGGTATTTGTTGGACGCTACGGCAAGCAGGATTCCTTCAGACTGCAAATAGGACAACAGTTCCGGAATGCCCGGATAGGGACGGCTGTCGTCTGCATTGTGGATATCGTAGTAGGGAATGAATTCTTTGCGTACGCGGAGTACGTTCTCTTCTGTCTTTTCTCCTTCGGGCAGCGCACGTTCGAAGAGTTTGTTGATTCCGTTTCCTACCATGAAATTGTACTTCTCTATCTTGTGCATGGGATATCCCAGCTTGTTCAGGGCGTAATTGGTACTGTGTGCCAGGTCGGCGATAGTGTTCAGCAAAGTACCGTCCAAATCGAATATGGCTAGTCTTTTCATTAGGCTTTTTTGTTTTTATTGTTTCATCCTCTTATTCCGGATTTTTTCGTTTGCAAAGGTAGAAAAGAAAAGGCGTCCCTGCAAAAATTTCATCATGCGGAAACGCCTTTTGGGTATTCGGTTGTTCTTTTTTACTTCTTCGCAATGCGGAACCAGTCTACATCCGCCCATCCTCCGTCATTGGTGACGATAGCGGGCCGCGTACAGAACATACCGACTTTTGCACCAATCCATTGTCCTTCCTTTGCTTGGAAAGGGTTGCCCAACGGCCGGTATTTCTTTCCGTCGAGGCTATAGCTGAAATTGCACATGACAATGAGGTCGTGCCCGCCTTCGCTGGCTTTGATTTTCTTTCCGTCGCAGGTGAATTTTACTTTCAGATAGACCGTATTTTGAGAGAGGCTGACGGAAGCGTTCGGTTGTTCCGGTTTGCCTTTGTCTGCTTTCTTGCATTCGACTTGTGACAAGACGAGTCCTTTATCGGTGTTTTCCAGAATCAATCCGGCATAATCCCTGCCCATGACGATGAGTCCGGTACGTTCGCCTTTGTTTTTCCGGTTCGGGCTGAATGTAAGTTTCATCGTGGCGGTGAAATTGTCCGAAGGTGTCTTTTGCAACAGGAGGTTGGCTACGTCCCACAGGTTTTTATAGTCTTGTACGACCGGATAGGAATAGAGTCTTACGTAACTCTTGTCACCTGCATAGTACGCCCACTTTTCGTTGATGTTGGCGTGCCATTGCCATTGCGGGGAAAGCGTGTAGCCGTCGAATTCGTCACTTTCCTGCGGGGTGCAGGCCGGGTAGGTTTTTCCTACGTCCGGCTTTTTATAGGTCAGTACGGGTTCGCCGCATCCGTCGCCGTCTTTGTCGATGCCGATGACGGGCCAGTCATTGACCCATTTCATCGGTTGCAGATGCATGACTCGGCCGTAGGCGCCCACATCCTGGAAATGGAGGAACCAGTCTTCGCCGGCGGGAGTGTCTACCCATGCGCCCTGGTGAGGGCCGTTGACGGGTGAGTCGCCTTGTGCGAGTACTGTTTTCCATTCATAAGGGCCGTAGATGTTTTTGGAACGCAGTACCACTTGCCAGCCTGTCGGTACGCCGCCCGCCGGATGGAAAATGTAATAATAGCCGTTTCTTTTGTACATCTTGGGACCCTCGCATGTCTGATGCGCTTCATGGCCGTCAAAGATGATGCGTGAAGGGGTGACGGCTTTTGTCACTTCTGCATTCAGTTCGCAAATCGTGATGACGCTTTTCAGCCCGGCACGGCTTCCCGCGTATGCGTGTACCATGTATGCTTTTCCGTCTTCATCCCAAAACGGGCATGTGTCAATGATACCTTTTCCCGGTTTTACAAGGACGGGGTCGCTCCACGGGCCTTTCGGGTCTTTGGCTTTCACCATAAATGCTCCTTGGTCCGGGTCGCCCCAGAAGATGTAGAATTCGCCGTTGTGGTGGCGGATGGCGGGCGCCCACACGCGGTTGCCATGTTCCGGACGTTCTGGAATTTCGACGGGGGAGAGGGTATTGGGGATGGCCGCGCCGATGATTGTCCAGTTCACCAAGTCTTTGGAATGCAGAATCTGTAATCCGGGCAGGCAGTTGAAACTGGATGAGGTCATATAGAAATCATCTCCCACGCGGCAGGCGTCCGGGTCGGAGTAATCGGCATAGAGTACCGGGTTTTTGTAGTTGCCGTTTCCGAGGTCGGAAACCCATACTTCGGATACGTAGTTTTTCTGTGCCAGTGCCGGAAAGGCGGCCAGCAGGCAGAGAACCAAAGTTTGTGTCAGTCGTTTCATACTATAGGTATAATAGAGTTTGATATGAATAATTCATTGATTGGTCTAGCCTTTGCAAAAGTAGAAAAAAAGACTCTGCACATGGGGTAATATTTGTGCAGAGTCGTATAAAAATTGGTAGAAACTATGTATTTTTTGTTTAGCCGTACCGGTATTCTTATTACCGGTTTGCTTTTTCTATTTTTATGGTTACCGGGTGAGTCAGTTCTTCTTTCCATTTGCGGAGATAGGCGAACCAGGCTTCCGGCGTTTTGTATCCGAAGGATTCTTTCATGGAGGTGAAGGTGGTATGGTATTGGAAATAGTTGCTTTCCGGAGCGGTAACCGTATAGAGGAAGTTTGCCTTGTCTTTTTCTTCCGATTTTACGTAACGTTGGGGGATGCAGGTTCCTAACCCTACTGTTTCTTTGGCATATTTGACCGTATCGTTTACCGGCCAGTCGGTTCCCCAGCTTCCGACCAATCCTTGATGGTCTGAGAATGAAGTTGCCGTACCTGTGATATTCTGGACGCCGGTCGAGAATATTTCTGTTTTCAACGGTTCGTCGAAGAAGGCTTCGATATGAAGGTCGCGGTGTCCTGCGTAAAGCGTGTAGCGTGTCGTCATGTTCAGCTCTGAACCCTGGTATTGCCATCCGGTCACTTCGATTTCTGCAATTGCACGTACCGGGCCATAGGATATGATGCGTTCGGTACGGGTTTCGACGGGGGTGATATGGGTCGCTTTTTTACCGTCCCACCCTTTCAAGGCGCCCGGACCGCAACTGTCGAATACCCGGAGCACGTCATCGCCGAATCCTTTTGCTAGCTGGGCGTCGGTGGGATAGAATTGAGATTCTTTGATTTCCAGTCCTTTGTTGAACTTCCCGTAAATGTCCGGTGTCTGTTTTTCATTGAAGTAGAGGCGGTAACCGACCAGCTCCGATTCGAGAACCGGACCGTGGGGGCGTACCATGCTGTAGATGTTGCTGCTTCCGGGGACCGTGATGGCTTGTACTCGTTGGTGTTTTCCTTTCCGGTGGTCTGCGATGAACATGTCGGCATAGACACGTGCCGGATAGTTCTTGACGTTCTTTTCCGAGGAGAGTGTGATACGGAATGTTTTTTTCCCGTTGGCGGGAAGGTCGGTGACGAATGCCAGTTCGTCCATGTTGCGGTCTCTGTTTAAATCGTCCAGTTGGGAGGGTATTTCGCGGGAGCCTTCCGTCACCGTTGCGGATTTTACCTTGAATCCCGTATGCAGCTCGTGTATATTGATGACTACCGGGGCGTCTGTTTTTGCTTGGTTCCAGTTGTTGTGTACTTCTACTGTAACGGTTGTCTCCTGTTGTTGGGCAGAAACGGGTAAACTGAGACTTCCTAAAAGGAAGGGAATGATGAATAGGTTCTTTTTCATGATTTCAAAGCTGATGTTAGATGTCGTCTTTTCTTTTGCAAAGATAGGGATAAAAAATGAAAGTCGGAGCGGATGGGTATAAGAAGGTTATGAACATCTACAACGGATAATTTTGCCTGTTAAAGAGTTATGGGAATGATATTCAATGTATAATTTTATCTGAAACGCAATGCTGGATTTGTTCCGGTTGTGTGTGTCGTATTGCCGTAAACGGTAAATTCATGCCGTTCGGTTACGAGTTGGATGTGGGGAAAAGATTGTGGAACGTGGAATTAGGTTGCGTTTCCGGTCGAGGTATCGTAGGCGGAAGGTTTATCGTATGCCGGATGAAATCCGTATGGACATCAATCAAACATAATTACTTCGTATCCGTTTGGATGGCCGGAAGCTGTCTGCTTTTAAGAAATTGGGTTGTCTCGACATGGAATCGGGATGTATTGAGTTGCTGCGGAGGTATTTTTATCTTGGATAGAAAGAATGGGAAATAGCAGACCGCTTATCTTTTGAGGATGAAGTTGTCTGCTATTTGAGCTTTTTACTCTATATAATGATTGTGGTTTTTTAGGTTGCAACTGCGGGTACGAATGATTCGGACCGTATCCTTTCCGGCAAATTTTCCCGTTTTTACATTGTTTACATTTGGGGTACGGAGTTTTATTTGAATTTCAGCGTTTCTCCTTTGGAATCTATTTCTTCATGGAGCTTTCCGTTTACTGTCAGTTTTTGGGCGTTTCTGACTTTTAACAGGTAGTTGCCCTTCACTGATTCTACATGGATATTTTCAAAGGTAACCCCGTCTACCTGGCTGAGTACGACTCCGTCCGAGGCTTCGGTTATTACTACGTTTTTCACCGTTACGTCGCTGATTGGCATTTCCGGCAGTCCGTTGAAGAACATGGCGCGTCCGGAACCTCTGCAGACGATGTTTGAAATGTGGATGTTGCGGAATGACGGGGTTTCTTCCGTAACCGGGGGGATGGCGGTTTTCATACGTTTCAACAGGTCTTCTTCCGATTCTTCTCCTGCGCCTTTGCCGCCGTAGAACAAGTCGAACAACAGGGGTTCGTTCGGTATGTTAATCATGTTGATGCGGTTGATATGGATATTTTCTACCACGCCGCCCCGTCCGCGCGTGCTTTTGAAACGTAGTCCTACATCTGTTCCCATAAACGTGCAGTCTTCTACATAGATGTTTTTCACTCCTCCGGACATTTCGCTGCCGACCACGAATCCGCCGTGCCCGTGCAGTACCGTGTTGTTTTTTACTATTACATTCTGGCAGGGTTCTCCGCGGCGGCGTCCGTTTTCGTCTTTTCCGGATTTGATGCAGATTGCATCGTCTCCTGCGTCAAACACACTGTTGATGATAAGTGCGTTCTTGCAGGATTCCAAATCGATAGCGTCACCGTTTTGGGAATACCAGGGGTTGATTACCATGATGTTGTTCACGGTGAGGTCTTCGCAAGACAGAGGGTGCAGGCACCAACTGGGTGAATTTTTGAAGGTTACGCCTTCCAGTAATATTTTTTTGCTTTTTACGATGCTTAACAGTACCGGACGCAGCCACGGGCGGATTTCAGCCCATTCTTCGTCTGTATGGATGCCTTCGGGAACATTGAAGTCTTTACAAGCCATGGCGCCTTTCAATGAACCTGCAGTAGGATACCATATTTCTTGTTTTTCGTCAAGAACACCTCCGGAGTTTACCAGTTTTTTCCATTGTGAGGCGGTCAGTTTCCCTTTCTTTACCGGTCGCCAGCAATCGCCGTTGCCGTCGAACGTGCCGTGTCCCGTGATAGCGATGTTTTCCGCATTGCGGGCTGAAATGGGGGATTGGCAGCGGCGGGTTTCCAGTCCTTCGAAGGAGGTGTTGATGATAGGGTATGCCTCGAAATCTCCGGTGAAGAGTACCAATGCGTTTGGTTCCGTATAAAGGTTTACATTGCTTAGCAGTTCGATGGGACCGGTCAGCCAGACGCCTTCCGGAATAACTACTTTGCCTCCGCCATGCCGGTTGACGTCTTTGATGGCATCATTTATGGCCTGGGTATTCAGGAACATGCCGTCTCCTTTCGCTCCGAATTGTTCGATGTTTGTTTCATAAGCGGGGAAAGACGGTTGTTGTACTTTAGGCATCTCAAAGGGTAGATTCTGGTAAAGGGTGTCGCTTATCCTACTTTCTTTTACTGTATTTTCATTCTGTTTGCATCCCGAAATGAACGGTAAGCAGCATATAGCCATCCAGAAGAATCTTTTTGTCAATGTGTTCATTTAGTAACTTAATTCTATAAGGGTTATACATTTATTGTTTTTCTTGGCAACTCGTTGAGCGTTTTAATTGTCGATGGCAAAGATAAGCGGGAAAGTCTAAGGGGATGTGGACTAATTGATAGAATACGTGTATTTTTTGTCATTTATACCTATTATTTGCACATATCTCGTGTTTTTATGCAGAAAGTTCCTATCTTTGCACAAAATTTAACTATTAAAAGATATGAGTTACAACTTGTTGAAAGGAAAAAGAGGTATAATCTTCGGTGCTCTGAATGACCAGTCTATTGCTTGGAAGGTAGCGGAGCGGGCCGTAGAGGAAGGTGCGACTATTACATTATCAAATACTCCGATGGCTATCCGTATGGGAGAAGTCAATGCTTTAGCGGAAAAGCTGAATTGCCAGGTCATACCGGCCGATGCGACTAGCATAGAGGATTTGTCGAATGTATTCAAGACCTCTATGGACATACTGGGCGGACAGATTGATTTCGTTCTTCACTCTATCGGTATGTCTCCTAATGTGCGTAAGAAACGTACTTATGACGACCTTGACTATGGGATGCTGGAAAAGACGCTGGATATTTCTGCTGTGTCGTTTCATAAAATGATTCAGTCTGCCAAAAAATTGAATGCCATTGCCGATTATGGCTCTATTGTCGCTTTGAGTTATGTAGCGGCACAGCGTACTTTCTACGGTTACAATGATATGGCGGATGCAAAGGCGTTGCTTGAGTCTATCGCACGCAGTTTCGGATATATTTACGGACGCGAGCACAGTGTGCGCGTGAATACGATTTCACAGTCTCCTACATTTACCACCGCCGGTTCGGGTGTGAAGGGAATGGATAAGCTGTATGATTTCGCCAACCGCATGTCTCCGTTGGGGAATGCCAGTGCGGATGAGTGTGCGGATTATTGTATCGTTATGTTCTCTGACCTTACCCGTAAGGTGACGATGCAGAATTTGTTCCATGACGGCGGATTTTCTAGCGTGGGCATGAGTCTTCGTGCTATGGCTACTTATGAAAAGGGGCTGGATGAGTATATGGATGAGAATGGTAATATCATTTACGGATAAAAGAATATGAAGTTGCGGATTTCTCTTCTTTTGGGATTGTTAAGCGTGCTTTTCGCCTCCTGCGGGATAAGTACGGGGAAAGGCGTGAAACAGAAAGGGGAAGAGATTTCTGTTTTAAGATATGATAAGCTGTTGAGCGAGTATGTCCGCTCGAACAGCTTTTCTGCCATGCAGAAGCTGACGATGGATTATCGCGAACCGACAAAACTCCTGATTGAGGATGTACTGGCTATCGGTACGGTGAAAGACGATACGATTTTTCAGCGTCTGCAAAAGTTTTATTCGGATTCCACGTTGATTCGCCTGATGAATGATGTGGAAAGGAAATTCCCTGACCTTGACGAAGTGGAGAAGGGGCTGAATGAAGGGTTCGGAAAGTTGAAAAAAGAAGTGCCTGATGTTAAGGTCCCGTTTGTTTATTCACAGATATCTGCATTCAATGAGTCTATTGTTCTAGTGGATACCCTGCTGGGGATAAGTCTTGACAAGTATATGGGGGAGGATTATCCTCTTTATAAACGGTTTTATTATGATTATCAGTGCCGTTCCATGCGCCCGGAACGGATTATACCGGATTGTTTTGCGTTTTATCTTCTCAGCCGTTACGGAATGGGGTATCATGAGGGGGCATGCCTCATTGATTTAATGGTACATTCCGGAAAGATTCATTATGTGGTGCAGAAGTTGTTGGGCTATGATAGTGTGGGGGAGGCAATAGGGTATTCGAAAGAGGAGGATGCCTGGTGTGAGGAGAATGAGGAGGCTATCTGGAAGTATATATGCGCTAACGAGCATTTGCATGCGCGCGATCCGATGGTTATCCGTTATTATATGAAGCCTGCTCCTGCGGTTGAGATGTTGGGCGAACAGGCTCCCGCTTTGATTGGTATTTGGATGGGGGCGAAGATTGTGTCTTCCTATATGAAAAGGCATAAGGGTATGAAGGTAAAGGATTTGCTGGAGTTTACCGATTATCATGAAATGCTGAATGAGTCTGAGTATCCGGCTTCCTGATTTGTTTGAACGGGTTGCTGGTTGTCGTATTGTTTATAATCTGTAATAAGTGATTGTTGAAGTGGAAACGGCTCTTTATTTGTTGCCTGTGACTTTGGGCGATACCCCGCTTGAGAAGGTGTTGCCTTCTTATAATAAGGAGATTATCTCCGGTATCCGTTATTTTATAGTCGAAGATGTTCGTTCTGCCCGCCGTTTTTTGAAGAAGGCGGACCCTGGGATTGATATTGACTCGCTGACGTTTTATCCGTTGAACAAGTATACTTCGCCCGAAGATATTTCCGGTTATCTGGAACCTTTGTTAAAGGGGGCTGCAATGGGGGTTATCTCAGAGGCCGGTTGTCCGGCTGTTGCCGATCCGGGGGCGGATGTTGTTGCGATTGCGCAACGGAAGAAGTTGAAGGTGGTTCCTTTGGTGGGGCCTTCTTCCATCATTCTTTCTGTGATGGCTTCCGGTTTTAACGGACAGAGTTTTGCTTTTCACGGGTATCTGCCGATTGAGCCGGGTGAACGTGTCAGGAAATTGAAAATGCTGGAACAGCGTGCGTATGCGGAGAATCAGACGCAGCTTTTTATAGAGACGCCTTACCGGAACCATAAGATGGCGGAGGATATCTTGCAAAACTGCCGTCCGCAGACGAAACTTTGTATTGCTGCCAATATCACTTGTGAGGGGGAATATATACAGACACGTACTGTGAAGGAGTGGAAAGGGCGTATTCCTGATTTGTCTAAGATTCCTTGTATTTTTCTCTTATATAAATGACGCTTTTCAAGTGTTCGTATTCATCTTCAAAGCAACTGCTGAAAAAGCCTTTTCCCAAGTTTTCCTCTATTTGTCTGAAACTCCATAGCTTACTGTTCTTGAAACGTGGAGTACAGAGGATGGAGTCGTCATTTATGTCGGCGATGAACAGGTATATAAGGCGGTTGGTTACTTCGTTTTCGAAATGGTAAACGATATTGAATTCCGGTTGGATGCTTTCTTTTGCATGCGGAAATGCATTGGCAAGTAAACGGTTGACTCCTTCTGACAGGGTTTCGCCGAAACGGAGGTAACATTCCAGCGGGATATCTGTTTTGTTCTTATCCAGGATTGCGGTTGACGGCCGGTCGCAGAGGAATAACATGCCGTGGGTAGATATGGCTATGCGGATGACCGGGTTGATATAGGTGTTTTTATAATTGATGGCTTCGATTGCAAGGGTTTTTCCGATAACGTCTCCTTTGGTATTGACAATGGGGACATATTCTGTGTGTGACATTAGGCGGTTAAAGAAGCGTATGGCAACCTGGTTGAGGAGGATGCTCATGATGAAAACGGCGGGTGGGGACACTTTGTAGAGAACAAGGGCGCTTGTATGGCTTAGCGGGTTCTGAAGAGTGAGGGTTGCACTGATGGCTATGAAATGGAGTGTGCCGAGAATCAACGCGATTCGTGCGGAAACGATGGCTGCTTCCGCTCCTTGTGCATACAGGCGTTTGTTGCAGGAGTCTATTTGTTTCAGGAAATGGTTGATGAATCTTTTCTTATGCATATAGAGGATGAGCATCGGGATGAGAATGCTTACTTCCAGCGTGAGGGGAAGAGCTCCGGCCGGTATGTAATCGCCCGGAATGAGGGTGGCGAGAGCCAACAGTGACAATATGCCGGCGGATATGTCTAGGATGAAGTTGGGGAGCAATGCGCCTTTTCGCCGGTATGAAAGATATATGCTTACGATACTTATGCCCGTACCGATGTAGATAGCCGTGTCTTGCGTTATGAATTCGCACAATAGAATGGAAATAATAACGGGGATAAAACCCAGCGACATGTTAAATGCGGAAGAAAGTATTCCTTTATGCTCCATTTCTTTCTGTTTATTTGTCGGTCCTGTTTATAAAACAAATGGCGGTTGTGTTTTGTTTGCTAACGGATGTGTTTCTCTGCGTGATAGGAGGAGCGGACAAGCGGAGCGCTTTCTACGATATCGAATCCTTTCTCTAAGCCTGTGGCTCGGTAGTTTTTGAACTGTTGCGGCGTTACATATTCCGCAACGGGATAGTGGCGGTGGCTGGGTTGAAGGTATTGCCCGATGGTAAGTATCCGGCAACCGGCTGCCAGCAGGTCGTCCATCAGTGTTTCCACTTCTTGGGGAGTTTCTCCCAAACCGACCATAATGCCGCTTTTGGATTGGATGCCGTTTTGCGATATGTGGGCGATAACTTGCAGGCTGGTGTCATAATTGGCTGCGCTGCGTACCTGGGGACTGATACGCCGGACGGTTTCCATATTGTGTGAGATAATATCGGGCCGGGCTTCGATTATCCAATCTATGAACTCTGTTTTGCCCTGGAAATCGGGAATCAACACTTCGATGGTGGTTTGCGGATTCAGCCGTTTTATCTCCTGGATGGTACGTGCCCAATGGGCTGCTCCCAAATCGGGCAAATCATCGCGGTCTACGGAAGTGATTACCGCATGGTTGAGTTTCATGAGCGAGATGGACTCCGCTACATGAACGGGTTCATTGTTGTCCAACGGATGGGGACGGCCGGTGCGGGTATTGCAGAATTTACAACTGCGGGTGCAAATGTCGCCGCCAATCATGAATGTCGCTGTCCCTTTTCCCCAGCATTCGCCCATATTGGGGCAACGCCCACTGCTGCAAATGGTGTGCAGGCAGTGGGAGTCGACTATCCGTTTCGTTTCGGTGTATCGTTCATTGGCACCGATATTGATTTTCAGCCATTCGGGCTTACGTACTCTGTCAGTCATTATAGGTTGTTCAGGAAGAAGTTGGTTAGCCGTGTGTAGAGGTGGTTTCGGGTGTTTCCGCCGTATATGCTGTGGTTACGGTTGGTGTACACTTGCATGTCGAATTGTTTCCCGAGTTGTACGAGGTGTTCGGCATACTCCGTACAGTTCTGGAAGTGGACATTGTCATCGGCCATGCCGTGTACCAGCAACAGGTTGCCATGCAGTTTATCGGCACGGGTGAATGCGGATGCTTCTTTATATCCTTCTGCATTCTCTTTCGGGGTACGCATGAAACGTTCTGTATAGATGGTGTCGTAAAAACGCCAGTCGGTGGGAGCGGCGACAGCTACGCCCGCCTTGAATACCGGAGTTCCTTCACTCATGCTCATGATAGTCATGTATCCGCCGTAACTCCATCCCCAGATACCTATGCGGTTTTTGTCTACATAGGGTTGTTTGCCGAGATAAAGGGCTGTTTCTACCTGGTCTCTGGCTTCTTTTACTCCGATTTTCAGATAGGTACATTTCTCGAAGGCTTCTCCGCGGCCTCCTGTTCCACGCCCGTCTACGCATACGACGATGTAGCCGAGGCTTGCCATGTAGGTTTCCCAACTGATTCCCCATGTGTCGAGTACTTGTTGGGAGCCGGGACCGCTGTATTGGTACATCAGCACGGGGTATTTCTTGGATGCGGAGAATTCTACGGGTTTCATCATCCAGCCGTTTAGTGTAACTCCGTCTGTTGTCTGGAAAGTGAAGAATTCTTTTTGGGGAATGGAATATCCGGACAGCGTTTGTTTCAGCGGTTCGTTAGTGACAAGGGTTTTTAATGTTTTGCCCGTATTGTCGTTCAGTGTGATGAGCATGGGTGTATCCACGTTGGTGAACTTGTTCATGTAATATTTCATCGATTTGCTGAAGAGGGGCGTATTGGTTCCGGCTTTTTGGGATAGCTTGGTTTTTCTGCCTTTCTTGTCGGTCTTGTAAACTGCTTTCCGAAGCGGGCTTTCTTCGTTGCTGGTATAATAGAAGGAACCGTCTTCTTCGTCATATCCCAGAAAGTCTTTTACTTCAAATTTGCCGTTGGTGACTTTTTTGATAAGGTTGCCGCCCATGCTATACCAGTAGAGATGGCTGTAACCGTCCCGTTCGCTCAACAGGCTGAAAGCTTCCGGATAGAACTTTATGTTGTCGAAAATGTTTTCTTTGATATAATAAGGTGATTCATCACGTAGTATGAGTTTGCAGAGGGTAGAACGCGGGTCTGCAAAATAAAGGTCGAAACGGTCCTGATGGCGGTTTAGTGTCATGACGGCTAGTTTGTTGGCGTCTTTGGTGAAGCGGATGCGCGGGATATATCCGTCCGGGTCCAGTGGAAGTTTCATGGTACGGGTGACGTGTGATTTGATGTCGTAGGTGCGTACTTCTACTTTGGAGTTCGGATATCCGGCTTTGGGGTATTTGTAAGTGTACTCGCCCGGATAGTCTTTTAAGGCTCCGATACGCGGCGCTTCTCCTGCGAAAAGGGGAAAGGAGTAGGACGGAACTTTCGATTCGTCAAAGCGGATGAAGGCGAGCATGGTATTGTCGGCACTGAATTCCAATGCGCGGTTAAAACCGAATTCTTCTTCATATACCCAGTCCGGGATACCGTTGATGATGGAGTTCTGTTTGCCGTCTTCGGTTACTTGGCTTTCGCTATTGCCATAGAGGAGTTTGACGAGGAATATGTTATTGTCGCGTACGAAAGCGACCATTGTTCCGTCTGGAGAAAAGACGGGGACCTGTTGAGGTCCGCCGTCAGACAGCCGTTCGATAATATTGTTTGTCGTGACACCCTTGTCATTTCGTTTCAAAGGGTAAAGATAGTATATGGCTGTATAGGAATGTCGATAAATAGGGGTTGTTTTGGTGGCTATGAGCAGTTTCTGGCCGTCGGGCGAGAACTGGTAGCTGTCAAAGTGCTTGAAGTCGCATTCGCGTGCGGTGTTTACATCGAAGAGTACTTCTGTTTTTTCACCTGTCTTGAAAGAGTATTTGATGATTTGCGTACCGTCGGCATTCATTTGCGTATAATGCTCACCGTCGGGCGTAGGGATGACTCCCTGAATGTTTTCCGGGCGGAAACGTCCGGAGGTGATATCTTTTAAATCGAGTGCCTTTGGTCCTTGCGCCATTCCGGTGAGGCAGGATAGGCAAAGCAATAAAATGATGCTGATCTTTTTCATTTGTTTTTTATGAATCGGTTTTGGTTTCTATTCGTATCTGCAAAAGTAACAATAAACTTAGATTCAACAAAACATGACTGATTTTTATCGGAGTTTGATAAGGATTATTGGGTAGGATTCAATATCTTTGTGAAAAGTACTTTAAACATTACCGCTATGAATTCTAAAAGAAAAGATTTGCAGTATGCTTCTGTCTTTTTGTTGGCTGTGGCATTGACGTTCCTGATGGGGAAGGGTGATAATCTGTGGTTGGTATCATGGGGTGACTTGATACCGAACTTGTTCGTGTTGTTCATAGCTGGTGATTGCCTGCATAGTTCCTTACTCCGTATCCGGCATGGTGAAGAGAATGGAGGCGCCCGTTGGAGCACTTGCTTTACTTTTTTGGTGTTCAGTATTGTTTTTATGGGTGATTTGTTTTTTATCGGTAATTTCATTGTTGATAAAATATGGGGATAAGGTGTTTGTAAATTCTTATTTTACAGGAGTTTGCTGGTATTATGACTTCGATAACTAAATCCTTTAGTTTATATTAACTATAAAAATTAGTTTATGAACTAAAACTTTTCGTTATTTGCGCCATATAAAGTTGCAGATATGAAAGGATTGACAGTTAAAGAAGAAGAAATCATGGGCTTTTTTTGGAAGAAAGGTCCTTTGTTTGTAAAGGAGATGCTGGCTTTTTATGATGAACCCAAACCGCATTTCAATACGTTGTCTACGATTGTCCGCGGACTGGAGGAAAAAGGCTTTCTGTCTCATAATACTTTTGGAAATACTTATCAGTATTATCCTGTTGTCAGTGAGGAGGAATTTCGTAAGGGAACGCTTCGGAATGTGATTAGCAAGTATTTTAATAATTCTTACCTGAATGCGGTCTCTTTTTTGGTTAAGGAAGAAGATATTTCTCTGGATGAACTGAAGCAACTGATTCGGGAGGTGGAGAAGGCGGACAGGAAACGTTAACTAACGAAATGACAATCTAGACTATGGGAGCATTCTTCATTTATATATTGAAATCATCCGTTTGCCTTGTTTTGTTTTACCTGTTTTTCCGTTTGTTGCTTAGTAGGGAAACTTTTCATCGTTTTAATCGTGTTGCTTTGTTGGGGGTGTTGTTTTTGTCGTTACTCATTCCTTTTATTAAAGTGACGACGAGTCATCAGGTTGAAGTCCGGCAAACAATGCTCACCATTGAACAGTTGTTGTTGATGGCGGAAGCGGAACCTGTTGCTTTCGATGCGGTTGGAGGGACGGGAGCGCATGATACTTTTTTCTTGTCTTGGGTAAAAATCTTTTTGCTTATTTATCTGGCAGGTATAATTTTCTTGGCTTGCCGTAACCTGTATTCTTTGTTCCGTCTTTTCCGGTTGATACATTCCGGCAAGCGGGAAAAATTGGGGAACGGGACAATTCTTGTTGTCCATGAACAGGAGATAGCTCCGTTCAGTTGGATGAGGCATATCGTTATCAGCCGGAAGGATTTGGAGGAGGACGGGCGGGAAATTCTGATTCATGAAACGGCGCATGTCCGTCACTGGCACTCTGTCGACTTATTGATTGCCGATGTCTGTATCTTTTTCCAATGGTTCAATCCCGGCGCATGGCTGTTGAAACAGGAATTGCAGAATATCCATGAGTATGAGGCGGATGAGACTGTTATCAACGAAGGGGTGAACGCGAAGGAATATCAACTATTATTAATAAAAAAAGCCGTTGGCGCAAGGCTCTACTCTATGGCCAACAGCTTTAATCACAGTAAACTTAAAAAACGTATCACTATGATGTTAAAAGAAAAATCGAGTCCGTGGGCACGTTTGAAGTACTTGTATGTGCTTCCGTTGGCTGCTGTTGCGGTAGCTGCTTTTGCCCGTCCCGAAATCTCCGAAAAGGTGGAGGAGATTTCTGCCGTCAAAGTTAATGATTTGGCTGGGATTGTGCAAGAAAATGTGTTGCAAGACACTGTAAAAGTGTTGCACGGCAACAGTAAGGGCGATGCCGGCATTGAAAATCGTACGGCGAAAACGAAAGGCAATGAGGAAATCGTTGTTTTTGAAGTGGTGGAGCAGATGCCTGAATATCCGGGAGGCATGGATGCTTTGTATAAATATCTGGAAGACAAGACAAAAAGCTCCGCTGTGAAGGGTAAAGCAGGCGGAAGTGTGATTGTCGGTTTCACGGTGTCGGAGAGTGGAAAGGTGAAGGATGTGCGGGTGCTTCAATCCGATCAGTCCGTATTGAACGGGGAGGCTGAAAGGATTGTGAGGGAGATGCCGGTATGGATTCCCGGAAAACAGCGTGGGGTGCCTGTATCTGTGAAATATTCCGTTCCTGTAAGATTTGGAGATATCAGGTTTCCGGAGAATAAGAGGCCGTTGATTATGGTTGACGGAAAGGAGATGAGTATGGAGGCTTTTGAAAAACTCGATAGGGAAATAATAGAGAGTGTGTCGGTATTGAAGGATAGTGCTTCTGTCAGTATATATGGCGGACGCGGTGCGAACGGCGTGATATTTGTAACTACTCGAAAAGCGGAGAAAAAGGGTGGACAGGGAATGGATGTTTTGGCTGGGAGCGAAATGCCCGGAACGGATGCCGTACCGGAATTTCCTGTCACGGGAATTGTTACTGACGAGCAAGGGCAGCCTAAAGCAGGAGTAAGTATAGTCATTCCCAATACGACTGTCGGTACAATAACGGATGTGAATGGGCGCTTCCATTTGAAAGCGCCGAAGGACAGTTATTTATGGTTCTCGTTTATCGGATATAAAACGGTGAAGGCGGCTGTAGCTTCTGAGATGTCAATACGAATGGAACAGGAGGTTGTCAATTTATTCCCAGAAGTGTCTGCCGGTTTGAAAATAACCGAGGCTTTGCCTTCCGGTATGAAGGTGGGAAACGGTATTCGTGTTTATGGGATTGAAGAGGAACAACCTTTAATTATTATTGATGGTAAGGAGGTGGCGGGAAAGGATGTTTTGTCTAAACTTCCTAATGACCGTATTAAAAGTGTTACGATTCTGAAAGATAAATCTGCTACGGCAATTTATGGAGAAAGGGGAAAGAACGGGGTGATGCTTGTCACTATGTTTACGGAAGGGGAGTATCAATTTAGAAAAGCTAATCCGGAGAAACCTTATGCTGACGCTTTGGAATTGGCGGAAAGTGCAGCGGAAGGTGTGAAGGGGAAAATAATCTATTGTATAGATGATAAAGAGGTTAAGAAGTCTAAATTGAAAGGGATGTCTGTCAAGGAAATCCGGTCGGTGTCTGTAGATAATGCGGGTAAAGAGAACGTTGTACGGCTAGAAACGGATAAGTACCGGTCTGATTGGATTACCGTGACCGGTGTGGTGTGTGACGAGGATGGAGAACCGACGCCTGCTGTCGTCAATGTAAAAGGAACTGGTTTTATGGAGAGTACGGATTCTAAAGGGAATTTTACAATAAAGGCTCCTGAAAATGGTGTGCTTCGAGTCGGTTATAATGATAAACCTACTATTGAGGTTAAGGTAAAACCTACGCTTAAAGTCGTTTTGAAGGATAAATAAAGATGATTTTATAGGGGTGAGTGGTTCATACATAAGGTAATGTACGGATTAGATTGAAAAATAAATATTTGTTGAACTTTAAATTCTATTTATTATGAAAAGAAATTTATGTAAGATTTGGTTGGCTGTTTCGTTTCTTTTTCTAGCATCCAATTTTTGTATGAGCCAAGATTTAAAAGGTGTTTGGAGACTTGTTCAAGATGAAGTTTCCTCACAAGTGACTAGATATAAGGTGCTTGATAAGGAGGGTAATTTCTATAATGTAGATGCTTATGTTAAAAATGCAATGTATTCAAAAGCGGTTGACCGGGGGGCGAAAGGCGTATTCTGTCCTTACAAAATTACTCGTTCGGGGGAATACAGTATTATTGCCGAGGGGCTTTATTGTGAGAAACTGCATAATGAATACGGAAGGAAGCTGGATGCTCTTGTTCCTATATCTTATCGGATTGATGGAAAGAGAATGACTCTTTTGTTCCAATTAGGCAATAATGTTTATCGTGAGGTTTATCAGAAGGTGTCGAAGTTGGGCAAATAGGATAATGGATGAAAATAGTATGGTATTATGCTGAATAGTGTGTAAAATGAGAAATACGGAACTTATTGTGAATCCCGTATTTCTCATTTACATAGGGATATTCGGTAAATGTCTTTAAAAAGGGACATTCAGTAAATAGTATAAAAGGCACTGTCCAGAATTTTGTGTAAATGTATAAAATTAGCCAACTAATTCATACTTAAAGTATTGTGAATTAGTCGGCTTTTTTGTATCTTTAGGTATTCCCCCGCAAATAAGGTTTGGCAGCCAAAACGGGGGAAATATCCGAACTGAGATATGGCTAAGATACGAGATATTTCCGAAATCCACCCGACTTTGGGCTTTACAGAATTTGATATTCTGGAAAAATATCGCAAGAGTTTTGATGAGAGTGAGCTTGGCAGGCTTCACTCTGTGTTTCCGTTCGAGAGTAGGGATATTCAGTAAATGCCCTTTAAAAAATAAGATGACCTCCTGACATCATCTCATATGCCATTTTTATTATAGTCTTTCTATTTCCTGCATCGGGATATTCAGTAAGTAACACAAAATCATAGACAGTGCCATACGAAGTATTTATAGTGCCTTGTAATGCCAGCAGAACCCGGATATAAAAGTCTTTAAAACTGAATCCTGTTTCTATTTATATAGAACTGTGGATGGTGTCAAAAAACAGAATATTTACAGAGTATTCTTATTCAAGATGTTCCATTTTTATGCGGAGGTATGCGAGTATCTCCGTTTCTTGTTCCGGGTGAAACCAGCGTATTTCTTTATCCCGCTTAAACCAAGTCATTTGTTTACGTGAGTAAATACGTGAGTTTTGCTTTATCTTTTCGATAGCGAAAGGAAGTTCCCATTCTCCATCCA
Organism: uncultured Bacteroides sp.; assembly: GCF_958445495.1. Classification (GTDB taxonomy): domain Bacteria; phylum Bacteroidota; class Bacteroidia; order Bacteroidales; family Bacteroidaceae; genus Bacteroides. Next base: position 54,305 of record NZ_CAUCSQ010000002.1, on the reverse strand, counting down.
GATATTTGAACAGTTCTTTGTAGCCTACTGTGTTGAGTGAATTGAGGTGCCGGTAAGGGAGTACGGAGCGTACTTCTTGCAGTAATCCTTCTTTCATCATCTGGTCTACCCGGCGGTTGATGCGGTCATAAAGCTCTTCCCGCTCACGGGTTAAACCGATTTTGAGGATATGGAAGGGGCGTTCTTTCTTTTGTTGCGTACGGAAAGAGGTGTAAGTACGTCCGGTCATATAACAGATTTCCAGTGCATGAATCACCCGTTTAGGGTTTTTCAGGTCTACGATGCGGTAATATTCCGGGTCTAGTAACCTGAGTTCCGCACAGAGTTGTTCAAGCCCTTCTTGTTCGTATTTTTGTAACATAAGTTGGCGGGTTTCCGCATCTACGGTAGGAATGTCATCAATGCCTTTACAAATTGCATCTACATACATCATTGAACCGCCTGTCAGGACAATGACCTTATGTTGTGTGAATAATTCGTTGAGAATCTCCATCGCTTCCGTCTCATATTGCGCGGCGCTATAATAGTCTGTAAGATGGAGTGTGCCGACCAGGTGATGCGGTACACGTTCAAGTTGTTCGGGAGTAGGGGCGGCAGTTCCTATCTTCAGTTCGGCATATAGCTGTCTCGAATCGGCAGATACGATATGGGTTTGAAATTTTTCGGCTAATCGTAGGCTTAATTCTGTTTTCCCTACGCCGGTGGGTCCTATTAAAACGATAAGAATGGGCATGAAGAAAGTGTTGAGTTAAGTTTCGGGTATTACGTTTTAAAACGTGAATTTTAAAAAAATATCAGGTATTAACTGCCTGGTGCTGCATGGCAATTAATACCTGATATCTTGATATTTAATACTTAGAATTTGTCTTCTTCGTACGGGTTGCCTGCATCGCCTCCTCCTATGCCGAAACCTTCCTGGTCGAAGTCTTCCATATCGAAATCCTGGTCTCCGTAGAAATTCTCATCGAGGTCGAGAGAACCGCCGGCAGCAGCCATTTCTTCGAAGTCTACAGTCTGCTTGGGAGCTTCTCCGGCTTTTTTGGTACATTTGGCACCGTTCATCTCTTTGCCTGTGATAATTTCAGACAACTCGATGAAAAAACAGCGTTCTGTCATGTAATCGAATATGTATAACAGCTTTTGTTTCTCGTCTTCTACCAGTTCGCTGATTTTTGTTTCTTTCATTACCCAGCTATCCATTTCCGGATTATCATCCATTTCTTCCAAGGTTACTTCCTTTTCCTTCTCCCAATCATCATCACAGATAAAGAAGGAAGTCATCTGGTCGTTTGCGTACCCTACTGATTTCAATATTGCTTCATGGAAGTCAAAGAATGTTGCTTCCGGGTCAATCTGTATTTCTCTGACAAAATCGTCAACTTCATCAGATATAATGGTAAATCTGTATATCATAATATGACTATTTTGAACTGTTTTTATTTAATAATTCCGCGTTCTGAATTACGGATGAATCTGATGATATAGTCGATTTCGGGACTTGGCTCAAATTCATCTTCTATTTTTTTCAATGCTTCCGTCGTATTCAGTCCGCTTTGGTAAATGATGCGGTAAGCGTTGTGGATATTTTCAATTACCTCATTGGCGAAGCCGCGACGGCGCAGGCCGATGATATTGATTCCGCTGAAAGCAATGGGTTCGCGTCCTGCAATGATATAAGGAGGGATATCTTTACTGAAACGACATCCGCCCTGAATCATGACGTGGCTGCCTACATGGCAGAACTGGTGCATCAATACGTTAGCGCTGACAATGGCATTGTCGTCAATTACAATCTCACCAGCCATTTTGGTGGAATTGCCGATGATACATCCATTTCCGACCAATGCGTCGTGTGCCACATGTACGCCTTCCATCAGTAAATTATTGTTGCCCACGATTGTGCGCCCTTTAGCTGCCGTACCGCGGTTGATTGTCACATTTTCACGAATCAGATTGTTATCTCCGATTTCGGCTGTCGATTCTTCACCGCGAAACTTGAGGTCCTGCGGGATAGCTCCGATGACAGCTCCCGGAAAAATAGTATTACCGTTGCCAATACGCGAACCATATAAAATATTGGCGTTAGCCATGATTTTATTGTTATCGCCGATAATCACATTTTTATCTATGAACACAAAAGGCGCAATTTCTACATTTTTCCCGATTTTAGCTTCGGGGTGAATATACGCTAAAGGACTTATCATATTTTTAATTTTAAATTATGACTTATGGATTCAGAGTGTTTTGCAGGGTCTTGTGATATGGATGAGTGTACCGATTTGCTGCATTTCTAAATTCATAATCATTACTTGTTTTTTACTATTTGTGCCATGAATTCCGCTTCACAGACCACTTTTTCGCCCACAAATGCGTAACCTTTCATTGTGGAAATGCCGCGGCGAATCGGAGCCAGTAATTCTACCCGGAAAAGCAAGGTATCTCCCGGTACTACTTTTTGGCGGAACTTCACACCATCTATTTTCATGAAATAGGTGGAATAACGTTCCGGTTCGTCTACCGAGTTAAGTACCAGCAGACCGCCTACTTGTGCCATGGCTTCTATCTGGAGTACACCCGGCATAACCGGTTCTTGTGGAAAATGTCCTTGGAAGAAAGGCTCGTTGGCAGTAATGTTTTTGATACCTACGATGTAATTAGCTCCAATTTCAATAACTTTGTCTACCAGTTGGAAAGGATAACGATGCGGAAGAAGTTCGCGGATTCGGTTTACGTCCATTATCGGCTCCCGGTTACAGTCATAAGCCGGGGCCTGGATTTCATGTAAACGAATTTCTTTTCTCATCTGGCGGGCAAACTTGTTGTTGATTGTATGGCCGGGACGTGTGGCGATAATACGTCCTTTGATGGGTTTGCCGATTAAAGCGAGGTCACCGATGACATCCAATAATTTATGGCGGGCACATTCATTCGGCCAAACTAACGGCTTATGATTGATGTATCCTAATTGGTCGGCATCCATGTGGGGAACTCCCATCACATCCGCTAATTTATCGAAGCTTTCCTGTGACATTTTGCGTTCGTAAATTACGATTGCATTGTCCAGGTCTCCGCCTTTTATCAGTCCGGCGGAAAGAAGCGGCTCTATTTCGCGAACAAAGACGAAAGTTCGGCTGGCAGCCACTTCGTCTTTGAATTTTTGCATATCTTCTAATGTCGCGAACTGGTTCGGAATGATTGTCGAATCATAAGATACCAGTACGTTCAGACTAAAGTTCTCGTCCGGCAATACGATGATGGAAGACCCGGTTTCTTCATCCCGGAATTCGATTTTCGATTTGATGATATAAAAATCTTTGACAGCATTTTGTTCTACTGTCCCCACACGTTCTATTTCTTGTACATAATATTGTGCGCTACCGTCCAGAATAGGAAATTCCGGACCGTTCACCTGGATAAGGCAGTTATCAATGCCCAATGCATAGAGAGCTGCCATGCCATGCTCTACCGTGCTAACCTTGACCCCGTTTTTTGACAGCACAGTACCACGGGTGGTTTCCGTCACGTTGTCCGCTACTGCATCGATAGTCGGCTGGCCTTCCATGTCGATACGTTGGATTTTATATCCGTGGTTGTCCGGAGCGGGATTGAATGTAACGGTGAGCTCAAGTCCAGTGTGAAGACCTTTCCCGCTCAGTGAAAAGCTATCTTTCAGCGTTTTTTGTTTCAGCATTGGTTACTTATTTAATAGTTGTTTTAATTCTTCTACTTCTTTGCGCAGATTACGCAATTCTTTCTGCATATCCGGCAAGCTTCTTTGTGCGACGGATGCTTTAAAGTATTGCTTCAGTTCCATGGGAGGAGTTCCGATAAGTTGACTACCGGATTTGATGTTTCCGGGTACACCTGACTGTGCGCCTAAACCAACTTTGTCTCCTATCTTGGAATGTCCTGCAATACCTACCTGGCCTCCGATCATACACCATTCACCAATTTTGGTAGAACCGGCAATTCCGGCTTGTGCAGCCATTACGGTATGCGAACCTATTTCATCATTATGTGCTATTTGTATCAGATTGTCTAATTTGACACCACTATGCACTACCGTAGCTCCCATTGTAGCACGGTCTACACAAGTATTAGCACCTATATCTACTTTATCTTCCAGAATAACAATTCCGATTTGCGGAATCTTATCGTATCCATTCGGAGTGGGAGCAAAACCAAATCCGTCAGCTCCAATCACTGCACCCGAGTGCAGGATACATTCGTTACCTATGCGGCAATCATGATAAACATTTACATTGGAGTACAGCAAGCAACTGTTGCCTATCTTCACGCCATCTCCAACAAAAGTGTGTGGATAAATTTGGGTATTATCTCCAATCACGGTATTTTCACCAATATAGGCAAATGCACCGATGTATACGTTCTCACCAATTTTGGCGCTGGGTGCAACGAAAGCTAATGAATCTATACCTTGTTTCTTAGGCTTGCTCATCTCATAAAGATTGAGTAATTTAGCCAGACTTTCATATGCATTGTCTACTTTTATCAGAGTAGTTTTAATTTCGTGCTCGGGAGTGAAGTCCTTATTAACCAGGACAATGCTTGATTGTGTCTCGTAGATGTAAGGTGTATATTTGGGATTTGACAGGAAAGAAATTGCTCCGGGCATTCCCTCTTCAATTTTAGCGAATGTGTGTACCGTAGCGTTTTCGTCTCCAATGATTTCCCCTTGGATAAATGCTGCAATTTGCTTAGCCGAGAACTCCATGTCTTTAATTTAAAATTTAATTAGTTCACAAATAACGGATTTTTTTTTCAGATTTCCGTGTTATTGCATGAATATTTTATACTTATCTGTGTAATCTCTGATAGCAGAGATAGTATTTCTTTACCTTTTTGGACAATAATGAGATGTTCAGCATGTCCGATGCTTCGGCAATATTTTTGATAGTGCCGTCTTTGTAGATAATGTCAATACTGTCATCTGCCGGGTCATACATATTCTTTTCGATGCTGGGGGTAGAGACAAAATAGTTCGCTTCGGAAAGGGTTACGCCTAGCTGTTGGCTGATGTGCAAAGTTAATTCTTTTTTTCTGTCTTCGCTGACCGGTTCGGACGAAATTTCCACTTTAAAGATGTTCCGGTTAATCATTCCCTGGCTTAAAGTGGAAAGCACCTTGTCCGGATGAGTACTCCATACTTTTAAAGCGGTCCATATATCATTGTCGTCCAGTTGAATGAAATTTTCCAGGCAATCTGGATTATTATAGAATTCCGTATGGTCGATATTGTTATATAAAAAGAAATGCAATGCAGGCGATGCGAATAATGCCACGCCTTGCGCGGCAAGTTCTTTAGCGCGGAGCAAGGTACTGATAAGCATTCGTTCGTATGCAACCGAAGTCTTGTGCAAATATACCTGCCAGTACATCAGACGGCGTGCTGTCAGGAAATTCTCAATAGAATAAATGCCTTTTGATTCGATGACGAGACGGTCGTCTGCAACGTCAAGCATTTTGATAATCCGTGCCGAACCGATGTTTCCTTCCGTGACGCCTGTATAAAAACTGTCGCGGCGGAGATAGTCGAGCCTGTCCATATCCAGTTGGCCGCTGACGAGTTGATGCAGGAAACGTTTCGGATATTCGTCTTTGAAGATTTGGATGGCCAGGCTGAGTTGCCCGTTCATCTCTTTATTCATCCGCTCCATCAGGAGGAGAGAAATTTCTTCGTGAGAAACTCCTTTGACAATCGTATCTTCGAGTACGTGTGAGAAAGGCCCGTGTCCTATGTCGTGCAGCAGGATGGCAGCTTGCACGGCCTCTGCTTCGCTGTCAAAGATAAAATTACCTTTGGAAGCCAGTTGGGTAATAGCTTCACTCATTAAATAGAAAGCTCCGAGTGAATGCTGGAAACGGGTATGTTGTGCACCGGGATATACTACCGATGAAAGCCCTACTTGTTTGATACGGGTAAGGCGTTGTAAAAGAGGATGCCGTACAATATCGTACAGCAATCCCTTAGGTATGTTGATAAACCCGAAAACAGGGTCGTTGATTATCTTTCTTTCGTAAGGCATCCGTTTTCTTTAGAGATTCTTTTTCTTTAGAGAATGGCCTTCAGTTGTTCCGCCATCTGTGCCTGTACTTCTTGTGCGGCAACACGGGCGGCTTCGGCGAATTTCTCTGTTTTGTCCACGTAGATGATTCCGCGGGAAGAATTAACAATCAGTCCGCATGTACTGTTCATGCCGTATTTGCAAACTTCCTCAAGCGAACCTCCCTGAGCTCCGACACCCGGAACAAGGAGGAAGTGATTAGGTACAAGCTTGCGGATATCCTCGAAAGCGCGTCCTTGGGTTGCGCCTACTACATACATCATACGGTCGTCACCAGCCCACTCCTGTGATTTGCGCAATACTTTTTCGAACAGGCGTTCGCCGTTAGCGTCTTCAGTCAATTGGAAGTCATGGGACCCTTTGTTAGAGGTCAGCGCCAATAAGATAACCCATTTATCTTCGTAAGTCAGGAATGGAGTGACGCTATCTTCGCCCATATAGGGGGCTACGGTTACGGAATCTATAGCCAGCTCTTCAAAAAAAGTACGGGCATACATGGCCGATGTGTTTCCTATATCACCGCGTTTTGCATCGGCAATGATGAATTGGTCCGGATAATTGTCTTTGATATATTTGACGGTTTTTTCAAATGCAATCCATCCTTTCACACCCATGCTTTCATAAAAAGCGAGGTTGGGCTTGTAAGCAATGCATAAATCTGCTGTTGCATCGATAATTGCCTTGTTGAAGGTGAAAATCGGATCTTCTTCTTTCAACAAATGTTCGGGTATCTTTTTAATATCGGTATCAAGCCCTACGCAAAGGAATGATTTTTTGCGTTTTATGTTTTCGAATAACTGTTTCTTATCCATTGTTATAATTACAAGTTACGGGTTATACATATTTATTTAACGGGATGTCATTCTTGTTATATTCTCTACAGTTCGCTTTCTTTCAGCCGTTCCGCATTTTCCGCCACAATCAGATGGTCGATACAATCTTGGATATCCCCGTCCATAAAGGCTGCCAAGTTGTAGATTGTGTAGTTGATTCGGTGGTCGGTGATACGCCCTTGCGGATAGTTATATGTACGGATTTTAGCTGAACGGTCGCCGGTAGATACCATAGTTTTGCGTTTGGAAGCGATGTCGTCAATGTATTTCTGGTGTTCCTTGTCATAAATAAAGGTACGGAGTCGGGCTAATGCACGTTCCTTGTTTTTCGGTTGGTCTCGTGTTTCCGTACATTCAATCAGGATTTCTTCAGCTATCCCCGTATTCGGATTTTTCCAGATGTAGCGTAAGCGTACTCCGGATTCCACCTTGTTGACGTTCTGTCCGCCGGCGCCACCGCTTCGGAAAGTATCCCATTTGATTTCTCCTTCATTAATTACGACATCAAATTCTTCCGCTTCCGGAAGTACCGCCACCGAAGCGGCGGAGGTGTGTACACGTCCCTGTGTCTCCGTGGCGGGAACACGTTGTACGCGATGAACCCCGGACTCGTATTTCAACGTTCCGTAAACGTTGTCGCCGGTAACGCTGCAAATGATTTCCTTAAAACCGCCTGCTGCTCCTTCATTGGCGCTGGACACTTCCATTTTCCACCCTTTGGTCTCGCAATATTTGGCATACATGCGAAAAAGGTCACCTGCAAAAATCGCCGCCTCATCGCCTCCCGTACCGCCGCGGATTTCAAGAATCGCGTTTTTGCTGTCTTGCGGGTCGGCGGGGACGAGCATCAGTTTGATTTCCTCTTCCAAAAGAGGAAGACGTTCCTGGCTGCTGTCCATCTCTTCTTTTGCCATTTCACGCATATCGGCGTCCGATTCATTGGCAAGGATATTTTTGGCTTCTTCAATATTACCCAGTAATTGGATATATTCCTTACGGGCTTTCATCAAGTCGTCCAGTTCCTTGTATTCTTTAGTCAGCTTGACATAACGTTTTTGATCGGCAATCACTGCCGGGTCAGTGATAAGGGTAGATATTTCTTCAAAACGGGCGACAAGCCCGTCTAATTTTTCTAATATGGTATTGTTATCTGCCATTCTTTAATATCTAAATTCTCCGAATTCGCTTTGGATAATCAATTCAGTCCGGTCACATGCTTCGATGCGTCCGACAATACGTGCGGGAATGCCGAAAGACTCGGAAATAGCAATCACTTCTTCGGCATGTTCCGGTGATAAATATATTTCGAGGCGATGCCCCATATTGAATACTTTGTACATTTCCGCCCAGTCCGTACCGCTTTGTTCCTGTATGGTTTTGAATAAAGGAGGAACAGGGAAGAGATTGTCTTTCACTACACGTACATTTTCTACGAAATGCAACACTTTGGTTTGTGCGCCGCCGGAGCAATGAACCATACCGTGAATCTCAGGGCGGAGGGAATCAAACAATTTTTTTACTACCGGAGCATAGGTGCGGGTAGGAGAAAGTACCAGCTTACCGGCATCGACCGAAGTCCCCTCTACGCTGTCCGTCAGACTTAATTTTCCTGAATAAACTAATTCCTCCGGAACGGCGGCATCATAACTTTCCGGGTATTTTTTTGCAAGATATTTACTGAATACGTCATGGCGGGCACTTGTCAGGCCATTGCTACCCATACCGCCGTTGTATTCTTTCTCGTAATTCGCTTTTCCATAAGAAGCCAAACCGACAATAACGTCTCCCGGACGGATATTGGCATTGTCGATGACATCTGAACGCTTCATGCGGCAAGTCACGGTGGAATCAACGATAATCGTGCGTACCAAATCCCCTACATCGGCTGTTTCTCCACCGGTAGCATATACTCCCACGCCCATTTCACGAAGCTCGGCCAATAACTCGTCCGTTCCGTTAATGATGGCGGAGATAACTTCGCCCGGAATCAGGAGTTTGTTGCGTCCGATGGTAGAAGAGACGAGAATGTTGTCAACAGCGCCTACACAAAGCAGGTCGTCGATATTCATAATCAGGGCGTCTTGTGCAATGCCTTTCCATACGGACAAGTCTCCCGTTTCTTTCCAATACATATAAGCCAGGGAGGATTTTGTGCCGGCACCGTCAGCATGCATGATATTACAATATTCGGGATCGCCTCCCAATATATCCGGGATGATTTTGCAGAATGCCTTTGGGAAAATTCCTTTGTCAATGTTCTTGATGGCGTTGTGCACATCTTCTTTTGACGCGCTCACGCCACGCATCATGTATCGTTGATTACTCATGAGTTATAGAATTATTTGTATACGCCTGCAAAAGTACTGTTTTTTTTTTGTACAGCCAACTATCTGAGTGGAAATGCCGTTGTCATATATGCTTTTCATCTTCTTTCCGTTGGGAAAGCATCATCTTGTCGATGCCTGGATATATCGTAAAATCCGGCATCGCCAAATCAGATAGGGTGTACTCTTATTGTATAATATTGACATTATTAAGAAATTCGGTTGTCAGTCTGATAGGCAATCTTTGAAAAAAAAGTATTTTAAAAACGAAATTAAGTATGAAGAAAATGATTACATAGATAAATATTATACGTCATGTTAACATCATAACCAAACTGCTGTTTATGAAACGGTGGTAATTTATATTAACTTTAAATTGAAAAATAAATGAAGAATGATGCATTTATTGAAGAAAGAAAAACACAACTGGGATGCGTTTCCGATTTTTCTAAACCAGGGCGAACGGGTGTTTTCGGTATTATGAAATACCGTATGGCTAAATGGCTGTTTTTTATGAGTAGTGTTTCGATTTTGGGAGCATGCAACGATGCTGACGGATTCACTAATATGGGATTGGGACCTTATGCGAAAGGTCCGGAAATATTGAAAGCCTTTCCTACTGCCGAAGGGTTTGGTAAAAACGCTACAGGAGGCCGTGGCGGAAAAGTAGTCATAGTAACGAATCTGGATGACGATGGAGAAGGTTCTTTCCGATGGGCTTTGAGACAGTGTGCGGAGAATGATGCCACTACGGTGGTTTTTGCCGTTTCGGGCAAAATAGAATTGAAATCGGATATACGTTGTAAAGCGAAGAATTTCACAATAGCCGGTCAGACGGCTCCGGGAGGCGGAATTTGTGTGATTAAGAACGAAGTGAACTTTGGAGGTTCAGAGAATTTTATCATTCGTCATATACGTTTCCGGGTAGGGGATAAGGATGCCGGTGGAAAAGACCATAATGCCGCATGCCTTCGTGTGGAGAATGCTGATAATTTCATTATTGACCATTGCTCATTCAGTTGGGCCAGTGAAGAGAACACCGATTTCATTGATACCCATTTTTCTACTGTCCAGTGGTGTATTTCCAGTGAAGGGCTTTATTATTCGGTGAACAAGAAAGGGTCCCGTGGCTATGGCGGTGCATGGGGAGGCGCTTCTTCCACATACCATCATAATCTGTTTGCCCATTGCAACAGCCGCACTCCGCTGATGAACGGCGCACGGGGAAAAGCTCCCGGGCAGGATATAAACGTATATATGGAGTATATAAATAATGTGAATTATAATTGGGGAAGCCAGATGGCTACTTATGGCGGAATGGATGAGTCGCAAGACCCGGAGTATCACGGATGGGCGTGTAACTTCATGAATAATTATTATAAGCCGGGACCTGCTACGGAAATTCGGGTGCGAGACTTAAAATTCTTTCGTCAGTCAAGTGCCCGTGAACCGGAAAAAGCACCTTTACGTGCTGTATCAAAATGGTATTTCAACGGAAATGTGATGGAAGGCAATGACGAACTCACCTCAGACAATTGGAAAGGAGTATATACGGATAGCAGTTATCCCTATAGTATTGATGAAATGAAATCGTCGTCTTTCATTGTTCCTTCCGGAAAAGACAATTATGCACAGTATTGGTTTGACTGGAACACATACACCTATCTGGAAGATTGTGAGTCTGCGGAAAAAGCTTTTCAGTCTGTAGTCGGGGAAAATGGAGCCGGTGCTTTCCCGCGTGACGCAGTGGATACACGCATAATAAAAGAAGTAAAAGAGGGCAGTTGTACATATACGGGAGCGGGAAATGAGACCAGTGGGGCTATTCCGGGGATAATCAATAGCCCTGACGAGGCCGAAGGGTTTGAGGGACTGACCTATAAAACATCCGGAATCATTACGGATGCGGACAAAGACGGCATGGATGACACTTGGGAAAAGAAAGTCGGCCTGAACCCCGCCGACCCGGAAGACCGCAACAAAACCACAGATACAGGTTATACGGCATTGGAAGTATATCTCAACAGTCTGGTGGGCGAGGATATTTCATACAACTTTAAAAAGTGAAATCAATAAAATGTTAATATTAAAATTGAATGCTATGAATTTAATGAAACTGATGACGGCAAGCCTCTTGCTGAGTTGTTTTTCGGCATTGTCGGCGGGCTGCTCGGACAATGACGATTCCGGTTCGGCGGTGTTGTTGCGGCCGGTCACTACGATGGAAGTCGTACAGAACAGAGCCTACCTTACCTGGAAAAGCGTAGAAGGAGCGACCGAGTATGTTGTCGAAGTGTATAGAGTGACAGATAAAGGCGATGAACTCTATAAGACGGAAACCGTTCCCGCCGGACAATCCTCCTGTGTCATAGAGCTGGAGTGGGAAGAAAACTATAAATTTAAAGTAAAATGTGTGGGAGACGGAAAGCTGTCCGGTTATTGGGAAACGGAAGTGACAGGCATCCTTTACCGCCCCTTATCCATCGAATTGAAAGAAGCCCGCACCATAGACACGTCGGCACTTATTGCATGGGAACCGAATGATACGGTTGTCATCACCGCCCTGACTGCCGTTCCGGCGGAAATGGAAGGAGGTATGCAGCAAGAAACGAAAGTATATCAGGTCTCTTCTGAAGAATATTTGTCCGGGTCGAAGATTATCGGTGACTTGTCTCCCGAAACAGCCTATCGCATCAATCTTTATTCGGGAGAAGAACAGACTTCCGACACGTATCAGGCACGTGTGGAAATAAAAACGGAAGCTACGGAAAATCTGGATGCGGATTACGGTACGGCAAACCGTGTCGATTTGCGCAATGAAGCGTTCGACCCGGACTATTTCAATAAACTGGACTGGAATTCCCTGGCAGAAGGTACGACTTTCATTCTTCCCGTCGGAAAAACATATGTATTGAATAGCGGTGAGACAGTCATAGAATTTGCACATTCAGTCCATTTTGTAACACCGCAAACCTTGGAAACTTATCCTACATTTAGTTTTGAAAACGCATTCCGTGTAGTAGAAGGAGGAATGATAGACAAAATTACCTTTAAACGCATCAATCTTGAAGCAGCCAAATCATTGTCTGAAGCGACAGACAACGGATTAAGCGGCAAACAAGTGATTTGTCCGGAATCGGATGCCTTCTTAATCAATACGGTGGCTTTTACCAACTGCCACATCGAGAATTTCCGTTCGGTTGTCCGTTCGAAAAAGGCAGATGGAAGTATCGGTGCGGTTTCTTTTAAAGAATGTACGCTCAATGCCATTGGCAATCAAGGCATAGTCTCTACAGACGGTAAAAACGGTAATTACATCAATGATGTTTCTTTTGACGAATGCACCGTCACCAATATTTGCGGCATCGCCGACCTTCGGAATAGCGGCAGTGGTAAAAACATCTCGATAACGAATACTACATTCTGCTATGCGCCGATGGAGAATTCATTCTTATTCCGTGTCGACCCGAGTATCACAGTCCGGATAGAGAATTGCGTGTTCGGAGGTTCCATGAAAATAGACGGCAAACTTCCCAAGTTCAACGAATTGGGGACAGGCGGGCAAGATGATTATACCGGAGTTTACCGTTTCAGTCCCGTGAACAGTTTCCAGTCGAGCGACCACTCGTCGAGCAAGGGAAGCCTGGGACTGAGCGATTCCAAGATGTCGACGGCCAACCTGTTCACCGACCCGGGTAATGGCAATTTCAAGCTAAATGAATTATTTGAAGGTTGTTCTAGCGTGGGAGCTTCGAAATGGAGACAATGAACTGCGCATTAAATAATAAAGATATGTATAAACACGTTATATTTACGAAGTCCGAAAAATCTTCATTGATTAGAGGGATAAGCATGCTAATCTGTTTCATGGCATTTACGCTGTCGGTTAATGCGCAGGCCCGGAAAGTGACGGGGCAGATATTGGACGAAAACGGGCAGCCGATAATCGGCGCTACCGTAAGGTTACAGGAATCATCGGCAGGAACTATTACAGATATTGACGGAAATTTCTCTCTGGATGTCCCGGAAGGGAAAAAAGTCGTTGTCTCCTATATCGGTTACATAAAGCAAACCCTTGTCCCTAAAGGAAACGTTTTGCGTGTGGTGCTTCAGGAAGACAATCAGAAGTTGGATGAAGTCGTAGTAGTCGGTTACGGTAATATGAAGCAGAAAAACGTTACCGGTTCCATCTCGACAATTTCGGCGGAAGAATTGGAAGACCTTCCGGTATCCAACCTCTCGGAAGCATTGCAGGGAATGGTTAACGGATTGACAGTCGAACTCGGTTCCAGCCGTCCCGGTACGAATGCGAATGAAGTCTATATCCGCCAGAACCGTACTTTTACCGGCATTTCCAAAGACGGCGGCAATTCCACGCCGTTAATCATTATTGATGACGTGATTCAATTAGGGACTAACGGCCAGCCGAGTATGGAGCAGTTTAATATGCTAGACCCGTCGGAAGTGGAAAGTATTACCGTACTGCGTGACGCGAGTGCGGCGATTTACGGTTCGCGTGCGGCCAATGGTGCCATTCTGGTAAAGACAAAAAGAGGAAAAAAAGGAGTACCTTTGATTTCCTATTCAGGCAAGTTTGCGGTAAACGATGCCGTCGGTCATTCCAAAGTCCTGAGAGGTTCCGATTACGGACGTTTCTACAATTCTTTGGCAATCGGTTCCAACAAGGCGAGCGGTTATGACGATTTCGACGTGCTCTACAGCGATATAGAACTGGCCGAAATGGACAACCTGAATTATGACTGGTTGGATAAAGCCGGCTGGAAATCGGCTTTCCAACAGACACACACACTGAATGTGAGCGGCGGCAGCGAACGGGCCACCTATTATGCGGGAGCCACCTACTTTGACCAGGGAGCAAATCTGGGCAACCAGAGTTACAAACGCTATACTTACCGTGCCGGTGTCGACGTACGTTTGACAAATGACATCAAACTGTCCGCTACGGTTGCCGGCAACGAAGGAAAATCCGACCAGATTTATACTAAAGGTGCGCGTTTTAAGCTGTATGGTATGGGCGGAAGCACTGAAAAATCAGATTATAGCGCCCTGCATCACATGCCGAACCATATTCCTTGGAGCGTCACCCTGCCGAACGAAAACGGAGAAGACGAAGAATACTGGCTAGGACCTATCGAAAATACCTATAGCAATCCCAGCTTCAACCGGGACTACGTTACCTCATGGAATTATTTTGCACTGAGCAACAGCGGTTCGTTCAGCAAAAACAGGAGCAATAGCTGGAATGCTGACATATCGCTGACCTATGAAGTGCCTTTTGTAAAAGGATTGTCATTACGCGCCACCTATTCCTCCTCCCATTCGAGCGAGGCGACGGAACAGGCCAGCTTCCCCTATGAATTAGCCTATGTGGGTAGCAGGATGGCCGCCGACCAGCATCTGGTCTATACCATTCCCAACAGCTCTTTCAAAAAAGCGGTATTTGATAAAAACAGCACACTGTCTTTCAAAGACAGGCAGTCAGAGAGGCGCCAGATGAATTTTTATGTAAACTATGAACGTACATTCGGCAAACACAGCATTTCGGCTATGGCGTCCGTCGAACGTTATGAATCATTCTATGATTCCCGTGACATCGAGTACTCCGATTTGGCGCATGACATATCCGATACCTACCTGGGAGTCGGCGGCCCGTCCATCGTAGGTACGGACGGGAAATCGGCTTTGACTTCCGACAATACGGTCACGCTTAAAGGAGAATCCGGTTCGCTTTCCTATTTGGGGCGTGTCGCATATTCGTATGCCGACCGTTATATGTTACAGTTCATTTTCCGTTCGGACGCATCCACTAAATTCGCGCCGGAAAACTATTGGGGATTCTTTCCCGGTGTTTCCGTCGGATGGATTCTGTCTGAAGAGCCGTGGTTTAAACGTTCCCTTCCGTGGTTCGAGTTTCTGAAAATACGTGCTTCCTGGGGGCGTACAGGACGTGACAATATAAAAATGTGGAAATGGAAAGAACAGTATAAGATGGATTTGAAAGGCATGCAGTTCGGTGCGGAAAGCGGAAAACCGGGTACGAGCCTGATTCCGCAGGCATCTCCGAACCGCAATGTAAAATGGGACGTTTCCGATAAGTTCAACCTGGGCTTCGATACCCGTTTCTTAGACGGCCGTTTGAGTGCGGTTTTTGATTTCTACTATGACATCAATGACAACATTCTGAACCAGTATATGGCTAGTCAACCGGGGATTCCCATCTATGCCGGCGGTTCTTATGCGGAAGAAAATTTCGGGCGCGTAGATACTTATGGCGGTGAACTGTCTTTGACATGGCGCGATAAAATAGGGCAGGTGAACTATAACATCGGTATGGATTTCGGCCTGAGCGGCAGCAGGGTGAGAGAGTGGGTTCCGGGATTGCGCTATAATAAATATCCGTGCAGTGCAAGTTGGGAAGAAGGCATGTCCACCTATCTTCCCGTATGGGGTTTCAAAGTTTGGAAAGGCACTTCCATGGGAGACGGGATTTTACGTACGCAAGAAGATATCAACAATTATTGGGCTTATCTGGAATCCTGGACTCCCGAAGGCGGACAGACCAAATATTTGGACAAGACCAGTAAGGACGAGTTGCGTCCGGGTATGGTCGCCTATCAGGACTTGGGCGGTGAAATGGTTAACGGAGTGCAACAAGGCCCCAATGGACAAATCGTCCTGGAACAAGACTACGGCAAATTATGCAATAAGAACAAGACTTATAATGTATCGACAAGACTGGGAGCCTCCTGGAAAGGACTCTCCATCAGTGCCAATATTGCGACCTCCTGGGGCGGCGTGCGTTTTATCGACCGTGCTTCCATGGGCGGCAACAAA
Source organism: uncultured Bacteroides sp. (assembly GCF_958445495.1). Lineage (GTDB taxonomy): Bacteria > Bacteroidota > Bacteroidia > Bacteroidales > Bacteroidaceae > Bacteroides. The sequence goes on along the minus strand of NZ_CAUCSQ010000002.1, from coordinate 38,207 downwards.
AGCACCATGATATGGGCGCCGGATTCTTTCTGGGGAGATATGTTTGACGAAGTCTACAATCCTACGGGCAAATACCCGAATTTAGGAGCAGAGTCCCTGATTTCCAATTCAGCCCTTGCCAATTCAGACCTCTGGATGATTAGCACATTCCGTTGTTACATCCGCAACCTGTCTGTCAGCTATGCCCTTCCGAAAAAGTGGATTGCCCCGTTGAAGATGTCGGCGGTCCGCCTGAATCTGACAGGCAATAACCTGTGGGATTTGTATAACCCTTATCCCGGCCATTACCGCAATATGTACGATGCTTCTTCCACGGAGTATCCGACTTTGAGAACCTGGTCGTTAGGCGTTAATGTTACATTTTAAAACATACATCGACAATGAAAAAGAAAAACTTTTTATATACAGGAGCCCTGGCCCTGAATATGCTTATGTCCGGTTGCAGCGATTCATTTCTGGATATGAATAACTACGGGGCTTATGATGATTTCGATTCCGAAACCAAGATAACATGGTATCTGGCAGGTTTATACCAAAACTGTTTTGAAAACTATACCTCTCCGACATCCCAATATCTGGGATTGTACACCTCTTATGCGCAGGATTTTAATGAGTTCACGGATGAGACGTGGGGAATTACATCCACCAGCCGGATTGACCCGAGTACCCGGTATTCGACGATTGACGACATAAAGACACAGACAGACGCCTCCAGCGGTAAAAGCTATGACCCGCTGTTTGCCAGTTATTTCGGCAAAGCACTAGGTTCGAGCGTGACAAACAATGCTTATACGCGCATTCGCAATTGTAATATCCTGCTTCGCGATATCGATGCCTCCTCCGTCTCGCAGGAGACCAAAGACAGAGCCAAAGGGCAGGCGCTTTTTCTGCGTGCCATGCAATTGTTCGATTTAGTCCGTATGTACGGCTGTGTGCCTATCGTAACCACGGTGTTGAATGCCGAAGCTACCGAAGAAGGGCTGCCGAGAGCTTCCGTCACCCGGTGCGTAGAACAAATCGTGAAAGATTTGTCCGAGGCGGCAACCCTGTTGCCCGACGAATGGGGAACAAATGACTACGGCCGGTTGACTCGCGGCGGTGCGCTGGCGTATAAAAGCCGTGTATTGTTGTTTTATGCCAGCCCTATTTTCAATAAAGGATGGAATGACCCCGGCAATGTACGTTGGCAAAAGGCGCTGGAGGCAACCTTGGATGCAGTCTCGAATATAACAGCCAGTGGATTGGACGGCGTATCCGATGCGGCAAGTTGGGGTAAGATACTGGCTGACGACGACAATGAACATTCGAATAGAGAGACGTTGGTTGTCAGGTTGTTGGCAAAAGAAAGCAATTCATCGCTGGGCTATAAGAATAATCGTTGGGAGAAAAACATTCGTTTGAGCTCGCAGGGAGGAAGCGGTGGAGAAGGAGTGCCCCTCGAACTGATTGATGTCTTTCCGATGGCCGACGGGACCCTGCCTGATGCCAGTCACCGGGTAGAAGAGGGAAGCCTGCGTTTTATGGAAAACCGCGACCCTCGTTTCTATCAGACTTTTGCATTCAACGGACTGAAATGGGGGCATAAAGACGTAACCAACGATACCGTATGGAATTACCGTTGGAGAACCACGGAATCGACAACCAGCGGTTTTGCTTATAGCGAAGGCGTAAATATTTCCAGTCCGGTGTTCGTCCGTAAGATGAGCGGATTGAATACCGCTTCGGATAACAATTATGAAGCTTCGGGCATACATATTTATGACTATCGGTATGCCGAACTGCAGTTGAATCTGGCAGAATGTTATGCAGCCACCAATCAGGTTGATTTGTGCAAGCAAGCTATCGGAAAGCTGCGTGCACGTGTCGGTATTCCGTCCGCCGGCAATTACGGTCTGGATACCTATGTGAGTGACCGCGCTTCCGCCCTTGCAGCTTGTTTGAGAGAACGCCAGGTCGAGCTGGCTTACGAAGGAAAACGCTATTGGGACATTTGGCGGTGGATGCTGTATGACGGAGGACAGGGAGAAACCATGTCGTTAAGTTCTACCAACACCTGTACTTTCCTGGGGGTAACTCCGCTGACGGAGAAATACCGTACAGCCAAATACGTAGACGTAAAAGACGGTTATACGCCGGGCAGTAAAGACGTATTGGCCGAACTCCGTAAGAATATCTTCGCAGACCCCGAATCTGCCGACTTCCAGGAACAGTTGAAAGAAGTCGCCGACTTCTGGGAAGCTAACTTCCAGTATGGCGAACCCAATGCGCAACCTGATAAAAATAACAATAACGAGTGGATTAAGATTGGCTGGAATACCAATTATTATGTTTTGGGACTCTCCAAAGATATTCTGGACAATAACTCTTGGCTGGGACAGACAAAAGGCTGGACCGACCAGAATGGGGCAAACGGGACTATTGACTGGCAAGATGATGAAATCCTTGCCGTAGAATAGCAATCCCTGTTTATGGAGACAGGACGAATAGGTCCTGCATAGAAACCTTCCTGTAATAGTATTAAAATCATTGCCTGAAAAGTACCGGTATCCCGTAATAGCGGGAACGGGAACTTTTCAGGCAATAACCGGATTAGAAATGACAGCGCTAAGACGGAGACAGATTAAAATTCCACTTTCGGAGCTTTCTCCGTTCCGGCTTCCACTTCAAAATATGCCTTCTTGTCAAAACCGAACATACCCGCGAAAATATTCTTCGGGAAGCGGCGGATATTGGTGTTATAAGCTTGCGCGGCATCATTGAAGTTCTTGCGTGCTACGTTGATGCGGTTCTCCGTTCCTTCCAGTTGGGCTTGTAATTCAAGGAAATTCTGGTTGGCTTTCAGGTCCGGATAGTTCTCTGTAATGGCTAATAATTTGCCTAATGCCGAAGTCACGGCCCCTTGCGCCTTTTGGTATTGAGCCAATTTTTCCGGAGTCAGGTCATTGGCGTCTACCTTGATTTGAGTTGCCTGGCTGCGTGCCGCAACAACCCCTTCCAACGTTTCCTTTTCATGAGTTGCATATCCTTTCACCGTATTTACCAGGTTAGGAATCAAGTCTGCGCGACGCTGGTATTGAGTCTCTACATTTGCCCATTGCCCGCTGACATTCTCGTCCATAGTAACCAAGCCGTTATATACGCTTACTGCCCATATAACAAGGATAACCGCAACGGCTAAAATGATGATAACTGACTTTTTCATGTTTCTTGTTTTTATTGGATTTGATAATCTGATTTTAAATCGATAAGTTTAGAAGCGGGAACCTGCTCCCCCTCCTCCGCCGGAACCGCCTCCGAAGCTGCCTCCGCCGAAACCGCCGCTTCCCCCTCCGAAGCCTCCGCCAAAGCCTCCGATGAACGGACCGCCTCCTCCGCCGCCCCGGTGGTGATAATCATCGTCATAACTTTGCTGGCGGCGTATCAGAGTGTAGCCGCAGTTCCTGCACGTATAAGTGACATTTTCGGTTTTCACCCCGTTGATTCGGGAGACCACCGTGCTGCCGCTTCTTTGCAGTTGGTGCTTTCCGCATTTCGGGCAACGGCTTTGTTTCCGTGCGGCAAGGAAAGCAAGCCCTCCGCCGATGGCAAAGATACAAAGGATGATAAGGACAAAATCAAACGAACCTCCGTTGCCGGATTCCGAATCATTTTCCATCGAGCCGTCGAGGCGTTGGCAGGTCGCTTTCAGTCCGGCAACCATTCCGGCGTTCCAGTTCCCGTCTTTCAGGTAAGGAATCATGTATCTGGTCTGAATCCTTTTGCAGATGGCATCCGGCAACACGCCTTCCAGGCCGTAGCCGGTATAAAACTGGATGCAGCGCTGGTCGGTAACCAGCAGAATGACGAGCCCGTTGTTTTTATCCTTTTTCCCTACTCCCCATCGGTTCAATAACTGATGGCAGAAATCGAAACAGTCTTCCGTCCCGATAGAAGGAACCACGGCGACTACCGTTTCGATGCCCGTTTGCCGTTCCAGGGCATACAACATGGAATCGATGCTGTCGCAAGCCGCCTGTGACAATATTCCTGCCGGATTGCATACATATCGCATCTCGTTTTGCAGGTGAACCTTCGGGAGATTGTCCACCGTATATATTTTCTCTTTTGCCTGTAGAGGAAACAACAGGAAAACAGCAACTATAAATGTGAATATCGGTTTCATAACAGTCTTTTTACGGGTGCAAATATAAGAACTTTTTCTGTTACGAATCCAAAACGGCAGGTTATAATAGGTTTTTAACGGATATATCGCTCCACGAAATCACGGACCCTTCCGGTGTATTCCTGTTTATTCTCCAGATAAGAGACGGCATGGGCCGCTCCCGGTACTATCCAGAGTTCTTTCGGTTCCGGTTTCGCTTCGTAAAGAGGGTACACCATCCATGTAGGGACATATTTATCCTTGTCTCCGTGGATGAAAAACATCGGAAGCCTGCATTTGGCTACCTGATTCAGTGAAGAAGCCTCCTTGAACCCCCATCCGTATTTTATTTTACAGAGCCAGTCGGTGGTGTACATCAGCGGGAAAGGAGGAAGCCCGAAAGAAGACTCCAGTTCATGCGAGAACTCGTCCCATACGCTGGTGTAACCGCAATCCTCTACAAAGCATTTCACAAAATACGGTTGCGGTTCGCCGGATACCATCATCGTCGTGGCGCCTCCCATTGAAATACCGTGCACCACCATTTGAGTGCTGTCTCCGAAAATCCGGTTGGCGATATTCATCCATTGCAATACATCGAACCGGTCTTTCCAGCCCATCTGGACGGCACTGCCTTCGCTTTCCCCCTGATGTTGAAGGTCAGGAAGTAGAATATTATATCCCAAGTCACGGTTATACAAATAACCTATCATCAGCATGCGGATGGCATTGTCCGTATATCCGTGAACTATCACGGCGGTTTTGGGGGTAGGTTGCGGAGCTGCCGCATACAAGGCATGCAGTTGTATTCCGTGCGGATTGAAGACGAACGTGTCTTTTAATGCGTCCTCCTTCCTTAAACTGTCCACCCATGATTCCAGGAATGGATAGTTCCTGTACATATACGGATAAGAATCCGCGTCTTTGGCTAATATCTTGGCGTCCGGGGTCAGGGAAAGGTCCAGCATGTAGAAACTTCCTCCCGCAATGCAACCGGCCAGTACTAACACGATGATGATAACGATATAGACGGTTTTCTTTCTCATGCCTTATTCCATTTGATTAAATACCTTTATTCCTTTATCAGCGCCGGCGGACCGGTCCTTGTCGGGCGGTTTGTTACCGGTTCCAGATTTCCCAGGCTGCGAATGCCTGTAAAAGAAGCATCTCGAGCCCGTTTTTCACAACAGCCCCCTGCGCCTCTCCTTTTTTCATGAACAGGGTGACGTTCGGGTTATATAACAAATCGTAAAGCAGATGGTTCGGAGTCAGCAATTCGTATGGAATATCAGGGCAGTAATCCACTTTAGGATACATGCCCACGGGAGTACAGTTGACTATGACCGTATGTTCCGCCATGATTTCGGGAGCCAGCTCCTTATAAGTCAGCATGCCGTCCGCTTTGTGGGTGCGCGAGACAAACGTGCTCTCTATCCCTAAATTCGCCAGTCCGTGGTAAACGGCTTTCGAAGCCCCACCCGTGCCGAGAATCAGCGCCTTCTTATGGTGTGACTGCAATAACGGTTGGATAGACTGGGTGAACCCTATGATGTCGGAGTTATAGCCGACCAGCTTGACTTTCCCCTTCTGCTGGCGGATAATTTTAATTACGTTTACGGCGCCTATCTTGGCAGTGTCGGGGTCGAGTTCGCTCAGAAAAGGTATTACCTGCTCTTTATAAGGAATAGTGACATTGAGCCCGCACAGGTTGGGGTTCTCTTCAATGACCTCCATAAAGTCGTTAATGCTTGGAATTTCAAAATTCACGTATTCCGCATCGATGTTTTCCGCTTTGAATTTTTCGTTAAAGTATCCGATGGAAAACGAATGTTTCAGGGGGTAGCCGATTAAACCGTATTTTTCCATAATAATCTATTGCTTAATTGTATAATCAGGTTTACTTCTCAGGAGGCGTACTGCTTCTTTTATGTTATAGCCGGGATATTTCTCTTTGTAATATGCCGTCAAGTCTTCATATATCCAGAAATGATACGGCCGGACAATAAAGATGTTGAAAGTATGTTCTTTGCTTTCAGCCTCTATCTCCAGTTCTATATGGCTATATATCTGGTCGTCGGGAGGGATAAGTCTGAAGGCGTCTGCGATTGAGGCATTTATATCATTGAAGCTGTGCGTTTCAGCCCTTTTGATTGTAAATTCTCCGGCAGTAACGGGGCTGTCGCCGGTCCCCGTCAATGCAAATGCATATTTCCCGGCGTCTTTATCGTTCAAAGATACCGTGTATCCTTGAACGCTGGCGTAGGGAGAATGGCTTTCCATATCTGCTTTTATCTCTGCTATTATTTCTTCCTTACGGTCTGCATCTACGTCCGGTTCCAGTTCGATGCCGTGTTGCACATCAATAATTTCAAATTCAGGCTGGGAGCCGGAAGGGACTTTAGTAATCACAAACCCCTTGCTGTAATCTGTTTCTTTCCCGTCCAGACAGAATTTCCGGTTGAATACAGGGTCGTTTTTAGATTTCCAGGTCAGTTTGCTGGAAAAGGTAATAACGGATGCAGTACCGTCATTCCAGTCTATCTTTACTTCTTCATTCTCGAAAGTCTTGTCTCCGTTAAATTCTCCGAAAGTGAGGAAATACTTTCCATCCTGGCTTATCCGGGTCTGCAGGCCGGAGAAATATGCCATGTAATCCCTGGTCATATTGGCGGGGAGAACATCTTTTTCATACGTTTTCCCTTTGTAGACAGCTTTGATTCCCTGATAGGCGATAGAGCCGGGAGTAAGCGGATTCAGCAGGTCGTTGCCCTGCGCGTCCTGCACTGAAATCCGAAGGACTATGGGAGCAAAATCCCATATCAGGTTTTCTTCCTCGTTTGCCGGTTCACAGGCTGTAAAATGGATGCAGCAAAAGAGGAAGAGTAAACATGAACCGATTGTTTCTGTTATTTTCATAAGCCTGTTGTTTAAAGTTATTTTGTCGCAGTATAGAGTGTGCAGATGCCGAATGTCAGTCGTCGGAAGTTCACCTCGCTGAATCCGGCTTTGGCAATTACCTCCTTCATGATTTCCCCTTGGGGAAACACTTTGATTGTGTCCGGCAGATAATGGTATGCGCTGTTGTCTTTGGAGAGAAGCTTGCCCAATAACGGGATGACAACCTTGGAGTAGATGGAAAACAGTTGTTTCATCGGGAAACGGTCCGGAGTAGTCAGTTCAAGGATGACGAGATGGCCGCCCGGTTTCAGTACGCGGCACATTTCGGAAAGCCCCTTGTCGAGGTCTTCAAAATTGCGGATGCCGAAAGCGACGGTGATAGCGTCAAAGCCGTTATCGGCAAAGGAGAGTGAAGTACAGTCTTCCCGGACAAAAGAAATGGTATCCGAGAGTCCTTCCTTCTTTATTTTTTCACGTCCCACATTCATCATGCCTTCCGAAATATCCGTACCTATCAGCTCGGCGGGTTTCAGTTGGCGGCAGGCAAGGATGGCGAAGTCTCCCGTACCCGTAGCCACGTCCATGATACGTTGCGGGTGGAAAGGGCGAAGCCACTCTATCGCTTTCCGGCGCCAACTGCGGTCAATGCCTAAAGATAAGGTATGATTGAGTTTGTCGTAAGCGTGAGCGATATTGTCGAACATGCGCTCTACCTGTTCGGTTTTCTTCCCTTCCTCGTCGTAAGGTTTGATATGTTGTTGCGGATAATCCATTCTTTAAGTTAATTGTTAATGACTGATGCCGGACGATGGCAACCGGCGGAAAGATTGCGAAAGACTATCGGGTTTGCCGCCTGTTTTCGCAATCTTCCCGCCGGCCTTCGATTATCGGTTGAGAAAATCCAGGACATTCTTCTCGATACGCCCGGCAATGTCTCCGGTGTCTTCTTTCACGAACTTCTCACCGGTGATGTTTTCAAACAACTCGATGTAACGGTCGCTGATGCTTTGTACGATGGCCGGAGTCATTTCAGGGACTTTCTGGCCTTCTTTACCCTGGAAACCGTTTTCCATCAGCCATTCGCGGACGAACTCTTTGGAAAGTTGTTTTTGTGCTTCCCCCTTTTCGAAACGTTCCTGATAGCCTTCCGCATAGAAATAACGGCTGGAGTCCGGAGTGTGAATCTCGTCCATGAGGTAAATCGTACCGTTGTGTTTGCCGAACTCGTATTTGGTATCCACCAGAATCAAGCCTCGTTCCGCAGCGATTTCAGTTCCGCGTTTGAAAAGAGCCAATGTATATTTCTCCAGGATTTCGTACTCTTCGGGAGTAGCCAGTCCTTGTTTCAGGATTTCTTCTTTCGAGATATCTTCGTCATGCAGTCCCATTTCCGCTTTAGTGGTCGGCGTAACAATCGGTTCGGGGAATTTCTCGTTTTCGCGCATTCCTTCCGGCAACTTCACGCCGCAGATTTCGCGTACACCGCTTTTGTAGGCACGCCATGCACTGCCGCACAGGTAACCGCGTACAATCATTTCCACCGGGAATCCTTCGCACAATACGCCGACAGTAACCATCGGGTCCGGAGTCGCCAGTTTCCAGTTCGGGCAGATATCAGTGGTGGCATCCAGGAACTTGGCCGCAATCTGATTCAGCATTTGTCCTTTGTAAGGGATGCCTTCGGGCAATACTACGTCAAAGGCCGAAATACGGTCGGTTGCTACCATGACGAGTTTCTCGCCGTTGATGTTATACACATCGCGCACTTTTCCGTGGTACACGCTTTGTTGTCCCGGAAAGTTGAAATCTGTTTTTGTTAATGCTTTCATAATGATATATCTTAAAATTATGTTTCTTTCTTTGTCGTCACAAAAGATACGGAGAGGCATTTTCCCGGATGCCTTCCGGTCAAGATGCTTCCGGATGCTTCTGTTGCATGCCCTGTGCCTTTTGTGAGGAACTGTTCCGTTCGGCTTTTGTTTCCCTGTCGAATTTCTCATAAGCGTCCACAATGCGTTCCACCAACTTGTGGCGCACAATGTCTTTTTTGTTCAGTTCGACGAAACTGATGCCTTTCACCCCTTTCAGGATATGGAGAGCCTGCACCAGTCCTGATGTCTGCGAGGCGGGGAGGTCGATTTGCGTCATATCCCCCGTTACAATCATCTTCGTGTTCATGCCCATGCGGGTAAGGAACATTTTGATTTGCTGGGTAGTGGTGTTCTGTGCTTCATCCAGAATGACGACAGCGTCGTTCAGTGTGCGTCCGCGCATGAAAGCCAGCGGGGCAATCTGGATAATGTTCAGTTCCATATATTCCTTTAATTTCGCGGCGGGTATCATATCCTGCAGGGCGTCGTATAGCGGTTGCAGGTAAGGGTCTATCTTATCTTTCATGTCGCCGGGCAGGAAACCGAGTTTTTCACCGGCTTCTACGGCGGGGCGGCTGAGAATTATCTTTTTGATTTCTTTGTTTTTCAATGCGCGTACGGCAAGGGCGATAGCGGTGTATGTCTTTCCCGAACCCGCCGGGCCGATGGCGAACATCATATCGTTCTTGGCAAATCCTTCCACCAGCTTCAATTGGTTCTCGCTCCGGGGAATAATCGGTTTGCCTGTGACGCTGAATACGATTACGTTACCGTTCTGTTCCGCTTGCGGGGCGTTTCCCTTGATGATGTCGATGATAACCTCCTCTTTCAGTGAATTATATTCGGCGCAGTATTTTTCAAGTTTGGTGATGTTTTCTTCAAAGGCGCACATCTCTTCCTCGTCGCCCAGTACTTTAATGACATTGCCGCGGGCAACAATGCGCAGCTTCGGATATAAAGCTTTTATTAACTGTATGTTGGCGTTGTTTACACCATAAAATATAACCGGATCAATATCCTCAAGGACAATCAGTTTCTCTATCATTCAGTTGTATTAAAGAAAAATTTCTGCAAATTTAATGAAACGTTTTGGATTCTTTGATTGTTTGAGGATGAATTTTATGGCATTTATTCCACTATCGGGCTGTGATGTGGAAACAACCTTGTTTCAGTTCATATTTGACGTAGCATTTTTCCGCTTGCCGTAAATCTCTCAGCACTTCGGCGAGGACAAGTTTCAGCGTATCGGAGCCGACATCCTGTAAAGGGCGTCCGTCTTCATCTTCCACTTTCTTAAACCGTTTCCAGCTTATGTCGAAAGTAGCTCCGAAGCAGTGCGCCGAGTTGGCGGAGGCGTTTCCGTTGCAGCGGCGCAGGCGTTTTACGTCGTTTTGTGTACGCAATACGGACGTTACGATTATCCGGTTCGGGTTGAGTCCTTTGGAAGCCAGGGAATCGAGGAAGTTAGAACCGATGGTGTCGAGTAATGCGTCGGCGCGGGGAACCAGATAGGGGATGGAATGTGTCAGCGAATCTACCTCATATAATTCATTGGCTGAAATATACATCAGTTTTTCTTTCATGTTTTCCGCCTCTTCGCGGTCTTTCAGCGGGCTGATACCGATGGATTTTGCTACGGCAAGATGCGTTTCGTTCCGGTCGGGGAAAGAACGTTTGTAACTGACAACGCCGCGGATGTTGCGTGGCTTGTTTACTTTGAGTGACATGTCTTTCTTCTTGCAGCCGGAAGCGAGTGTCGCGAATCCTGTAATTAATACGATGAATAACGGTAATAAACGAAACATACGGAATTTATGGATAGTCATTTTGTGCTTTTTGCCCGCAAATATACGCTATTTTTCAGTATTTGCCATACTCTTGAATTTAATTTTGCCGCGAAGGGAGGGATATATTCAGCCGGCGAATTTTAAATATAAGCGGTCCGGGATTGTAAATGTCGGGAAGGTTGTTTGGTTTCAACCTATTGAAACTGCCGGTTCAATAGGTTGAAACAGTAGTTGCATATAGGTGAATATTGGGTTTCTACCGGTAGAAACAACAGTTTCGTGCGGTATGTCGAATAAAATTGTGCGGTATAATTAAAGTTAGCTGGTTACTTATTCGTTTATGCTCAAATAGGACCCGTATAGAATGGCTTTTCCTTTGGCTTTGCCCGTCTTTACTTATCTGTTTTTGAAGGTTGGCATTATCACCTGGAACAACGGGAATGACGATAAATGAAATTACCGGTTTTCCGAAAAAGAGGTATTCATATTATCCGTTTCCCCGTTGTTCCAGGCTGCTTTGTTATTCCAGGTTACTTTGTTGTCCCAAGTTGCTTTATTGTCCCAGGTCGCTTTGTTGTTTCAAGCTGCTTTGTTGTTCCAAGTTTTGAGCCTCTTTCTTATTTCAAACTTTTTACTGTCCGGAACTTTAAACTTCTCTGTGTTATCTCTGGTTCTTCTGTTCGTTTGGTTTTTCTCCCTTATTCCAGAGTCTCTTCCTTATTTCAGGATTCTTCCTTGTCTTTCTTCTCTTCGGTTTTCGTTGCGGATTTTTCTTCCGTCTTGCTTTCCGGGTGCATGATGCCTTTTACAGTCTCGCCGATGGGTAGTTTGTCCAGGACACCGAGACTTGGGGCTACTGTTTTCACCAACGTATTCAGGAAATTGCTTGTACTGCCGTTTCCTCCGTCAAATACTGTGATGTTTCCTAAGTTCATGTGTTCGAACGCTTTCACTTGTTCGCCGGCTATTTCCTTCCACTGGTCCACCATTTTATACTGGATGGCGATGGCAGGATTAGACTCGGCGGCTTTTACCATTGCTTCGAAACCCTCTGCTTCGGCGAGCAGTGAACGTTTCTTTCCTTCCGCTTCCGCTTCCAGTTTCAGCCGGATTGCCGTCGCTTCCGCTTCGGCCTGTGCCAATGTCGCTTTGGCACGTGCTTCCGCTTCACGGGTTATTTTCTCTGCAATCGCGTTTGCTTGAAGAATGGCTTCCTGTCTTGCTATCTCGGCGGGAACGATTTTTTCCGCTTTCAGTGAGGATTCCACTTTTTTGGCTTTGGCTTCCTCCACTTCCCTCTGGGCTATTTCACGGGCGGTTTGTACGGCAGCTTCCGATTTGGCGGCAGCCTCTCCTGCCTGTTTGTCTGCATTGGCTTGCGTTACCGCCAGTTCGGCATTTGATAAGGCGACTTCCTTTTGCGCGTCATTCCGTCCGATGGCGGCTTTCTTCGCAGCTTCCGCCTGTTTGACCTCCATGTCGGAATTCAGTTCGGCGATGCGGCTTTCCTTTTCGGTGTTTGCCTGTTCGATACGGATATTCTTTTCGGCTTCGGCTTTTGCCACCTGTGACTCCTTTTCGGCGTTGGCGATGGCAACTTGGGAAATTCTGTCTTTATCGGCGTTGGCAACGGAGATTTCCTGCAGTTTCTTTGTTTCCGCAATGGCGATGTCCTGGTCTTTGCGTGTTTCGGCTACTTTGGTTTCCCGTTCCTTAATCTGATTGGCGATTTTGATGGCGCCGAGCTTTTCCTGTTCTTCAATATTCGCCTGTGCCTCGTTCAACGCCTTGCTTTCGGCTTCCTTACCCAGGTTTACGATATAGTTGGCGGCATCACGGATGTCACTGATGTTGATGTTCATCAAGTACAAACCGAACTTGCGGAGTTCCGTATCGATGTTGTCCTTTACTTTTGAAAGGAATTTGTCACGGTCGGAGTTCAATTCTTCAATCGTCATGTCGGCAATCACCAGACGCATCTGGCCGTAAACCACATCCGTAATGAGGTTCTGTTTGTCATCTATAGTCAGTCCGAGCATGCGTTCGGCGGCGTTTTGCATAACTTCCGGGTCGGTACTGATGGCTACGGTGATGGTGGTCGGCACGTCCACGCGGATGTTCTGCGCAGACAAGGCGCCTGTCAGTTTGCAGTCGATTTGCATCGGTTTCATTGACAGGAATTCATATCCTTGTATAATCGGCCATACGAAGGCGGCCCCGCCGTGATAAAGTTTGGCGGATTTCTTGTCTCCTCCCGTCTTACCGTACACGACGAGCACCTCGTCGCTCTTGCACTTGCGGTAACGGGAGAGGATACCGATAAAAGTGAGTAAGATAACCGCTACGAGTATAGCGGCCATAATCAGAATTTCTTGTGTCATAGGATTGTGTATTTTAAATAGTTATTGAATATACAGGACTCCGCCTTCATACCTGGTGATGACGGCCTTGTCTCCGGTACGGTATGTCTTTCCCGATTCGGAAACAACGTCTACTTCACGCATGGCCCCGTTCCGGCTTGTCTGTACGGTGTACCTGTCGCCGTCCTGTTTGAAATAGACGGTACACTCGCGGCCGACAAGTTGTTCTGTCCGTTCGGAACGGTTCACCTGCTGCAACCGATAAGCCTTCTTGTACAGAAACCATACCGCGAATACGAAGAAAAGGCCTGTCAGAATGGCGATGAGGTAGCTTTGTATGGCCGTATCGCCGGCGAGATACATGTACCAGCCGAATCCGATTCCGAAATGGGTGAGCCCTTTGAAGGAAACTATGCTGCTGATGTCTGCGTCCGTGTCTGCGTCTGCATCCAAGTCTCCGAAGAAAATAGATAAGATAAACTGAACCGCGAATACGCCCGTTGTTACGAGGGCGATAATGAGAAAGATAGTATTACTCATAATTGGGTGTTATTGATGAATCATAAGTATTGTTTTCCAAATATACGGGTTTGTGCGGATTATGCAAAAGAAAATGAGTACTTTTGCGGCGTTAAACCCTAAAAAGAGGAATTGGCGTGCAAAGGTATTTTATTTATTTGGCTTACGACGGAAGCAATTACCACGGCTGGCAGATTCAGCCTAACGGGATTAGTGTGCAGGAGTGCCTGATGAAAGCGCTGGCTACTTTTTTGCGTCGTGAGATAGAAGTGGTGGGAGCCGGACGGACGGATGCAGGGGTGCATGCCTCTTTGATGGTGGCCCATTTTGATTATGAGGAGTTGATAGATACGGTTTCCGTTGCTGAAAAGCTGAACCGGCTGTTACCTCCGGACATTTCCGTCTATCGCGTTTGCCGTGTCCGGCCGGATGCGCATGCGCGTTTTGATGCGACAGCCAGGACTTACAAATATTATGTGACAACGGCCAAGTATCCTTTCAACAGGCAATACCGCTGCCGGATTTACAGTCCGTTGGATTATGGGCGTATGAATGAGGCGGCACAGACTCTTTTGGAATATACGGACTTTACGAGTTTCAGCAAACTGCATACGGATGTGAAGACGAATATCTGCCATGTCACCCATGCCGGATGGAGCCGTGAGGATGATGCCACGTGGGTATTTACCATCCGTGCCGACCGTTTTCTGAGAAATATGGTGCGCGCTATAGTCGGTACGCTGATTGAAGTGGGGCGGGGCAAGCTTTCCGTAGAAGGATTCCGTAAAGTGATAGAACAGAAAGACCGTTGCAAGGCAGGTACGTCGGTTCCCGGAAATGCCCTTTTCCTGGTGGATGTGGAGTATCCGGAAAGCGTGTTTGAAACGGAAGGAGAACAAACGGCATTCGATGGAACTCGTATATGACAGCATTTGGAATTTGTGTGTGGCAGCATAGTGTAAAACAATAAATCGTAAATTGTAAATCGTCTCATGTGGTTATTATTAGCTTTCCTCTCGGCTACTTTGCTGGGATTTTATGATGTATTCAAGAAACAGTCGCTGAAGGATAATGCAGTACTTCCGGTTTTGTTTTTAAACACCCTTTTCTCAAGCCTGATATTTCTTCCTTTCATTCTGTTGTCCGCATTCGGGACCGGTGTCCTGGAGGGGACGGTATTCAATGTCCCTCTTGCGGGATGGGAGCAGCATAAGTATATCGTAGTCAAATCTTTTATTGTCTTGTCTTCCTGGATTTTCGGTTATTTCGGGATGAAGCATTTGCCCATTACGATTGTGGGGCCCATCAATGCTACCCGTCCGGTGATGGTGCTTGTGGGAGCCATGCTGGTGTTTGGCGAGCGGTTGAACCTTTACCAGTGGATTGGTGTGGTGCTGGCGGTCGCTTCCTTTTTCATGTTGAGCCGTTCGGGAAAGAAAGAAGGAATTGATTTCAAGCATGACAAATGGATTTTCTTTATCGTTCTGGCTGCCGTCATGGGAGCTGTCAGCGGGTTGTATGACAAATATCTGATGAAGCAGTTGAACCCGATGCTGGTGCAGTCCTGGTACAATGTCTACCAGGTCTTTATCATGTGCCCTATCCTGTTGCTGCTCTGGTGGCCTAAGAGGAAAATGACGACTCCCTTCCGTTGGGACTGGACGATTATTCTGATTTCCGTATTTCTTTCGGCGGCGGACTTTGTTTATTTCTATGCCTTGAGTTATGACGATTCCATGATTTCCATCGTTTCGATGGTTCGCCGGGGAAGCGTGATTGTATCGTTCATTTTCGGGGCTTTGTTCTTCCGTGAAAAGAATTTAAAAAGTAAGGCTATCGACCTTATCTTGGTGTTAATCGGAATGATATTTCTATATTTGGGGACTAAAAACTAAAAAGAATGTTTTCTGTAACGGCTGTTGCAGGGTATAATGACAATAATATGAAGATAAATAAGTTTGTTCCGGTCATATTCTTCGGGATTGCAGGAGTGTTTTTTTCGGCTTCCGTCCAAGCCCAGGAGGCTAAAGTCTTGTTTGTAAATCTGCCGGATTCGTTGAGTCCTTTGCTTACCAAAGTGAACCGGGAAGATTGCATTGACTTTCTGGAGAGCAAGATGCGGGCGCAGGTGGAGAATCGTTTTGGCAAAAAGTCGGAGATGACAGAGCTGGGTAAGGATTATATCCGCATGCAGATGTCCCCGCAGACTACATGGCAAATGAAAGTGCTGGCGTTGAACGATACCGCCCGCGTTATCTGTACGGTTTCTACCGCATGCGCTCCGGCCTGTGACAGCCGCATCGAGTTTTATACCACGGACTGGAAACCTCTTGCGGGTTCCGGTTTCATAACGTTGCCGGTATTGGACGATTTCCTGAATGTGCCGGATTCGGCGGATGTCTATGCCTTCGGCGAGGCCCGCCGTTCGGCGGATATGCTGTTGATGAAAGCGGATTTTAATAAAGAGAATACGGAGCTGACCCTTACGTTGGCTACTCCCGATTATATGTCAAAAGAAACGGCGGAAAAACTGAAACCGTTTCTCCGCCGTCCGATTGTGTATCATTGGAAGAATGGAGTTTTTACCAGGTAAATCCTCCATTCCTGATTTTCCCTCCTTATTTCTTTAAGCATTCGTTGATGAATGCCACCATTTCGGGAGTGTGTTCTTCCACGCTCTGCAGGAGCTTGAACTGTGCCTTTGTACGGACCAGGTTGTGTTCCGGATATTTAATCTTGTAATAGGTATCTCCGTTGATATAGTCCGCCAGGAAGCGTACGCATTGCATATAAGGGAACAAAGCGGCGGCATACGGGAGATTTTCTATTTCAACCGGTGTCAGGAAAGAACTGGCGCCTTCCAGATACCCTTTGGTGAATGCCTTGAATATTTCCATATTGAAGTTCACGCGGTCAAGGTCTTTATCGTCTTCGTCTCCGGTATTTGCGCCGGTACGGAGAAAGTCGCCGTAATCAGAGAAGATGAAACTCGGCATTACCGTATCGAGGTCGATGACACAAAGCACTTTGCCGTCTTCGTCAAACATCATGTTGTTGACTTTGGTATCGCAGTGGCATACACGTTTGGGGAGTTTGCCTTCCCGGTGCAGGCGTTCGGCCTTGCACATTTCGTCCGCGCGTTTTTCTATTTCATCCAGATAATATTGTACTTCCGTTACCCGTCCGGCAGCGTTTGCCGCAACTGCGTCACGCAACTGTTTGAGGCGGAACTCCATATTGTGGAAGTCCGGAATCGTCTCGCCCAGGGTTTCGGGGATATCCGCCAGCATGGCCTGGAAATTACCGAAAGCCTGTCCGGCATAGTTGGAATACTCCGGATTTACGGTTTCGTAAGTTTTGGCACGGGGAATGAATACCATGACACGCCAATAGCTTTCACCGTCAAACCAATATGTCTTCCCTTCTTCCGTTTCAAGGAAAGTCAATACTTTACGGTCGATATCCGATTCGCCGTTTTCGGTCAGTTTTCTGCGGATATGTCTTGTGACGGCTGCAATATTGGATTGGAGCATTTCCACATTCTGGAAGATAGCATGGTTGATACGTTGTAAAACGTAGTCGGGAGCGTCCGCCTCTTTGGTGTTCACTTTATAGGTGTCGTTAATCAGTCCCGCGCCTAACGGTTTGATTTCCTCTACATTACCTTGGATTTTGAACTTAGCTACGATGCTGGATAAATCTTTCATGGGTTTTTTCTTTAAAAATTTATACTAAGGTTATTAATAGACGTATCTGGCGGCATTGTCTGCCTGGTTTGCCGAACGGACGGGTACTAGCGTAAAGCCCCAGTTGTATTCGCGGTTGGCGGGAATCTGGTAAATCGGTTCCGGGCGTGAACCCCAACTGTCGTATCCGCCTACTCCCTGCTGCTTCATATCTACACAGACCTCGACGAAGTCTCTCGGAACGATGTCGTTGACATGATGCATTCTCCGCAAGACGTTGCGTGCGGCGTTCTCGTCATGTTTGGCGACCTCTTCCGGTGTAAAGTTGCTCCACTGGTAAGGATGGGGGAGAGCCTCTTCGGAATCGAAATCCTCGACGGAGTTGCGCAGGGCGTTAAATCCTAACAGGCTGTCCGCCACGATAACCAGGCCGTTTCCTTTTTCAGGAGATAAGGCAACCCAGCGGGTATCTGTCCGGTGGCCGTTTTCCTGAGGACGTACGTAGTTGAAGTACATCTTGTCCGCCGTTGTCTGATATACGCCTACCAGCGTTCCGTGGTTGCGGTCGATGTAGTTCTCTTCAGGACCGCGGCCGAAATAACGGACATTGTTCATTTGGGCAGGCAGGCGGAAACGTACTCCGATACGGGGAACTTCCAGACCGGAAGCAGCTTTGCGTGCGGCGTCGTTGCCGGGGGTGAAGGTTGCCATGCGGGTAGCTTCGGAAACTTCGGTCCGGGCAGCCTTCATATCCGTGGAAGTGAACGTAGCATCGACGTTTACGACACCACTCGGATAAATCTTGTAAGTGATGATGTACAGGTTGCCGGCTGCCAGCAGGTAGGTGGCCTTCAGCGAAACGGTCTTGTCTTCTTCGGACATCTTGACATCCGTTACTTTAAAGTCTTTGCTCGACTGTTTCCAGACTTGCAGGCGTTTGGGAGCGCCGTTTCCGTAATCATTGTCGTTTGGAGCCCGCCAGAAATTAGGCTGGATGCCGAATCCGTCCTTGAAATACTCGGTTCCGTCCACTTTGTAGGAAGTAACCAGGCCGCTCTTCTTGTTGAATACGAAGTTTACTTTCGAAGAGGAGACGGTATATTCATCTCCCTGGGCGGAAGTTTTCAATGCGGGGCCGTTGGCTTTATAAGCATTTCTTGAAGCCGTGACAGGAAGCCGGAACTGGTCGTAGGCAATTTCATATCCCGCCGGAATCAGCGGTTCCGGTTCTACGGTCATTACGCTGAAATTGACGAAATATTCCGTGCCCGCCTGGGCTTTCAACCCGTTTACCGGCACTGTGATTTCTTCGGATGCCTGAGGAGCTATGTCAAGCGAAACCTTTCCGCTTCTTACGGTTTTTCCGTTTGCAAGCACATTATAGTGGATACGGTATTTTTTCAGGTTGGTAAAATAAAAACGGTTGGTTATTCTGAATTTGCCGGAAGCGGCGTCGACAGCTTCGAAACCTACGTTCTGGTGAACGTATTTCACTTCCGCCATAGCCGGATGCGGGCTGCGGTCAGGGTTGACAAGGCCGTTGCAAAGGAAGTTGCCGTCGCTCGGCGCGTTTACTCCGAAATCGCCTCCGTAAGCCCAGTACTCTTTTCCGTCCTTATCTTTCTTGAGAATGCCCTGGTCTACCCAGTCCCAGATATAGCCTCCCTGGAGATTCGGGTATTTGTAGATTGCCTGCCATTGTCCCCACAGGTTGCCTGTCGAGTTTCCCATCGCATGTGCGTATTCGGAAGGTGCAATCGGACGGTCGCTGCCGTTTCTGCCGATGGTTTCCAACCACTTTGCACCGGGATACTGAGGTACGTACATGTCCGAATTCCATTCCCATTGCGCACGTTCGTAGTTGACGGGACGGTTCATAAGGGCCTTGTCCGCTTCTTTCACCCATAAGTAAGTCTGATAGAAGTTGTATCCGTTGCCGGCTTCGTTGCCCAATGACCAGAAAGTGACGCTGGGATAATTCTTGTTGCGTTCAAACATGTTGATGGTACGGTCCAGGTGAGGTTTCAACCATTCCGGGTTGTTGCCCAGGGTTCCGCCTTTTCGGAGGTCGTAATACATGCCGTGGCTTTCGATATTGGCTTCGTCGTAGACATACAGGCCGTATTCGTCGCAAAGTTCATAAAAGCGGCGGTCTTGCGGATAGTGGCAAAGGCGTACGGTGTTCAGGTTGTTGCGTTTCATGAGCTCGAAATCGCGGCGCATCGTTTCCTCCGTCACATAATGTCCTGTCCTGGGGTCGTGTTCATGGATATTCACGCCTTTCAGTTTCAGCGGTTGCCCGTTGATGAACAGGCATACATAAGGTTTGCCGTTCGCCGCTTTTTGTTCGATGGGTTTGATTTCAATTCGGCGGAATCCTACGTTGAACGGAACAACCTCATTGACTTTTCCGTTTTCTTTTACCGTCATCAGCAGTTTATACAGGTTCGGGTGTTCCGATGTCCATGTTTTGACATCCGCCAGTTCTTTGTCGAAGGAAAGCGTGCGGACTTCCCCGGAAGGAATATAAGCGGTTTTCTCCTCTCCGGCTACTGTTTTTCCTTGGGAGTCCAGCAGTTCATAGGCCAGTGTGAGGTTGACCGCCTCTTTCCGGTGGTTTCTCAAATCCGTATTCAGCCCGAAGATACCGTTCTTATAGCTGTCGTCCAGAGTAGATTTTACCCGGAAGTCTTTGAGTGCCGCCTTGGGTTGCGAATATAAATAAACATCGCGTTCAATGCCGCTGATGCGCCAGAAATCCTGGCATTCCAGATAAGAGCCTGTGCTCCAACGGAAGATTTTCAGGGTAAGCACGTTCTTGCCCGGTTTCACATATCGATTGATTAAGAACTCTGCCGGATTCTTGGAATCCTCGCTGTATCCTACTTCCTGTCCGTTGATATATACGTAGACACCGGATTTTGCACCTGCCAGATGCAGGTAGATATCCCTTCCGTCCCATTCTGCCGGAATGGTTATGTCCCGGCGGTACACTCCTACGGGGTTGTCTTCCGGAAGAGCCGGGGGAGTCGGGTTGCGCGGTTTGAATTCATAACCGTGGTTGGTGTAGATAGCCACTCCGTATCCTTGTACTTCCCAGTTTCCGGGAACTTTGATATCGTCCCAGGAAGCGGTGCTGACAGAGGGGTCCGTAATGTTTTCCGGAAGTTTCTTATAGCTGTCTGTAAAAAAGAATTTCCATGTGCCGTTCAGCAACTGGTAATACTTGCTCTTTTCAAACTTCCCGGAAAGGGCGTCCGTGCGGTCGTCATACGTCATAAAGGAAGTCCGGGGGTACTCTTTGTTCACTGCCACTACCTGAACATCTTGCCAATAAGGCTTTACAGGCGTTTC
This sequence comes from uncultured Bacteroides sp., assembly GCF_958445495.1. Classification (GTDB taxonomy): domain Bacteria; phylum Bacteroidota; class Bacteroidia; order Bacteroidales; family Bacteroidaceae; genus Bacteroides. Next base: position 17,591 of record NZ_CAUCSQ010000002.1, on the reverse strand, counting down.
CCCGGCTATGCCGTTTACCGGCATCAGGGAAAACATTCCCGTGATGATGTTAGTTAATAATAAGGGGGTTAGTCGATGTTTCATGTTTTTCAGATTTGGTTTTTCTTTATTTTATTTTGATATGATCGAATCCTTCTCCATAAACTCCGATTACCGCACTTTGCGAAACAAAAGCGTTCGGGTCGATGTCTTTTATCAGCCGGAAGATGATGGGAGATTCCCTTTTCTTGGCTAATACGAACATCATCTTCACTTCCCGTCCCGTATAAAATCCGGTCGCGTTGATGAGGGTGACTCCCCGGTGCGGATATTCGTTGATGTGCCGTCCTATTTCTTCGTATTTGTTTGATATGATGAAGAACTGTACGGACTGGCGGGCGCTATTCACTACCTGGTCGAGTACGAAACTGCAAATATATAGAGTTGCGAATCCATATACTACTTTTTCCCAGTCTTTTAAGACAAAATAACTGGAAGTGATAATAATCATGTCGCAAATCAGCATGACTCTTCCTAATGTGATATCCCTGTATTTGTTGATGATGGCTGCAATGATATCCGTGCCTCCTGTGCTTCCGTTGGCGGAGAAAGCAACGCCTATTCCGCCTCCGCAGAACGATGCGCCGATGACACACGCCATAAATGGCTGGTCGTGCAGAAGATTGATTCCCGTCGCTATTTTCTGGATGACGGACAAGAAGAAAGTCAGGGTGAACACTCCGAAAATCGTTTTGATGCAGAACTTTAATCCCAGCAGTTTAAGGGCCAGCAGTAACAGTAACAGGTTGATTGCGAAGTACGTATATTGTACGGGAAAACCGGTGGCCCAATATACGATGGATGCGATGCCCGGTACTCCTCCGGTGGTGATGTCGTTGGGAAGTAAAAAGACCGTCCACCCTATACCGTATAAAATCATGCCCACTGCAATCATTACGTAATCTCTGGCCTCGCGGATAACACCCTGCCTGGAAAGTTTTGGAATAGCTGTTTTCATAAATGTGATTATGATAATATCTGAAATATTAAAACACGAACCCATGAATAATCCGGCTTTGGGGGAGAAGCCGGATTCATTCATAATATTCGTGCTGGCAAAGATACTACTTTTTTATTTTGCGAAAGCGTGATGATAGCCTTTTACTTTATTCCATCCGCCGCGGGTGAAATCAGGCACTTCCACCGGAGCCGAATTGTTTTCGATGGAAAGGCGGGTAAGCTCAGCCATACAGCACCATTCCGCCAGGTCATAAACGTCCATGTCCAATGGCAGGCCGTTCTGCAGGCAATATGCCAGGCGATAGTCCATGATAAAGTCCATGCCGCCGTGACCGCCCACTTTTTTGGCTGTTTCTTCCAGTTCCTTATGAATCGGATGTTTGTATTTGTCCATCAAGGCTTTTCTGACTTCTGCGGGTACGGAGCCGTGCGCGTTCAGGTTTTCGTGGTTGGGGACATCTTTGGAGTCCACTTGCGACGGTCTCAGGCAGTATTCCTCAATCGGGTACTTGCTGGCATAACCGTCGGCTCCCACTATCTGGTACATGCGGCTGTACGGGCGGGGCGTCATTACATTGTGCTGGATTAACATGGTTTTTCCGTTTTCCGTGCGGATTAACGTTGAGGTCTGGTCGCCGTTCTGGAAATCCGTCACCTCTTCGCCCGTCTGCTTTTTGATGTAAGCCGGGCCGTTGACAGCTTTCGTATCCATTGATACCAGCGTTTTCATGCGGTCGCCGCGATGGATGTTAAGCACTTGGCAGGCGGGGCCCATGCCGTGGGTGGCATATACGTCTCCACGGTGTTTCTGGTTGTAATCCATTCTCCAGTTGTTCCAGTATTCGGGCCAGAAATCTTCCAGGTTGTGTATATAAGAGCCTTCTACGTGGAGCACTTCTCCGAAGACGCCTTGTTGCGCCATGTTCAGGGAAGTCAGTTCGAAGAAGTCATATACACAGTTTTCCAACTGCATACAATGCTTGCGGGTTTTCTCAGAAGTGTTGATTAGTTGCCAGATTTCATCCAGATTCATGGCTGCCGGGACTTCAATGGCTACGTGTTTGCCGTGTTCCATTGCGTAGACACCCATTTCTGCATGATGTTTCCAGTCGGTTGCTATATATACAAGGTCGATATCGTTCCGTTCGCAAAGTTGTTTCCATGCGTCTTCCGAGCCGCTGTACGAAGCTGCCTCAGGCAGTCCGGCGTTTTTCAGAATCTCTTGCGATTTTTCCACACGTTCGGGCAACAAGTCACACAAGGCTACTATTTTAGTACCCGGAATATGTGTCCAGCGTGCCACGGCTCCGGGACCGCGCATTCCCAGTCCGATAAAACCTACACGTACGGTATCGATTTTGGGTGCGACAAGTTGGATAACGTCTTCTTGTCCGGCGGGACGGGCAGGAGTTTCTACTTTGATAGGCTCAAAAGCGGTTTGAACTTTTGGCTGTTGGGTGCAACTGGTATGCCAGGTTAACAGGACAAGACCGATAGCTGCGGCTGTGAATAGCTTTTTCATCATATTTTAATGTTTTTAATAGGGGTTATTTGTTGTTTTTCATTCAGTCGTCAAAACTAGTAATTAATTACTCAATTTATCCTATTTATCATGAATTATTTTACAATAAATTTTTATTTTGGGTAGAAAAAAGAGATACCTCTTTCTTCTACCCTTTTTTATCTGGATGCGTTTGCGTTGTGACGCCGGCACAAAATAAATACACACATAAGAGATGTTTACCCTATTATACGATATCCTTTTTAATATTTATTAAGTACCGGAGCGAAATTTATTATACTCACATGATTCATATAAATGACAGGTGTTTAAAAACGCTAACCTAAAATTATAGAATCTTTTTATGATAGCTTAACATTTTACACCCTTCATGTACCGGGCAATAATCCGGAATGAGACCTGGTTATTCGGATAACGGAACCCGTTTCCCGTCAGCCTGTACAGCATACAGCTTGGCGTATGTGAGCGTTATCGACGAAGGAACCTCGAACTTGGCGAAAGTTGAAAAATAAAGCAGTTTCCCGGTTTCGTTTTTCTCTCTGAGTTCGAAAGCCACAGCTTCATCTCCATCCGTCACCGTCACTTCCCGTCCGTTGATGCGTCCTTTGATATTTTTGGTTATGGGCCGGATATTCTGGAATTGCGTATAGTAACCGACCTCCGGGGGAGTGGTATCCAATCCGGTATCTCCCGCCTTCCTGTCTTCCAGGTAATAGAACGGTTTAGCCTTCGGATATTTTCCCATCGTCGTTTTGGTTTCGTTTATCATTGCGTCCGTTACCAGATAATGATAGTTGCCGTATTGTTCTATATTTGCGTCCACCGGCACGAAGAACCCCCACATATCGAAAAATTCCGTCAAATCTTCCTGGGCGGCTTCGCTTGCCATGCGTGCGAATAAAAGTTGTTTCACTCCTGGATTGTCGGATGTTGTCCGGTTGTCCCTCATCAATTTGAACAACCTTTGCCAGAAATCCGTCTTATGCCCGCAACGGTGGTAATAATTCCACAATTGCCAGTTCATGCGCATGTGTAGTTCGGTATTTTCATTCTGGTGGCCGTCGCCGAAGTTAAACCAGGGGCGGTTTAATACGCAATGGGCTTCCGAAAGAGTCATTTTGGTGATATTCCCGTCGGCGTTGGTGATGCGGTTGTCCGCTGCTCCGGGAAGGTTGAGTTCCGTTCCGCGCGAACAGTACTTGCCCAGTTTGTATAAGATATAGTTGGAAAACAAGTTATTGGAAGATTCGGTAGAACTGGGCCAGTCAATTGCCGATTGGTGAATATGCCCGATTTCATGTGCGGGTCCCCATGCATTGTCTTTGGCCTTCATCACGTTATCGTACAACAGGATATTGTCTAAGTAGGTATATATGAATGCGATGCGATAATCAGACGCCCACATGTATGAACCTTCGGGAGAGATGGCGAACAAATGGTTGTTAACCAGGTCGGGACGTACATCTTCGATTCCCATCAATTCCTGTTCCCAGCCGATAATGTTATCCCACAGATTGATTGCCGACAGTATTTCGTCTTTTACAAATTCGCGTAGCTTGGTGCGGTGAAAATAAAAGATGATTTTGTCTCCGCGCACTCCGAAATATTTGTCGGTGGCTTTAGACAGCAATTCAGCGTATTTGGCATCCGTTTTGTGTTCCTTCAAATCGAAGAAGCCGGTAACCGTACCGCTTCCCAGGGGAATATGTATCTTAATAGGAGCCGGGCTGGAAGTAAGGTCATGGTTGTACATGACGAACAATTGTCCTTTATTGCGTATTTTAATCTTGTTGACGCCGGGTTCCAGATAGTAGACATCGCCGGACGCCGCCGTCTGCACATAGACTTGTTCTTCGCCGAAACCGGTTTGCTCTTCTCCGACACATTGCAGGGAGATTTCATTTCCATGAGTCTCGCCGACCAGGACGATAACTTCATCTTCTTTGTTTACGGCGATACCGGTCAGGTTGTCCAAATTACTGTAATGCTTAGTCATCAGTTTTTCCGCCCATTCGTCAATGTCGCTGTAGGCTTCATAGCTACGTATCCGGAACTCTTTTTCCCATTCGTCATAGGTGTTGTTTTTCAATGCTTGGGCTATACGGATGAAATAATTGCTGGGCAGTTCGTTTATCTCTTCGTCCGTAATGCCGGATTTCAGCTCCGTGCAGGTGATATCTTTGAATACGGTCAGCAGCTTGGCTTCCAGACTCTTGTCGGTATTCTTCTGGAAGAACTGCATCTCGTCGCAACTGGCAAAACCTCCGGCTCCGCTTTTTACGACGAATTTAACTCCTGTAACCTTTATCCCTTCTTTGAAAGAAACCTTGCTGGGGTCATTTTTCATTTTGAAATCATAACTGCCTTGCAGGGTATAATTGCTTCTGCCCGGTTCTGTGGATGTATAGACTTCTATCTCGCCGAAGTTCCCGTTTCCTGAACGGGTGTAGTAAATGAAGTAATCGATTTCGGTGTCTCCTCTGAAATAATATTCCAATGTGACCGGAAAAGAGGTATTGTTCCATGGGCTGTGGTAATGCGATTCGGACGAGCCTTCCGTAAATTTGTCATCGTAGGATTTATCTATATTGTATCCCGGTTGGTATTCGCTGGCTTTGCCACCGTACGGTTTTATTTGAATGTCTTCACCTATCACAACGTCGTTGGCGCCATACTGCTTGAGCGTGATTACGTAATTCCGGATGCTTGAGGTGACCTTGATTTGGGCGGAACGCGCTTCCTCACCCGTGTTTTCATCCACTGTGACGGTAATGGCAGACTCTCCGTCTCCCGCTGTTATGCTCTTTCTGACTCTTGCCCATTTCTCCGTAGACTCTGCATTCCATGCGGATTGTTCAAGAGAGGTTTTGACCGGAATCGTGAGAGTCGCGGCGCTTTTGTCTATTTCTTTGGACAATTCCGCAGATGCTATCTCGAAGAAAGATTCGATATCTTTGGTATCGTCTTTGCAAGAGGCTGCAAGGGGGAATGTAATGAAACAGAGCAAAATCTGTGTGATTATATCTTTTGCTTTCATGGCTTTGGGTTTTTATGAAAAGCAAACGGTGGCTGTCTATCACCACCGTTTGCAAATTAAATAATCGGATTGTCAGAAACCGTATAAGCTAAATTCGCTCCATACGAAGTATGCTTCTCCCTGCCAACTGCTTTTGCAGGTGAACCGGATACTTTTGACAGGGGTTGAAGGCGTCTGTTTCGGGGAGTTGTACACTCCTGCCGCCGTGCCCGGTAATTCGTCCGTATCCCAGGCAAAGTCTTTCAACGATGTGAAGTCCGTACCGTTCGCACTCACGCTTACGTTGAAATATGCCAATGCCGCATTGCCGTTCGACGACCTGTTGGTGTAAGAGAAGATGAAATCGTTCAACGGTTGGGGCAGATTTACCTGTACATAATGTTTTTCTCCGATGTCGATGCTCCATGCACTATGGAAGAAAGTAGCTATGCTTCCGTCAAGGAGGTTGGCTATCGGTCCTTCGCTGGGTTCTTGTGCATTGGTGTACAACATGTCGGTCGTCAACGGATATTTGTCGGATACTTCCAGCAATATCTCATTGTCATCCACATCGAAAGTCGGTATGCTGATGGACTTTAGACGTAGGGGAATGACCGGCGCGTCCATACTGACTTCGGTCAGTCCGGCTTCGGTCCTGTTGATGTTGACCTTTAACGTTGCGGTGTTGCTGCCTTTGGTGAAATTTACGATACCGCCGTTTACCAGTGTGTAGCCTTTCTCCAGAACTTCATGGCCGCTGGCTGTCGGTAAGGCTTCCACTTGGCAGGTGAAATCCCATTTGTTTTCTATCTGTAACTGTAACGGTATTTCGACGGTGGTTTCTCCTGCCGGACAATATTGGGTTACCACTCCCTTTTCTGTGAAGGCTACTGCCGGAACAACTACTTTAGGTTTGATAATCAACACATTCAACGTAGAATTGATGGAATCGTTATCGCTTTTCAACATAATCGGAATGACGTAATCGGAGTTGCTTGCCGGCATTTTGTCTATTTCGGTAGTGTGCATCGACATGTTGATGATTTTATACATGTCTTCTGTCCCGAAATGGATGTCGCTTTCGGAAAGGGTGTAACAGCTTTCCGGAAGACGTTCCAAATTCAGTCCTCTCGGCGTGCAATACTCTTCCAGTTCTTCGGCGCTCATCGGTTTCAGGGAAACATCGGCCGTAAGTTCGGGGAATGCGCCCCCCTTGATGATAGAGAAACTGTATTCCGTATCTTCTCCGGTCTTATAAAGTGTCATGTCTATGACACCCGTCGTCTTTAAATATAGAATCTTGTGAAACTCCTGCTGGTAGATTTCATTTTTATCTATGTCTTCACAGGACATGTTGGCTAACAGGAGTCCGAACAGTAAGGATGTTAAATATATCTTTTTCATATCATAAATGATTTAGAGTTAATAACCGGGCGCTTGAACCATTTGCGGGTTTTTGTATGACTCGTTGTAGAAAATCGGAGCCAGGTACATGCGGGATTCCCAAACATAAGACCTTGCCAACTGGACAGGTTTGTTATATTCTTCAAAAGTCGGGTTCTGTTTTTCTTCCGCATTCAGTGCCTTCCGCTTTCCTGCCGCAAAATATTTCGGACCTTGCACCCAACGGCGAACGTCGAAATACCGGTGTCCTTCGCCCCATAATTCGATGAAACGTTCGTTTCTTACCCATTCAATCAATGGCTTTTCCGGGGTAATGTCACTTTCCGCCAAGTCCGGAACTCCGGCGCGGTCGCGGATGATGTTCAGGGTCGATATTGCTTCTTTCTGTCCTAAAGATGCCTGGCATTCAGCCAGATTCAGGTATAGCTCAGCCATTCTTATCAACGGTCTGGGCGGATTTCCGCCGGAGCTGAAACTGCCCGATGCATTGACTATGGCTTCCGGACGGAGGTATTTCTGCGACATATAGCCTGTCGAACAGTGGTCGCGGTTGAACAGTCCGGGGTTGAGCCCTTGCAACTGGTCGTTCCGCAGTTGCATTTTTAGCGGTTGCCCGTCTTTGATTTTTGAGCCGTAATCGCCGCCGTCAAAGGCAAACCATGCATAGAAGCGGGGTTCACGTCTGATGTGCAGTTTGATAATGTCTTCCCTGCCGGTCAGGTTGCCGCTGGTGAACCAGTCTTCTTCACGGGTGAAGTCGTCGTCCGTGTCCGGAGTTTTTCCGTTGGCAGTATAGAAATACTCGGCGGAGTTCAGGGTAGGAGCTATCCCGCTGTATCCGCTGTACCAGTTACCGTCGGACTGCTGGAGAATCCGGGTGGGAAGAGAGTGGATTATCATGCTGTCGTCGCCGGTATTCAGTCCCCAGACGAATTCCTTGTTGCCTTCCGTCGGCCTGGCTGTCAAAACATATCTCATCAGAAGCACCTTCTTTTTGAAATCGTCATATTCCTCATTGTCAGACATGCCCGGAATGTAGGGCAGGGATATATTGGATTTGGTATATAACGTTTCATCTTTATAAAGGGCGAATCCTTCGTTTTCCGCAGCTTCAATCGCTTGGTTGCATGCCGTTAACGCCCGTTCCCATTTTGATTTGTCGTATGTTGTGCTGACCAGTTCTTTTCCGTATCCCGGAGTTTCCACTTTGTTTGTCCAGTCAGGGTATGGAAATTCACCGTTCCACAACGGAGAAGCGGCATAAAGCAAGACTCTGGCTTTGACGGCTTTGGCTATGGCTACGGTTGCTCTTCCCCATTCGCTGTCTTTTATTTCAGTGGTGGGAAGGTCATTGGCGGCTTCGTCCAGAAGGTCGACAATCCAGTTGGTGACATAGTCGTAATGGGAACGCCCGTTATATTCATTGTTGGGCGTATCCATTGCTATGTATGAATCCGTAATGGGACAGGGACCGTAAAAACGCAGAACTTCAAAATGATAGTAGGCTATCAGGAATTTGGCCTCGGCTATCCATCTGGTTTTATCGCTCTCCGTCACTCCTTGGGCATTTTGCAGTTCCTGGAGGAAAAGATGGCACTGTCCGATAAACCGGTAATAGTTTCCCCATCTGTGGTCGAGAAGATTGTGAGGGGTATAAAGTCCGTAACCTACGTTCTGGCATGCGTATCCCCATAATTCGGGAATGGCGAATTCGTCTGCCGACCCTTCCGCATTGGCGAAATAGACGGGATTCTGTATCCCGGCGTAGCATGAATAAAGAAATCCCAATGTAGAGTTGTAGTCTTTCGTGGCATCCGGCAAGGTTGGCTTTTCGGTCGGTACTACCTCCAGAAAATCGCAGGAAGCCGCAAAACAGCTTAATGCCATTATGAATAGGGATACATATAGTTTTATGTTTCTAAAAAGTTTCATATTATCAGTTGTTTTAGGTTAGAAATTAAGTTGTAAACCGATATTGAATGTACGTTGCAGGGGGTATTTGTACCATTCCAATTCCGGGTCCCAATATTTGAACGGACTGAACACGGCTATATTGTCTCCGTTGAGATACACACGTCCGTATTTGAAATTATATCCGACTTCCAGGGTCTTGAAGCGCAGGAAGCTGCCGTTTCTCAACCAGTAGGTACTGACCTGATGGTTGTTGCCGGTATCTGCATCCGTCAATCCCAAACGGGGATACTGGGCGGAAGGATTCGGGTTAGCCTCTGTCCAGTAGTCGTCTGCGATGAACTGGAAAATATTCGCGTCGCCGGAACCGAACGGGTGTATTCCCGAAATAATGATGTTTCTCTTGGCGGAGCCGTTGAAGAAGATTCCGAAGTCGAATTTCTTATAGGTCACGTTCATTCCGAAACCGTACTGAATGCGCGGAGTGTTGTTATATTCGGAAATCAGGGAACGGTCATACTCGTTGATTACGCCGTCGCCGTTGATATCGCGGTATTTGATGTCACCCGGTTCTACCGTACTTCCCAAATCCTGTTTCGGGCTGTTGTCTATCTCTTCCTGGCTTTGGAACAGTCCTTCGGCTATGTAACCGAACCTGGAATTGATGGTATGTCCCGTTTCGATTTTCCATGCATACGGATAAACGGGTTCGTCCAGGCTCACATACTTATTCTGGGTATAGGTGAAATTGCCACGGATATCTACCGACAGGTCTTTATTGATTTGATGATGGTACGAACTGCTGACTTCAAATCCCCAGTTGTCTACCTCACCCATATTTTTCCAAGGTTTGGCGGTGTAGTATCCCAGAGATTCGGGCCATGCCTCCCGGTGTACGAGGATGTTATAGCGGCGTTCCTTGAAATAGTCGGCAGTGACTTGCCAGTTTTTGAACAGGGTAAGGTCTATTCCGACGTCAAACTTCTTGGAGCGTTCCCAACCTCCGTTTACTACGCCGTACTGGTCTACAAACGGGCCTGAACCTGTATAGAAGTTGTTTTCGACACCGCTGGTAAAGCCGACGCTGCCTAAGGTAACCTGAACGATGTAGAGGAAGTGCGGGGAATTGGCGATTAATCCGGTTTCGTCGCTGCCGACAAGACCGTAAGAAGCCCTTATCTTAAAATTGTCTATCTTATCTTTCATTGTTTCGAAAAAAGCTTCGTTGCTCACTACCCAACCGATGGATGCCGCCGGGAAGAATTCGAACCGGTTTTCGCGTGCCAGACGTTCCGTGCCGTTATAACCGAAGTTAAACTCAAACAGGTAACGTTGCCCGTAATCATAGGTAAAGCGTCCGGAAAGTCCCTGGTTGCGTTGGGGAAGCATGCCGACTTTATAATCGCGCTGCATATACATCAACATACCGCCGACGTTATGAAGCCCGAATTGGCGGGCATAGTTCAACTGGAACTGCAACATGATGGTCCTGTCGCCTTCTTTGGCATTGAATCCTTCCGACAGATAGTCCGTACCGGAGGTTCCCAAACGTTCAAGTTCATAATCGACAGGATTGAGAGGGTCGTAGCTGCCCGGAATTGCCCGGTAGTAATACGGCTCTATATGTTGGTAGAAAGACGAGCGCGACCAGTTTTTGAAGTTTACCAATGCATTCACACTCAACCCTTTGGTGATGAAATTAAGTTCCTGGTTGATTTTGAGTGATGTATTAAGCGTATTCTCGTCCGATTGCTTGTAGGATGTAGACATATAAGCGTACGGATTGGTACGTAGCGTGTTCCCGCTTAGATAACTGTTACCGAAACGGACGTGCGTATCGCCCTGTTGTGCCGGATAGGTGGCCGGGAAATTGATGGGATTGGCGCTTAGAGTCATGGCAAACAAGTCTTTGGTCTCGAAGTTCGGACCTTTCCCTACATTAATCTGAGCGTTCATATTCAACTCTATCTTAGTCGTCGGGCTCAATTTATAGGAGATGTTATTCTGGAAGTTATATCCCATATTATTGATATTGTTCCTGAACGAATAGAGTTTCGGAGTATTCAATAAACCGGTGTCATGGTTGATATTCAAACTCATGTAATAAGTCACTCTGGAACCGCCTCCCGATATATTGATGTTGGCGCGTTGGTTCATAGTCATATCCTTGAAAATCACGTCTTCCCAGTTCACGTCCGGATATATGTATGGGTTTACGTGGCTGCGTGTTCCGTCGATTTGCTCTTGTGTATATTTCTTTGTGGCGGTAGGGTTTCGTGTCACTTGCGCTTCGTTATACATTTCCATCCACGTCGCTCCGTCAACAAACTGAGGGAATCTCGTAGACATGGCAAATGAATTTTCAACTGTAATGTTGATTCTTGTTTTACTGTTCTCTTCTCCTCGTTTGGTGGTGATAAGCATTACGCCGTTGGCTCCTCGCGCACCGTAGATGGCTGTTGCCGACGCATCTTTCAGGATAGAGAAACTTTCGATTGTCTCAGGCGGTATTCTGTTCAGGTCGGTGGTAGAGATTTCCACGTCGTCGAGCATGATAAGCGGAGTGGCACGGCCGCCGAAAGTGGCGATGCCTCGGATGTAGAATTCGGAAGCTGACCCCGGTTCGCCGCTGGTGGTCGTTGCAATCACGCCGGACAGTTTTCCTGCCAGTGAGTTCGTCAGTGAGGAAGAAGGAGATTTCAGCGCCATTCCTTTCACGCTGGTGATGGCTCCGGTCACGCTTACCTTTTTCTGCGTACCCGAACCGACTACCACCACTTCGTCCAACATTTCATTGTCGGATTCCATCTTGATGTTGATTATTCCCAAATCGTCTACGGGAACTTCGCGTTTTTTATATCCTATATAGGTCACAATTAACGTTATCCGTTTGTTTGCAGGGATTTGGATGCTGAAATGGCCGTCCAAGTCAGTGATGACTCCCGTCTGTTCTCCTTTGATTAAAATATTGGCCCCGATAATCGGACTGCCGTCAACTCCGTCTGTTACAGTACCGGAAATGGTACGCTTGGAAGACGATTGCTGGAGCGATTCCGTTTTCTCTATTTTCAGAATCACCTCGTTCCCTTTAATGATATAGCTTATTCCGCTGTTTGAAAGTACATAATTCAATACTTCCTCTGCCGTACCCGAACAATTGATGTTTTTCAATCGGATGTTCTTTAAATCGACGGCATTGTAGAAGAAAGTGTAGTTACTGTTTTTTTCAATAAGCTGGATAGCCTCCTTCATTGTGATAGATTGCCCTTTTATCGAAAGATGTCCTTGAGCGCCAAGAATCGTAAGAGGGTAAAAGAGAAAAGCCAATACGATATACTTCAGATATCGCCGGGCGTCAGAAATTTGAATTTTTCTCATGCTTTTGCATTTTAGATTAGACATTAAGTTAATATTAGTGTTTTAGAATAATTTCATTTGCGTGTTCCTCTTTTTCCAGGTTCAGAATGAAGCAAATCTTGTTGATTACGTCTTCCAGCGGTTCGTCGTAACGGATGTTACCCGTAAATGCCGATTGGTGGTTAAGGCTCTTTTTCAGGATGACATGTGAATTGTACATCCGGTTAATCGTCTCAATGAGTTTTTCCAAGGGGATATCCGTAAAATTGTATTTGCCGTTTTCCCATTTTATATTTTCAACCTTTTCTATTCGGGTATGGATGTCAGCGGGGTTATATACTATTTTCTGCAGGGGGGTCATGACAATCTTTTGTCCGGTAGGTTCCACGTTGAATTCTATTTTGCCTTGAAACAGGGTAATTTCGCTTTTCTCGGAATTATGCTGTTTAACCAGGAAGCTAGTGCCTTTTACGTCGATGAACGCCCGGTCGATATACACCCGGAACGTACTGCCTCCATGCTTGCGGACATCGAACAGGGAATTGCCTTTCAGCCAGACCTTCCTGTTTTTATTGAATGCTTTTGTATATTGGATGGAACTTCCCGGTTCCATCCATACTTTGGTACTGTCCGGTAAAATATGCGTTACGCTTTGGGGAGCTATGACTTTTATGTATTCATTTTCTGTTTTGTCTGTTCTTGAGCTTATCCAATAACCTCCTATGGCAAGCAGGAGAATAATGGAGGCTGCGATGGAATATTGCTTAAGTTCTACAAGAACTTAATAAAAAATGTTTCATTCCACTTTGAGGATACCATATTTATTTTATGATGTAACTATTGAATTATCAGTCGGTTAATAGAAATATAAATATTTTTTTCATCGGGGATGTGGGGTTAGGACAGTGTTAAGTGTATTTATAATATAGGCGTTTTAAAAGAGTCTATGAACCTGTAGAACAAGCGATAATGGATAAAGGGAAGGAGAAAAAAATAATAAAAAAATTGTTATCTGGACGATTGACGAAAAAGCAGCGAAAAGCCTTTGCTGACTGGGATTCCGTGAGTAAAGAAATAAAAAAACAATGGAATAAATCCGGAAATGATGTCGTTGATATAACAATAAAGGAACAGATTTGGAGGAAAATAAAAGAGAGATGCGAACATCGGGAAGTTGCCGTAGTTCTTGTAGAACTTGGTAAAAAACAGCCTGTTAAAGAATGATAAGCAAGTGATTCGTTAAAATGGAAGTATCTCGTAAATAAATGCTTGGAAATGTTGTACTTTATGGTTGTTTCCTTATTTTTGCGGTATAATTAAGACTGAATGGAAGAGAAGTTGATTTTAGATAAGATAAAGGTGGGGGATGCGGCGGCGTTTGCAGTACTCTATGATTGTTATTGGTTAAAGGTTTATAACTTTGCCCAGCTTTATATAACTTCTTCTTCCGAAGTTTCGGAAGTGGTCCAGGATGTTTTTGTCAAGGTCTGGGAAACGAAGGAAACGATTGACATCGAAAAGAATTTTGACGGACTTCTTTTTATGATTACCCGGAATATAATATTCAATTATTCCCGCAGGTATTTCAATGAATTGAATTTCAGGATGACGGCCCTGAGGGGGATAGAGAGTTCTTACAATATGGAAGATGAACTGGATGCCGCCGATTTAAAAATTTATATTGATAAGTTAATAGCCCAGCTTCCTCCTAAAAGGCAACAGATTTTCCGGATGAGCCGTGAAGAGCATTTATCCAATAAGGAAATTGCAGAACGTTGCGCAATCAGTGAAAAAGCGGTGGAACGGCAGATTACCCTCGCTTTGAAATTTATTAAGGACAATCTTCCTTTGTTTATCGTATTTCTGGGATAAGGTTGGTTTGAGTACAAAGCTATGTTTTAGTTTATCATCATTAAAACATGGCTTTGTACTTATAAGATACCGTTTCTATAAAGGATAATTGCCTGATATCCCTCAATCTACGGATGAAAAGAGATTTTTTATCTCCTAGTCCTGTCAGATTGATGTGAAAAAAGAAAGAGTTATTTGCTTTTCTTGAAAAATGGGTTTCCGTTTATTTTTATGTCTGAGGACTTCATCTTCTCGAGTTTAACGGTTTTTCCCAGTACATTCCCTATAATTTTGTTGTTCGAGATGACAACCGCCTTGCAGGCTTCAAGGGTAATTCCTTCTTTCCGGTAATGGCAGGGCTGATAGGTGGTGTCACGTATGAGCGTATTGCCGGAAAATGCCAGTCCGTCTACGGAGCGTGCGAAAAGAATCGGGTAGTCGAAAAGGTGGAAGGTGTTGCCGGTGATACGTATGTTGCGGTGATAAGGGAATTTTTGTTCCAGTGTGGGTATTTCCGGGACAATGCTGATTACTGCCTCACAGAACTGGTAGTTTGAAGAGTTGCAGGGATAGCGGAAATCATTGTTGCGTATCGATACGTCTTTAACGGCTCCGGATTCATACCATGCATTGGCGTCTCCGGCAATCAGGATGGCGGAACCGCTGGATTCGAATATGCAATTTTCTATGATGACTTTTCCCGGAGTGGATACAAGCAGGCCGCGTGCACGGCAACTTCCGAAATGGCAATTGCGTATTTCCGCATCAGGGGTGCAGGTCAGATTCTCTATTACATAGCCGGATTCTATTCCGGCAGGAAGGGGAGCGGACAATTCGATGATAAACTCGGTTTTGTTTAGCGGTTCGAATTTGTTTATTGTTCCGGTAGCTGCCGTGCGCATCGTGTTGTGTTCTATGAATCCGATAAGCTCGTCCGGCCGTCCCCATTCCATGCCTTCACTCATGTCTTGCATGAATCTGCATTTGATACGGGTGGGAGAGAGGACCTCCGTAATGCGGGAACAAGTGCCGTGAATGTTGATAGGGTCGTCCATTAATCCTTTCCAACTGCAATTCTCGATTTTGAGCAGGCCGCTGCATCCCATAAAATGGAAGCCGTCGTCGTGTCCGCTGAATACACGCCCCTTGACGGCGTTCGGGATGATATGGACATCGTTGAATGTGATGTCTTTGCTGTATTGTGACAGAATGCCCAATCCGCATGTGTGGAATATTTTCAAATTCTCCATTTGGACGTCGGTACTGTGGAAAATGAAAACACCTGCATGGTCCCGGGTGCTGTGGCGCAGTACAAGGAGAGTGCCCGGCGCCGGAAAAGACTTGCTGACTTCCTTGTCCGGGGTAGACAGGCGTACTCGTCCGCGGCGTATTTCAGTCGCGTCGTACGAACGCCACCCTAAGTTGTCGCCGGTATCGGGTAAGACAAGATGAGTTTGGGGGTCGAACTGCATGATTGACCATAAACTGCTTTTCCATCCCTCGCCGACAAAAGTCAATTGCCTGTTCTCTATGATATAGGGAAATTGATGCGTGTCAATCTCTATCTCCATAAAATCGGGAGATGATTCGATGACAGTACCTTGCGCAGTCAGGGGAATTTCCCAGTCTACGGTGAAATTTTTTAAGGTAATGTTCCGGCAATGGTCCAGAGTGAAAGGCTGCATCCGTCCGTGCATGATAAATTCGGAACCGTTGCCGTCGATAGTCAGGCTGTCCATCCTGTCGAGCAATACGGCAAGGATTTTGGGATTGACATCATACGTGTTTGTTTCGTAGTAATCTCTTTCTATGGCATGTTGTGCCCAAAAGTCATATCTTCCTTTCGGGAAGACAAGCGTAGCTCCCGGATTCTCTTTGCAGGCATTAATCGCTTTTTGTACAAACGGCACTGCATTGATGCGGCTGTCGGGTTTCAGCCCGAAATCAGAAATTGAAATGATTTTACCTGCTGAGACACAGGTTGTACAAAGTAAAAAAACGTACAGTAAGCCTGCCTTTGACAGCCAACTAGTCTTTGATGATGAGAATGTTTTCATATTATGTTTTTATTGGGGCGCTGATTTATGGATAAGGAATGTTTCGAAAGAGCCCGCCTTATCCTTCCGGTATGGAAAAATAGTTTTAGGATGGGCGCTTTTTCCAGGCTCCTCTGGTGAAATCCGGAATTTCCACTGCCATGCTTTTGTTCAAGACGGATTTCTCGCTCAATTCCGTGATGCAAGACCATTCGGCGGCGTCATATACATCCATGTCCAGCGGCAGTCCGTTGCGCAGGCAATGGATGAGGCGGTAATCCATTACATAATTCATTTCGTTGGGCAACCCCTTGCGATGCGCTTCTTCACCGATGGTTGCACTGAAAGGATGTTTGTAACGCGCCATTGTTTTTTCCAGCGCTTCTCCGGAAAGCGGAGTGTCTCCGTCAGGTTCCAAAGCAATGCAAGGCACAGGATATTTCTGGGCGAATCCGAGAGTGCCGCATACCGTTTGCAGACGGCTGTAAGGGCGCGGGGTAGTGATGTCATATTGAAGCATGATTGTCTTGCCTTTGGCTGTACGGATTAAAGTGGTATTGACGTCTCCCAATTGATATTTTTGCCGGGCCTCCGGTGAATGTTCGCCGAATAACCTGCGGGCATATTCACTCATTCCCGCCTGGTGTGTAGACATGGAAACAAGATATTCCATCCGGTCGCTGCGATGAATGTCCAGTAGTTGGCAGGCAGGCCCCAGTCCGTGAGTCGGGTAAGGGTTGCCGGTGTGTTCGATACTGTATCTTTTCCCCCAGTGATTATGATAGCCGCCTTCGCTCTCTTCTGCGAAATACATGGAACGGAGGTCATGGATATATGCCCCCTCCACATGCATGATTTCTCCGAATACTCCCTGCCGGGC
Organism: uncultured Bacteroides sp.; assembly: GCF_958445495.1. Taxonomy (GTDB): domain Bacteria; phylum Bacteroidota; class Bacteroidia; order Bacteroidales; family Bacteroidaceae; genus Bacteroides. The sequence goes on along the minus strand of NZ_CAUCSQ010000002.1, from coordinate 615 downwards.
CATGTTGAGAGTCATCAATGCAAAAGGGTCGTAACAACAGTTCTCCAGCATGATGCAGTGTCGCCTCGTTTTTTCTGCCGTGTCAACCAGTTGCCAGCATTCTTCCACACTCATCGCAGCCGGAACCTCGATAGCCGTGTGCTTGCCGCATTCCATTGCGTAAACAGCCATTGGCGTATGCATTAACCAATCGGTACAGATGAAGATTAAATCTATCCCGTCCGATTCACACATCTTTTTCCATCCTTCCGTTCCGGTATAACCGATGGCTTCGGGACGGCCGGCCTCTTTCAGTATTTGCCGGGCTTTGTTCAGATTTCCTTCCCTTATTTCACAGAGAGCCTGAACCTCTACCCCCTCAATCTGGAGATAGCGCTGCAAGGTGAGCAGCCCCCGGTTCCCCAACCCTATGATTCCGATACGGACAACGGGGATGGGAGGATGGGACAAACGGAGCACATGCGGTTGTGTCGGAGAATCTTTCATAATCTTAGCGGTTTGAACTAATAAAAAAAAGAGAACCTAATTTCTCAGATTCTCTTTGGAGAGCGGAAGACGGGACTCAAACCCGCGACCCTCAGCTTGGAAGGCTAATGCTCTATCAACTGAGCTACT
>NZ_CAUCSQ010000001.1 GCF_958445495.1 uncultured Bacteroides sp. | reverse complement strand
TTGGAACCATATAAACAACTGTACTACAATATTTTAATTTATAGAACTCCTCTTTTGCTATTTATAACTCTATCTTTGTAAGACCATAATAAGTGGCAACAATATCTAAACTGGTTGGTATATGAAACACATTCTATTTTTGGCGATAATCTCATTGTCTTTATTTTTTCAAAGTTGTAAAGATAATCTTACAGTCCCGGTTGCCGTGAGCCGGAATTACCAGCAGGACGCGGCGGCATTGAATAATTTTGTAGATATAAATAAAACTACATACGAGTATTATATCAATTCGAACAAACGCAGTTCTGCATTGTCCTATATAACGAATGCGGATGCGGAAGAGCTGAACTCCGTCAATCCTCTGAATCTGGATATTTTTAGGGAGAGCCTTGCCCAGGTGAATCATTTGTCCAGGCAGTTGACGGCCTCTCACGGGGTAGATTATATTGTCATGATAACGGAGAGCGATATATATGTCAATCGGATAAAAAGCGATTCGCCGGTTGAGTTGAAGAAAAAGACATCTGACAGTAGCTATTCTTCCACGGTCGCGTTGCTTCGCGTAGCGGATTACCAGGACAATTATTATATGGGTGAGACCAATCATGTGGAAACGTCGGTAGAGTTGAATCCGCATTCGTACCGGAATGCCGGCTGGGCGTTTCTTGTAACCTGCGAAATGGGAAACGGCAGTGATAAAGAGACTGCAAGCGTTTTGTTTTGCGGCGTAGGCTATCATATCAACCCTTGTTTTGAATGGGTAATCAATCAGGGAACTCCTGTCGCATGTACTTTTGAGACGACGAGCCTAGTCGGCGGAGAGTCTCATATCGCGAACTTTAAATTCTTGGATTGATGAGAGGAAAGGTTTTCATATTGCCGGTTCTTATCATTTGTTTCTGGATGACGGGTTGTGTGGAGAAGACCGGATATTATACCGAAGGGGAAAATGAAATCATATCCTTGATATGCGATATTACATGGGGCGGGCAAAAGACAGCTAACGGCGATGATGGCGAGACAATTCGGGAAACGTATGAATTCAGGAGGGACGGCACATATACGCGCACCTCGATAGTTACCGATGAAGACGGGGAAGAACGCCGGAATAACGTCAACGGGCGGTGGGCTTTCTACAATCAGAGTTCCAATACGATTTGTTTCGGTTATGACCATTATTGGGATATAGAAGAACTTACGGCTAAGAAATTTGCGGTTTATGACAGGAGAGGGGAATATGGGGAGATGAATATGTCCCGCGAATATAAAGAATTCACTCCTTTGGAATAATGATAGAAGAAATAAGGACTTTCTGTCTTTAATACAAATAACGGGTAATTTTATGAGATGATTCTTACCGGACGTTTCAAACACTGCCGTTTGATTCCTGTCCGTTCGATTTGGCAATATCTGCAGTAACAGACATGTAGGTGGAGGGGTAGGGTATTTGTTCTCATAAGGAATGGCAGGTATTTAAATCAGGACTATAAATTGACTTGATATTAAGTCATGAAGAAAAAGAAAGACTGTTAATTGTTTGATTGGCAGTCTTTCTTTTTGGGTATGCTAGATTCGGCCTCATCACATTGCGGCTAGTTCTTATAATTGTTTTTGTGTTTATTTTCGCCTTGATTTTCATAACGTAGAGTTTGAAATTCTCTTGATGAGGATACTGGTAAGTTTTCGAATCCAAAGTATCCGATAAGGTGGTATATGTCATTGTTTTTATGGTGTTAGGGCTTGATTTGTTCTGTTTGTAAAGAAAGCGGTTAAAATATAAAGTGGGAAATATTCAAAAAGGAGTTGTTTGTGTTCATTCCGCAATAAAATCCAATTAACATTTGAAGTTTGGATAAATACGACACTTTGGGGAACAAATATGTGATTCCGGAGTCTGATGTTAAAAGGATATTTATTTTGCAGATTACACAAAAAGGTATCATAATATGTAATTTACTTCCCTTTGCTTGATAATAATGTCAATACATTTGCAAGTGATAAGTGAAATGAATGTTTAACCTTTTAAAATGATAATGAGAATGACATAACGCAATTTTTCACCTTTGAACAGAGGTTACTTCAATCATCTGTAAAGAAGTAGCTATCTAACTAAATCTAATAAAAAAACTAATAATGAAGAAAATGACACTAAAAACAAAATTAGCATTTCAATTGGCTAAAGTTACATTTCCTTTTTTTCTTTATGTCACGTCTGCTTATGCTGAAGAAGCAACTATGAAGGCCGGAGAGTATGAAATGTTGAAAATCGAACAACAAAAGAAAGTCCGGATAACGGTGAGTGGTATAGTTTATGACGGCAATACCAAGGAACCGATTATTGGCGGTTCGGTAGCCGTTAAAGGACAAGGTAAAGGAACTGTTACTAATATTGACGGTGAATTTAAACTGGATTGTAATGTAGGGGATATACTTGCTATCTCGTATATAGGTTATGAAGCTAAAGAAATAACAGTTACAAACCTCAAAGTATATTCAGTAGAGTTGTATGAATCTACGGCTCAGTTGGGAGAAGTCGTTGTGACTGCTTTTGGAGCCGGACAGAAAAAAGCTTCTATGGTAGGTTCTGTAGAACAGATAAAGCCTGCGGAACTTCAAGTGCCCTCATCCAGTTTGAGCTCTGCATTTGCCGGACGCATGGCAGGTGTTATAGCCGTACAGCGAAGCGGAGAGCCGGGAGCTGACGGAGCAAGTTTTTGGATACGTGGTAAATCTACATTCAGTGGTGCTACGGGTGCATTGATTGTGATTGACGGTGTAGAAGCTTCTTCATCAGAATTGAATCGTATCGATGCGGAAGCTATCGAAAGTTTTTCGATTTTGAAAGATGCTACAGCTACGGCACTATATGGTACCAGGGGGGCTAACGGTGTGATGATTGTAACGACTAAGTCGGGAAAAGATTTGGATAAACCGGTTATCAACTTCCGTTTGGAAACTTCGATGAGCCAGTTGACAAATGTAGGGGAGATGACAGATGGCGTTACTTATATGAATATGTATAATGAAGGAGCTTCCCGCCCCAATTCAGGTCTGACATTATATACCGATGAAAAAATCAGGGGAACTATTGAAGGTAAGAATCCTTATATCTTTCCTAACGTGAATTGGTATGATGAGATGTTTAAGAAGAACTCTTTCTCGCAACGCGCCAATTTCAATATCCGTGGTGGCAGTAAAAAAATGGATTACTTCATGAGTGCCAGTTTCAGGCATAGTGACGGTAACTTGCGTTCTATCAGCAAAGATTACTTCTCCTACGATAATAATATCAATTATTATAATTATGAGTTCGTTAACAATCTGAATGTCAATGCAACTCCGACTACAAAAATCGGGCTGGGACTTACTCTTTCTATACGTGACTGGAGTGGTCCGGAAAAGTCTGCCAATGATATATTTGCCTTGTCGCAAATATCTAGTCCGGTGGACTTTCCAGTGATGTTCCCGTCGGGGATGTACCCCAATTACGATGGTGTATTATGGGGAGATAAGCCGGGAGGTATTTATGACGGAGGATACCGTAATCCGGTGGCTGAATATGTGACTGGCTACAAGGAAAAATTCGAAACATCTATCGTTGCGAATTTTAAAGTAGACCAAAAGCTCGACATGATATTGAAAGGACTTCGTTTTTCCGGTCTTTTTTCTTTTAAACATTGGTCATATACGCAAAATACACAGACAAGTGCTTATAATAAATTTGCCATTAGCGATTATAATCGTGAGACGATGGAATATACATTGACCCGTGTCAATTCGTCAGAACACTCGACTGAACTTAATTTTGGAAAACAAGATCCGAGTAAAGTAAGTTTTGGTGATCGTAGGATGTATGTACAGGCCATGTTGGATTATCAGCATACATTTAATGATGTGCATGATTTGAATGTGATGTTTCTCTATAATCAAAATCAATATAATGTAAATTCACCTCAAAGTTTTCTGGAAACTTTGCCAAAACGCAAGCAAGGTATTGCCGGACGTGTCTCTTATGCTTATGATGGTAAGTATCTGGCCGAGATGAACTTCGGTTATAACGGTTCAGAGAATTTTGCAAAAGAAAATCGTTTTGGCTTTTTTCCGTCATTTGCAGTCGGATATAACATATCAGAAGAAAAATTTTGGGAAAATATCCGTCCGTATGTATCTAAACTGAAAGTCAGAGGTTCGTGGGGACTGGTTGGTAATGATGAAACCGGTGCAGGACGGTTTGCTTATCTTTATGATTTGGCTTTGGCCTCATCGCCAAGTTATGTATTCGGTATTGCGCAGAACCAAACATTTAAAGGGCCGGTATGGAGCAGATTTCAGAATAACTCAATGACTTGGGAGACAGGTGAGAAGTGGAATATTGGATTGGATATGGAATTTCTGGGTTCGATAGGATTGAATGTAGATATTTTCAAAGAAATACGTTCAGACATTTTTATGTCTCGTAAAGGAACCATTCCGGATTTTGCAGGTTTTGGTAGTGCTACATTACAGGCCAATTATGGAAAGATGGAAAATAAAGGTCTGGAATTGTCATTGGACTATAATAAACAACTTACCAAAGATTTCTTTTTGTCTTTCAAGGGTACTTTCACGTATGCACACAATACTATATTGGTACAGGATGAGCCTGATAACCAGGAATATCCTTGGCTCTCAAAAACAGGACATTCTATGGATATGTTGAAGGGACTTGTTTCCAATGGTCTTTTCCCGGATGAAGAAAGTATCAGGAACGCCTGTGACCAAGGTAAAGGACTACCGGTGTTACCAGGTGATATATGGTATATAGATCAAAAAAATGTATATGGAGTAAGTAACGGAACGATTGACGACAACGACCAAGTATATATGGGATATCCTACTACGCCGGAAATCGTTTACGGCTTCGGTCCTTCTATGAAGTGGAAAAATTGGGATTGTTCGTTTTTCTTTCAGGGAGTAGCCCGTACGTCATTGATGATGTCAGGTTTTCATCCTTTTGGAGACAATGCAATGGTAGGTGTCAGACAATTTATAGCAGATGATTATTGGTCGGAATCCAATCCTAATCCAAATGCCAAATATCCTCGCTTGTCGGCAGCTAGCAACTCACACAATACACAGAATTCAGATTTTTGGTTACGCAATGCTGCTTTCCTGAAATTGAAAAACGCCGAAGTGGGGTATTCATTTAAGAATATGCGTGTTTATGTAAGTGGTTCCAATCTGTTGACATTTTCTCCGTTTAAACATTGGGACCCGGAAATGGGTGGCGGAAACGGATTGAAATATCCGACACAGCGTGTATTTAATCTCGGTTTCCAAATGACTTTTAAATAATGTTTTAATACAGAAAACTATGAAGAAGAATATATACATAATCATGTTGGTGGCGTTGACGCTCTGTTCTGCTTGCAATTACCTTGACATTGTGCCCGAAGAACGCACGACAGAAGAAGATACTTATTCTACTCCGAAACGGTTGAAAGAATTTCTTGCTTCTTGCTATGCCTATCTGCCCGATAACCGGGAGGGGCTTCTGACTAAATCTTATTGGATGATTTGTGCGGAAGAGACTTCATATTTCCGTAAAGAGTTATTTTCTACTTTCAATGAAGGAGATTATGGTCCTACCAATCTGCATATGACTTCCAATACTTGGGGCACTGTTTGGCAAGGAATAGCCCAATGTTACCGTTTTCTGGATGCTTTGGATAAAGTACATGATATGCCGGATTTGGGTGAGGAAGAATTGATACATTACAGAGCGGAAGCTAAATTCTTATTGGCGTATTATCATTTTCTGTCATTGCGTGCTTATGGTCCTACAATGATTATCCGTAAACTTTATACAGTGAATACTCCTACGGCTGATTATCCCGAACGCAGCAGTTATGATGAAGTTGTAGCGTTTATTGACGGATTGTTGGAAGAAGCACTTCCGGGATTGGCTGAACAACATAGTGGTACGGAATATGGACGGGTTACCAGATATACAGCTTTGGCTTTACGTTCCAGGATGTATTTGTATGCAGCATCTCCTTTATTCAATGGAAATGACTGGTACGCCGATTTCAAGAGTCCGATAGACGGCCGCAATTTGATTTCTCAAGAGTATAGCGAGCAGAAATGGGAAAAAGCTGCAAAAACAGCTTATGATGCGATAGAAGAAATGAAGAAAGCCAACTTCCGTCTTTATGATGATGCGGCAGCGGGTAAACCTTCGTCAGCGAAACCAAGTATTTCCAATATGGCAGAACGTAGAGTACGTTATTCCGTAATAGACACTAAAAACGGAGACAATCCTGAAGTTATTTGGTGTGATACCCGTAAAGAAGGAAACTATGGTATTCAGAGACGTTCGATGCCCCGTCAAAAATCCGGTTATGTAGTAGAGGTCAGCGGATGTATTTGCCCGACTTTTCAGTCTGTAGAACGTTTTCTAACAAAGAACGGACTTCCTATGGAATATGATAAAGAATTTGACGGCAATCCGGCTTATGACCGTTATGCTGTTGTTTCCGTTCCGGCCAATATTGATGGAAATAACTATTCAACAAGTAATTCAGGAATGAAAACCATGCAGCAGCATATTAATCGTGAACCGCGTTTTTATGCAAATATCGGTTTTCATGGGGGATATACTGAAATCGCAAGATATAACAATTCAACTCCGGGCAAGAATGATGCCGACAGGGCAGTAGTACTCAATTTCTTATTTGGCAAAGATCATGGAAGAAATAATGTAGGCGGCACTCCGCAAGATGCCAACTATTCGGTGACCGGATATAATAATAAGAAATTGTGCCATCCGGCCTGGAATAATGCAGTTTATGACTATCCGTTGCCGTTGTTCCGCATGACAGAGCTTTATTTGAATTATGCAGAAGCATTGGTTGAACTGAAGAGACTGGATGAAGCGAAGGTGGTATTGGATGAAGTACGTCTCCGGGCTGGTATTCCGGGAGTAGAAGAAGCCTGGAATAACTATTCCACTGATCCGAATTATGATGATACTTATGAAGGTATGCAGAATATTGTACGTCGTGAACGTATGGTAGAACTTTATCTGGAAGGTCATCAGTTCTTTGATATTCGTCGTTGGAAAATAGCGGAGCAGTTCTTGGGAGTTCCGGTCAAGGCACTGAATACATTGGGAGAGACAGAAGAAGCTTTGTTTAATGTAGTGGAGTTGGATCTTCAAAGGAAATTCCATAAAGGGCAGTATTTGATGCCGATACCTTTCAGTGAGGTACAGAAAATTCCACAGGTGATACAGAATCCTTATTATAACTGATTCTATTTTTTTGAATGACAAACTTGATAAAATATAGGATATGAAAATAAAAAGCAATATTCTTTTAATCTGTGTCTTTTCACTTCTTGCATGTCATGTTTCAGCGGATGGAAAAATATCTGAAGCTTCCAGGGAGTTTGAACCGACTACTCTGTTTACAGATGCTTCCTGTTCAAAATTGAGAGATAAAGTGACGTTGAAGAAGATTAACGCATGCACTTCTCCTTTTTATAAAGAACTTGCCCTTTTAATGTATAACAAGCAATACGATAGTAATTATCGTATTGCTTCCTACAAAGCTTATGAACATCCGGATGTACAGGCGAAACAGTTAAAGACCAGTACATATAGCCTGTTGGATAATCCGACAGGTATTTCAGTGGCGGAAGGAGATACATTACTAGTGTTGGTAGCTGATACGCATAATCAAAACATTAGTCTGCGAATACATAACTGGGATGTACCGGGAAAAGATGGTTTTTATGTGAAATCCGACTATCCTCTGGAGTCGGGTGAAAATAAAATAGTGACAAAAAATCAGGGATTAGTCTATGTGATGTATCATACACCCGATTTTCGTACGGCAGCTCCCGTGAAGATACATTTTGCGAAGGGCGGGAAAGTAAACGGTTATTTTGATGTAACCAGAAACAACCGCGAGCAATGGAAAACGATGATTAAAACTGCTGTTGACAAGCATTATGACGTATTGGGATATTATGCACATTTAATTTTTCCGGTTGCAAACCTGGCAAAATGTAACGGACAGGATTTAATAGATTTTTACGATAGGTTGGTATATGAGGAACAGCGTTTCATGGGTTTGGAGAAATATGGGAAGATGCGTAATAATCGTATGTTATTCAGTGTGATGTACACTTCTTATATGTATGCCGCAGGGTATCATACAGCCTATAATGCAAATACCATGAATGATTTGTGCAATGTTCGTTCACTGCTGACCTCCAGTTGGGGGCCGGCTCATGAGGTGGGACACTGTAATCAAACCCGCCCCGGGTTGAAATGGATTGGTACGGCAGAGACAACCAATAACATCCAGGCAATGTATATTCAGCGTTTGTTCGGAAGTGCGGCACGCATGCAGATGCTGAATAAGTATGAATTGTCTATGAATACAGTATTCCGCTCCCGTATCCATCATCATTTTATAAAAGACCATTTTGAGAAACTGATTCCTTTTTGGCAACTTGAACTTTACATGGAATATATCTTGGGGAATACGGATTTTTATAAAGATATTTACGAACATGTACGTACACATGAAGATAAATCCTCTGAAGGAGAATCCCTGTTGGAGTTCACTTATCTCTGCTGTAAATATTCAGGACTTGATTTGACTGATTTCTTTGTGAAGTGGGGATTCCTGGTACCGATTAATCAGGAAGTGAAAGAGTATGGGACCGTGAAGATGCTGTGCATCACAGAACAACAGATTATTGATACGAAAAAACGTATCGCCGCATTAAATCTACCTAAACCCAAGCATCGTCTGGAGTATATCTGTGAGGGAAACGAATCGCTTTATCTGAAGAATGGAACTGTGATAGAAGGAAATGCCGTACATGAAGGAAATTCTTTTATGATGCGTGGCTGGGAAAATGCCGTAGCTTATGAAATCTATGATATGGAAAATAACTTATTGTTTGTATCTCCCAAATCCTCTTTCCGGGTGGATTGTGAACTACCGGATATATTTAAAATGTATGCTATTGCAGTGGATGGAAAGAGAACCGAAGTTGTTTTCTGAAGAGAATAATTAATGGATGAATTTTAAAAAGAATATTATGAATATACGAAATCTGTTGTCGATATTACTTGTAATCTTGTGTATCGGTTGTAATGAAGATGATTCCATCGCATTATATAATGCTTCTGTATCGGTAGGAGCAGAAGGAGGTTCGTTTACTTTATATGTAACCTCTGATGCAGAGATAAAACTGGATTGTCCTGAGTGGGTGAATCTGGACGAAACCATTGCCCGTAACGGACAATATGCTTTTACTTTCAGTGTGCCTGCTTATTATTCAAAAGAGGGTCGCAAAGGGGAAATTTACTTTCGCGGGGCAAGTGAGCAGAGAATGACACAAGTAATCCAGCAGAAAATGAGTACCTATGTTCCAAGTGACGATATGAGCGGTTTTGGCGATTTGAATGATATACAACTGGAGATTATAGATGGCTGGATTAAACATGGTAATAATACAGGAGGACCTACCGAAACGACAGGACCTAATGTAGCGTTGATGTGGGATGGTAATAAAGGGCAGAATACGAGTATGTGTAATTCTCCTTGGGCTGACAAATGGTTTCCCGGTTTGACCGGTGATGAATTGACACAGGCAAAACAGGCTCTTTTTCCTCACGAGCTGAAATTTACTTTAAAAGAAGGAACCGAACGCATAGACTACATGATGTATTATCCTCGTCCGAACAATGGTGCCGGAATTTTTGGATTGATAACTGAAGTTTCAGTCTCGACTTACGAACACCCGGATGTTTTCGAAACGGTAGTTCAAAATTATGATTGTGAGATGATTTCCCAGGTGCGTACGATTTATTTTAGTAAACCTATTCGTAATCCTCATACTGTTTGGATAAAAATAGGAAGCGGGAGAGATAATTTTATTTCCTGTACTGAAATGGAATTTTTTGGAAAAAGTTCACAATCATTTGATACTTCCACTTTATTCAAGGATGAATTATGTACAGCCTTGAAAGAAGGCATCACTTTAGAAGAAATCGAGGCATGTCCTTATCCGTTCTTTAAGAATATCGCCCTTTATATGTATTATGACTGTTATGAAACGGATTTCCGAGTAGCGGATTTCAAGGCGTGGGAACATCCCGACAAAGCGGCTGCAAGGAATAAAACCTCGACTTATAGCCTTTTGGATAATCCTACCGGCATTTATGTGAAAAAAGGTGAGAAATTAGTTACAATGGTGGGAGACTTATATAATCAGACAGTAACATTGCGTGTAGTCGATTTGGATACCCCCAATGGTGATGGATTTAATACCTACAAGGAATATGCATTGAAACCGGGTATGAACGTGCATACGATGGAACAGAAAGGATTAATCTATGTGTTGTACCATACCGATGCTTATGAAACGGCAGAACCGGTCAGAATACATTTCGCTTCCGGTCAGGTGAATGGATATTTTGACCTATATGATGAGAAACATAACAAGCCGGAAGACTGGTTCGGGTTATTGAACAATGCCTCAAGTCCTTATTTCGATGCTTTAGGCAGATACGCCCATATTACTTTCCCGGTAGCTAACTTGAAAGCGGTTGCTGATCCGGTGGAATGGATTAAATTCTATGACAACCTGGTATATGAGGAACAGAAATTATTGGGATTGGTAAAATATGACAAAATGTTCAAAAACCGGATGTATTTCAATGTCATGTACACTAATTATATGTATTCTACCAGTTACCGTACCTCTTATAATGTATCTACCTTAGGAGAGCTATGTGATTTGAATAAAATAAATAGCGATTCATGGGGACCGGCACATGAAGTAGGACATAGTAATCAGACTCGTCCGGGATTAAGATGGACCGGAATGACTGAAGTAACGAATAATATTCACTCCATGTATATCCAACGTATTACGAACGGTAATTCCCGTTTAGAGATAAAAGGATATTATCCTCATGCAATGACAACCGCATTTACCGGAAGGCCGCATATTACTGTCGGTAAGCTGGAAGGAAAGGGGACTGCCGATGTGTTCTGCCAATTGGTTCCTTTTTGGCAATTGCAACTCTATATGGCATATGTGCTGGGAAAAGATGACTTCTACCCGGATACGTATGAAGCTGTACGACTGACTGAGCCGGCAGAGGATAAGAAGAAAACAGCAGGAGAACATCAAATAGAATTTGCTTATATAGCGAGTAAGGCTGCGGGGCTGGACTTGACCGAGTTTTTTGAAAAATGGGGATTCTTACGCAAAGTAGATATGGAGATTGAAGATTATGGGACTACGGGGGTCTTCAAAATTGACGATGCAAAACTGGCTGATATAAAAAGACGTATTTCAGGATTGGGGCTTCCTAAGCCACGGCATAACTTTTGGTATATCACTGAAAAGACAGAGACGATATTCAAACAAAATCTTCCGATGAGTACTAATGGAGCTGTCGTAAATGTAGACCGGGTAAATGATGCCATAACTGTGACCGGATGCAGTAATGCTGTTGCTTACGAGGTGTATGATAAAGAAACAGGCGAATTGGTTTATGTTTCTCCCGCTGAAAATAGTTTTGTGATTGATTCGAGTGTATTTTTACCTAAGAAAATAGAGGTTCGCGCAATACCCGCTTCTGGGGATGCAAAGACAATCTTTAGTGAATAATAAAAACAGGTGTGTTATTCTAAGTTCCGGAATATATCCGGGACTTAGTTTAAATTTTAATATATGGTAAGAAAAAAGATTTTAGAAGTTGCATGTGTATTGTTGATAATAACTGCTTGTCAGACAAAAGACAAAACAGAGGAACTGGCTTTTGTAATAGAAAATATCAGTTATGTGACTAAGCAGATGGATAACATGATTGCATCATTGCCGAATTTGGATACGGCTGCTGTCGGCAAGATAATTCCTGCTACTTATGAGCCGTCTCAGGATAAGGTGTACACTTGCCATCCTTATAGTTGGACTATTGGTTTTTTTCCAGGCTCCTTATGGAAAGTATATGAGCTGACCGGAGATACGATTTGGAAAAACCGTGCGGCGCGTTTGACAAAACGTTTGGAATATTTGAAAACGTTTACAGGAAATCATGACTTGGGTTTTATGGTGGGATGCAGTTTTGGTAATGGTTACCGGCTGGCTCCTGACGAGTATTACCGGGAGGTGCTGATAGAGAGCGCCCGTTCACTTTCTACGCGGTTTCTTCCGAAAATCCAGGTTATAAAATCATGGAATTATCGAAAAGCCTGGAATGGAGAAACGGAATGGTTCTGTCCGGTGATTATAGATAATATGATGAATTTGGAGATGCTTTGCGAGGCTTCCAAATTAAGTGGTGACAGTTGCTTTACGGATATTGCGGTGAGACATGCCGATACAACTGTAAAAAATCATTTTCGTAAGGATTATAGTACCTATCATGTGGTGGATTATGATACGATTAGCGGTGCGGTAAAAGACCGGGCCACTTGTCAGGGATATAGTGATAATTCCACTTGGGCACGCGGACAGGCATGGGCCGTGTATGGTTATACGATGATGTATAGAGAGACCGGCAAACCTGAATACCTGGAAGTTGCCAGAGGGGCTGCCGACTGGTTCATTACTCATCTGCCGGAAGACTTTATACCTTTGTGGGATTTTAATGTGGGACAAAAGGGATATACTCCCGAAGGTAAATCGAAGGCAGTGAAGACTAAAATTCCATATAAAGACGCTTCGGCTGCTTCCATTGCCTGTTCTGCATTGTTTGAGCTGGGAGATTTGTCAGAAGACAGTAAATATACAGATGTCGCCATCAAAATACTGCATCGGCTGGCATCTCCCGATTTTCGGGCTCCTTTGGGAGAAAATGGTAATTTTCTGCTGATGCACTCGGTAGGTAGTTTACCTCATGGTGGAAGCATTGATGTGCCACTGGATTATGCGGATTATTATTTCTTGGAAGCATTGGTACGTTATCGTGATTATTTGACTAAATAAGATAGAAATATGAAAAGAATCTTTGGATTGTCGGGCTTTTGTTATTTATTGTTGATAGTTAATTGCCATTTGTCCATAGGACAAACAAAGTGGCATTGGGATAAAGGAACAATAGTTGTGGAAACTCCCGAACGTCCTGCAGGACAAAAAAATGTAATCGGATTGACAGCTCCCAAATTGCCTGTTGTAAGGGTCGGCTTTGTCGGTTTGGGAATGCGCGGTCCGGGTGCTGTAGAACGATGGACGCATATTCCCGGCGTGCAGATTGTAGCGTTATGTGACTATGAAAAAGAACGTGCCGAGAGATGCCAGGAATACTTGAGAAAGGCTTCTATGCCTAAAGCGGCTGTCTATAATGGGGAAAAAGGATATGAGGAATTATGCAAACGTAAAGATATCGATATCGTTTATGTCGCAACAGATTGGTTACATCATTTTCCGGTAGCGGTATGTGCGATGAAAAATGGTAAACATGTAGCCATAGAAGTTCCTTCGGCTATGAATCTGCAAGAATGTTGGGAATTGATAGATTTAAGTGAGCAAACCCGCAAACACTGCATGATTCTGGAAAATTGCTGTTATGACTGGTTCGAAATGAATAGTCTGAATATGGCTCAAAACGGAGTATTCGGAGAAATTATTCGTGCACAGGGAGCCTATATCCATAATTTGGAACCTTTCTGGAAATGGTACTGGAAGAATGGGGAGAAAGACAAACTGGGCTGGCGTTTGGAATATAACATGAAGCATCGTGGGGATGTGTACGCCACTCACGGTCTTGGTCCGGTAGCACAGGTTTTGGATATTCACCGGGGAGATCGGATGAAAATTTTGGTAGCGATGGATACTAAGTCTGTACTTGGAAAAGAGTATGTCAAAGAAGCGACGGGCAAAGAGTGTGAGAATTTCCGTAATGGTGACCATACCACTACACTGATTCGCACCGAAAATGGTAAAGTGATTGAAATTCAGCATAATGTGATGACTCCTCAACCGTATAACCGTCTGTATCAACTGACGGGTACAAAAGGCTTTGCCAATAAATATCCGGTGGAAGGTTATGCACTGGATGCTAAGCAGATGCAAGCTGCAGGAGTACAGCCGCAAGTAGACAAACTGAACTCTCACAGTTTCATGTCGGAGAAGGATAAGGACGCCTTAATTGCTAAATATCAGCACCCGATTTTGAAGAGATACGGTGAAATGGCGAAAGAGGTAGGCGGTCACGGTGGAATGGATTTTATCATGGACAGTCGTCTGGTTTATTGCCTTCAGAATGGATTGCCGCTCGATATGGATGTATATGACCTGGCAGAATGGTGTTGTCTGGCAGAGTTGGGCGAATTGTCAATGGACAATAATTCCGCTTCGGTTGCGTTTCCCGATTTTACCCGTGGACATTGGAATGAAGTGAAAGGATACAGACATGCTTATGCTACTCCTGAAGAAGAAGTTGCGGCAATGGAGGCTGCAAAGGAATTTACGGAAAAATTGAAGGCCGAAGGTGCCAAGGATTGGAATAATTAAAAGTTAGGATAATGAAAACTTTACTGTTTATATTGGGATTGATGATAACTTGCTCTCTCACAGCACAAACCCGATATCCTTATTTAGATACAAGTTTATCCATAGACGAGCGTGTCACGGATTTGGTGTCACGGATGACCCTGCAGGAAAAAGTTTCGCAGATGACTCATACTTCCAAAGGTATAAAGCGGTTGGGCATCCCTGATTATAACTGGTGGAATGAGTGTTTGCACGGTGTGGCCCGTTCGACGGAAAAGGTTACGGTATTTCCGCAACCTATCGGGCTTGCGGCTACGTTCAATCCGGAGGAATTATTCAAATCCGCTGAAATGATATCGGATGAAGGACGTGCAGTGTATAATATATCAGTGAAAAAAGGAAATACGCTCAGGCGATATACCGGGTTGACGTTTTGGACCCCTAATATCAACATTTTCCGTGATCCTCGTTGGGGACGCGGGCACGAAACCTATGGAGAAGATCCGTTTTTAACTGCTGAAATGGGTATTGCTATGGTGAAAGGCCTGCAAGGTAATGATTCGCATTATTTGAAAACTTCAGCCTGTGCCAAACATTTTGCAGTACATAGCGGGCCAGAACCGTTAAGGCATGTATTTAATGCGACAGCTAGTGAACATGATTTGCGTGAGACATATTTGCCGGCATTTTATCGTTTGATAAAAGAAGCTGATGTCTCCGGTGTGATGTGTGCATATAACAGCTTCAACGGGCAGCCTTGTTGCGGGAGCAATCTGTTTATGAGGAAGATATTGTTGCATGACTGGAAATTTGACGGATATGTAACATCGGATTGTTGGGCGATAACAGACTTTATCACAGGACATAAGACACATACAGATTCAATCTCTGCAGCGGCTGATGCAGTGTTGCATGGCACAGACCTGGAATGTGGTGATGTCTATCGGTCATTGACAAAAGCAATAGAAAACGGGTTGATAACTGAAGAACAGTTGGATATTTCATTAAAGAAACTTTTTAAGATACGTTTTCGCTTAGGGATGTTCGATCCGCAGGAAAAGGTGCCCTATTCTAAGATTTCACAAGATGTACTTGAGTCGGAAACACATCAGAAACAAGCTCTTGAAATGGCCCGTCAATCCATGGTGTTATTGAAGAATGAGATACATTTGCTTCCTCTGTCGGGTAAGATAAAGAAAATAGCTTTGTTGGGGCCGAATGCTGATAATGAGACAACACAATTGGGAAATTATAACGGCATACCCAGTGAGAATGTGACCTTATTGGATGCTTTACGGGCCGAAAGAGGAATTGAAGTAGTATATGATGCTTTATCTGATTTTACGAAACTGAATGAAGGCGTCGAGATAGGTAATTTGGCTGAAAAGTACAAAGATGCAGATTTGATCATTTATGCAGGTGGTATTTCTACACTGTTGGAAGGAGAAGAGGGGGATGCGGGCAATGGCAATATAGAAGGATTTGCAGGAGGCGATAGAACTACCATAAAGCTACCTGCCATACAGACGGAAATAATGAAACAATTGCATAAGTTAAACAAACCTATGGTATTTGTTTGTATGTCCGGCAGTGCAATGGCCTTTAATTGGGAAGCAGAGAATGTATCTTCTATTATTCAAGCTTGGTATGGTGGTCAGGCTACGGGTACGGCATTAGCCGACATATTGTTCGGACGTTATAACCCGTCCGGCAAGCTGCCGGTTACTTTTTACCGTTCCGATTCAGACCTTCCTGCTTTAGAGGATTATTCAATGGCGAACCGGACATATCGTTATTTTACAGGGGATGTATTATATCCGTTTGGTTATGGACAGAGTTATACTACATTTAAGTACCGGAAGTTAGAACTCCCTAAAGAAGTACAGACTGGAGATAGCATAACTGTGAAAGTAGAGGTCTGTAATTCCGGTAAATACAAAGGCGAGGAGGTCGTGCAACTTTATTTATCTCATAGGGCGATTGCAAAGGAAGTACCTGTTTGTCAATTGGCAGGATTTCGGAAAATAGAATTGAAACCGGGCGAGCGCAGGGTGGTGGAATTTAAACTTTCTCCTAGGAATTTGGCTTATGTGGATGAGACCGGTGGGATAAACATAACACCGGGAACAATAAAATTCAGTGTAGGCGGAGTATGTCCCAATGCTCCGGAGAAGTTTACGGCAGGTCTTGTTTACGGTACTGTGGAGTTGAAAGGAAAGCCTGTCTATTTTATGGATTAACTGTGACAGAGAGGACATCTTGCAATAAAGGATGATTTTTTGCGGATACAGGATAATTTGTGTACATTTGCTTTTAAGAAGCGGATTATATATTGTTGGAAATTTGTAATATAGTATTCGGATAATGATGAAAAACAGTCTAATGCAGTGGAAATCCTCTCTGACACTTACTCTAGTGTTTGTATTGTTTTGTCTGCAAATAAATGCCCGTGTACATTTTCATAATTTAGATGTAAAGGATGGATTGTCTCAGACTTCCGTCCTTTCTATCTATCAGGATGAATTGGGGCGGATGTGGTTTGGAACGTTAGAAGGTATCAATGTGTATGACGGAGATGAAATTAAAGCTCTCAAAACCTCTTATTTCAAGCAAAAAGATGTAAAAGTCGGTAATCAGATAAATGCTATAACAGGCGATCATAACGGAAATATCTTTTTTGTGTCCGATCGTTCTTTGATTCGATATGAACTTCATTTAGACCGGTTTTCCCGTTTGCGTAGAGGAAAAATAGACTGCCTGGTGAACTGTAACGAACATATATTGATGGCAGTATCGGACTCCTTATTTCAATGGAACAAGGAAAAACTTGAATTTGAGTCTGTATATGTATTGCCTCAGGAGATGGGAAGTTCTATCTCTGCATTGTGGTATGATTCAAAAGAATCGTTGTGGATAGGTACTAATAAAGGCTTGTATGTATTAAAACGACATGGAGCAGGAGATGAAACCAAATGCGTGCTTCCGGATATCCATATTCGTTTTCTGTACGAAGATTCTCATCAGCAGATATGGGCGGCTCCACTAAGGCACGGGATTTATAAGATATCAGGCGATGCGTCTTCAGTGGTTCACTATCTGAAAAAAGAAAACATGAATTCTTTATTGAATAATGATGTCCGCTGCGTAGCTGAAGATGATTCAGGTAATTTATGGTTTGGAACTTTTCAGGGAGTTAATAGGCTGGACAGTAATGGAGTCTTTACAGCCTATACTAAAGAAGGACTTCCGGGAAACTTACGGCATAATTCTATTCATTCCATCTATAAAGATGTACAAGGAACCCTTTGGATGGGTTCTTATTATGGTGGTGTGCATTACTACAACCCTGCGGCGGATATTTTCAGCTACTATGCGGAGAATCTCCAACAGGAGAGTGAAGGAGTCAGCTTTTCTTTTGTCGGTAATCTGCTCGAGGATAAAAGAGGAACTATATGGATTTGCACAGAAGGCGGCGGACTGAATTCATATGATAGAACAACGCAGAAGTTCACTCACTATCGGCAAACAGCAGTATTGCCTTATTTGAATATGAAGTGTTTCACTTATGACAGCCGGGAAGATAAACTTTATATTGGTACTCATACGGGCGGTCTTCTTACTTTTGATATATCCACCGGTGCTGTCAGGCAGTTGGGAGATATACGACAATTGGGAGGAATAGTCGGGGATATCGGATTCTATAAGTCCGATCTTATAGTTTTGTCTAATCGGGGATTGTTCAGGATGAATCCGCATACCGGGATGGCTCAACCTTTATTTAAGAATAGTTTTGTTGGCGGTGCCCGGTTCACGATAGATTCCAAGGGATATATTTGGATTGTCGGTCAATGGGAAGTGACCCGGATAAATTTGCTGAATGAAGAAGAAGTGAGCGTTTATAACCTTGGGCAGAATGGTTTGGGAGAATTTCCGGCTTATGAAGTTATTGAAGATGAGAATGGTACTATCTTTTTAAGTACATATGGTTCAGGATTGTATCGTTTTGAAGAGGATAATGGTATTTTTACCGGATATAAGACAGATAATAGTTCCTTAATCAGTGATTATTGCTATCAAATAGCGTCAAGAAAATCGGGAGAATTAATTATATCGACAGACAAAGGTATTATGTTTTGGGATATCAAGAAAAGTCAAACCATTCGGAGCATCTCTTCCGAACGCCTGCTTCTGTCTGGATTGAATGAGGATAATGGATTGCTGGCATGTGAGAATGGAGACGTGTTTGTCGGCGGAATAAACGGGTTAACCGTATTTAATGAAAATCAGATAAAAGCTCCGAAACCTTATAATCTGTATTTCTCTTCTCTTTATATAAATAATGAGTTGGTTGTACCTAATGAATCCGATGCTTTGAAGCAAGCTATACCTTTTATCAATCGCCTGCAATTAAAATACAATCAGAATAATATAATGATTCGTTTTTCTTCGAATAACTACTGTGGCGGATTTGACGAATCGGAATATGAGTATATGATGGAGGGATTTGATAAAACGTGGGTGACCAGTTCTTCGAGAAATATCACGTACACTAACTTGAATCCCGGTACTTATCGTCTGGTTGTGCGTGAAAAGAATCAAAACGAACTTGAACAATCTGCCCATACCATCCAAATGGAAATTGTTGTCAATCGCCCTTGGTTTGCTTCATGGTGGGCTTATTTGATTTATTTCTCTCTGCTGGGGTGTATCTGCTATTTCATTTATCGTAATTGGAAGTCAAAACTGGCTTTGAAGTTGTCATTGGACAATGAACGTCGTGAGAGAGAGAAGGACGAAGAAATCAATCAGGAGAAACTGCGCTTTTTTGCCAATATTTCTCATGAATTGCGGACACCGTTGACTTTGATTATTGCCCAAATAGAGCTTCTACTGCAAAATTGCAATGTGAATAAGTCGATTGGTCGGCGATTAACGAAAATGTATAAGACTACTTTCCAGCTTCGGGAATTAGTATCGGAACTACTGGATTTTCGAAAGATGGAGCAGGGCGGTATCCGGCTAAAAGTCTCCGAGTTCAATATCGTGGAACTGGTACAGGCTACCTTGAAAGCGTTTACGGCACAAGCTGCACTCAAAGGCATAAAGCTACAGTTGCAGATTTCTTCTGAAGTGATTTTGTGTTGGGGAGATATTTCACAATTAAGGAAGGTTTTTAATAATTTATTGTCGAATGCTATTAAATATAGTCCGGAACAAAGCAATGTGATGATTCATATAGAAGAAAATGAGCAGGAAATCGTCATAAGAGTGATTGATAATGGAGTCGGAATTGCTCCCGAATCATTAGCTAAAGTGTTTGACCGTTTTTATCAGGCTGGAAACGGACAGAATGCAGATGTACAGGGAACCGGTATCGGATTGGCTCTTGCCAAAGGTCTTGTAGAATTGCATCACGGTTTGATAGAGGTGCGCAGCCAGTTAGGATATGGTTCGATTTTCATTGTGACCTTGAAAAAGGGGAAGTCACACTTTGAAGAAGGTGAATATTTGATGGTAGAAACGGAGACTTTCGGTCAGGGAGAACACCATTCGTTCCTGATAGATGATTATGTGCAGGATACGGAAATGGCAACAACTGATAATGAAGTGGAATCCGGAGGAAATATGGTTGCAGATGTGGATAGCCACAAGGCATCCATATTGATTGTGGAAGACAATGATGAATTACTTCAACTGTTGGCAGAAGTTTTTTCTTCTACATTCCGTGTCACTATTGCAATGAATGGTAAGGAAGGGTTGAAGAAAGCCAGTGAGGAAAAGCCGGATTTGATATTAAGTGATATAATGATGCCTGAGATGAATGGAATTGAAATGTGCGCAAAGATTAAAAACAATTTTGAACTTTGTCATATCCCGGTTGTGTTGTTGACAGCCTTGACTTCAGATGAGAAAAATTTGGAAGGATTGCAGTGTGGTGCCGATGATTATATCAATAAGCCTTTTAATATGAAGCTGCTTCTGTCCCGCTGTTGCAATTTAATACGTAACAGGATGTTGATTCATCAGAAATATACGGATAATCTGTATAAAGACGGAGTACAGGATAAGTTTCAGGATATGGCAATGAATTCAATGGATAAAGAGTTCTTGACCCGTTTGAATGAGATAGTGGAGAAGCATATTGCCGAACCGGAATTTGATACGGCTATATTGGCGCAGGAGGTCGGAGTCAGTCGAAGTTCGTTGTATAGCAAATTGAAGGCACTATGCGGTATGACTCCTAATGATTATATACAAAGCATTAAAGTGAAGAAAGCCGCCTATATGTTGAAACATAATAAAGAGCTGCAAATCAGTGAAATTGCTTATATGCTAGGCTTTAATACTTTGCGTAGTTTCCGTAATATCATTAAAATACAATTGGGGAAGACTCCTCAGGAATTCAGAAACGAATAATGTATTTGCTTTTATACTTTGTACGTAAATGTGTCTTTTTGTACATAAATGTCCCTTTTGCAGCAAATGTTAAATTAAAAAAGATGTGATTATTTACCCCTGAAATAAATGAATTTACCCCTGGGGCGATACTTATTGTTCTACTTTTGCCTTTGGAACTACAAGTAATGACTAAAGTCATAATATACAAAGGTGAAAAGTATGTTGAACGGTAATATAAAATGATTCGATGATGAAATGTAGAATAAGTTTAATCGGTGCTTTTTTGTTTTCTTGTACTTTAAACCATATTTGGGGACAAGAGACCGAAAAACAATTTGTGAAAGAGAACATGGAGTTTGCGGCGAAACAGTGCAACCTGATGCTGAAAACTCCAGGTAATGAAAAAAGAGTAATGCCTCATAGCCTGGCGAAGAATGGTATGCCCTCTAAAGGAAGTATTTATTTGTGGACAGCAGGATTTTTTCCGGGGACATTATGGTATGTATCTGAGTATCTTGATGACAAAACATTACAGGATTCGGCATTAGCCTATACTCGGAAGATGGAGCCGGTAAAGACTTTTACCGATAATCATGATATCGGTTTTATGATGTATTGCAGTTATGGAAATGCCAACCGTTTTGAACCGAAAAAATCATACGATGATATTTTGATTGAATCGGCCCGTTCACTTTGTACCCGTTTTCGGGAAAAGGCGGGAGTAATACAGTCCTGGAATGGTTTTCGTTCTTGGCATGGAGATAAGGTGTACGATTTTCCGGTTATTATAGATAATATGATGAATTTGGAACTCTTGTTTCATGCCAGTAAAGTGACAGGTGACGATAGTTTCAGCAAGGTCGCCGTTTCTCATGCGGAAAAAGTAATGAAGAATCAGGTACGTGACGATTTCAGTTGTTATCACATTATTTATTATGATAAAGAAAGCGGAAAACCGATTAAAGGTGAAACCTCGCAAGGGTATTCGGATAACTCAGCCTGGTCCAGAGGACAGGCTTGGGGAATCTATGGTTTCACGATGGTATATCGTGAGACAAGAGACCCGCGTTTCCTGAAGACGGCACAAGGTATGGCTGATTTTTACATTAACCATCCCAATTTACCCTCGGATAAGGTCGCTTATTGGGATTTTAATGCCAATCAGGAGGGATATATACCGGGTATCCGTTCTAATGCCAATCAAGTGGTAACTAACTATCGTGATGCTTCTGCCGCTGCTTGTACAGCATCCGCTTTGTTGGAGCTAAGTACCTATACTAGAGGGTTAAAAGGTAAAAAGTATCTGGAAGTAGCGAAACAAATAATGCATTCTTTGGGTAGTTCGGCTTATCGGGCGGAAGAAGGAGAGAACGGAAATTTCATTCTTATGCACAGTGTAGGTTCGATTCCGCATAATTCAGAGATTGATGTACCATTGACATATGCAGATTACTATTTCGTTGAGGCACTTTACCGTTATAGCCGAATGTTGGACGGTTTACCTTTGTTCTAATCTTGTCATCTAAATCTAATAAATTAATACAACTATAATCATGAAACGGATAAATTATTCAGTATTTTTGCTGATGTTACTCATGATGCCTATGATGGTAACTCATGCACAAAATAAGAAGAATAAAAAAACAGCAAAACAACTGGTGGAAGAAGTAACTACGGGTGAACAGGACCGTGCGTTGTGGGTAAAGTATTTATGGAAGATTTCCTATCCTGTCATACATAATCTGTCAGAAAATACTTTGCGGCAAAATATGCCGGTGGAAACAGCCAGTGGGAAGACAGACGGATTCAAAGTTATGACTCATTTGGAAGCTGTAGGACGTACTTTGGCAGGAGTAGCACCTTGGCTAGCATTGCCCGATGATGATACGGAAGAAGGCAAACTGCGTAAACAGATGCGTGAGGAAGTATTGAGAGGGTTGAAGAATGCTGTTGATCCTTCATCGCCGGATAAGCTGAATTTCACTGAATATGCACAACCCATTGTAGATGCTGCTTATTTGGTACATGCTTTTTTACGTGCCCCGAAAGCTCTATGGGAGCCGTTGGATGATGTTACTAAGCAACGTTATTTTGAGTCTTTCAAGGCCTTACGCAATCGTACGGGAGCATATAATAATTGGTTGTTGTTTACAGGGCTGACGGAAGCTTTTCTATTGCAACAGGGGGCGGAGTCTGACCCGTTTCGTATCAATATCGCTAAAAATAAGATAAAAGAATGGTATGTGGGTGACGGTTGGTATAGTGACGGCAGTAAATTCAGCATGGATTATTATAACGCTTATGTTTTGAATCCCATGATGGTGGCGATGCTTGAAACTTTGTTATCGAAGAAAAGGGCCAGTCAAAAAGAGTATGACGAAGCCATGAACAGAATGGTACGTCATTCGGAATTTTCGGAGCGTATCATTGGTCCTGATGGAACTTATCCTGCTTTCGGACGCTCCGTTACATATCGCACAGCGGCTTTTCAATCTTTGGCGGATGTTGCATTACGGGAAAAATTACCGGCTCATGTATCTCCGGCACAGGTACGTTGTGCTTTGACAGCCGTACATAAAAATATGTATGAGGGAAATCAAAATTTTGATAAAAACGGATGGCTTGTTTTAGGCTTTAACGGTCATCAGCCGGAAGTGGCGGATGGATATACCTCTACCGGTAGTTTGTATATGGCTACTTTGAGTTTTCTTCCTTTAGGATTGCCGGCGGACAACCCGTTTTGGACGGATGCACCGGCAGACTGGACAACAAAGAAGGCGTGGGC
Source organism: uncultured Bacteroides sp. (assembly GCF_958445495.1). Taxonomy (GTDB): domain Bacteria; phylum Bacteroidota; class Bacteroidia; order Bacteroidales; family Bacteroidaceae; genus Bacteroides. Next base: position 230,861 of record NZ_CAUCSQ010000001.1, on the reverse strand, counting down.
AGGTGAGAAAATTAAAAAGGATTATAAGGTTGAATATTAATTTCTAGAATGTAGAGCACGATTTATTGACAGTGGGGATAGAAGGATAATAAGTTTTGAACTCTGCTTTTTTTAGACGGTTATTAGAAGTGGGGTTATTGAATTTTAGACTATCTGCATTTGTCAGTATAGAACTAATGCAAGGTTTGACAGTCAAAACGGGGGGAATCCTTCTCCGAAGATATGGCTGAGATACGAAATAAAGATGGTATGTGGAATGAGAAATTCTATACTCATTCACACATGCCATCTTATATTTTTAGGACATTTACTGAATATCCCTGCTTAGTTTTATCAAGACTGGATATATACAGATATCACTTGCCATAGGTCATCCCCTTCCAGTCGTCCGTACGGAAAGGAGAAGCGGGGAGTCCCGCACCGTTGCACAGATTACCCTCCGGGTTGTTTGCCCAGGCATAACGGACTGCAAACGGGAGGGTAACTTCAGCGTTGCCCGTCAGAGATGGTAATCCTATAAGGCCCTCCTGCTTCCGGCGTGGCGACTTCCGTTTTCCACCGTCCTTGTCCGTCCGCTTTCACTGTGTATTCCTTCCGGTCCCAAGACGTTGTGATTTCCACTGTTTTCCCCGGTCGGGCGCTTCCCCATATCGGTGCTTCCGTCTGTTGCTGCAACACCATGTTGTCAGAAAATAAGGGCGATAACTTTACCTGCGCCTCCGCTGTCACGCTTATCAATAGCAATAGCCATGCAAAATGCCTGTTCATATCCATTTTTTTATTTATACGTTTTTTTATAATTGTCCAATGCCTTCAAAAATCTCTGGTAATTCTTGTTTTCTTTTAACGTCCAGCCCGTTTCCGCATATGCCGTGATGCGGGGGAACAGCAACCGGTCCATGTTTTCTACCGTCGGGATGAATTCTCCCCACATCTGGCAGCTCAGTCCCAATACCTGTTTCTCTTTTTCCCGTGCGATGCCTTCCGGGACGGGATGGAACCGGTAAGATTTCTCCAGAGGGATTTTCTCATAATCATAGTCGATGTAGGTAAACTCATGATAAGCATTCACTATGTCATACCCATTCTCAATCGCCTCTTTGACTAACGAATAATCACCTTTCCAGCAATGGACGATGGCATTTTTTGCCAGTTGCTCATTCATCACCTCCGTATCGGTGGCAGACTGGTAGTCATGTAGTTTGCTGCCGGTGATTTCAGCGAATGTTTCCTCATATACTCCCGCACGGCAGGCGATTCTTTCCACTGGTTGTATTTCACCTCATCCCCGCCGATGTGCACCACGGGCGAAGGAAACAGCGCTATCACTTCTTCCAGAATGTTTTTCAATGCCTCCACCACTTGCGGGTCTGCTATGTTGTAGGTATTGTAATGGACTCCGAATTTGCCCGGCACCTCTATGGGAGCATTCACTGTTCCGAGCCACGGATAAGACGCAATGGCGGCACTGGCATGTCCGAGCATCTCTATTCTATACTTCTAATGAGGGCAGAACATGCAAGATTCAGGCAGGTTTTAAGAAGCTTTCGGTATAAGTGAAATCGCAAAACCTCCACCGGATGCTGTGTTGATTTTCAACTTTGTTTTATGATTGACAGTCTTTGTCTCAATCACATAGTCTGTAGGGTTGTTCCGATAGTGAGCCTCCTTACCGTCACGATAAATCGTAGCGGTGTACTTTCGTCCCGCAGGAAGAAATGAGAAATCAATTGTCGCAACGCGGGGAGTTTCTCCATTAGTACCGCCAATGAACCAGTTGTCAACATTCTTTGCACGTCGGGCTACAGTTACATATTCCATCGGTTCGGCTTCGAGGTAGTGACTTTCATCCCAATCGAGTGCCACATCTTTAATAAACTGGAAAGCATCGAGATATTTCTCATAAGTTTCCGGAAGATCGGCAGCCATCTGAAGCGGACTCGACATCGTGACATATAACGAGAGCTGATTGGCAAGTGTGGTGTTCACCCACGATTTTTTATCCGGATTATACCGAGTTATATCATTCTCAAACAATCCCGGAGTATAATCCATCGGGCCGCCGATAAGACGGGTAAACGGGAGTATAGTCGTATGGCCCGGTTTACTTCCTCCAAAAGCTTGATATTCAGAACCGCGTGCAGATTCATTACCAATCAGATTGGGCCATGTCCGGCAAAGACCGGTGGGACGCACCGCCTCATGGGCATTTACCATAATTTTGTAAGCGGCTGCCTTTTCAACAGCATATTGGTAGTGATTGACCATCCGCTGAGTATAATGATGTTCACCTTTAGGTATTATATCACCCACATAACCGCTTTTAACGGCTTCATATCCATTATCCACCATAAATTGATATGCTTGGTCCATACGGCGTTCATAATTGCGTACAGCGCCAGATGTTTCGTGATGCATAATCATTTTTACGCCTTTAGATTTGGCATAATCTCGAATTTCCGGCAAATTAAAATCAGGGTAGGGAGTGACAAAATCAAATACATCTTCTTTAAAGTTACCGAACCAATCTTCCCAACCGACATTCCACCCTTCGACCAATACGGCATCAAAACCATGTTTGGCAGCAAAATCGATATACCGTTTCACATTCTCAGTAGTGGCTCCATGACGTCCATGAGGTTTAGCATGGGCATAATCTGTTTTTCCGAGATGGATGTTGGGGAAGTCCCATGTATAACTCCAATCGCTTTTGCCGGTAATCATCTCCCACCAAACACCTATGTACTTGGTAGGGGATATCCACGAAGTATCTTCGATTTTACATGGCTCATTCAGATTGAGCGTGATACGGGATGCGAGAATGTCGCGGGCATCGTCGGAAACAATGATGGTACGCCAAGGTGTGCAGCAATCACTTTGCATGTATGCCATATCCCCATTGACATCAGGCGTGAGCCACGACTTAAATACAAAATTTTTATCATCGAGATGGAGATGCATGGCCGGATAATTGACCAAAGCCGCTTCATGAAGATTAATATATAAGCCGGTATCGGTTTTCAGCATCAATGAGGTTTGTACACCGGTAGGTGAGAAGGACGTTTGTGACAGGTTATCGGAAATCGATTGTTCCATCAACCCACGTATTTCCGAAAGCCTGCTGCGTGTGTAATCATATTCCTGTGTATCATAATCCCCCGGAATCCAATAGGCTGTCATATCACCTGACATCGCAAACTCCGTACATTCATCTGTGATGACAAAATAACTCAATTCACGTTGCTGTGGGAATTCGTATCGAAAACCGAGTCCGTCATTAAAAAGCCTGAAACGTATAGACATCCGGCGGTTGGTGTCCGCCTGCTTGAGATCCACTACCATTTCATTGTAATGGTTACGGATGACTGATTCTTCTCCCCATACAGGTTTCCATGTTTCATTCAACGAATCATTCGTCACAGCAGTCACTTCAAACTTTTCAAGCAACTGATCTGAGTTTCTTAGTATAAATCCAAGGCCACTCGGCCTGATCACAGTTTTCCCCTTATAATACAACGCATATGTCGGACGCCCTTCGGAAGATAAAGAAAAGTTCATTTTCAGATTACCGTCAGGCGATGAAAACGGATGTCCGGCAGAGATAGACGTTGCACATACTAAACAAAATGCCAAACTTAAAGATTTACATAGTCGAGTTATCATAATTATCAAAATAATACAGAAGTTATATTTTAAACAATTTTACAGCAGCACCACCGCCACGAGCAATAGGAATTGAAAGCGTCGTGCCGGCAGTTACTTCACGGGTTTCAATTTCTACCGGATAAGGGTTCTTTTCCCAATCGGCATCACATCCGTCACGATAAATCACGGCTTTATATTTACTGCCGGTATCAAGAAATGAAAGACTGATATTGGCTATACGGGCTTCCGTACCAGTAGCGGTGGCCAGATACCATGAATTACCATCTTTGCTTTTACGGGCAACGGTTATATATTTTCCGATCTCAGCTTCCGGATAAACCGTTTTATCCCAGTCGATAGGACAGTCGCAAACAAACTGGAACGGACCGGGATTATTCTCATAATTCTCAATCATATCGGCGGCCATCTGGAGCGGTGAATAGAGAATCACAAACAGGGCCAGTTGTTTGGCAAGTGTCGTATTGGGATGTGTCTGCGGCATTGCTTTATTTTCAAAACTGAATATGACCGGAGTAAAGTCCATAGGACCGGCCAAACCTCGCGTGAATGGCAAGGTCACCGTATGTGCAGGCGGATTACCGCCTTCCTCATTCCACGCATTCCATTCCTGTCCGCGCACTCCTTCTTGAGTCATTAAATTCGGCCAAGTACGCTGTAATCCCGTAGGAATGACAGGCTCATGATTGTCGATGGCAATCTGGTATTTGGCGGCGGTTTCAATCACCTTACGATAATGTCTCACCCCGAACTGGCTGCTATGACGTTCTTTACCATCGAGCAGATCACCGACATAACCTGTTTTGACATAGTGCATACCGTTTCGCCGATAAAGTTCGAATCCGTCTTCCATCTGCCTTTCATAATTGGTAATACGCCCACCCGTTTCATGATGACCGATAAGGGTAACTCCTTTATTACGTCCATAGTCATTAATGCGTGTAATGTCAAAATCCTTATACGGATGCACGTAATCAAAATTCCACGACTTCCAATCAGGGTTCCAACCTTCCACCAACACTCCGCCAAAATTGTTCTTAGCAGCGAAGTCCATATAACGGAGCACATTTTCTGTTGTAGCCCCGTGCTGTGGTCCATCATACCATGTGTGGGTTTTCATGTGGTAACACCACCAAACACCGATATAACGTTGCGGCTTGATCCACGAAGTATCCGTTATCCGGCAAGGCTCATTCAAATTAAGCATGATACGTGAAAGCATCATATCACCGGCGTTGTCGGCGATGATCAGTGTACGCCACGGACTTACCCGTACATCAGTCACGAACACCTTCTCACCGCTGCTCCATGGTGTAAGTGCGGCACGAAGCGTATTGCTTCCAGGCGTAGCCTGTACATTCATGGCGGCGAAATCTGTCAAATTAGCTTCATGAAGAGCTAAATGCAGTCCTTTGTCAGTACGTATCGTGACCGGTGTACTTGCCCATCCTATCTCATCGATGGGAAGTTCACGGAACAAGCCTTCGTAGAAACGTATCCCTTCTACAGGAAGCGACCAGCTTGTATGCTTATCCGTAAAGGCAAATTCGGTAAGTTCATCCATAACTACAAAGTCGCCCAATTGTGCTTGCCGCGGAAACTCATAACGAAACCCGATACCGTCATTAAACACACGGAACACCACACTGATCTTACGAGTCGGAGCTATTTTTTTCTGCATGAGATCGACAACCATCTCATTATAGTTATTCTCTATAACTGATTCTTCACCCCAGACCGGATTCCACGATTCTGAAACAGTATTGCGCCGAATGCCGGTAACTGAAAATCCGGCAACCATATCGGGAATATCTTTTAGCTTTAGCCCCAATCTCGATTTCGACAATACCGTCTCTTTGCCACGAGTCACCTGATAAAAGATTTCTCCTTTCTTAGAAACCTCGAATGCTACCATTATATGTCCGTCAGGGGATGTTATGTGATAGGTCGTATTACCCATCATCAACAGACCCGAATAGACTACAAAGAGACAACTAATTAAAATTTTACGTATCATTTCAGTTCGATATAATCAATAAAGAACATTCCATTACCACTACCTTTACAGATATCAATGTCATTCATACCTTGCTCAAGCCTCACAGTCACAGTCTGATCTTTCCAAACATATTGCTCATTGAAAGAAACCTGCTCCTCGCTTCCATTCACCTTAATGATACCGGTCCCCGGAATATCGGAGGAAGCACGTCCACGTACTATAACTGTATAATCATCAGTCACAGGCACTTCTACAGCAAAGAGCACGGAAGCCCCCTCACCCGTAAAATCGCCCACAGAGCCGAACCCGTCGGAATTTTCGACAATCGGCGGCAAATCTGCATCGTCTATTGTCCAATCGTTTTTGCAAGACATCAGTCCTATGGCTATTATTGCCAAGAAGGGAAATATAATCTTTTTCATTGCGGTCGTTTCTTACAAATTAATAATCGGTTGTTATTTTCGAACTTTCACATTGCCACGCAGAGCGGCAACTTCAGCCTGATAACGTTTGCATGAAGATGTGATACGAAGAATGCGGCATCCATGTGCAGGTATATTCACTTTATAAACACCTTCAAAAGCGCCCAAATCGGAATGAGTCCAAAGATCACGTATATTGCTGACTTTGCCTTCTTTAATACCTAAATCACGCGAGAAATTGATAGACATATCCGAGGCTTCTTCCTCACGGTTGAACAATCCGACAATCCACTCGCCATTAGGCAATTGCCCCATCCATTTCGAGCTTGCAATTTCCGACGGATTACCCGACATCGGTCGTGCACTGAATCCCATCTTATTAAGAGCCAGGATTTCTTCATTCTGATAAAAACGCTCGCAACCGTTGGCTGTATCATACTGGTCGGCAATAGCGATGGGCGAACCGGTAATAGCCATCAATGATACCCAAAACTGGCGTTCCGTATCGCTTTCGCACGTATTCAGCCTGATAAAATCGCCATCCATCATAATTTGTCCACGAGCAGCAACATCACTGAATCCTACAAAGCCATCGAAAGCATTGCCCCATTGTGCCCAACGATTTTGTTGGACACCCCGACGACGGTTACTGATAAAATCCCATCCTCCACCGAACACGTCTTCACTGATACGAAAAAGATCGCCGTAGGGAATTTCGTTTGCTGCATGTTCGAAGCAGTTGGGCATGACCAAAGAAATGAAAATCTCATCACCTGCCTCCTCCTTAATCCACCGGAGAGCCTTCACATAGCGTTCCGTACCATAAGCGTCTTCATAATAGTTCAGGAAATCTATTCTGAGAAATGAAAATCCAAGGTCGATAAAATAGCGGACATATCCTTTTACCCACTGCTCGGCGCCTTCCTTATCTGTATCTACCCAATAAAGAAAATCGTTAAAATTAACATCCCCTTTGATGTCACGGGTGGTCTTTTCGGAACCTTTTACTTTCAGATTGCTCTCGTAGGCCTTTCTCGACATCCACAACGGGTCGTAATAAACCCCTGTTTTCAACCCTTTCTTCCTGTTATAATCAATCCAATAAGCAAAGTCGTGATTCCAACCATCGTTATATTTCGTAATGTACCCATTCTCATTAACAGTTTGTGCCCCCTCAATCCAGCCATCAGTACAAATCATATCGTAACCGTAGGAAAGAAAATTCTCGGCTACCCAATCTACAGACTTCTGATAGCGGTCTTCTGCCAATGGACTGTTGGTCACGTAACACTGTTCATACGCCATCCAATAAAGAGGACCAGCACCATGTCTCGTGAATTTACTATCGCGAGCACTGACTGCCATAGAAACGATGGCGAGCCCACACAAAAATATACTTTTAATATTCATTTTATTGTAATTTAATGGTTTAATACATTGAAAATCTACTCTGCTTTAAACACATAAAGTGTCATATCTTCTGCATCGACTTCGATACGATATTTACCACTGTTTTCTTGAGAAATACCCCATGATGCACTCAACGGATTGCCAGCTCCCCGGACTTTCTTTATCTTATAGACTCCGTTGTCCTCTACCAGCTCGCGATATCCGTCACTGTCACCTTTTTCAGGTATAAGGAAAGTTACCTGATCCCAATCCCCTTTGGAAGTGATGAAATTAAATTGCCGGTTTCCTTCATTCTCGGTATAATAAAGTTCCCCTTCCCAACTAAAACGCCCGGATGTTTCATCGTATGTCAGTTGTACTCCCGGATGATTGGAATCGGTCCCGGAATTTCCGGCAACTCCCAGCATGTACAGTTCGGTAATTTCCGGTTCATCGATGCCTTGTACTTTTTCTAATGTAACGGTTAAGGTCTCAACATTCACGCTTATTTTGTACACCCCACTACCGTCTTCTGGAATACCGAAAAACGCATCCTTCAATGTACCCTCACTCTGCGAACAACGTTGTAGTTTATAAGTACCCGGTTGTATGACTTCTATATAGCCATCGGCGGTTGCATTCTCCGGAACAAGAAATTCTACCTGGTCCCATTCTCCTTTTGCAGTACAGAACTTGAACTGTTTATTCTCCGTATTATAATTGATTTCGCCTTCCCATGTAAAGATATTCCCGTCTGCTGAATCCATACAGAATCCATCGGTTGAATACCATTTACCGGATGCATTTCCCAACATATAAAGCTCTGGCTCCAACTCTAAATCACTTAACCAGGTCACACTAATGGTAATGTTCTTTTTACCACCCGATGCATCTATGATAATTCTATAATTGCCGGGATACTCAATCTTCCATTTACTATCAGGATTGCCGGTCGGTACATATTCCACAGCTGGATCGGCCACACCCGATTTATTGATAACAGTTCCCGCTACGAGTGGCATAAGAAACTCGTCTTCAAACTTTCCGTTATTGTTGATCGGACACTTCATCTCTCCTAATCTGAGCGGACCTTCATACTGAAATACATTGGTCGAAATCATTTCCATTGGATAAGGGTTATTGATGTCCCAGCCTGATGGAGTCGCATCACCAATTATAAACAGTTGATTTAATTCAAATTCTTCCTCATCGAGTTTTTCTACCAGCACAACAGTAACTGTCATCTCTTTCACATTGAGAGTGATATCATAGATACCATCCTCTCCTTCACGAATACCCCAGAAATGATCGTCAAGATCTCCGGTCAGTTCGGAGCAAAGACGGGCACTATTAGGGGCGTCTTCTCCGTAGGTGGTATAGGCATACGATTTTCCACCTACCACGCCTGCCGAAGGAATAATATAATAGATTTCATTCCAGTTGCCTTGTGCCGTACAGAACTTGAATTGTTTATTGTCGTCATAATAACGTAATTTAGCCTGATAAGTAAATATGTTCGGATTGGATGTTTTCTCCATTGGAATAGCCTGATTAGATTCGAAATTGTTTTCTGCTCCATAACCAAGGATATAAATCTGTTTATAAAGTGCCGCATCACCTGTTTCAACAATTCTCAGTTTCTTTTCCGCATCACAGCCATTCAGCAGCATTGGGAAGAAGAATCCCATCATCAGCAATAAATAATCATATATTGTCTTCATCTTGTTCATTATTTAAAAGTTCGATAAATTCGTGACATCAATAACCGGGATTTTGTTTAAGGCTGTGGTTCGTTTCCAACGATTTGCGCGGAATGGGGAAAATTTTCGTATGGTCATCTTTATCGGGTGTCTTATCCCACCACGAACCCGTATTGAACTTTCCGAAACGAATCAAATCGATACGACGACGTCCTTCGCCGAGAAACTCACGTCCCCACTCATCCAGAAGCTCCTGTTCATCAAGCGTAACGCTTCCTTCCGGAATATAAAGGTATTCGTTCCACCTCTCTTGCGGATAGTTACGCTTACGCACGGAATTGAGCAAGCTCCCGGCTTTCGACGATTCCCCCAAACGGAAATGGCATTCGGCCAATGCATAAATGACTTCCGGAAGGCGTATTTCCACAAAGTCCGATTCCATCTGCCCGGATTCTTCATCACTATAGAGCGGATACTTTACGTAATGCCAGCCGGACTGATGATCTCCCGAACGAAGGTTACTGATCTTGTTGACAGGCCATTGATCGGGACGTAACCCTTTAAACTGTCCCACGGCATCACGGATATACAATTCATAACTGCCGTCGGGAGAGGTCATGTTCCCCCTCACTCCATTCTTCACAACAGGGATAGAACCGAATAAAAACATCCCCTCACGTTTGTTGTTACCCAAATTTTTGTAAAGTTTCAGCCTGACATCTTCGGGATAGTTACGGAATTTTTGAGCCGTATTGCCGAGTGTATAACTGTAAAGTTTACCATTCAGGTCATAACTTGGAGTAAGGGCGTATTTGCAGTTATGATCACCGCCTTCGCATTTGGAATCATTGACGTAATATTCCATCTGTTGCGGAACGCTCCACCAAAATGTATCGCCTTTGTAGAGCCAAAAGGTATAATTCTGGCTACTGGGAAACGCGAAGAGAACCTCATCGGAAGTATCGTTATTCCAATCAAACACTTCATCCCAACGGTCTGCCACCTGATAGATTCCATATTCCCCATCAACTATTTTTTGGGCATACATGGCACACTCTGTCCAATGTGCTTCTCCGATATATACCTCGGCATTCAGATACAAACGCACCAATAATGCCGCCACTCCGGCTTTGGTCCATTGCCCTTGTTCGTTACCATTACCGCCGGTACCCGACTTGGCATCAACAAGATTGAGGATTTCTATCAATTCCTTTTCTATGAAGGTAAATAACTCTTGGGGAGAGACTTGTCCACCGGAACTGCTTTTAGGATCGGAAGAAGTATAGAGAGGAACATTCCGGAACTTATCGAGCAAGCGTAGATACAGCCAAGCCCGAAGCGTACGATTCTGGGCTTTCAGATTGCTGAATTCCTGGTCGGAAAAGCCAAATTCAGCAGGATTCAACCTATTCAATTCATCTATAATGTAATTACTTTGCATAATACCGGTGTAGCAACCATCCCATTCCGTATCAATATATTGAGTCTCAGGATCCAACTCATGGTAGTGGAGAACTCTCCATTGTCCGGCATCGTCCCACCACCCATCACGTGTACAGGTCATTATTTGGTCTGCCGTCAATTCATTAAGAGGAATATTTGTTTGGATAGACCAATATGCATGTTCGAAGGGGCGAAGAGCAGCCCGTATGACATCTGTCCTGGTATTGTAGTAATTATCACTCATGACATCACTATATACCGTCTCACTCAAATCTGTGCATCCAGCTGTAATGACAGTGAAAACGCATCCGCCTATAATAGCCAATATTCTAGATTTCATGATTTTAAGATTTTATAAGTTTAAAAATCAAGTTGTACGCCGAGAACGAACTGGCGACAACTCGGATAATATGTACGTGAATCCATAGCTCCCGGAGTCAATCCATTTGTCTGTATGGAAGAAGGGTCTACCCCGCTGTAACGGGTGAAAGTGGCAAGATTCTTGGCCGTAAACGAAAATTTGACGGATTCAAGAAAACGAGATTCAACAGGCCATGTATATCCCAACGAAAGCATGTCGAGCTTTACATAATCTCCTTTTTCCAAATAATAATCAGTCACTACGTTTTTCCCTTTTATCATTGCGTTTTTTGTATATGCCTTTTGTAAGACATTACCTGTAAAACTCTGAGTGCCATAATAAAAATCATGTATATTGAAAATGTCATAATCGAACGCACCGCGGAAGAAAATGGAGAGATTCCAATTACGCCAACGGAAATTATGGGTCATCGATGCGGTAAACCTTGGCAGTCCGTTGCCGACAATCTGCTTATCGTCATCGGTTCCGTTAGCAGCAGGTTTTATATTGCCTTCCCGGTCATAAATCATAAACTCACCGTTTTTGTCGATGCCGGCATATTTCCACATATAGAAATTACCGATACGTTCCCCAGCAGAGATACGCTGTAAAGTATAATTCGGATAAGGGTCGCCAGTAGTCACCATATCGGAATAATCCTGTCCCACATATTCGGAATTACTGAAATTGACAAACTTATTATCCATCGTGGCTCCTACAAAGTCGATAGAGTAGTCGAAATCTTTTAACCGTACTGCGTCCCAATGAAGTTCGAATTCAAAGCCGGAATTTTTCATTGTTCCCACATTAACGAAAGTCGTGGCATGCAAATATGGTGGAACCGGGACATTATAATCCCCCAAAAGATCCTGCTGTTTACGGTTATAATAATTGAAAGAACCGGAGATTCGATAATTCAATAGTGAAAAATCAATGCCGATATTCCAGTTTTTCGCCTTCTCCCAATGCAGGTCAGTATTCACATTTTTACCAGGTCCCCACACTTGCAGCCATTGTCCGTTATAATAGTAATAGCCAAACCCAGACATGGTACTGAGTGATTTGTAGTTACCGAAATCTTGATTGCCAGTTTCACCGTAATCACCACGGATTTTCAAATCATTAATCCAATCTATATCCTGCATAAACAGTTCCTCTGATATACGCCAACCTGCTGAAACGGCAGGAAAATTTCCCCACTTATGGTCTCTGCCGAATTTTGAAGAGCCTTCATGCCGCAGTGAAGCGGTCAGCAGGTAGCGGCCTTTCCAGTCATAGCTGATACGACCAAAGAAGGCTATTAACTTAGAATCTTCGGCCCATGAGCCCATTCCTACATGACCTTCCTCCTTAGCCCAATCGCCCGTACCGAGATTATTGGCACCTATGCCGTCGTTTACAAAGTCTTTATTCTCGCCTGAGATATTCTGATCTTTTATGTACTGATAAGAATAACCGGCCATAGCCTTTACATGATGTCCGCCGAATGAACCGCTGTAGTTGGTAATCCATTCCAGGATACGTTGGGACTGTTTTGCATATTTGCGCGATCCTTCACCGGAATATCCTTGGGCCATTGCCTGCGTAGAGGTAGAAGGACGGAACCAATAATCGAAATTTGATGATTCGTGTCCGGCAAATGTAATCTGTGTATCCAAAATGTGCCCATTTTCAGAATCTTTCCACAACAAAGGCAACAAGTTAAGTTTAGCGGTAGCATCATAGTCTAACAGTTTCGTTTCCGAAGTATTCTCTTCAAGATTGAGCAACTCCACAGGATTATATCCGGCAGATTGGCCGATGATTGCGGTATATTGTCCAGGATTATCTACATCCATAATAGGAGTCGTGGGATTAATCTCCAACGCATTGCGAAATACATCCCAAGATGAGTTTTTGCGCTTAATAAGCCTTGGGATAACATTGGCCGTAAAAGTGAAGAGCCCGTTGCGTGTTGTCTGTTGTATGCCTGCCCTTGCACCGTATTCTTCCCGCGACGAATACAAATCCACTCCGTCAGCCTTACGATAATCAACCGATACACGATAGTTATTCTTATTGTTCCCTCCGCTGAGCGATAGTGTATGTTGATGCATCCAACCTGTTCTTGTCACAGCATCCAACCAATCATCATTCCCGCCGAGATCATTCCCGTAACCACCCGGAATACGTAATGCACGATATTGTTTGGCAGTAAGCATGTCTAATTCATGATTTGCAACACTTGCCGAAACCGTTCCTATATAAGACGTATGCACCTGCCCGTCACGCACTCCTTTCTTGGTTGTCACAAGAATCACTCCGTTAGAACCACGTGTTCCGTAAATAGCAGCCGCCGCTCCATCTTTAAGTATGTCAAAACTGGCTATATCGTTGGGGTTGATATTCGTAAGATTTCCGCCGGGAATTCCGTCAATCACAATCAAAGGACCGGTTCCGGCACTTCTCGACGATACACCACGAATCTGGATACTGGCTTGATTGTTGGGATCGGCTGCACCGGTATTAGTAATCGATACACTCGGCACTTTACCTTGAATCATCATAGATACATCGAGAGAAGTAGACTTCAGAAAATCTTTCTCATTGATATGGGATATGGAAGAAGTCAACTCCTTCTTATCCATAGTACCATAGCCGATCACCACCACTTCATTGAGTTGTTCACTATCTGGTAATAGCTTGATAGTGAGTTTTCTCATTCCATTAACCGAAACAGCCAGATTCTTATAACCGACATAACTGATTTCCAATACTGCTTCAGGTAAAATTCCTGTAAAAGAAAAGTTGCCATTGATATCCGTGGCGCAAGCTTGTGAAGCTACACCTTTCACCCTGACAGTTGCACCGATGAGCGGTTCGTCAGTCTCTGCGTCTACAACTGTTCCCGAAACATTGATCGACTGTGCAAACGACACAGTTGTCCAACCAGACAGGACCAACAAGGTTAACAATAATACAAATCTTGATAGTAAATTTTTCATGGATATGATATTAAATTATAAGATTAAAAACTCTATCACAAAAATATAAGGCAATTATGTAAGATAAAAGCACAAAACTGACAATTAAGAAAAATAAAATGAGTAATAAGGTGATAACCAGCTTATTACTCATTGTTCTCCTATATAATAATTAAGGTCTTATAAAGATTTTCTCAGACGCTGTAACCGGGTTTATTCCTCACGGTTTGGGAATTGCCATAATATAATCATCAAACTCCTCTTTAGGAACAAGCGTTTTAGCTTTGGTCTTAGCTTTATATACATATATCGTGTTGGTAGACAGATTAAGGTATTTAGCCACATCCGTCGGATTGTCAATACCTAAACGCATCAGAGCAAAAATTCTTATTTCAGTGGACAATGCACCGGAACTATCGATGCTGACCTGATGTTCTTTGGGGAATAGTTTGTTGTATTCATCGACGAAATTAGGAAACATTTTCATGAAAGCCCTATCAAAAGCCGAAAATAACCGTTGCCATTCCTTTTTAACTCCCATATCGTACAACAGATATTTCACTTCATCATATTTCCTGTCATTCAACTTACGTATAGCAGTTTTACTCATTTCGGCTACTTCGTTTACATATTGATTGGCTTTGATGGATTCGATGATGTAACGGTCTTTGATTTCATTCACTTCTTTCAGCCTCGAATTCAGCTCAGAGAGTTGTTCATTAGATTTGTCGAGTTCTTCGGTTTTACTACGGATAGCCACATTTGACTCACTCAGACTTCTATTGCGTCTTCTAATTTTGGCATACATCAAAAACAGAAGAAAAAGCAACAGAACAAATAGTGAAATGGCATATATTAACATGGTTTTTGTATTGCGAAGCCACATATAACGTGCATTTTCTATTGATGGAAGAACCGAGTTGACCTCAATCTGCCGAATCCGTGAATTATAGGTTTCGGCATCGTCAAGAGCCAAATGAATATACCGGCTTGCCCGACTGAGATCGCCGCGTTGCTGCATTAATATAGCAAGGTCTTTTGCTGCTGTATTTTCCCGGGTCGATGAGCGAATATCATAAATCACTGCAAGGGCAGCGAAGTATATGGCAGAATCCACTTCCTCCACACTTTTATATGTATTACTCAGCAGGGAACAGTTGATTGCTTTTTGATGATCATTTAAATGATGGGTCGTAAGCAACCGGAGGCGTTCATCAATCGATTCCCTCGGCAGAGACTCCCATATCGTCTTTTTCTCAATAGCTGCATAATCATGTTCATAGCTGCCGACAGGGGCCAGAGACAAAATACTGTCATAACATGCTTCTCTTGAATAGGCATAACGAATGCCCAACTTAGATTCACGTCCTACATACGACTCCAGATTCTGAAACATACGCGCTTTTAAGATATAATAGTGCGGCAGAACCGTTTTGGGAATAGTAGCGATTTCAATCAACTTATCCACTTCAGCAGCTTCCTTAAAGAAGCCCACCGAGGTGTAACAGTCAAGGAGAGCTATATACGCTAGAACAAGTTCTGACCGATTGTGATTTTCAATAGCAATCTCATACATCCTGTCGGCGTAGGCATACACTGAATCAAACTGATAGTTTTGATATTCGCTATACAGAATGCTGCACAAGTCGAAACGGGATTCGCCACGGGGCAAATTAGCCAACTTGTTTTTAAGTAAAACCAACTGTCTTTCCTTTACCGCGATATAACTGTGACGATTGTCGATTTCTGTATCAAGGGCAGATAATACCGAATCTATTTGTACAGGTATTACTGCGCCGACCGGTATAATAACAAAACCGAATACTATGCACAGTAAAACGGGTCTGATAACTTGGTAATGTAACGAATATAAAATAGAATATGCATCCATATAAACACTTCTTTTGTGGAAATAGGTAACATGTTAATAAAAGGACTTTGCAAAAGTAACAATACTTCGATAAATTTTTGCGGGGAATTTAAATGTTAAACAACAGAATCGACTTACACCGGTTTAAAATACACACAAGTGTTCATTGAAATATTGTCGAAAACGAATAGACAAGCAGAAAGAATCATGTGTTGAAAAAGTTTTCATGGACACGATGAAATTATTCATAGCCATATCTGAACGTATCAACTTCTTACAGTTGGGAAGGTACGGAAAATTCTTCAGGCAGACCTACTGCAACTATTTCGGGAATGACTCTTTCCAGCCGATTCTGGAATGACACAGTCCTATTCTATCTGACATTGGAAAAAAACGGAACGTGCAGATACTCCAAATGACATGACAGAAGGAACGACTTCAGGAATCTGGATACATCCAGATGTACAGAACTCCAAACAGACAAGGGCAGGCTGTACGGATTGGAAGTCTATTCAAAGGCTCTTAAGTATTTTGTATCTTTTGCCGTATGGTATTTTGAAGGAGAGAGGACGGATAGATAAGCTTTACTTTTTCAACTGACCGAAATCTGTCGGTCTGTGATGTTCCGGACTATTATAGGACACGCTTCCAGTTGGAATTCTGATTCAAGGACAGTGAGCAGGAATAACAAACTGTCGGTCGACCGACTTCAAAACTGGCTTTACACTTCAACGTATCACTCTTCGTAATCAATCTCGCCAAGGCTATATGTAAAAGGATAGAAATTCCGTATTTCATATCCACCTACAAATCGTAATACACAATGCTTATATGGATGTCCCGTTTTTCAAGGCTGTATCATAATAAATCGTTTCTTGAATTGCTTTGACAATCTCATCAAATTTATTCCGATTCGTTTTCTTTTACCTGCACATATCACTGAAATTGTTTTTAAATGACGTAACTATATGAATGGTTTCGTATTCATTTGTCCTGATTGTCCGTATTATTCAATATTGGACTGACATACACTCACGCTTTTTATAACTGTTAATTCCATTGTTTTGTATTGGTGGTAAATTTAAAACGATTTACCTCATTATTCTTACCGAAAAAAACACAGGAGTCGGTTTTCTTGTCCTTAGGTGCTCCTTTGATATCTCTAAAAAATAAAACCGCTAACTAATTGATAGTTAACGGTTTTAATGTGGAGCGTACGAGACTCGAACTCGTCACCTCGACACTGCCAGTGTCGCGCTCTAGCCAGATGAGCTAACGCCCCCTTTAATGTTCTATAATTGATAACATTTGCAAACGAATCATTTTTACGCCGCAAATATAATGCAATATTCTGAAATAATTGCTATGTTTGCGACAAATAATATAAAAAAAGATATGCTGATTTATAATACGACTTTTCAAGTGGATGATGATGTTCGCGATAACTTTCTGATTTGGATAAAAGAGTCTTATATTCCTGAGGTGCAGAAGCACGGCATATTGAAAACACCGCGTATGTGCCGGATACTGAGCCATCAGGAAGAGGGAAGCGCCTATTCTTTGCAGTGGGAAGTGGAGAGTAGCAAATTGTTGCATCGTTGGCATCTGGAACAGGGAGTACGTCTGAATGAGGAACTTACGAAGATATTCAAGGATAAAGTAATCGGATTTCCCACTTTAATGGAGGTAGTAGAGTGATACAACCGGTAAAGGAGAAGATAATTTTAGGTATTGACCCCGGTACGACCATCATGGGATACGGAATTATCAGAATCAGAGGGACCCGGCCGGAAATGGTCGCGATGGGGATTATCGATTTGCGCAAATTTGCTAACCACTACCTGAAATTGCGCCATATCCATGAACGGGTATTGGGCATTATCGAAAGCTACCTGCCGGACGAACTTGCTATTGAAGCCCCGTTTTTCGGCAAGAATGTACAGTCGATGTTGAAACTGGGGCGTGCACAGGGAGTAGCGATGGCGGTGGCGTTGAGCCGTGACATACCAATCACTGAATACGCGCCGCTGAAAATCAAGATGGCTATTACCGGAAACGGGCAGGCGTCGAAGGAACAGGTGGCGGATATGTTACAGCGGATGCTTCATCTTTCCAAAGAAGATATGCCCGTTTTTATGGATGCGACGGACGGGCTGGCAGCCGCTTATTGCCATTTCCTGCAGATGGGACGGCCGGTTCCGGAAAAAGGATATAACAGTTGGAAAGACTATGTGGCGAAGAATCCGGATAAAGTAAAATGATTGATAAGGTTTGGTTTATGACCTCCTGACCGTGCGGGTGATTCGTAAACCGTAATATAGGATATGTATGAGAACTAATTGTTTGGTAATATTGGGAGCGACTACGGTGACAGCGGTAATGAGTTGTTCCCCGGTGAAAAAAGGCTATACTTCTTATGAATTATATCCGGTTCGTCCGGGGAATCTGATAGAAATGGAATATACCCCTGCGGTGACAAAGTTTACTCTTTGGGCTCCTACGGCTGATGAGGTGCGCCTGATGCTTTATGATGAGGGTGAAGGAGGGCACGCTTATGAGACGGTGAAGATGAAACCGGGAGAGAACGGCACGTGGGAAGCGGCGGTGAATAAAGACCTGGTAGGCAAGTTCTATACTTTTAATGTTAAAATCAATGATAAATGGCAGGGAGATACGCCGGGAATCAATGCCCGTGCTGTCGGAGTGAACGGCAAGCGCGCCGCTATCATCGATTGGAAGTCAACAGACCCGGAAGGCTGGGAAGACGACCGGCGTCCTCCGCTAAAGTCCGCTTCCGACATGATTATTTATGAAATGCATCACCGTGATTTCTCCATAGATTCTACTTCCGGAGTAAAAAATAAGGGGAAATTCCTCGCGCTGACCGAACACGGGACAATGAATTCCGATAAATATCTGACCGGTATCGACCATCTGATAGAACTGGGAGTCACACACGTGCATTTGCTCCCTTCCTGCGATTACGCCTCCATAGACGAAACCAAACTGGATGAGAACCGTTATAACTGGGGGTATGACCCGCAAAATTACAATGTGCCCGACGGCTCTTATTCTACCGACCCGTATCAGCCCGCTACCCGCATCAGGGAGTTTAAACAGATGGTGCAGGCATTGCATAAAGCCGGTATCCGGGTGATAATGGATGTGGTCTATAATCATACTTTCAATACCTTGGAGAGTAATTTCGAACGTACCGTTCCCGGCTATTTTTACCGGCAGAAGGAAGACGGCTCGTTGGCAAACGGTTCGGGGTGCGGAAATGAGACTGCAAGCGAACGGCCGATGATGCGTAAATTCATGATAGAATCCGTCCTTTACTGGGTGAATGAATACCATATCGACGGCTTCCGTTTTGATTTGATGGGCATCCATGATATTGAAACGATGAATGAAATCCGGAAAGCGGTGAATGCCGTCGACCCGACCATCTGCATCTACGGGGAAGGATGGGCGGCGGAGGCTCCTCAGTATCCGGCGGATTCGCTAGCTATGAAAGGAAATGTGTCCCGTATGCCGGGAATCGCTGTCTTTTCGGACGAATTGCGTGACGGGCTTTGCGGCCCCGTGTGGGAAAAAGAGAAAGGAGCTTTCCTTGCCGGGCTTCCGGGAGGTGAGGAGAGTGTCAAGTTCGGCATCGTTGGGGCGGTGGAACATCCGCAAGTACGGTATGATTCGGTGAATTATAGCCGGAAGCCGTGGGCGGAACAGCCTGGGCAGATGATTAGTTATGTCTCTTGCCACGATGGTTTATGCCTTGTAGACCGGTTGAAGGCAAGCATGCCGGGGATTACTCCCGAACAGCTTGTCCGTCTTGATAAATTGGCGCAGACAGTCGTGTTTACTTCACAAGGCATTCCTTTTATCTATGCCGGTGAGGAAATAATGCGCGACAAGAAAGGGATAGATAACAGCTATAAGAGCCCGGATGCCGTAAATGCCATTGACTGGCGGAATAAGACTGCCTACGGAGATCTTCTCATGTATTATAAACGGTTGATTGACCTTCGTAAATCTCATCCGGCTTTCCGTATGGGAGATGCGGAGATGGTCCGGAAGCACCTGGAGTTCCTGCCTGTAGACGGGAAGAACCTGATTGCATTCCGTTTGAAAGACCATGCGAACAATGACCGGTGGGGAGATATTATCGTCGCTTTTAATTCCCGGCTTACTCCTGCGCGTCTGGAGGTTCCTGCCGGTAAATATACAGTGGTATGCAAAGACGGCGTGATAGATGTGCGCGGGTTGGGAATACAGACAGGCACGGAAGTTATAATCCCCGGCCAGTCCGCATTGATTATGCATAAATAACTTTCGGCGGAAAGCGGGTTGCAAGCCGCGGGTGTCCGGGCCTATGGATTTACCGGACAACGCGATATGATAAGAATATGTTTGTAATCCGGTTGATTCTGTGATAAAATTGTTACCTTTGCGGTCGATTATGAAACAGAATAAAAGAATATGAGTCAAAATACATTCAGCATGGCGGGGGGCGTGGCACGCAACCCGCTTGTGCGTTTAGCCAAACCCGTTACGGTAACTGTCGGGGCGGACGAACACATTGCTATCGTAGGGCCTAACGGCAGCGGTAAAAGCCTTTTTGTAGATACCTTAATCGGGAAATACCCGTTGCGCGAGGGGACGCTGCAATATGATTTTGCTCCTTCGGCGACTCGGACCGTTTATGATAATGTGAAATATATCGCCTTCCGTGATACGTACGGAGCCGCTGACGCCAACTATTACTATCAGCAACGCTGGAATGCGCACGACCAGGACGAGGCGCCGGATGTTCGTGAAATGTTGGGGGAGATTAAAGACGAGCGGCTTAAAAATGAACTGTTCGGGCTTTTCCGTATCGAGCCGTTGCTTGACAAAAAAATCATCCTTCTTTCCAGTGGGGAATTGCGGAAATTCCAGTTGACAAAGACGTTGTTGACGGCTCCCCGGATATTGATAATGGACAACCCGTTTATCGGGCTGGATGCTCCTACCCGTGAATTGCTGTTTTCTTTGCTCGAACGGCTGGCGAAACTCTCGTCGGTGCAAATCATTCTGGTACTTTCCATGTTGGACGACATACCTTCATTTATCACCCATGTCATTCCTGTGGACAAGATGGAGGTTTTTCCTAAAATGGAGCGTGAGGATTATCTGGCGGCTTTTCGTTCGAGGGATGCTGCCGTTTCTTTTGACGGTTTGCAGCAACGTATCATCGGTTTGCCTTATGACGGCGTTCGTTATGATTCCGACGAAGTGGTAAAATTGAACAAGGTGAGTATCCGTTACGGCGACCGCACCATCCTTAAAGAACTTGACTGGACGGTGCGTCGCGGTGAGAAGTGGGCGTTGAGCGGTGAGAACGGGGCCGGTAAATCGACTTTGTTGAGCCTTGTCTGTGCGGATAACCCGCAATCGTACGCTTGCGATATCAGTCTCTTCGGCCGTAAAAGGGGAACCGGGGAGAGCATTTGGGAAATCAAGAAACATATCGGTTATGTCAGTCCGGAGATGCACCGGGCTTACCTCAAGAACCTGCCCGCTATCGAGATTGTAGCCAGCGGCCTGCATGACAGCATCGGCCTGTATAAGCGTCCTCAGCCCGGACAGATGGCTATTTGTGAGTGGTGGATGGATATATTCGGCATTGCAGCCCTGAAAGATAAGCCTTTCCTGCAACTTTCGAGCGGCGAACAGCGGTTGGCGCTGCTTGCCAGGGCTTTCGTAAAAGATCCGGAACTGTTGATTCTGGACGAGCCGCTGCATGGCCTGGATACTTACAACCGACGTCGCGTGAAGAAGATTATCGAGGCTTTCTGCCGGCGTAAAGACAAGACGATGATTATGGTGACCCATTATGAATCGGAACTTCCTGATATAATAACCGACCGTATTTTTTTAAGGAGGAATGAAGCGCCGGAAATCGGGGATTCCGGCGAATAAATCGAAAGAAATCGGCGGTAGGCATTTTTATTACAATTCTAATATTTTTCAATAAAACTCCGGTGCGCACGCTTCCACCGGCAATCGTCAGGAATGGAAGGAATAAGGCGGGTTATCCTTAAATAGGATAGGTGGAGAGAGGTGTAAGGAGTTATATCATCACTCGAAATATACGGAGGGGGCTGTCTCAAAATGGAAAAACGGGGCAGCCTTCCTTATATTATTATTTATCAAGCTATAACATAAAAATCCCTGCTATTTTAGCCTTGTTTCATCGCCGTGCAAGGCAGGATAGGGGGATTTTCCTTTTCAATTTCCAATCTGTAAGATTTTTAATTTCTGTTTTAAATAGCCTCTTCTGTACGGATATAGGGTTGGCTACGGCTTTTCCGGCATTGGTCTATTGCAGCGCGCGACTTTTCCGGAAAGGCTTTCGATTGGGATATATCCTCATTTTTTAATTATTTCTGGGTATTGGCGGCTCCCGGTTCTTTTGTGAACTTTGTGAAGAAATAAAATGTTCTATATACAATGCAATATTAATAAAAAGAGAAAGGAGATTACTGGAAATGAAAAAAATCGTATTGCTTCGTCATGGGGAGAGCGTATGGAATCAAGAAAACCGTTTTACGGGCTGGACGGATGTAGACCTGACGGAAAAAGGAATAGCCGAAGCTGAAAAAGCGGGCGTTACGTTGAGAGAATATGGTTTTAATTTTGATAAAGCCTATACTTCCTATTTGAAAAGAGCTGTCAAGACTTTGAATTGCGTACTTGATAAAATGAATCTCGACTGGATTCCGGTGGAGAAAGACTGGCGTTTGAACGAAAAACATTATGGCGCGCTGCAAGGGCTGAATAAATCGGAAACGGCGGAGAAATACGGCGAGGAGCAGGTATTGGTCTGGCGTCGCAGTTATGATGTGGCCCCTGATGCGCTTTCGGATAATGATTTGAGGAATCCGCGTTTTGATTATCGTTACCATGCGGTTCCCGACGCCGGGCTGCCCCGCACGGAATCTTTGAAAGATACCATCGGGCGTATCATGCCTTATTGGGAATCCGATATATTTCCCGGTTTAAGGAATGCCCGTGCTTTGCTGGTGGTGGCGCACGGCAATAGCTTGCGGGGGATTATCAAACATTTGAAGCATATTTCCGATGAGGATATTGTGAAATTGAATTTACCTACGGCTGTTCCTTATGTTTTTGAGTTTGACGAAGAGCTGAAGGTGGCTAATGATTACTTCCTCGGCAATCCGGAGGAAATCAGGAAGCTGATGGAAGCGGTAGCCAACCAGGGTAAGAAGAAATGAAATTGTTGTATATTAAAAAATAAAATTATGAGTAAAGTTGTTGATTTGTTGGGAGATAAGGCGGGTTACTACCTGGAGCATGTTTGTAAAACCATTGATAAGTCGTTGATTCATATCCCTTCTCCGGATACGGTAGACAGGATATGGGTAGATTCCGACAGGAATGTAAGGGTGCTGAACAGTTTGCAGACTCTTCTGGGACATGGACGTCTGGCGAATACCGGTTATGTTTCGATTCTTCCTGTCGATCAGGATATCGAGCATACCGCCGGAGCGTCTTTTGCTCCGAACCCGATTTATTTCGAACCGGAAAATATCGTGAAGCTGGCTATTGAGGGCGGCTGTAACGCTGTCGCTTCTACCTTCGGCATTTTAGGGGCAGTGGCACGCAAGTATGCCCACAAGATACCTTTTGTAGTCAAGTTGAATCACAATGAGTTGTTGTCGTACCCGAATTCTTATGACCAGGTGTTGTTCGGCACGGTTAAGGAGGCGTGGAATATGGGGGCCGTTGCCGTAGGGGCCACCGTTTATTTCGGTTCGGAGCAGAGCCGCCGGCAACTGGTGGAGATAGCCGAAGCTTTCGAATACGCGCATGAGTTGGGGATGGCGACTATTTTGTGGTGTTATCTGCGCAATAGCCATTTCAAGAAAGACGGTACGGATTATCATGCTTCCGCCGACCTTACGGGGCAGGCAAACCGTCTGGGGGTTACCATTAAGGCGGATATCGTCAAACAGAAACTTCCGGCGAATAACGGCGGTTTTAAAGCTATCGGTTTCGGGAAGACGGACGAACGCATGTACACGGAACTTGCTTCCGCACATCCGATTGACCTTTGCCGTTATCAGGTAGCCAACGGGTACATGGGACGTGTCGGGCTGATTAATTCCGGCGGAGAATCTCATGGAACTTCCGATTTGCGCGATGCCGTTATTACGGCCGTCGTGAATAAGCGTGCCGGAGGCATGGGGCTGATTAGTGGGCGTAAGGCGTTTCAAAAACCGATGAATAAGGGAGTGGAATTGTTGAATGCCATCCAGGATGTTTATCTTGATTCGTCGGTTACTATTGCCTGAATAGGTTATAATCCCTATCTTTGCCTGAAAATTACGACTATGATAACCGAAGAATTACAGAAGCTGTATCGCTCGTTTACGGGAGTTTCTCCCGAAAGTGTGACGGAATTGCCGTCTTCCGGGTCTAACCGCCGTTATTTTCGACTGAAAGGGATGCCGGCGTTAATCGGAGTGCATGGAACTTCCGTTGAAGAGAATGAGGCTTTTTTCTATATGGCAGACCATTTCCGCAGAAATGGCCTGCCTGTTCCGGAGGTGTATGTCGTGTCGGAAGACAGGACTTGCTATCTGCAAGAGGATTTGGGGGATGTTTTACTGTTTCATGCGATTGAAAAGGGACGTGTTTCCCATGTCTTTTCCGAAGAGGAAAAAGAGTTGCTCCGCAAGACGGTGCGCCTGTTGCCCGCCATCCAGTTTGCCGGAGCCGAAGGGTTTGATTTCTCCCGCTGTTATCCGCAGCCGGAATTTGACCGGCGTTCTGTCCTCTGGGATTTGAATTATTTCAAATATTGTTTCCTCAAGGCCACCGGCCTGGAGTTCCGGGAGGATAAACTGGAAGATGATTTTCAAAAAATGGGTGATGTCCTGCTTCGCAATTCTTCCGTTGCTTTCATGTATCGTGATTTTCAAAGCCGCAATGTGATGGTAAAAGACGGAGAACCCTGGTTCATTGATTTTCAGGGTGGCCGCAAAGGGCCGTTTTATTATGACGTGGCTTCTTTTTTATGGCAGGCGAAAGCGAAATATCCCGACAGTCTCCGTCAAGAGCTGTTGCAGGAATACATGGCGGCTCTCCGCAAATACAGGCCGGTTGACGAGGCTTCTTTT
The DNA here is from genome assembly GCF_958445495.1 of uncultured Bacteroides sp. Classification (GTDB taxonomy): domain Bacteria; phylum Bacteroidota; class Bacteroidia; order Bacteroidales; family Bacteroidaceae; genus Bacteroides. Next base: position 205,866 of record NZ_CAUCSQ010000001.1, on the reverse strand, counting down.
TATAGCCGGCTTCGCCATTTTATCCTTTTCCGTACTTTGCAAGTGCTTGGCGCTTACGGTTTCCGCGGTTATTTCGAGAAAAAGCCTCATTTTATCCAGAGTGTCCCCTATGCGATTGAGAATTTGCGCGAACTGTTGAAGGAGGATTACCCGGAATATCCGTATCTCTGCAAAATATTGCGGGAGCTTACCGGATTGAAACAGTTCGCCGATGATTTGAAGAAACGCCGGCTCACTGTCAGGGTGATGAGTTTCGCTTATAAGAAGGGGATTCCCGACGACCCGACAGGCAATGGAGGCGGCTATGTCTTTGATTGCCGTGCCGTCAATAACCCCGGTAAGTATGAACGTTACAAACCGTTTACCGGATTGGACGAGCCTGTGATTGCTTTCCTTGAAGAGGACGGGGAGATTCTCCGTTTCCTTGAGCATGTCTATGCGTTGGCGGATGCTTCCGTAGAACGTTATATGGAACGCGGATTCAGCCATTTGTCGGTCTGCTTCGGGTGTACCGGAGGCCAACACCGCTCTGTTTATTCGGCGCAGCATTTGGCGGAACATTTGAACCGGAAATTCGGGGTGAGGGTCGAGCTGGTGCATCGGGAACAGAACATAGAACAGACGTTTGAAGCGACTGTATAAAAAAACGCATGGAAGAGCAATGAAAGCAATGATATTCGCGGCCGGCATGGGCAGCCGGCTGAAACCGCTGACCGATACGATGCCTAAGGCGCTTGTGCCCGTAGCCGGGCGTCCGATGTTGGAGCATGTGATTTTGAAATTGAAAGCGTCCGGTTTTACCGAAATAGTGATTAACATTCATCATTTCGGTGGGCAGATACTTGATTTCCTGAAAGCCAATGATAACTTCGGGCTTACTGTCCATATCTCTGACGAACGGGATTTGTTGCTTGACACCGGGGGAGGGGTCAGAAAGGCGCGTCCTTTCCTGGAACATCCCGACGAGCCTTTTCTCGTGCACAACGTGGATATTCTTTCGGATATGGATTTAAAGAAGTTGTATGACTGCCATTTACGGAACGGCGGTGTGGCGACGTTGCTGGCAAGCCGGCGTAAAACTTCCCGTTATTTGCTTTTTGACGAGGACGGGAGGCTGTGCGGATGGATAAACAAAAATACGGGACAGGTAAAACCGGAAGGCCTGCTGTATGACGGGGCCGTTTATCGGGAATATGCCTTTAGCGGTATCCATGTTCTTTCGCCTTCCGTCTTTCATTGGATGGACGCGCCCCGTTGGGAAGGTAAATTTTCCATTATGGATTTTTATTTGGCTCTTTGCCGGCAGGTGGACTTCTCCGGATATCTGGCGGAGGATTTACGGTTGATGGATATCGGCAAGCCGGAAACATTGGCTAAGGCGGAAGAGTTTTGTGCCGGGACATTGCATCGGGATATTTAAAGCGGTTGTTCTCTTTGGGTTTAAAAAAGGGATATGAAGATTGGATGGAAGTTCGTCGGGTTGAGAAAGAGAGGATGAAAAGGTTCTGCCTGAAAAATCGTATAGTATATCCTTGTATTTTTTAGTATTCCCGCTCGTTTACCGGGGACGGCGGAAAAAAGCCCTGCATTTTAGATTAGGAAATTCCCGTATGTTTGCAGATTTGTGAAAATGATGGCTTAAAGTCCGGGTAAATCATTCTTGACTGCAAATATGGTCTTTATCTGTTGTCTTTCCCTTCATTTTGTCTTATTTTTCTTGTCCGTGCGTACGGATGAGTTAGCGTGCAAATACGCTTGTTTGAAAGGATATGCCGCTTGCCCGGTGAGTCTGGTGAGGTTGCTCGGTGAACAACGGGTCTTTCCTTTAAAAGGAACCGGGGCTTTCTCAACGAGGAAGGAGGTCTCTTTTTAGAGGATATATGCATATTCTGTGAAAAAATATGCTGTATTATGTCTGTTATATGCATATATATGTATTATCATTGCGTATTTACGTTTTCAACTCCCTTTTTCGATTGCTTTTGTTTTTTCTTCGGAACTGAAAAATAGGACATTTATTTTTATTTGCACGGCGGTATCTGAGGCTGTTTTTGTTGAATATTGTCAAAAGAATCCTGTAATGGCAGTAAAATCCTTGTTTTATATTATCTTTGTGCTGTTAGCATATAATCAATATTTATATTATGAATAGACTACTGACCGTACTATTGTTCTCTGCCGCGGCACTCGGTTTACAGGCGCAGAAGGCGGAGGAGTATTATGTAAAACACCTTGAGTTTCCTCCGAATGCGACTCTTGAACAGAAAGTCGATATGGCGGCCCGCCTGGTACCGACTCCCCAGCAACTGTCCTGGCAGCAAATGGAGCTGACCGCTTTTCTTCATTTTGGCATCAATACGTTCACCGGACGCGAATGGGGAGACGGAAAGGAAAATCCGGTGCTCTTCAATCCTTCGGAGCTGGATGCCGGACAATGGGTGCGCAACCTTAAAGAGGCCGGATTCAAGATGGTGCTTCTGACGGCGAAACATCATGATGGCTTTTGTCTTTGGCCTACCGCCACTACCAAACATTCCGTGGCTTCTTCTCCTTGGAAAAACGGGCAGGGCGATGTTGTGAAAGAACTTCGGGAGGCCTGTGATAAATACGGGATGAAATTCGGGGTCTACCTTTCTCCCTGGGACAGAAATGCGGAATGTTACGGGGATTCTCCCCGTTATAATGAGTTTTTTATCCGTCAGTTGACTGAATTGCTTACCAATTACGGAGAGATACACGAGGTGTGGTTCGACGGTGCGAACGGGGAAGGCCCCAATGGTAAGAAGCAGGTATATGACTGGGATGCCTTTTATGAAACGATTCAGCGTTTGCAGCCTAAAGCGGTGATGGCGATTATGGGCGATGATGTGCGCTGGGTAGGAAATGAAAAAGGAATGGGACGCGAGACGGAATGGAGCGCCACCGTATTGACTCCGGGGATTTACGCCCGTTCGGGCGAGAACAACAAACGTCTGGGCGTTTTCAGTAAGGCGCCGGACTTGGGAAGCCGCAAGATGTTGGAAAAGGCTACCGAATTGTTCTGGTATCCGTCGGAAGTGGATGTGTCTATCCGTCCGGGTTGGTTTTACCATGCGGAAGAGGACGGCAAAGTAAAGTCTCTGAAACATCTGTCGGATATCTACTTCCAGTCTGTTGGGTATAATTCCGTACTTTTGTTGAACATTCCTCCTGACCGCAGGGGGCTGATTCATGAGGCGGATATAAAACGGTTGAAAGATTTCGCAGCTTACCGGAAGCGGGTGTTCGCGGACAACCGGGTGAAGAAAGGACGGAAATATTGGGATGCGGTTTCGGGCAGTGAGGCTGTCTATTCTTTAAAGCCGGAATCGGAAATCAATGTCGTGATGCTTCAAGAGGACATAACGAAAGGCCAGAGGGTGGAGTCGTTCACGGTGGAAGCGTTGACGGATAACGGCTGGAAAGAAGTGGGCAAAGGCACGACAATAGGATATAAGCGTATTTTACGTTTTCCGGCGGTTAGCGCCGACCGGTTGCGGGTCAGAATCAACGAATGCCGCCTGACCGCGCATATTAATCGGGTGGCCGCTTATTATGCGCCTCCTTTGCAGGAGGAGGAACAGGTTGTGGAATGGAATAACCTGCCCCGTTCGGGATGGACGAAGATTGCGGAATCTCCGTTGACGATTGATTTGGGCAAGTCCGTATCGCTGAGCAGTTTCACCTATGCGCCTTGGAAGGCGGAGGCGAAACCTACGATGGCGTTTCGGTATAAGTTTTTTGTAAGCATGGATGGCAAGGAGTGGAAGGAAGTGCCTGCAAGCGGCGAGTTCAGCAATATCATGCACAATCCGTTGCCGCAAACCGTGACGTTCGCCCGGAAGGTACGGGCGCGTTATATCAAGCTGGAGGCTACGACTCCTGATGCGACACCCGCGAAAGTGGAAATGAATGAAATAGGAGTGATAGCGGTTCCTTGACAAGGACCGCCCCTATCCGGGGAATATCCGGAAAAAGAGTAGTAAGGACTGGCTGCCTGATTCTGAACGAACCGGGCGCCAGTCTTTTTTTTAAACAAAACGGGTGTTTTATTGTTGTTCATTAAAAAGAATATAAGTTATGCTAGTAGAAGATTTGGGAAGATGGATGAATAAAATCCTGATTGATATGGGGGTGGACCCGACGTTTGCCGACCGTTTTGACGAAACCATCATTGCTTTGCTGATGATAGCGATTGCTATCGGGCTGAATTACCTCTGCCAGGCGATTCTTGTGGGAGGCATGAAACAGTACACCCGCCGGAAACCGCATCTTTGGAACACATTATTGATGAAACGCAAAGTTTTCCATAACCTGATTCATACGATTCCGGCCTTTCTGGTGTATTTCCTGTTGCCGGTGGCTTTTGTCCGCGGTAAGGAGTTGCTGCTTATTTCCCAGAAGGCTTGCGCCATTTATATTATTTTTTCTTTACTGCTGGCGGTCAACGGAATCCTGTTGATGATAATGGATATCTATGATGGCAAGGAGTCTATGAAAAACCGGCCGATGAAGGGATTTATCCAGGTATTGCAGGTGTTGTTGTTCTTTGTCGGGGGGATTGTAATTGTTTCCATCGTCGTGGATAAGTCTCCTGCCAGCTTGTTTGCGGGTCTGGGCGCTTCGGCGGCCATTCTGATGCTGGTGTTTAAAGATTCCATATTGGGTTTTGTGGCGGGGATTCAACTTTCCGCCAATGATATGGTACGTCCGGGGGACTGGGTCACGCTGCCTTCCGGTGCAGCAAACGGCGTTGTGCAGGAGATAACATTGAACACGGTCAAGATTCAGAATTTTGACAATACGATTTCTACGGTTCCGCCTTATACTTTGGTGAGCAGTCCTTTTCAGAACTGGCGGGGCATGGTGCAGTCGGGAGGACGGCGGGTGATGAAGAATATTACTTTAGACCTGACTACGCTTCAGTTCTGCACTTCGGAGATGCTGGACCGTTACCGGAAAGAGATTCCTCTGATGGCGGATTATCAGCCTGAGGAGGGGGTGGTCCCTACCAATTCGCAGGTGTATCGTGTGTATATCGAACGTTATTTATGCAGTTTGCCCGTAGTGAACCAGGACTTGGATTTGATTATCAGCCAGAAAGAGGCGACGATGTACGGGGTTCCGATTCAGGTTTATTTTTTCTCCCGCAATAAGGTTTGGAAGGAATATGAGCGCATCCAGTCGGATATTTTCGACCATTTGCTGGCGATGGCTCCGAAATTTGACTTGAAGTTGTATCAGTATTCGGACTGACAGGCGTTTTTTATTCCGGAGGGGTCCGGCGCCGGGAAGCCGCATAGGCCGGCGGCGGGCTTGAGGGATGTGCCGCAGGGACGGAAGAGGGGATTAGTGAAAGGTCAGTTTGAAGTCTGTGCAGATGGGCAGATGGTCGCTGACACCGCCCTGGTATCTTATTCCTTTATAGGTACGGAAAGGTTCTTTGCCGCCGTATTTCTCATCTTCGGCCAGCAGAAAAGGCAGGCGGACGATGTTTGCTTTTCTTTCATCGGTAAAAAACGGTCCGGATGTGCCAGGGAGCAGAGTGCCGGATACGATTATATGGTCGAGTAGCCCCCATTCTCCATGATATTTGTAGGACCCGGAATTTGAAATTTTCGCTTTTCGTGCAAGTAGGTGGTAGAGTTTTAGAGGGGAGACGGGGACGGCCGGATTGACGGGGCAGTCCGGGGCGGATGCCGATTTTGAAGCATCGGAAAATATCGGGGGAGCTTCGGCTTCGAGTATTTCCCGAATGGATTTGTTGTCCGGATAGTCATTGAAGTCTCCCATAATGATGAGTTGGGGATGGGAACGGCACTTCAAAAGGCTGTCGGCTTCCGCACGCATGATTTTTGCCGCATGCAGGCGGTAAGGCTCGGATTCTTTGGCTCCGCCGGAACGGCTCGGCAAGTGGCAGACAATGATGTCCAGCGTGTCTCCGGTGAGAAGCAAACCGCTGACATGCAGCAAATCCCTTGTAGGACGGTGGGCTTTGAGTACGGGGATGGGGACGGAACGATGGGACAGGAGTTTGAACAGGTCCCGTTGATAGAGCAGGGCTACATTGATGCCTCTTGGGTCGGGGGAATGGGTCATGACGTAGCGGTATCTTGATTCTTTCAAGGGGGAATAGGCTGTGAGGTCCCGGAGTACTGTGTCGTTCTCGACTTCGCAGAGTCCTACTAAAGCCGGCGGGTTCCACTCTCCGACGGCGGTAATGACACGGGCTATGTCGGCTAGTTTCTTTTTATATCTGCTGTAATTCCAGTGCCGGAGGGCGTCGGGAAGAAACTCATAATCGTTTTTCAGGGAATCGTGGCGGGTGTCGAACAGGTTTTCTACGTTCCATTCCATGACGCGGAACGGGATGGAGATTTCTTCCGGTGAAGAGTGTTGTGCCGTGCAGCGGCAGGACGGAAGGAAAGAGATGGCGATGAAAAGGGCCGCAAGGATCTGGCGGAAAGAGGGGTGTCCGGCTATCGGGGATGCGAATCCGCCTTTACTCATTCTGCGAGTAAAGGCGGACGGCTTGTATGTCTGTTTTGAAAATTGCAGGCTCACCGTGCCGGTTATGCTTTTGCCGGTATATGCGCCAGGATATCCAACAGGTGTTTCCAGAATTTTTCTACGGAAGGAATATGCATTCGTTCGTCGGGAGAGTGCACTCCTGTGAGTGTCGGCCCGAAGGATATCATGTCGAGTGCGGGATATTTGTCGAGGAACAGGCCGCATTCCAGTCCGGCATGAATTGCTTTTACTTTGGCGTCTACACCGAACAGGCGTTTATAGGATTCGGCGGCTATTGTGAGGATAACCGAATGCGGGTTGGGCTTCCATCCCGGATAGCCGTCGCCGAATGTGACATCGGCGCCCGCCAGCCGGAAGACGGACCGGACCGTATTTGCCATATCGTCACGTGCGGACAGGATGGAGCTGCGCTGGCTGGTCTCGATGCGGATGATATTGCCGGGTTTCATTTTGACGGAAGCGAGGTTCGTGGATGTTTCCACTAGTCCGGGAATGTCCTGGCTCATGGCATATACGCCGTGGGGAGCCGCATACAGGGCTTTCAGCAGACGGTCGGCGGTATCCCGGTCGATGGCTGTTTTACGGGGAGTCTCCGATTCGAGGATTAGTTTCAATTCCGGTTCGGTGACTGATAATTCGTTCTCTATTTCACTTGTGAAGAGATTCAGTTCGGTGCGGACGTCGTGTTTGGCGTCTTCGGGAACGGCACAGATAGCGTATGCTTCACGGGGGATGGCGTTGCGCAGGTTGCCGCCGTTGATTTCGCAGAGGTACAGGGGATGTGCGGCGGCTATCCGGCTAAGAAAACGGTTGAGTATCTTATTGGCATTGCCGCGTCCCAGATGGATATCTCCTCCGGAATGTCCGCCTTTCAGTCCTTTTACTTCGACTTTGAAGAAGAAATAACCGGCGGGGACTTCTGTTTCTTTATAAGTGAATTCGGCAACGGAGTCGATGCCTCCGGCACATCCGATAAAGATTTCTCCTTCGTCTTCCGAATCGAGGTTCAGGAGGATGTCACCGTTCATAAAGCCTTCTTTCAAAGCGAAGGCTCCGGTGAGTCCGGTTTCTTCGTCTACGGTGAACAGGCATTCCAGCGGGCCGTGTTCAATGCTGTCGTCAGACAGGATAGCCAGTTCCGCAGCTACGCCGATGCCGTTGTCCGCCCCCAGTGTAGTGCCTTTCGCTTTCAGCCATTCACCGTCGATTTCCGTTTCGATAGGGTCGGTCAGGAAGTCGTGCCGGACATCGCTGTTTTTTTCACATACCATGTCGATATGCGATTGCAGGATGACGGTTTGAAGATTTTCTTTTCCCGGAGTGGCGGGCTTCTTAATCAGTACGTTGCCTGCTTCGTCCACTTGGGTTTCAAGATTATGTTTTGCTCCGAACGCCTTTAGGTAGGCAATCATTTTTTCTTCCTTCTTTGAAGGGCGAGGCACCTGGCAGATTTCTTCAAAATAGTTGAATATGCCTGCCGGCTTCAGGTCTTTTTTTTCCATGTTCTTTTATGTTTATAATGGGAATAGAAGGGCTGTTACGACTTCTTCTATTGCTAAATATGGTTAATTTGATTGACTTATCTGAACTCATATCTCATTAAAGCCTATCTTTGCACTCACAAAATTAATAGAAATGGTTGAGACTATACTGATAACTTTGTTAATAGTTGCTATTTCCCTTGTTTTATTAGGGGTGAAAGTCTTCTTCACGAAGGGAGGAAAATTCCCGAACGGCCATGTAAGTGGGAATAAGGCATTACGCAGTAAAGGGATTGGGTGTGCACAGTCTCAGGACCGCGAGGCGCAAAGGAAACCGCGCTTTTCTATTGATGAGCTGGAAAAAAGCCTTGAACGATAGTATGAATAAATTATTAAAAACAATACTTTTTTAAATTATGAACAGAATGAACTATCTCATGAACGGTTTGGCTGCTCTTGCGTTTATCGTTTTATTTTCACAATGTGCCGGCAAAACTGACAATCAAACTTCTGTTAACCCGACTCAGGTGAGCGCCGGACTGTCAGGTATGAAAATCGCCTATGTTGAAATCGATACGTTGTTGGCTAAATACAATTTCTGTATTGACTTGAACGAAGCGATGGTAAAGAAGAGTGAAAATGTGCGTCTGACGTTGAACCAGAAGGCTAACAGTCTGAACAAGGAAAAACAGGATTTTCAGAAAAAGGTTGAGAACAATGCTTTTTTGTCACAGGATAGGGCACAGCAGGAGTATAATCGTTTGGTGAAGTTGGAGCAGGATTTGCAAGAGTTGAGCAATAAACTTCAAAATGGCCTGATGGAGGAAAATAATAAGAACAGCTTGCAGTTCCGTGATTCTATCAACGCATTTTTGAAGGAATATAATAAGACTCACGGATATAGCCTGATTTTCAGCAATACGGGTTTTGACAATCTGCTTTATGCCGATAGCGCATTCAATATCACTAAGGAGATTGTAGACGGTTTGAATGCCAGATATTCTCCTGCCAAGAAATGAGTTTATAACGGTTGCTGTCCGGAGCAGGCCGTTTTTTTAGTATAATCATCCCCCTTGTTTTGCCTGATACGATTATCGTTCACGGCTTAAACAAGGGGGATTTTTTTTGAGAAAGACGGACAAATCCGTAAGATGTCCTGCTTTGGGCCCGGTCGTGAAGGGGTTGTCCGGTCGGGGAAGGAGCTGTTCGGTCGAGGAAGGGTTGTTCGGTCGTGAAGGGGCTGTCCGGTCGTGAAGGAGCTGTCCGGTCGGGGAAGGGGGGGAGGCTTCGGAACACGGAAACAAGAATGGTTCGTTCTCTTTCATTGGAGGAGGGACAGGTGGGGGAATCGTTTTGGAAAACGCCTGTTTTAAGGGATAGTGAATCTCGGTGGGGGAATGTCCGATAGGGGCATCAATATAAAGTACAAGAAGTTCGGAATAAAGGAGTGGGGTGTTTATGGGATACCCCTCTGAGGTGTCCGGACGTTGAAACCGGGTTTTATGGCGCGGTTTCTTTTTTATTTTCTTTCTTTTTCTTCTTCCTGCGGGATGCGGAAGGCGGTATAAAGTTCGAGTATGGCGGCGATGGTGAGGCAGGCAATCCATTCATTGCCTCGTGTGGTGAACATGAAGGCTCCTGTCAATATAAGCGCGAGTGCCCCGAATATTTGTTGGATGCGGAGGCGTTTCAATGTTTTGCTTTTTCCTTTTACCGGTGTGTTTACTTGTGCCAATGCGATAAAACCGGCTCCAATGGTATATACGTAGGGGGCGTAAATCCATCCGGTAATGAATACGGCGGCGCCGGTGAGAACCATTACGGCTCCTACGCCGAAAAGTGCGGGTACTAATTGTTTCATCCTTTAATTTTCAAAAACGTAAATATCTTCATTCGGCTTTTTCATCAGGTACTTCTCACGGGCGATTTGTTCGATGGCGTCCGGATTGGTGCTTAACTCATTCAGGCGTCGGGTGTTCTCTTCATAATCCGTCCGGTATTTGTCTATCTCCTGTTTCAACTGGTTGATTTCCCGTTCGTATTCAAAACGGCGAAGCAGGCTGTTTTCGTCCAGAAAACCGATGATGGCGGCAAATGCGACAATGGTGATGAGGTATTTGCGCCTGCAGATGAATTCCCAGATATTGATTAGTTTACTCATAATTTATCTTGTTGATGCCTGCAAAGATAAAACTAATAACTTAAAAACTTATCGCTTCTACTTCAAAACTTCTCTTTATATCACTTATTACTTATCACTTTTTTATTGTACATTTGCAGAAAAAGCAAAAACAGAGAGAATCCCGAATATGGAAAACTATATCGTATCAGCCCGCAAATACCGTCCGTCCACTTTTGAATCGGTGGTAGGGCAACGGGCGCTGACTACTACGCTGAAAAATGCGATTGCTACCCGGAAACTGGCGCATGCGTATTTATTTTGCGGGCCGCGTGGAGTGGGAAAAACTACTTGTGCGCGTATTTTCGCCAAGACAATTAACTGCATGGCGCCTACCGCGGAGGGGGAAGCGTGTAACCGGTGCGAGTCTTGTGTCGCTTTCAATGAGCAACGGTCTTATAATATCCATGAGCTCGACGCTGCTTCCAACAATTCGGTAGATGATATTCGTCAGTTGGTGGAGCAGGTGCGTATTCCGCCTCAAATCGGTAAATATAAGGTTTATATTATCGACGAGGTGCACATGCTTTCCGCATCCGCTTTTAACGCTTTCCTGAAAACTCTTGAAGAGCCTCCCCGCCATGCTATTTTTATATTGGCTACGACGGAGAAGCATAAGATTCTTCCGACGATTCTTTCCCGTTGCCAGATTTATGATTTCAACCGGATTACTGTGGAGGATACGGTGAACCATCTTTCGTATGTCGCTTCGAAGGAGGGGATTGCGGCAGAACCGGAAGCGTTGAATGTCATTGCCATGAAAGCGGACGGGGGAATGCGCGATGCATTGTCCATCTTTGACCAGGTGGTAAGTTTTACCGGGGGGAATATCACTTACCGGAGTGTAATTGATAATCTGAATGTACTTGATTACGAATATTATTTCCGTCTGACGGATTGTTTTCTTGAGAACAGGGTAAGCGATGCGTTATTGCTTTTCAATGATGTGTTGAACAAGGGGTTCGACGGAAATCATTTTATAACGGGTTTGGCTTCCCATTTTCGGGATTTGCTGGTGGGAAAAGACCCGGTGACTTTGCCTTTGCTTGAGGTCGGGGCGGGGATACGCCAGCGTTATCAGGAGCAGGCGCAGAAATGTGCGTTGCCGTTTTTGTATAAAGCGATGAAGCTTTGCAATGATTGCGACTTGAATTACCGGATTAGTAAGAATAAGCGTTTGCTGGTGGAGCTTACTTTAATCCAGCTTGCACAGCTTACGATGGAGGGAGAGAATATAAATGGCGGGCATAGCCCTAAACAGACATTAAAACCCGTATTCAACAATCAGGCTGCCACCGTTGCTTCGCAGGCGACACAGGCGGTTTCCGCACCGCCCGTCCGGCAGAATCCGGTCCAGCCGTCTCCGGTGCAACCTGCTGCTTCGTCTCCGATGCAATCTGCGGCTCCGTCTCCGGCGAAAGTTACGGTTTCATCTCCGGCACAGCAGGCTGCTGCCAATGTAGCTTCCGTATCGCCGGCTCAGGCATCCGTGCCGTCTCAGGGGGGGGCTTCTTCCGTGAGAGCGTCTGCTTCTGCTTCTTCACCGGGAGCAGGAATTCAGCCGGCTGCTAAAGAGGGACGGAAGATTCCGGTGATGAAAATGTCTACTTTGGGAATATCCATTAAAAACCCGCAGCAACACGAACAGGCTGTACAGAGTACGTCTGCCTCTCATGATGTCTCTAAAGTGCAGCAACCGGCGGAAGATTTTATTTTTAATGAACGGGATTTGAATTATTACTGGCAAGAATATGCCGGCCAGTTGCCCAAGGAGCGGATTGCCATCGCAAAACGCATGCAGATGCTTCGTCCGGTATTGCTCAATAATTCGACGACTTTTGAAATAGTGGTGGATAATGAAATTGCTGCAAGGGATTTTATGGCTTTGATTCCCGAAATACAGAATTATCTTCGTGTCCAGTTGAAAAACAGTAAAGTCGTAATGACAGTACGGGTAAGCGCGCCGAAGGAAACGGTCCGTGCTGTGGGACGTGTGGAAAAGTTCCAGTTGATGGCTCAAAAGAACCGGGCGTTAATGCATTTGAAAGATGAGTTCGGATTGGAATTGTATTGATTCGTTTCTAAGGGACGGGGGATTGATTTAGATACTCCTAAATTTGAGTTGGGGTATATAATATAAATAAATTTCATTGAAAGGCAGTACACTAACACGTCTTCATTTTGCCGGATTCAAATAGATTGGCTGCCTTTGCATAGCCCCGTAGTTACATGATTTATGGAATATATTAATGAATTTCATAAGTAATGGATAGAGCGTGTGCCTGCCAATCAATAATCTCTTGGAGCAAGCTGCCTTTTAATTCCTATCGGGCTTTTTCCAAGTTGTTTACTTCAAATTGTTTACTCTTGAATGGATACGTTGAGCCTTGATTGATTTGCCTTTCCAATATGGAAAACCTCAATGCTGTATTCATTGAGTAAGGCATATCCGCAGGGAGAAAGGCTTGTCAAACTCAATCAAATAGCTATTCATCAGATGAGAGTGTTAGAGGATGACAGGAGTAGAAAATTGCTGAAATAAAGGACTATATGATTTGAAAATGTGGTATTTAAGTAAACTTCCAATAAGTAAAATAAAATATCGAAGTGATTTTGATATCGTCCTGATGTTGTATATTACAATTGGGGGTAACAATAGGCCAGCAACAAGGAAGATTAGGCAATATTATCTGGAAATCGTCAACTTTTTCGACAGGCGTTCCACCAATGCAGCTTCCAAATCGTTCAATGCCAAAATCAAGGAGTTCAGAACACAGTTCAGAGGAGTAAAGGACAGGGCTTTCTTTTTATTCAGGCTAACAAATATTTATGCTTAATTTATGAATCCCTCAGGTTTTTACGTTGACCCATGAAGTCTATAGGCTGAGTTCGTGTACATTCCGCTTTTAGATACTCCAATATATCATCCAAAGTGTAGTGATTTACTTCCAGTTGGAGTTTAGCACACTTCTCTTGATAAGTATGGATTAGCTTGTCCACCTCTCTCTTTACGGTAGTACCTTCCTTTAATTTCAAGGACTTGGTTAAATCCTTAGAGGTTACAAACAGACTGCTTGATAGCCTTTTAACCTTTCTGTCCTGTGTAAATCTTACTTTGACGTTGTAAGTTCCGTCACTTCTTTGTTTATCCCTTTGGACTTCTGCTTTAATTGTCAGCATCTTAATCTATTAATTTGGGGGCAACAATAGGTCAACAACAAGGAAGATTAAGCAATATTTAGCATGATTTCAGTCTCTAAATACCCACTGCCAATAAAAGAAGAAACCCTCATAAGTATTTAACTTACAAGGGTTTTATCGGGTGGCAGATGGGACTCGAACCCACGACATTCAGAACCACAATCTGACGCTCTAACCAACTGAACTACAGCCACCATGTCTGCGTTTCTCTAACGCGGTGCAAAGATAGATATTATCTCTTAATCTCCAAAAGATTCTGCTACTTTTTTTTATAAAAAATGTATTCTTTTATTCCCCGATTCTGTTTGCTGAAAAGGGCTCTTGTATCGTTTACAAAGATTTTCAATGAGTTACGGGCACTTGCCGGTATAGAATCCACAGGTAAGTTTACAGGGAGCAATTGATAGTTTTTTTTCCCGGACTGTACCGGCCGGGCTGTCCATACTAAACTGTATTCGCTGTTGTTGAGGCGGGTTGTACTGTCTTTTACTAATTCCATTCTTACCATGATTCCTCCGTCCGTACGGCGGGCGGACATGTTGGAAATATAATTTCCCAATGAATAGACGACCAGGTGCTTTTTGTCTGTCAGGCTGTCTGTGCGGACTTCAATCGGCTGGACTACATGGGGATGGGAACCGATGATGTGGTCTACTCCTTTTTGGAGTAACCACTTCGCAAGAAATTTCTGTCCTTTGTCCGGGAGCGGTTGATATTCGGTTCCCCAATGCATGCAGGCAATGATAGCATCCGGTTTCAGGGCTTTGCCGGTTTCTATATCTTGGGTAATTGCCGTTGTGTCGATGTAGTTTACGATATTGGGGGGAGTGACGCGAATCCCGTTTGTACCGTACGTATAATTGAGCAGGACAATGCGGAAGCCTTTTTTTTCGAGTAAAAGGGGGTATCTTTTTTGGCGTTCTTCCAAGTTGATATATGTTCCGGCATAAGGAATGGCTAAAGAGTCGATTAGACGAATGGTACGTTCTAATCCCGCTTTGCCGCGGTCCAGGCTATGGTTGTTGGCTGTGACGAGGACATTGAAGCCGGCGTCGCGAATGGCGGTAAGGAATTCGTCCGGCGCGCTGAAAGCCGGATAACCTTTATAGGGTTTTCCGCCTAAAGTAACTTCCAGATTGGCTATTGCAAAATCGGCTTTGCCTATTTCTTCTTTTACGTAGTCGAAACAGGTGGAATAGTCGTAAGTATTTGTTGCGGTACGTGCAGCGTTGATTTGTCCCTGGTGCTGCATGAGGTCTCCTGCGAAAAGAAGTTTCAGGGTGTCGGAGGATATTATGCTGTCTCTCCTTGCCTGTGACCGTGAGGTACAGGGCAAGGAGAGAAATAAGATTACCAGAAACAGGGCATGTCTCATCGGTAGATGGCTTTCTTACCGGCCAGAAGTGTATTTTTCATTAACGATACGATGGTCATAGGGCCTACACCGCCGGGGACTGGGGTGATGTATGAACATTTGGGGGCGACTTCATCGAATTTCACGTCGCCTGTCAGTTTAAATCCTGATTTTTTTGTTGCGTCCGGGACGCGGGTAGTGCCTACGTCAATCACTACGGCCCCTTCTTTAACCATTTCGGCTTTTACGAAATTCGGTTGCCCTAAAGCTGCGATAATGATGTCGGCTTCCCGGCATTCCTTTGCCAAATCTTTGCTCCGGCTGTGGCATACGGTCACCGTTGCATCTCCCGGAGTTGCTTTTTGCATCATCAGGGAAGCCATCGGTTTGCCGACAATGTTGCTTCGGCCGAGTACGACGCATTTTTTTCCCGAAGTTTCGATGCGGTAGCGTTTCAACAGTTCGAGGATGCCGTTAGGGGTGGCGGATACGTAACATGGGAGTCCGATAGACATGCGACCTACATTGATGGGATGGAATCCGTCTACGTCTTTACGGTAGTCAATCGTTTCAATCACTTTCTGTTCGGAGATATGTTTCGGCAACGGAAGTTGGACGATGAATCCGTCTACGTCATTATCTTCGTTCAGTTCGCGTACTTTAGCCAGCAGTTCTTCTTCGGTTACATCGTTTTCATAACGGATAAGGGAAGATTTGAACCCGCAGACTTCACAGGCTTTCACTTTGGCGGCTACATACGTCTCGCTGCCGCCGTCATGTCCGACAAGGATAGCTGCCAGATGGGGGCGTTTGCCGCCGTTGGCAACAATTTCAGCCACTTCGGCTGCTATCTCCTGTTTCACTTGTTCGGAAATGGCTTTTCCGTCTATCAGAGTCATATTTTCATCGTATTTATAGGGTTATCTTTTCATTTTCGGCATCATTTTGCCCATTTTGCTGCTGGTTACCATCTTCATCATCTTACGGGTCTGGTCGAACTGTTTCAGCAGGCGGTTGACTTCCTGAATGGTCGTGCCGCTTCCCTTGGCAATCCGTGTGCGGCGTGAGCCGTTCAGAATTTCCGGATTGGAACGTTCTGCCGGAGTCATGGAATAAATGATGGCTTCAATGCTTTTGAAGGCATTGTCGTCGATGTCAATATCTTTAATCGCTTTTCCTACTCCCGGAATCATGGAAGCGAGGTCTTTCAGGTTACCCATTTTCTTGATTTGGGCAATTTGACCGAGGAAATCGTTGAAGTCGAACTGGTTCTTGGCAATCTTTTTCTGCAAACGTTTTGCCTCTTCTTCGTCGTATTGCTCCTGTGCGCGTTCTACCAATGAAACGATGTCGCCCATGCCGAGGATACGGTCTGCCATACGGGCGGGATGGAACTGGTCGATGGCTTCCAGCTTTTCGCCTGTACCTACGAACTTAATCGGCTTGTTGACTACCGAACGGATGGAAAGGGCTGCACCGCCACGGGTATCACCGTCGAGTTTGGTAAGCACCACGCCGTTGAAATCCAGACGTTCATTGAACTCTTTCGCTGTATTCACGGCGTCCTGGCCTGTCATGGAGTCTACGACAAACAGGATTTCGTTCGGGTTGATTGCCTCTTTGATAGCGGCGATTTCGTTCATCATCTGCTCGTCTACGGCCAGACGTCCGGCTGTATCGACAATGACGAGGTCATATCCTTTGGCTTTGGCTTCCTGGATGGCATGTTGTGCGATTTCCACCGGATTCTTGCTTTCCGGTTCGGAATACATCGGCACTTCGATTTGTTCCGCCAGTACACGTAGCTGTTCGATAGCCGCCGGACGGTACACGTCACAAGCGACCAGTAACGGTTTGCGATTCTTTTTGGTTTTCAGCATGCGCGCCAGTTTGCCGGAGAAAGTCGTTTTGCCCGAACCTTGCAGACCTGACATCAGAATGATTGCCGGCCGGGCGTCGATATTGATTTCGGCGGTTTCCCCGCCCATTAGTTGGGTTAACTCGTCATGTACGATTTTCACCATCAACTGGCTTGGCTTTACTGCTGTGAGCACATTCTGTCCAAGGGCCTTTTCTTTCACCGTGTCTGTGAAATTTTTCGCAACCTTGTAGTTTACATCGGCGTCGAGAAGTGCCTTGCGTACGTCTTTCAGCGTTTCCGCCACATTGATTTCGGTGATTTTGCCTTCACCTTTCAGAATCTTGAATGACCGTTCCAGTCTTTCACTTAAATTATCGAACATAGTTATTTAATTACTAATTAATATTTTGAGCCAGCAAATGTACAAAAATCTCTCGTATTTATATCCTTTTATTCTGCCATTTTGCTTTTTTGAGGTAAATATAACTCGTTACCAGCAGTAAGGTATAATACACAATCTCAATGGTAAAGCAGATTTCAATCGGCGCTTTGAGCCACATTCCGATGAAAATGATGTATGAGCCGTAGATGATGATTGTGATTGTTTCGAGCAACAGGGCGGCTTGCGTGTTGCCTGTTCCCGAAATCCCGTTGAACACCACATTGGCTACCGATGCGATGAGCATGGCGATACAGATGACATATACCGACGGGACCGATTCGGTGATGAGTGCGGTCTCATTCGTATAGACGGAAAGCAGGAGCCGGGGAAACACTGCCGTGAGCGTAACCAGCCCTAACATGATGAAAAAGGAGAATCTGGCAATCTTGTTGATGAGAGGGATTACATGTTTGATGCCTCCCGCACCGATGGCATTGCTGACAAGGCTGTTTGTTGTGGTTGCCAATGAATTGACCGGAATCAGCAGGACGACGTAGATGCTTCGGACAATGTTGGCGATTGCCAGTTCCCGTTGCCCCAGGCGTTCTACGGCAACGAAAAATACAAACCATGTCGCCATTGACAGAAAGTATTGGAGCATGGTGAAGCAGGAGATACTGAGAATCCGCATCAACAGCGCCGGGTCGAATGTGCGGAGGCGGTTCAATCCGTATTTTTTCAGGTCGATGGTTATATACGTATAGAGCAGGAAGAAAAGAATGGAGGACGCTTCGGCCAGTACGGATGCGATGGCGGCTCCTTTGATTCCCATTTCGGGCAGTCCGAATTTGCCGAAAATCAGTGCATAGTCCAGTATGACATTGGTCAGTGCCATGACAACCGCATTAATCGTTAATACTTTGGTGCGTGTGATGCCGATATATAATGCCCGGAACATGACATTGACAAATGAGAAGAAGAATCCGTAGATACGCCAATCCAGAAATTCCATCGTTCCTTCGTAAATGGATTCCGAAGAGACCAGCAGTCGCATGATGTTGCCGCCGAAGGCTTTGGTAAAGCCGAATAGCAATAAGGCCATTAAAAAAAGAAACATGACTCCCTGAATCATGACCGGACCTACATCCGAATAGCGGCCTTCGCCGTTGCGTCTTGCTATGACGATTTGCGAACCGGTGCTGAATCCGAACGCGATGGTGAATACGCAGATATAAAATAATCCGCCCATAGCAGAAGCTCCGAGGGCTATTTCACTTACATGCCCCAGAAATGCTGTGTCGGTGACATTGATAACATTTTGTGCCAGCAAGCTTAGCAGTATCGGATAACTGACACTCCAAATCTGTTTGTTGGTGTACATAATCAAGTATTTAAGTTTACATTTTGCAAAGATAACGCTTTCTTCCGATTCGGAGGCTATAGGAAAAGTGAAAAACAAACGCTGTATTTTCGGAGATTTCAGTAGGGATACGGTTGGTTTTCGGGAGGAGCCGGCAGATGCCATCTGTTCGGCGGCGGTTGGCGTAAGGCAAAAGAGCGGGAAAAGGCCGGACGTCTCCAAATGGGTTCTGAAAGTTGGAACTCCGGTCTTCCGGGTTGAAGGATTCGTATAAAGGGAATCCCCTTATTTCTGCCTTGATTTCAAGGAATGCCAGGCAAAATAAGGGGATTGTTAATATGACTGCAAGTTTATAGGCGGACTTGTCCTATCTTTTCCGGTGTGGGATGTTTCCTGCCGCTCTATTTCTTTTTGATGATATCCCGTGCGCTGGGGCCTTTATGATTGGGATATCCGGGAGCATGGTTCCTGCATCTGGGGTCGGCGTCTACTTTCAGGCTGCGGTAGTCGTCTTTTGAGCGGGCGATGTAATCGTCGAGCATGGCGCGGTGTTCTGCAAGGACTTTGGCGTATGCAGGCTCGTGGGCGAGGTTTTTCCGTTCGCCCGGATCGTTTTTCATATCGTACAGTTCTTCTCCGTTACCTTCCAAATAATGGGTATATTTATATCTGGGGCCACGTACCATACGTCCGGGAGTCGTGATGTATTCATACTCGCTATGCCATTCTGAAACGACATACGGGTGAGTTTTCTTTTGTTTTTTTCCTTTTAATGTCGGTGCAAGGCTGATGCCTGCTTTTTCTGCCGGGACAGGAATACCTGCCAGCTCGCAGAGAGTCGGCAAAAGGTCCAATGTAGGTTGTGTCAGCAGATGGTCTACCGGTTTCTCCCGATGTTGGATGCCGGGACCGGCGAAGATGAACGGCACATTTGTCATTTCATCGTAGAAACTGATGTGTTTGGTTACCATCCGGTGTGAGGCCATGCCGTCGCCGTGGTCGGCCATGATGACGATGATGGTGTTTTTCCCGGCGGGAGTGGAATAAAGGGCTTTTAATACGCTGTCTACTTGTTTGGATACCATTTTGGTATAATGCTGGAAAGCGGCAATGTAGTGGCGGTAATTTTCTTCGTTCCAATGGGCGGCTTGCGTCATGCGGCGGTGGCTGCAACAAATATATTGCACGGGTTTGGGAATGTCGTTCCAGTCTTCCACGTCAAAATTGTCCGGGAGTTCCGGGAGGGGTCCGCTGACGGGACGGTCTGTGTGTATTCCTTGGTTTTCTCCTACGAATCCGCAGATATTATGAGGGTTTTGAAAATCGGCAATGCAAATGAATGGCTTTTGCGGCGGATTGCTTAAATAAGCAACGGCGTCTTCGCAAGTCCCCACATCCAGAAAACTGTCATTGTTGACGGGAAATTCGGGGTCGGTAAATGGTTTTGCCACCGGTTCTTTGTGTTTGAAACCTCTTAATGAACCCATGTCGTGTGTTTTTCCGAAGTGTACGGCTTCGTAACCGTTTTCAGAGAAAAGGCTTCCCAGTGTCGGTATGTTTTCCGGCAGGCGCGTGTTGATGGGTTCGCTTGAATTGGAGCGTACATTGGTCTGGTGGGGCATCATGCCGCTCCATAAAGCGGTACGGGAGGGTTGGCTGAGAGGACAGCCCACATAGGCATTGGAGAAGATGACTCCCCGTGAGGCAACTTCATCGATAGGAAGGGTGCAACCTTGGGTTTGTCCGTAAGCGCCTACGACACGTTGGGTCAGGTGGTCGCATTGGATAATCAGGAAGTTCGGCTTTTCTTGCGCCTGGGTTGCTGCGCTGCACAACGCTAATCCCATGAATGGATAAATCGTTTTCATTTTCAGGTGAGAATTAAGTGTTTTGATTTTGGAACAAAAGTAGGAAAAAAGGGAAAACGAAAAAGAGGGGAAAGATAGTTTTGGACGTAAGTGAAACTAATTTGTACAAAAATGAAACAGGCGGATGCGCTTCGGAGGATAAACGGTTAATCGGACGGACGGTTGGTAAGCGGGGGACGGGTGCGGTTTTGATACCGGATGGTAGATGGCAGGGGAGAAAGGGGGAGGTGATGGGGGATGAACAGTTTGCCGGGGATGAGGATTTCGAAATTGTAAGATGCCGGGATTTCAAGATTCTAAGACGGGCGATAGAGCCGGATAACAGGGACGGTGGACAGACTGCCGTTGTCATGCAGTCTGCCCACCGTCTTCTGGTTCTGGTTAATATGGGTGTTTCCTGTCGGTTAGCTGTTCATGCTCATCAGGAATTCATCGTTGTCTTTAGTCTTTTCCAGACGGTCTTTTACGAAATCCATAGCCTCAATCGGGTTCATGTCGGCAAGATATTTGCGCAGAATCCACATGCGGTCGAGAGTTGTCTTGTCAAGCAGTAAGTCGTCGCGGCGAGTACTGGATGCGGTGATGTTGACTGCCGGGAAAATACGCTTGTTGGATAGATTGCGGTCGAGCTGCAATTCCATATTGCCTGTTCCTTTGAATTCTTCGAAAATAACTTCGTCCATTTTGGAACCGGTATCGATTAATGCGGTTGCAATGATTGTCAACGAACCGCCGTTTTCAATGTTACGGGCAGCGCCGAAGAAGCGTTTGGGTTTATGGAGCGCGTTTGCATCCACACCTCCGGAAAGCACTTTTCCCGATGCCGGGGATACGGTATTGTAAGCGCGTGCCAGACGGGTGATGGAATCGAGGAAGATAACGACGTCATGTCCGCATTCCACCAGTCTTTTGGCTTTTTCCAATACGATACCTGCAATTTTTACGTGACGTTCTGCCGGTTCGTCGAAAGTGGAGGCGATAACTTCCGCATTGACGCTGCGCGCCATGTCCGTTACTTCTTCCGGACGTTCGTCAATCAGCAACATAATCATATATACCTCCGGGTGGTTGGCGGCAATCGCATTGGCGATGTCTTTCATCAGAATTGTTTTACCGGTTTTCGGCTGTGCGACAATCAGCGCCCGTTGCCCTTTGCCGATTGGGGCGAAAAGGTCTACGACGCGGGCGGACATGGAATCCGAATAACCGCCTTTGCAGAGTTTGAACTTCTCGTCCGGGAAGAGGGGAGTCAGATGTTCGAAAGGTACGCGGTCACGGACAAAAGCCGCGTCGCGTCCGTTGATTTTTGATACTTTTACCAACGGGAAATATTTTTCCCCTTCTTTGGGCGGACGGATGACACCTTCTACCACATCGCCGGTTTTCAGGCCGAACAGTTTGATTTGCGATTGTGACACATAGATGTCGTCGGGAGAAGAGAGGTAATTGTAATCGGAAGAACGGAGGAAACCGTATCCGTCCTGCATAATTTCCAATACGCCTACCCCGTTGAGGATATCATCGAACTCGTAGGGCTTTTCACGTTCAATAACTTTACGTTCCTGCTGTTGCACCGGCAGGTTTTCGTTAGCGTTGTTCGGCTGGACAGGACGCGGGGCCGGTACGCGCTGCTGGTTCTGGTTATTGTTGTTATTGTTACGCTGGAAGTTATTATTGTTGTTATTGTTATTATTCGCATTGTTATTGTTGTTGTCGCGTGGACGGACAATGCGCGGACGTTGCTGTTGGTGGTTCTGCTGCTGTTGGGGCGCTTGTTCGGCAACCGGTTGTACGGGTTCCGCCTTGGTCGCCTCGAATTTCCCGAAGAGTTCGGTCGGAAGTTCTATTTTCTCTGACGGGAGTTCCTCGATTGGAATGAAATCGTCATCATCGATATTAGACAGGATGTTGCTTTCTTCATCGACAACGGGCTCTGCTTTCTTCTGCGGTTTTGCCGCCGCTTTTTTTTCTGCTGCAGGCTTGTTGGGCTTGGCTTTCTTTTCCGCAGGCTGTGCCGGCGCCTTTTCTTTTACCGCTTCAACGCTTTTTTCTTCAACGGCTTTCTCTTCCGTTGTTTGAGAGGAAACGGCAGCTTCCGCCTTTACGCTTTCTGCTTCTTTTTTATCTGCTTTGTCTGCTTTATCTTTTTTATCCGCAGTTTCCGCATTTTTACGCGGACGGCCTACTTTACGTTTGGGAGCGGTTGCGTTTTCAGCTTTGGTATCTGCGGCGGGAGTTTCTTTTTCTTTGTTTGTACTTTCCTCTTTGGAGGGTTGTTGTGTCTGAACGGGGGCCGCTTCTTTGGTTTTGGTCACTTCTCCCTCTTTCGTTGCAGAAGCTACTTTGCTTTCTTTTTTGGCGGGGCTCACCCGTGAACGCTTTTTCTTTTCTTCCTTACGTTCTTCTTTGAGTTTATCTGCCGCCACTTTTTTAGTGGCTCCGGCAATTGCTTGTTCATCCAGTATTTTATAAACAAGGTCTTCCTTTTTAAAGGAGTCTGCTTTTTTTATGCCTAACTCTTTGGCAATAACTTGAAGTTCCGACAAGTCTTTGTCGTTTAATTGGATAATGTTATACATATAGTATGGTAAGTTATTAATATTTCTTTTTTGCTGAATTATGGACAGCATTACTATAGCTTCTCGACTACAGATATGCGAGCATACGTTTTGTTTTTTGTTATGAATTAGGGATGTATGTGTTGAATCGTAGGATGTTTCAACGGGGCAAAGATAATAAATATTTTTGGTTTCATAAACAATCAAACATTTTTTTCAATGTAAAAGTGTATCTTTGCCAGATAAAAGAAAATAGTATGACGGTAAATGAAGCATATTTAATTTATTTTTCGCCTACATACACATCAAAACAAGTTGCAGAGGCGATTGTTCACGGAACGGGAATAAAAAATGTTATTCCTGTCGATATAACCTTGCAGGCTGCCGGAGAGATTACGATACCTGCGTCCGCATTGGCGGTTATTGCCGTTCCGGTATATGGGGGACATGTCGCTCCTTTGGCAATGGAACGTTTGCAGAATATCCGCGGTCTGGACACACCTGCCGTGCTGGCGGTGGTTTACGGTAACCGCGCTTATGAAAAAGCGTTGATGGAGCTGGATGCTTTCGCCCTTCCACACGGGATGAAAGTGATTGCCGGTGCAACTTTTATCGGAGAACACTCGTTCAGTACGGATGAACATCCGGTTGCCGCCGGTCGTCCGGATGACGGGGATTTGGCTTTTGCAAAAGAATTCGGAGCTAAGATTATGGAAAAAATACAGGCGGCTGCCGGTGCGGATACTCTTTATCCGGTAGACGTGCGTGCCATTAAGCGTCCGAGTCAGCCGTTTTTCCCTTTATTCCGTTTTTTAAGGAAGGTTGTCAAATTACGTAAAAGCGGTGTGCCGGTTCCCCGCGCTCCTTGGGTAAAGGATGAAAATTTGTGTACGCATTGCGGGGTGTGCGCCGCCCATTGTCCGACGGGAGCCATTACTAAAGGGAATGAACTGGCGGTGGATGAAACGAAGTGTATCAAATGCTGTGCTTGTGTAAAGGTTTGTTCCAGGAAGGCGAAAGTCTATGACACTCCTTTTGCCGCTTTGTTATCCGACTGTTTTAAAAAGCAAAAACAGCCTCAGACCATTTTATAGATAATGATGCGTCGAGTCGTTTCGTCAATCCGGAAGCGGTTGTCTGTCCGTTCGCCTATCAGCCATGCAATGCGTTGCCCGCAACATAGCACCCATTGGCGTTCTTTCCGGCTGATGGAGAATTTGCGGTCGGTCAAGTAATCGCTTACTTTTTTTCTGCCGGTCATTCCGAAAGGAATAAATGTGTCTCCGGCTTTCCATTTGCGGCAGTAAATTTCCCCGTTTAATTTGTCTGCGTCAAAACATGCTATTTCCTTTTCTTTGGGAATCCGGAAATTCCGGTTGTATTCCCTTTCTTCCCTGATGAGCCGGAACGGAAGGACATCCTTGTTTCCGCCGCATTCATTGGTTTCCAACAATAAGAATTCCCTGTCTTTAATCACCCTCCATTCTTTGCTGCCGAACTGTTTTCCCGGCTGTCCTTGGAGCGAGTTCGCAATGTCCTTGATTTGTGCGGAATTGAATCCCAGCGGATGTAAGATTTCAAACAAGACGGTTTCGGGAGCGGGTTCTTTTAACAGGTCATTGATTCTGATTCCCTCCGGAGAAATAATCCTGGTCTTGGCTTCCGCTATGTATTTATTGTATATGGCAGCCACGTCGTTCAGATAGCGGCCTGTCTCTATCAGGCTGTTTTTGACTGACGGGTTAATCTTTTGCATGAGCGGAAGAAGGTTGAGCCGGATTTTATTCCGGGTATATTCGTCTTCCAGGTTTGTGCTGTCCGTGACATAATCCTGGCGGATGCCTTGCAGGTAACGGATAATTTCTTCACGGCCGATACATAAAAGAGGACGGACGATATTGCCGTTACGGGGGCGGATTCCCAGAAGTCCGGTGATTCCTGTTCCCCGGATTAGATTGAGCAGCATGGTTTCTATGCTGTCGTCTTGATGGTGGGCGACGGCGATAACCTTTGCCCGGCATTCGTCTTTTATTTTCTCAAACCAGTCGTAGCGGAGTTCCCGCGCCGCCATTTCTATTGATATATGTTTCTCGGCGGCATATCGGGTTGTATTGAAATCGACGGTATGTAACCGGATATCATATTTCCGGCAAAGTCCGCGGACAAACGATTCGTCCCGGCAGGATTCTTCACCGCGTAAATGAAAATTACAGTGTGCGGCTTCGCAACGGTAGCCTGCTGTATGGAGAAGACATAGCAGCGCTACGGAATCAGCGCCTCCGCTTAATGCTACGAGAATCTTGTCTTCCGGTGAAAACAAACGATGCTCTTTTATATATTGTGTAACCTTTTGTTGTATCATACCCTGCAAACTTACATAATAAATATTGATTTATATGCTTGCCGGATGAAAAATCTGTTTTTCTGCAAGGATAAACAAGGACATCCGCTTCCGGATTTCTTAATCGTGCAGTATGGAATCCTCATGTTCCGGGTATTTTTTGGGGGAGGGAGGATTGATAAGAATCCTACGGCTTGGGAAGAAGGCATTGGATGGGCAAAGCGGTTTCAAGGTTGAGTTTTTCTTTTACAAATTTCTTTTATTTCCTGTTTCGGGCATGGAAATAGCCGTTTGCAGCATTTCTCTTATTTAAAAACAATCTAAATAATTTGCGTGCAATGAAGTTATGAATTATCTTTGCCGAAAATTTTTTGAAAGTTATGCGTTTGTCCGAATTAAGAACAGGAGAAAAAGGTGTCATCGTAAAAGTATTGGGACACGGGGGTTTTCGTAAACGTATTGTGGAGATGGGTTTTATAAAAGGTAAAACGGTTGAAGTATTATTGAATGCTCCACTAAAAGATCCCATTAAATATAAAGTCTTAGGTTATGAAATTTCTTTGCGCCGTAAGGAGGCGGAAATGATAGAGGTCATCAGTGAGGAAGAAGCCAAGAGGCTGGCTGAAGAGACTGTCTATCATGAAGGGCTGGCGGAGGATATTTCCATAAAAGAAGAAGATATGAAACGGTTGGCGTTAGGGAAACGCCGGACCATAAATGTCGCTTTGGTGGGAAACCCGAACAGCGGCAAGACTTCTTTGTTCAACCTGGCTTCCGGCGCCCATGAGCGTGTGGGGAATTACAGCGGTGTGACGGTCGATGCCAAAGAAGGGTATTTCGACTTCGAAGGTTATCATTTCCGTATCGTCGATTTGCCGGGAACCTACTCTTTGTCCGCCTATACGCCGGAAGAGATTTATGTTCGTCACCATATTATTGACGAAACGCCGGATGTCATTATCAATGTGGTCGATTCTTCGAACCTGGAGCGCAATTTGTACCTGACTACTCAGTTGATTGACATGAATGTCCGTATGGTGGTGGCTTTGAATATTTACGACGAACTGGAAGCCAGTGGAAATACATTGGATTATCGTTTATTGAGTAAATTGTTCGGAGTCCCGATGGTTCCTACCGTGAGCAAGAAGAACCGCGGGCTGGATACCTTGTTCCATGTAGTCATTAACCTTTACGAAGGAGTGGATTTCTTTGATAAGAAAGGAAATATGAATCCGGAGGTCCTGAAAGACCTGACCGAATGGCATAACTCCCTGGAAGATAGGAAACAGAATGAAGAAGAACATCCGGAAGATTATATCCGGGAAGACCGGGGACAGGGAAGGGTATTCCGGCATATCCATATCAATCATGGTCCTGACCTGGAAAAAGCTATCGAGGCTGTAAAAGAAGAAATCTCTAAGAATGAATTTATCCGTTATAAGTATTCCACCCGTTTCCTATCCATCAAGCTGTTGGAGAATGACCCGGATATCGAGCGTATCGTACGTACGCTTCCTAATGCGGAAGAGATTCTTCAAGTGCGTGACAAGATGTCTAAACGCATACAGGACACATTGAACGAAGATTGCGAATCGGCTATTACCGATGCCAAATACGGTTTT
Organism: uncultured Bacteroides sp.; assembly: GCF_958445495.1. GTDB lineage: Bacteria > Bacteroidota > Bacteroidia > Bacteroidales > Bacteroidaceae > Bacteroides. The sequence continues at coordinate 179,110 of NZ_CAUCSQ010000001.1, read as the reverse complement.
ATCAGCGGAGCGTTGAAAGAGACGTTTACCGATAATCACCTGGAGCAGGCACAGACCACGAAGGTGCTGGATTCCATCGTCACTCACCGTATCTGGGGATTTCCCATATTCTTCCTTTTTATGTATCTTATGTTCGAAGGTACATTCGTTATCGGTGAATATCCGATGATGGGGATTGAGTGGCTTGTGGAACAAGCCGGCGATTTGTTACGCAACCATATGTCGGAAGGTCCGTTCAAGGATTTGTTGATTGACGGAATTATCGGTGGAGTAGGAGCTGTCATTGTCTTTTTACCGAATATTCTGATTTTGTATTTCTGTATCTCGTTGATGGAAGATTCCGGTTATATGGCGCGTGCCGCGTTTATTATGGATAAGATAATGCATAAAATGGGATTGCACGGAAAGTCGTTTATTCCGTTGATTATGGGATTCGGATGCAATGTTCCCGCCATTGTCGCTTCCCGTACCATTGAAAACCGGAAGAGCCGGCTGATTACGATGCTGGTTAATCCGTTGATGTCCTGCAGCGCCCGTCTACCTATTTATTTATTGTTGACGGGAGCTTTTTTCCCGAACAATGCGAGCCTGGTATTGTTAAGTATCTACGTGATTGGCATTTTGCTGGCTGTGGTAATGGCGCGTTTGTTCAGCAAGTTTTTAGTGAAGGGGGATGACACTCCTTTTGTGATGGAGCTTCCGCCTTATCGGATGCCGACGGCCAAATCCATCTTCCGCCATACATGGGAAAAGGGAGTGCAGTATTTGAAGAAAATGGGAGGAATTATTATGATTGCTTCTATCATTATCTGGTTCTTGGGTTATTATCCGAACCACGAAGGTTATGAGACGGTTGCCGAGCAACAGGAGAATTCTTATATAGGCCAGCTTGGACGGGGAATAGAACCGGTGATAAAGCCTTTGGGATTTGACTGGAAGTTAGGTATCGGCCTGCTTTCCGGAGTAGGAGCGAAGGAGCTGGTTGTAAGTACGTTGGGCGTTTTGTATGCAGACGACCCGGATGCTGATTCGGTAAGTTTGGCGGAACGTATTCCTATCACTCCTCTGGTTGCTTTCTGTTACATGTTGTTTGTATTGATTTACTTCCCCTGTATAGCATCGATTGCAGCCATAAAACAGGAATCCGGCAGTTGGAAATGGGCGCTTTTCGCAGCTTTCTATACAACGGCACTGGCATGGCTCGTATCGTTTGTGGTTTATCAGATTGGAGGATTGTTTGTATGAATAATTGGCAAGAATGGGTAGTCGGAGTACTGGTTGTACTCTGTATTGCCCGATTCGTATATGGAATTTTTCTTTTTTTTCGTCGTACGCAGAAAAATAACGATCCTTGCGAAAGCTGTGTAAGTGGTTGTGAATTAAGGGAGCTGATGGAGAAGAAACGTAGGGAATGCAGTGTAAAGAAAAAAAGTACGAAGAAAAATTGTTGCGGATAGTTGGTAATTTCAAAATTTGTACTACCTTTGCAACCGCAAACGAGAAAAAACGGTTCCTTGGATGAGTGGCTTAGTCAGCGGTCTGCAAAACCGTGTACGGCGGTTCGAATCCGCCAGGAACCTCATAAGACCCCTTTAGATTGATTCTAGAGGGGTTTTCTTTGCTCCTAGCTGAAAATGTTTCCATTTTGTTCCCACCTTCTTTAATTTGTTATTGGAAATGTTCCCACATCGGTACTATAAAATGAGAGTAGGAGAAATGGATTTCTTTTTCTCATACGTGTAATGCCCAAAAATTAGGGTGAAATGGGGGAATTATCTTTTTCATCTGAGTAATGACTACGGAGAAAATCTTTGTCGCGTGTTAGTTCTATACCATAATTTCATGATAAAAGCTATGATGGCGGGTTCTTATTCTGCATTAGAAGAAAATAAGGCTAAAAGCAAGTAGGAGTAAATGATTCATGCCTGTTCCAATTGATGTTGTGACTTAATGAAACGGAAGATTGTAACCGCCATGCCAGTTTATTTTCTGAATAGACGGATTGAACGAATCACAGAGATGGAATCACTGTCTGCCTGCTCGTTTCTGTATTTTCAAGATTGCCTCAATAATATTTTTCAATTCCGCCGAATCCTATTATCGTTTTGTTGGCTTTCGTTTTGCCGATAAAGTGATTTAACCGCTTTTCAAATTCTTTAGGACGCATCCTGGCGGATTCGATGTATGCAATTCGGATTCGTTTGTATGAATCGGAGAAATGTTGATAGTTTTTCCATACAACCTTATCCTCTTTCAATCTGCCGATGATATCATCGGGAAAAACGAAAGGTACGGATAAGATGTCCTGTATTTTGTCCTCAAATTGCGGGTGTACCATTTTATTTTCCAATAACCTTTGAAGTCTTTCTTTGTTGGCTTGCGAGTAAGTGCTTTTAGGATTTCTGGGCGTGAAACGCTGAATTTTATGTTCCTTGTCAAGCGACTTTATTGTACTGTCAATCCAGTTGAAACAGAGAGCCTCCTCGACCGCATCATTGTATAAAATACTTTTCCTGCCCGACGACTTGCCGGGAAACACGAACCATACTTCATTGGCACTGTCGAAATTGTCCGTTAGCCACTTCCTCCATGCTTCCCGGTCTTCGAAATACTTAATCTTATTTTCTGTTTCCATCACAAACTTTACGATGCCCGGTATTATACCGGTTCTGATAAATAAACAGCCTGTTTGTACTTGCCAAAGATACTCAAATTTTGAGAGACGACACCGGTTTCCTTCCGAAACCTTTACCCGGATTTTCAGGGAATGAAGACTTTTAGGCTTTTTCCTACCGGCAATTATAGAATTTACCTGCCTATTATGGTTTTCCTGAACTACCTTTGTTATAAACCAAAAAGAAAACGTTATGAAAAAGATTCTGTTCATGCTATTTGCAATTCAGTTTGCTTTCGTTCCTTATATGATAAAAAGTTACGGAGCGGGTTCTGTCGGAGACAACCGTGCTTGTTCGACAATTAATCAGAAGCGGCAGATCGTCGAGGAAGATATCTTCGGCAATATTATCATTAAAGATGACAAAGGCAACAAGACGACCGTCAAGAAAGACATCTTCGGCAATACCATTATCGAAGATGATAAGGGCAACAGGAAGACCATCAAAGAAGACATCTTCGGCAATACCATTATCGAAGATAATAAAGGCAACAGGGAGACCATCAAGGAAGACATCTTCGGCAACACCATTGTGGAAGATAATAAAGGCAACAGGAAAACCATCAAAGAAGACATCTTCGGCAACACTATTATCGAAGATAATAAAGGCAACAGGGAGACCATCAAGGAAGACATCTTCGGCAATACCATTATCGAGGATAATAAAGGCAACAGAAAAACCATTAAAGAAGACATCTTCGGCAATATCATTATCGAAGATAATAAAGGCAACAGGAAAACGATTGGAAAAGATGTTCTCGGGAATGAGACACTTAAGGACAGCCGGAGATGCCGCCAAATCATTGAAGAAGATATTTTCAAAAAAATCATTCTCGGAGACTGATTGGAGAATTGTTCGTGCCTATTCATGGGAAAGAATCCGGTGATAACCTTTCAATCGGATTTTATTTTATACTTTTGTACGTGACAAGATAATCCGGTGAAATGAATCGTATAAAAGGCATATTCTACGCGGCGGTCTCCTCTTCCACATTCGGGCTGGCTCCGTTCTTTTCCATAACCTTGCTGCTGGCGGGCTTCTCGGCATTTGAGGTACTTTCTTACCGTTGGGGAGTCGCGTCAGTCGTGTTGACGATACTGGGGATGGCTACAGGTTGTGATTTCCGGTTATCGAAAAAAGACTTTGTGACCGTCTTTTTCCTAAGCCTGTTGCGGGCGGTCACTTCATTCAGTCTGCTTGTCGCTTACCGGAATATTGCCAGTGGGGTAGCTTCTACCATCCATTTCATGTATCCGTTGGCGGTTGCTTTGGCTATGATGTTCCTTTTCCGGGAGAAAAAATCATCTTGGATAATAGTTGCTGTGCTGATGTCCCTGCTAGGAGCCTCTTTGTTATCGTCGGGTGAGCTCGAATCGGAAAACGGGAATGTAGCGTTGGGGTTGATAGCAGCTTGTATTTCGGTGTTCTCGTATGGAGGATATATCATAGGAGTGCGTAAAACCAGGGCCGTAGAGATAAACTCGACCGTACTGACCTGTTACGTGATGGGAATGGGGACTCTGTTCTACCTGACAGGCGCATTTTGTACTTCCGGGATACGCCTGGTGACAGATGGATATACTTGGCTGATTATTTTAGGGCTTGCATTGCCGGCTACGGCCATATCCAATATAACGTTGGTGCAGGCGATAAAATATGCAGGTCCTACGCTCACTTCGGTTTTAGGAGCGATGGAACCGCTGACCGCCGTTGTAATCGGTGTCTGTGTATTTCATGAGCTTTTTACGGTCAATAGTGTTATCGGCATTGCATTGATTGTGGCGGCTGTAAGTATCGTCGTGTACCGGCAACAGCGGCAAGAAACGGAATAAAATAAACTGAAAAAGATACGTAAGGGAGGAATGAAACAAAGAGGAGAGAATCCCCCGCACGAATTACGGCTGAACCCGTTCTTATCGGAGAGCCTCTTGTCGGATTCGAACCAACGACCCCGAGATTACAAATCACGTGCTCTGGCCAACTGAGCTAAAGAGGCATTTTTTACTTTTGCGGGTGCAAAGGTAGGAATTTCCTCTAAAAACACAAATACCTCATACACTTTTTTTATCTTTGCAGTCTCATAAATGATTAAAAGAAGATGAAACAGAAAGTAATGAATGTGTGCGGTATGGTATTTCTAACCGTAAGCATGTTGGCTTGTTCCGGTCAGAAAAAAGGAACGGCGCCGGTTGAAACGGTGTCAGACAGCGTAGCTGCTTCCCGTGACGTACAGCAGGTGCAGGCAGACAGTACAGGATACATTGTCAGAGTGGGAGAGATGGCTCCGGACTTTACGATAACGTTGACGGACGGCAGTCAAGTGACTTTATCTTCTCTCCGCGGCAAAGTCGTGATGTTGCAGTTTACGGCAAGCTGGTGCGGCGTTTGTCGTAAGGAAATGCCGTTTATTGAAAAAGACATCTGGTTGAAACATAAAGAAAATGCCGGTTTTGCCCTGATTGGCATCGACCGTGACGAGCCGCTCGATAAGGTGCAGGCTTTTGCAAAATCTACCGGCGTGACCTATCCGTTAGGGTTGGACCCCGGTGCTGATATCTTCGCGAAATATGCATTGCGCGAGTCCGGTATCACGCGGAATGTGTTGATAGACAAAGAAGGGAAGATTGTAAAGCTGACCCGTTTGTATAACGAGGAAGAATTCGCCTCTTTGGTGCGGATGATTGATGAAATGCTGAAATGAAGACAGTCCGTGAGACAGTTCCGATAATATGTATGGAAATGGAACAGTCTCCAGAGACAGGCTGTATCGATTGAAAAACCTACGGAGGGACATCCGGAAAATCCCGTATGTTTGAGATTCGGTGAAGAGTAAATGCCCGTGAAAGAGGCAAACTTACTCTTCACCGTATCACATTATAACGCTTGATGGTTATGCTTTTGCATTTTTATTACATGCCCCCTTCGTAATATCAATATCGGAGTAACGGCGAAGAAATAGATTATCATATCCGGTTTGCAACTGACAAATGAATTGCCATAATTCCTATAAATACAGGAAAACTTGGGATTGGCTCCGGCTTGCGGATGATAAGCAGACCGTCCTATCCCCTGTAAGAAAAGAATACGCCGTCTTTAGCCGAATCTCTAAATGGCACGGAGTTGGGCCAGATAATCATAATGCCTTCCTTTTTTCACGAGTTTCGCTTTAAACCCGTATTCGGATGCATATAGGCTAAGTGTCTGGAAATCTATATACAACCAGTCGAATACATCCCCTTTTATCTCCTTGTATTGCATTTGAAAATCTATTTCTCCGTAATAATCCCCCGCCAAGTCGATTACGATGCTGCCGTCTTCTTCCTCAAAAAGATAACGCAAGTCGCTCGAATCCATCAGAATGCTTCCTCCGGGGCGGAGAATACCTTTCATGCGCCGGAAGAATTCGGGCATGCCGCTCAACCTGCCGATGATTCCCGAACCGTTCATAAGCATCAGAACAGTGTCGAATGTCTCGTTAAATGTCTCGTCGAAAAGATTGACAAGGCGGGCGTCATTGACACCCCGTTGTTTCATGACTCCGACAGACAACGGAGAGATGTCGATGGCGCAAACCTCTTTCCCCATCCCCTGAAGAGCCAATGCATGGCATCCACTTCCCGCTCCCACGTCCAGTATCCTTCCTTCAGCCATCTGCAGTGCGGTGCGTTCCAGAGCAGGCATGGATTGCATATTGCGGAACAGTTCCTTGACAGGAATCTCGTCCTCGTCAAACTGTGAAGAGAAAACACGCAGGCAATCAGCCTTGTGCCGATTGAAATAGTCGGAGATAGCAGCTCCCATAGGGTCCTTTTCCGGGCTGAGAATTGTTGTTGCCATTTTAACGGTCGGTTGTTTTATCCGGCAAAGATAAGTAAATCTGTAGAAAAGGATTATCTTTGTAGAAAGATAATATAAAAAATTGTATCTGAATGATACTCAGAATTGAAAAGTTGGATATAAGATTTTGGGTAACGATTTAGCGACATTCAGAATGCTTTAATATGCTGTAGTTTACCATACACTTTCAAACAACTCTTTGTTTTTACGAATATACATATTCTGTACCATAACCCCAAATTCATATCCTTTTCAATGTTCCCCGTTTTGTTTTTGTCTGAAAACCGCTACCGTTTGACATACAGAAGTCTATTTTAGAAATAGCACAAGCGGAAAAGGAAAGTCTTCGGAGATAAACGAAGTCATAAGTGACACCGTCATCCCAAAGTGCTTTCCTTTTTTGTGTATTTGTGCTGAAATGGTACTGTCATTTTGATTATTTTTCGCATATTCCTTTCTAATTGTTACAGCCGAAATTACATAATTCTCATATGCCTTGTCCGGTAATATTTCTTCGGTTATCCATATGATATGTCTATCTCCAAACCGACTTTCCTGTCATCGTTGCGCCGCCTCTTACTTCAATTTCAGTTTTGCCTCTTTTTCGTCTGCCTCCATTTTTCGTCTTTCATAAATTGCCTCAGGTAGTCGTCCACATTACAGGCGCAAAGGTAATTCTGGTATTTTAACGGAGATGCAAGGTCAGGCCTTTCTGTTTTATTATGAGGTGAACAAGGCGGAAAGAAAGAACTTTATCATAAGGTAATGCAAGTTTAGAGATTTTACAGAATATTGTCTAAACCTATTAAAAATAAAAGCAATGAAAGGAACAGAATGTTGGTTCTCCTTGTTCATTCTTATATATATTTTAAGTGTCATCAATTTGGTGTTACGACGATTCACTGCGCCGTTTCGCTGTTCCTATACTTATGCGTGTATGTACACTTAGACCGTCACCATCTGCACATCGTTTCAGTCAATGTGAACGAAGCGGACAGGCGGTTGAACAAGAATCTCATCCACTGGAGAAGCAAGGACATCACCACAGAATGGGAGAGGAAATACGGGCTGTATCTGGCAGACAAAAAAACAGCATCGCCATGACAATCCGTTCCGTAAGGTGGACATGTCTGGAGGCGATGTGAAACGGCAGGTGGCGAATACCGCAAAGGGGTATGGGCACTTACAAGTTCCGGACGATGGACGAATACCGTACCTTACTTTTGCTCTACAACTGTTCTATTATAAAGAAACTTGCTGATAGCAACAAGTTCCCTCGCCACAATGTATTACTTCTTTCACAACTCCTTTGACAGTAGAGAGTCTATGGTTTTGATGAGATTTCTTTATTTGTTTTCCTTCATACTCATATAATTTTTTAGGTTATAAAGGTCGCTATTTTCTTGAAAATAACAGTTACAATTAGGTTTAAAGTTTTTGTGATTTAGGTATGCAACGGGCTTTGTTTTTGCTAAAAACGTACCGTACGTAAACCCTTTGCCGGCTACCCGCTATCCTCTATCACTCCTTATGGAGGGAAGGGAGGGTTGTTTCCTGGCGCAACTTTATAATTGTTGTTTGAATACACCTTGACCAAAAGAAGAAAAATATGACTTCAATGGCAAGGAAACCGTAAATGAGGTTTCATGGTGGGGTTGGGAGATTACAGATAGTTCTCCGCCATGCATACGAATGATTTGCTGTGACAGGCTGAGGCCGATACCGGTTCCATGCTTTTTGGTTGTAAAAAAGGGAATAAAAATGTCTTCAAGCAAATTGGATGGAATGCCCGAACCGTTATCCGTTATTTTTATGAATAACATCGTTTCGTTGCTATATACATTTATATGTATTTTTTTATCAGGCTGTTCCGTAAGAGCCTGTATGGAATTTTTCAACAGGTTGATTAAAACTTGCGACAGCATTTTCTCATCCGCATAAATTTGTATCTCCGGCTGGAAAAAGTCGATGGAAAGCTCTATGCGCTGCCGTAGCAAATCTTCTTGGTATAGTGTCTGAATGTTTTGTATCAACTCCGTTAAAGAAAAACTGCTAAATTCAGGTTGGTTTAAGCCTGAAAATTGCCGATATGACTCCGTAAAATAAATCAAATTTTCTCCTTGGTCTTTAATGGTTTTCAATCCACGTATTGTTTTTTCGATAGTAAGGTCTGTAATATCTCCTGCATGTTTTGAACCACATTTGACCGGAAAATAAGAAAGAAGGGTTTCGGAGAGCGAAACGATGGGAGTGATGGAATTCATTATCTCATGGGTCAGTACCCGCATAAGTTTCTCCCAGGACTCATATTCTTTTTGATGCAGTTTATGTTCGAACTCCCTTTTTTTATGCTCCGTAACCAATGTGTATATCCTGTTAAAAGAGGCGTGTAGATAACGCTGTTCCCAGGTACCTGTATTTTCCGGGAAATAAAGCATGGATTCACTGTCTTCTATGGAATCAAAAAAGAGTTTTATTTTCCGGTTGCAGGAGTTCAGGTAGTGGACAAGTGCGCCGATAAGCCAAAAAGCAATCAAGACAGCAATCGTCCCCAGTATGACGGCCCGCCCGGAAATAATGCCCGCAAGCCCCAGCCCGAACGTCAGGACAATGAGCGATACGAACAAAAGGATATGTATGTATAAACGAATGCTGAACATTGGCGATTTAGAAATTAAAGCGTTTCAGCTTGTTGTACAATGTTTGCCTACTTATGCCCAGTTGTTCTGCCGCAGCAGTCAGGTTCTCCTCATTTTGGGATATGGCAGTCAATATGGCTTTCCGCTCCACTTCTTTTAATTTGGGGACTTTGTCAAGAGAAAATATTTTGTCGGAGTGCATAAATAATTCAGAGGGTTTGATTACGTCCTTTTCCGCTAAAATTACAGCCTTTTCAATCGTATATTGCAATTCCCGGATATTTCCCGGCCAGTTGTGGTTTTCCAGTTTTTTTATCGTTTGGGGATGTAAGGCCAATCCTGGCTGTTTATACAGGGCGGCGTATTTTTTTAAGAAGTAATCCGCAAAAAGAGCTATGTCTTCTTTACGATGCCGTAAAGGGGGAATCTCTATTTGTATGGTATTAATGCGGTAAAACAAGTCCTCGCGGAAAAGCGACTGTTTTACCATTTCGCGCAGGTCGCGGTTGGTGGCAGCAATCAGCCGTATGTCGATTGGAATTTTTTTGTTGCTTCCGAGACGGATTATTTCTCTGTTTTGCAGGACAACCAACAACTTTGCTTGCAGCCTTAACGACAGGTTTCCTATTTCGTCAAGAAAGAGCGTGCTCCCATTGGCCGCTTCAAATTTGCCAATCCTCTTCTCGAAGGCATCCGTAAAAGCCCCTTTCTCATGGCCGAACAGTTCACTCTCAAATAGTGACTCACTGATGGCCCCCATGTCCACATTGAACATTTCATGCCGGCAGCGAAGTGATAGGCGATGGATTTCACGGGCCAGCATTTCTTTGCCTGTACCATTCTCGCCATAGATTAAGATGTTCGCATCCGTTTTGGCCACTTTGGTTACGAGCTTTATTATCTTTATCATGGCAGGGGAATGCCCAATAATCATTGCAGGCTCACAGGGGCCTTTAACCGGTTTAGCTGGTAACTTGTTTTTTGTTTCCTGCAAAACGGTCTGTATCTTTTTTATCAAGTTGTCATTGTTCCAAGGCTTCAAAACAAAATCTGTCGCCCCGTTTTTTAATGATTTCACCGCAAGGTCAATATCCCCATAAGCTGTCAGCATGATGACCGGTAGTTCCGGTTTGATCTCGTGTATGCGCTGAAGCCAGAATAAACCCTCGCTGCCTGTATTGAAGCCGACAGAAAAATTCATATCCAAGATGACCAAATCGATTGCATGTTTGTCTAAAACAGAAAATATCTTGTTGGGCTCAGATATTGTTTCTATTCTTTCAAATTCCCTTTCCAAAAGTAATTCGAGGGAAGTCAATACACTTTCATTGTCATCGACAATCAGGATCGTACCGGTTTGCATAGTCTTTTTTTTGAGGAGTAAAGGTATCGGTTTTATAGATACCCGGCAAAAAAACGTCTAATTATTTGACACATTCGGCTTTTTATAATATTCCTTACCCTGTTTTCATAGTAGTAAACCAAGCATTGGCGGGACTGAAATTTCCCCACTCTTGCTGCTTTGGAATTGGAGTTCCATTGCAATGTGGTTTTTCCGGCATTTATGAAGCATAGGAAGGAGCAGGCAGGAACAATCCGAAGCAATGTCAAAAAGATGGATATTGAATCGTCAATAAAATGGACGTTTTCTCTTGTGCTTATTTTATAATACTCTTGTTATTAGTTGTTTATGCTGCTGGCACACGGTTTGTATAATAAAAAGCATATATAATGATATAAAGTAACTGGTATGAATGTTAAAACATCAGTCAAACAAAGTTTATTGATTCTTTTATCAATCTGTTCTTCCATTGTGCCTGAAATCAGTAAAGCCCAGTCCGGATGGACGGAAGATGAGTGCATGAAATATGCCATTGACCATAATCCCCGGATACGAAATAAGCGATTGGATACAAAGATTGCCCATACAGATGTGGTAACCGCTTATGGAGATTTCTTGCCTTCTATCAATACCACCGGTGCGTTGGGGAGGCGGTTCGGACGTTCTATCGACCCGCAAACGAACCAATATACTTCTGAATCTTTTTTAGAAAGTACAATCGGTCTGACTGTTTCTTTGCCTATATTTGAAGGATTCTCGCGTATCAATAAATTGCAGTTTTATAAATTGAATAAAAGAATCAATGTGCTTTCAAGCAAAGTGGAAGAAAACAATTTGGCTTTTGAAGTTCTTGAAGCATTCTATCGTTATTGTTTCGACAAGGAAATGTACAAACTTGCTGTTGAACAACGGAAACTGAGTGAATGCTATTCCAAACAGATGATTGAGTATGTTGACTTAGGAATGCGTTCCCTTTCCGATTTGCAGGAAGTGAAAGCCCGCTTACAATCGGATGTCTATCAAGAAAGCGTGAAATCGAACAGTTGCTGTCTTTCCCTATTGTCCCTGAAGGAACTCATGAACATGAAAGATACCGATACATTGTCTGTTGTCATGGCGGATGAGAAGATTGAAGTGGTCGCATGTCCTTTGAGCTTAAAGGAGCTTTATTTCGTCTCCGAAGCAACTCTTCCGGAATTTCATATCATGGAAATGCAGGAAAAAACTTCCCGCAAGTCATTGTCCATAGCCAATGGGGCTTTTTATCCGTCAATCCGTATGGAATTTAACTTGAATACGGGATATTATGACACAGAGAAAAACAATTATGGAAATATTGTCACGCTTCGGGAGCAATTAAACAACAATATGAACAAGTATATTGGAGTATGCGTATCTTTACCCCTGTTTAATGGATTGTCCCGCATGGGAGCCGTGAGGAAGGAAAAGCTTCGTTTGCAACAAGTACAGAATGAAAATGAACAGCAACGCTTGTCGCTTTATAAAGAAATCCATGACACGTATCTTTCTTTTCAGGCTGCATTCCAGGAATGCCGATTGGCAAAGGAACAACTCCGTGCAGATTCCATTATATGGAAAGAAAGTGAAGAAAAATGGAAGGAAAGCATGATACCTGTATTTGAATTGTTGGAAAAGCGCAACCGGTACATGCGGGCTAAGGCAGAGATAATACGTACAAAGTTGCAGTATAACCTGAAGAAAAGGATGATACGGTTCTATCAAGAGGGAACATTTTTGTAATAACAGTTTGATATTAAAATAGGAAACAACGATGAAGCAGATTGATTATGACGGCATGGATACGAGAATCGAACCGAAGTCCCGGTTTACGAAGAAATTTGTTTATATGACAACGGGTTCGATAGTCATTCTTATGGGCCTGGTGTGGTTCGTGTTCTGTGACACCTCTTCCTCCATGAACGTAAACAAAGACAGCCTGACAATCTCCACAGTACAAAAGGGAGAGTTTAATGATTACATCCGGGTGGTCGGACAAGTCATTCCTGACCATATTATTTATTTGGATGCCATAGAGGGTGGACGTGTGGAAGAACGCCTGATAGAGGAAGGGGCGCAAGTAAAAGCTGGAGATGTGATCATCCGTCTCAGTAATCCCCTGTTAAATATTGGCATTTTACAGAGTGAGGCAAACTTGGCCTATCAAGAAAACGAGCTTCGCAATACCCGTCTGAATATGGAGCAGGAGCATCTTCGTTTGAAACAAGACCGCATTGCATTGAATAAGGATTTGGTACAAAAGAAACGCCACTATGAACAGTATTCACGTTTATATGGGAAGAACTTGCTATCGCGCGAAGATTACCTGCAAGCCCAAGAAGATTATAACTCGGCATCCGAGCAAATCAAAGTCTTGGATGAAAGAATCGAACAGGACATCCGGTTACGTGACAACCAGCTTCAAAGCTTGGATGAAAATATCCGGAACATAAAGAAGAGCCTTTTGCTTGTACGTGAACGCTTGGAAAATTTGAAGATAAAAGCCCCTGTTGACGGGCAATTGGGAAATATAGAAGCCCAGATAGGGCAATCCATATCCCAGGGTGAACGTATTGGACAAATCATTACCCCGGAATTAAAAGTGGAAGCTAAAATTGACGAGCATTATGTGGAACGCATCCATCCCGGGCTCTTAGCTAATTTTGAACGGGAAGGGAAAAAATACGGTATGAAAATGACTAAAGTATATCCGGAAGTACAGGATGGTCAATTCCGTACCGACCTGCATTTTGTTTCCGACAGGCCGGTCAATATCCGTTCCGGACAGACCTACCACTTGGATTTGCAACTGGGCGACCCGGTACAGGCAGTTCTTGTTCCGCGCGGAAGTTTCTATCAGTCAAGTGGAGGTGAATATATATATGTGGTGGATGAGGAAGAAAAGATTGCCCGTCGGCGGCAAGTACGCTTGGGACGGCAGAATCCTTTGTATTACGAAGTCTTGGACGGCTTGAATCCCGGAGAAAAAGTCATTGTTTCAGGATATGATTTATTCGGTAAAAATGAATGTTTAAATTTACGATAATGGAATATTTATCTCAGATTATTAAAAGCCAGCGAACGAAGAAGTCTCTTTCCGCTCTCAATGTGTTCGGTCTTTCCGTATGTATCGGTACAGCCTTGTTGATTCTGTTTTATGTGAGATTTGAATTAAGTTTTGACTCGTTCCATGATGGCGAACGAACCTATCGTGTAGAAAGCCGCCTGTATGAAGGGGATATATTGACGGACAATTGGGCGACGACGACATTCGGCCACGCTCCAGTCATGTTTCGTGAGATTCCCGGAATCGAACAATATGTGAGGGTAACGGCACAAGACCGCGAACAGGAGGTGACATATAACGACCGCCAGTTTATAGAAGAACATTATTGCTATACGGAGCCCTCCTTTTTCGACTTGTTCAATTTTCCTGTCATTAAAGGGGAAAAAGAAGGACAATTGGTTCGTCCCAATACCGTTATCATTACAGAAAGCGCTGCTCATCGCTATTTTTCAGAGAGTGATCCTATCGGTAAAATCCTGACTTTTAAAACTCCTTCCTCAGAACAGCATTTTGAAGTTACTGGAGTAATTGCAGATATGCCGTATAATTCTCATTTACGTTATGATTTTCTATTATCGTATTCTTCTATTCCGGAAGCACGGCGCGACATTTGGTATATTCATGGTGTATATACTTATATCCGCCTTGAACCGGATAAAAATCCACGTGATATAGAAAAGGCTTTTCATTCCATATCGCAGAAGTATAAGACGGCTGCGTTAAAGCATAAAGATTGGAGGATCGAACTGATTCCTTTAAAGGATATACATTTGACTCCTCGTAAATCCTATGAGAAAGAGGAAAAAGGAAGTAGGACAGCCGTTCATATTCTTTCCGTTATGGCTGTTGCCTTATTACTAATTGGTTGGGTAAATGCCTTGAACTTGACTATCGCCCGTTATTTGGAAAGAGGAAGGGAATTTGGACTTCGTAAAGTATTCGGGGCTTCTCGCCGTCAAATTATTATACAAGGGCTATTGGAATCCGGATTATTTAATTTGCTGGCACTGGTTTTAGCATTTGGGTGGATAGAAGTCTTGTTACCTGTTGCTTCCCGTTGGGTGGGGCAGGATTTTGCCTTTGACGTATTCAAGTCATGGGAATGTTGGGGCATGGTATTGGCGATATTCATCTGCGGGATTCTTTTTACCGGTTTATACCCGTCGTTTCTACTTACCTATATCAAGCCTTCGGATATTATGCGAGGAAAACTATTACATGGCCGGAAGGGTAACAAAATAAGAAAGCTATTGATTGTCATTCAATTCATCGCCTCTTTCATTCTGGTTTCGGGGACATTTGTAGTCATTAAGCAAATACATTACATGCAACAGGAAACTTCTTCTGCCATGTTCGACCGTGTATTAGTATTGAAGTATCCGGCTTTAACGGAAAACATGTCCGTGCAGATGATGAACTTTAAGAAAAGACTGGAACAGGAAT
Organism: uncultured Bacteroides sp.; assembly: GCF_958445495.1. Lineage (GTDB taxonomy): Bacteria > Bacteroidota > Bacteroidia > Bacteroidales > Bacteroidaceae > Bacteroides. The sequence continues at coordinate 164,089 of NZ_CAUCSQ010000001.1, read as the reverse complement.
CCTATATAGGCCATGTGGCCGTATCCGGTGCTGTTCCGGGTGTGGAAGTGGCAAATTATTTCACGAACCGTCCTTATGGAAGCGACATTTCAGAAATAAAACTGATACAAATGTTTGCTGTCGATTATGATTATTTGACTTTGTATTCTCCTGAACTCCTTTGTGGCCGCAGCTTTTCTGAAAATTATGGCAATGAGCTAAACAAAGTTGTCCTGAACGAAGAAGCTGCCCGGCTGCTTGGATACTCTTCTCCCGAAAAAGCCTTAGGAAAACAATTAGCAATGGAAGTCTTGGAAGAGCCGCTTGAGGTGATCGGGGTCGTGAAAAACTATCATCAACAGTCACTTGTCGAACCTTATAAACCGATTATGTTCTTCATGAAAGAACGTGTTCCTTTTATTGCCACACCGTATATTTCTATTCAAGTGAAGACGGAGATTAATTCAAAACGACTTGCAGAAATAGAGCAAATATACAAAGCTTATTTTCCCTCAGCGGTTTTCTCTTATTTTAAGTTGAGTGATTACAATGATGAACTGTATAAGTCTGACCGCAATTTCAGTTGGATTTTCACTTGTGCGTCATTACTTGCAATATTTGTAGCTTGTTTAGGGCTGTGGATTATGACTCTCTTTTCCACGATGGCCCGTGTGAGGGAAATTGGAATAAGAAAGGTTTTAGGGGCTAATAAAAGAAGTCTTTTCATGGTTTTAACGCGAGAATTGATACTGCTTACAATATTGGCAACAATATTGGGAACACCTATTTCCATCATTTTGATGGATGAATGGCTCAAGACTTATGCTTTCCATATCATATTGCCTTGGTGGGGATATATAGTAGCATTTGTATTAATGATATGTGTTGCTTTATTAACAGTCGTTCGTCAAGTTTGGCGTGTGATTCGCTTGAAACCGATGCGTATTTTAAGAAGTGAGTAATTTAAAATAGTTAACGATATGATTAAAACAGAGAATCTCTCCATGATCTTCACCACAGAAGATGTGCAGACCAGAGCATTGAATAATGTAAATTTAGAGATTGAGCAAGGTGAATTTGTGGCTATCATGGGACCATCCGGATGTGGTAAATCCACCCTGCTGAATATTTTAGGAACGTTAGACACGCCTACTTCCGGCAAATATTTTATCAATGAGAGAGAAATGACCAAGATGAGTGAGAGCCAGTTGAGTAATTTTCGCAAGAAAAATATCGGCTTTGTCTTTCAAAGTTTCAATCTGATAGATGAGTTGACCGTATTTGAAAATGTAGAATTACCATTGGTTTATTTAGGTATTCGGAAGGCTGAGCGGAAACAAAAAGTCATGAATGTATTAAAGCAAATGAATATGGTCCATCGTGCCGGACATTTTCCACAACAGCTGTCAGGAGGACAGCAACAACGAGTAGCCATCGCTCGTGCCATCGTTACGGATTGTCCTTTGATTTTGGCGGATGAGCCGACAGGCAACTTGGACTCGACAAATGGCATTGAAGTCATGTCATTGCTCCGCCAGCTTAATGAACAGGGAACTACTATCATAATGGTCACGCATTCAGAAAGAGATGCCGGTTATGCCAACCGAATCATTTACTTATTGGATGGCAAAATAGTGGATAAATAGTCACATCGTAATAATTAATATAAGGAATAAGGTTTTTGAAGTATTGATTTTCACAAACCTTATTCCTTATTCGATAATGATTTCCATTGTGAATCCCGTCAACTCAGGGGGGGGACGGGAAGACTTCGGCGGGTACGCAGGGCTGAAAATGTCGTCTGTTCCCATGTCTATACCACAGTTATTAATTAGACTGCCGGTTTTCCATGAAAGCGACGATTTTCTCATGCATTTTTTTCAACGCCGGACATTCTACCGGATAATGCCCCCGCCGGGCAATATAACGATTTTGACTTATCACGTCTTTTTTCAGTTTCCGTATGGCGGATTCAATCGAGATTCCCCGTACATGGAGCAGTTCGGCGATTTCCCCGGCCGTCAGCCACACTTCCATGTCCGGTACGACGACAGTCTTTGTTTCGATTGATATGATACCTCTTGTTTTTTCATTACTTACCAGTGCAAATACCTGTGAGATTGGCGATTTTGCTTCGGTTTGCCTACTTTTTCCTTGTCGTTTCTTCTCGTGGATTTTGGTAACGGGATAGTGACGTAACTTCGGTTCAAGTTGGCTTTCCGTCGGTTTCAATTGGCACTCACATCGGTTGTATAAATCTCATAAATCATTAATTTTCAATTGTATTTCTGTGGTTTGCTCGGTATCTCATTTTTTGTATTATCTTTGCCGCCGGAAATATAAATGATTTAATAAATACATGTATGAGTATAGAAGATGCAATCATGGGGGGAATCGTCTTTAAAGGAAAGAAAGATAAACCCCAGGAAGAAGAAAGAGTGAGGACAAAAGCCAGGAAAGCGACCTATATTCGCGGGCAACACGGTTCGGGAGCCGCTAAGATGAAAGCCGAAATCCGGAAGAAAAGAGCCAACCGGCATAAAAAATAGAAAAGTCCCTGAAACGTAAAATAAATCAAGTAGCGTAAAATATCAAGTAACGTGAAATAAGTCACCGGATACCTTGAATAAAAAGAATAAAAAAACAGAGGCTGGCTAAAAAGCGGTAATCCGGCTATCCTTTCCTTTCCGTCGGTTCGGAACGGCATAAGCGGTGACCGGGCCTTTTTAGCCAGCCTCAACCATTTATTTCTGCGGAAGTATCTCTATCCAGTAATCATCCGGGTCATTGATGAAATAAAGCCCCATAGCGGTATTCTCGAAACACACGCAATTCATTTCTTTGTGATATGCCCTGACGGCCTCATAGTCGCCTGCCACGCGGAAACAGAGATGGCTTTCATTCTCCCCCAGTTCATAAGGAGCCGTATGGTCTTTCAGCCATGTCAGCTCCAGGAGGAATCCCGTTTCGCTGTCCGTCAGGTAAACAAGGACGAACGAACCGTCAGACGCCTCTTTCCTGTGATGCTCCTTTAAACCCAGCGCCTTTTCGTAGAAAGCGATACTGCGTTCCAGGTTAGTTACGTTGATATTGAAATGGTCGAACCTGCTTTTAATTTCCATAGTTGCAATCTTCTTTATTTTTTCATTAAGAGTTTTACAATCTCGCCGACATAAGTGCGGGGTTGGCCTGCCTGCGGAGTCGTTTGAGAAGATAACTTCTTGCATTCGATAACAGCTTGTGGAACCGTTTGGTCCGGAGCATAAAGCTTCAATACATAACTGTCCGCTTTCTCTATCGCATCATAAGGCTGGTCCGGGGAAAGCGTGCAGTAAGCGACAGCTTTGCCGGACTGGTATCCCAGTGCGCCGCCGGCATTGGCAGTCATATTCGTCATATTGAATTCATCCTTGCCGATGGAAACAACCAGTTTCCCGCTTCCCATCAGCGCATATACCTCTCCCGGAATCTGTTTCAGGTCGATTTCCACATATCCGGGCATGTCTGCCGACGCCTTGCCTGTCGGAACGGCGGGAGTCAGGGTTGCGGCGGGAACGGTTTGAGGGGTAGAACCGGCAGTGGTGACTTTTCCCCCCTGGCCGATAACAATCGGGCCGGCGGCAGCCACGACAGGCGGTTTCTGCTGCTCTTCCTCTTTCTTCTTTTTCTCAGTCTTAGGACGGGTATCCGGCGCTCCGAACGCCACTGCCACATCCATAAACATATCATCCGCGAAATCTACCGTTTTTCTGCGCCATTTTGCCAGTCCGCGTACAAGTTTGGTCTTCGCCTTGTTGAGCGCATACTTGTCGGTAATCCACTCCTCCGCTTTATACTTTTCCGTCTCGCGGTAAGTAAAGCGGATTTTCTCCAGTTCCACCAGGCAGTTCTCAGGCTTGCAGGTAACAGTAAGCTGGTAGTTGATTAACGTGCGGTCTAATGACAGGGCGCTGGAACTGAATACAATCCATTCTTCCCCCACGCCGGCAATCGTACCTTTCGCTTCGTCGGAAAAGACAACGCGGCTTTCGATATTCTTATTCTCTTTCAGACGCTCATTCATCCATTTCAGGATTGTGTCGTAGATTTGCGCCTGGCTCATTCCGGGAATCTGGAATTCTTTGGAGAACACTACTTTACCGTCTACCTCCGGGACAGCCCCTGAAAGATACCTGGTATCGTCTCTCTTCTCTTTTGCGGTATCTGCCCTCATCGCCATAGGCAATGCGAGGAGCAGCGTAAGAAACAAGATTGTAAATTTATTCATAATTATCACGTGTTTATTTGGTAATTTCAAAACTCTCGCCCCGGTGCGTGATGCCGATAAACCTGCATCCGGCTTTCTCAGCAAAACTGCGGAATGCGTTTCCCCCTTCATAATCTTCGCTGAAATGCATGGGCACAAATATAGTAGTTTTTATTTGTTCGATAAACTGTTTCGCCCCTTTCATATAGTCTTTTCCCATCCGGCGGTCCACCGGAAATAGCGCCACGTCCACAATCGGGGCTTTTTCTTTTAAATATTTAACTTCTGCAAGGAAATCTCCGTTGGCTTTCCGAATCTCCTCTTCGGTAGACTCCTCGCTCCAGTGCCAGTTGTTTAAGTCGCCGGCATGGAAGATACGCCAGCCTTGCAGGTGGAGCAGGAATGAACTGCCCACGTCCGTCGAGCCGAAAGCGTCGATGCGGACCGTCCCGTCCTCATACGTTTCTCCTTTCCTTATATATATGGCGTCTCCGGCCTCCGCACGATGCGATTTCAGTATATCTTTGGAAAAGACATAACGGATATCGGGACGCTGTTCCTTCCACGCCAGCACTTCACGGTTGAAGTGGTCCGGATGAAAATGAGTCGCCAATACATAAAGTTTGCCCGGCTTCTGCAGGAGGCAGTCATGCACGATTCCCCTGCCGTGTCCGGTTTCCGAAGAATCTTTGTAATAGTCGATGATGACAGTCACGCCTTCCGCTTCGATGGCGAAGCCGCTGTGATAAATGTAATCCAGTATCATAGGCTGAATATTTTAACCTTGCAATATTACGTAATCTAGTTGGAGTTGCCAAGAAAAATCGACGAAATCAAGGAACGGGACGATTGATTTCCCGTTCCCCGTATCCTTCCAAAACATGTGGAAGACAGATGTGAAAACGGGTTACAGGGGAATAAACTTCCTCGTAACCCGTCTTCCGCATATTCTTGCCGGATATTTGCCATATTCATTTTTACCATAAAACCGTCCGGCAATTTAAAGTCCGTTCTTCAAAAAACGGTTGCCCCTTACATGGGAACCTCTATCAGCAGGATGTGCGAATCCTTTAACGTTTCCAGTTCAAAACTTCCGGTGTCGTAAACCCCCATTCCGTCCCGGCATTTCATGATATCTCCGTCTACGATGATTTCTCCTTCAATCAGGAAAATATAAACACCGGCATGGCTCTGGTGCATGTGATAGCCGATTTTCTTGCCCGCTTCCACCTTTCCGATGGAGAACCAGGTGTCTTGCAGCAGGGAAGCGGGAGTGCTTCCGTCCGGCGATACGATAACCGCCAGTTCGTTCGGGCGTTCCAGCCCGCTGATGTCGAAGTCGCGGTAGACAGGGTGCGTATTCCGTTCCCGCGGCATAATCCAGATTTGCAGGAATTCCACCGGTTCCACGGGGCTTGCATTCATTTCACTGTGGAAAATGCCCGTCCCGGCACTCATGGTCTGAATCTCTCCGACAGTGATAATCCGGCTGTTCTTTTTGCTGTCGCCGTGTTGCAGATGCCCTTTCAGCGGAATAGAGACAATTTCCATATTCTTGTGCGGATGCGTCTGAAACCCCTCTCCGGGAGCCACCTTATCATCATTCAATACGCGGAGAGCGCCGAAATTGATACGGTCGGAGTCAAAATACTCGTCAAAACTGAATGTGTGGTAACTATCCAGCCAGTCATAATGAGAATGGCCTCTCGTGTCCGCTTTATGTATTACTTTTTTCATTATCTTCTCCTTTTCTTATTGTTCATATATTACTGTGAACAAAAAGAAAGGCGGAAAAGTTTATCTCTTCACTTCATTTAGCAAAGGCTTACGGTTGATAAAATCCTTCACATTCTGTAATGTCGTCGATGCGATGTTCTCCAAAGCCTCCCGCGTGAAGAACGCCTGGTGCGACGTGACAATGACATTGTTGAACGAAAGCAGGCGTGCCAGCACATCGTCGTCGATGATGCGGTCGGACTGGTCCTCGTAGAAATACTCGCTTTCTTCTTCGTAAACATCCAGTCCCGCAGAACCTATTTTCTTGTTTTTTAACCCCTCAATCAACGCATTGGTATGAATCAGTTGTCCGCGGCCGGTATTGATAATCATGACCCCGTCCTTCATTTTGCTGATTGAATAGTCATTAATCAGGTATTTGGTAGCTTCGGTCAGCGGGCAGTGCAGGGAAATGATGTCGGAACTGTGGTATAACTCGTCCAGCGAGGTATATACGATTTCCTCTTCGCGGGCGAAGTTATAGTCCGGATAAAGGTCGTAAGCAAGTATATTCATGCCGAATCCTTTTAAGATACGGATTAGAATCTTTGCGATTTTTCCTGTGCCGATGATGCCCGCCGTCTTTCCGTGCATGTCGAACCCCATCAGCCCGTGAAGCGAGAAATTCCCGTCTCTGGTGCGCCAGGAAGCACGCGGAATCTTTCGGTTGAGCGACAGCATCAGCGCCACGGTATATTCGGCAACGGCGTAAGGCGAGTAAGCGGGAACACGCACAACCGTAATTCCGGCGGCGGCAGCGGCGTTCAAATCCACGTTATTGAAGCCGGCGCATCGCAAGGCCAGCAGTTTCACTCCGTTTGACGCCATGATGCGGAGCACTTCTGCGTCGGCGGTGTCGTTGACGAAGATGCAGACGGCATCCACCCCCTGGGTAAGCAATACGTTATTTCTGTTCAGATGTCCTTTGTAAAAGCGCATCTCGAATCCGAACTCCTTGTTCTTCTCGTTGAAAGAAGACTCATCATAAGGCTTTGTGCCAAAAAACGCAATTGTATATGCCATGATATATTCAGTTTTCATTATTTATAATAAACGCCGGGACGGGAAGAATTGTTTATTATTCATTCGGTTAGAAACAGGAATTGTTTCATTAGAAACAGTTTGTTTTTTCAATTAAATGGGGAGATAAGTAAAAATAAATGCACAGAGATACCTTTCATGTGCAATAATATTGTATCTTTGCCGCGAAAATAATTTAAAAAAGATTTAGATGAGAAAAATTTCCTTGATTGGATTGGTAATGTTAATCGTTTCAATTCCAACTTTTGCCGGAGGTCTTCTGACAAATACGAATCAACATGTAGCTTTCCTTAGAATGTTGGCGCGCGGCGCATCCATTGATATTGACGGTGTTTATTCCAATCCTGCCGGACTGGCTTTCCTGCCGGGCGACGGCCTCTACCTTTCCCTGAACGGGCAAAGCGCATATCAGACCCGCAACATCGACATGACGTTCCCGCTGTTTCCGGAAGACGGGAACAGGCGTTATTATAAAGGTAAAGCTTCCGCACCTTTCGTACCCAGCTTTCAGGGAGCGTATAAAAAAGGAGACTGGACTATTTCCGGAAGCTTCGCTGTTGTGGGCGGAGGCGGAAAAGCCTCTTTTGACGATGGCCTGGGGATGTTCGATGCAATGATAATGAGTAAAATCTACGGGGCGACCCAGGGTAGCATTAATCCTGGCATGTATTCTATTAATAGCGCGATGGACGGAAGCCAGTTTATCTACGGCGTCCAGTTGGGGCTCTCTTATAAAGTGACAGACTGGCTTTCTGTTTTTGCCGGCGGACGCATGAACTATTTTAGCGGAGGCTACGAAGGATTCCTGACTGCGACGGTCAATCCCGATATCCCGCAACTGGGCGGTACGGAACTGGCATCCATGAAGCTGGACTGTGACCAGACAGGTTGGGGGCTGACTCCTATCCTGGGGGCCGACGTGAAACTGGGCAAATGGAATATCGGCCTGAAATATGAATTCATGACCAACCTGAACCTTGAAAACAAAACCAAGGTAGCAGAAGTTCTACAAAACGGAGAAGCGATGGGAGAAGAAGGCAATCCGTTGGCCGACTACAAAGACGGAGTCAACACTCCGAGCGACATTCCCGCTTTGCTGACGGCTGCCGTCGGTTACGAGATTCTTCCCAGCCTCCGGGCATCTGTAGAATACCACCATTTCTTTGACAAAGCAGCCGGGATGGCGAATGATAAGCAGAAAGCCTTGAAACACGGCACGCACGAAGTTCTGGTCGGCGCCGAGTGGGACATTACCAAACGGCTGACTATCAGCGGCGGTTATCAGAATACGGATTACGGGTTGGCAGACGACTTCCAGAGTGACATCAGTTTCTCATGCGACTCCTATTCGTTGGGTTTCGGCGCCGCCGTTAAGATGACGGAACATCTGACTATGAATATCGCCTATTTCTGGACGAACTACAAGGATTATAATAAAGCGTCCGAAACCGCGCTTGGAGTGTCTGCGACTACATATAGCCGTACCAACAAAGTATTCGGCCTGGGAGTCGACTATAAATTCTGATTTCATAATCCGTTTTAAATATATGTGTTAGAAGAGGCTGTATCGAGGTAGAGACGGGTCCGTCATACTGTTATCCTGAATTTGTCAAAGGGGCTCCTTTCTTTGTATGACCGGAAGAAGAGATTCTTTACCGCATTCTCCGGGTGGCAGAGCATTAGGGTTAACTGTCTTCCTGATACAGCCTCATTTTTCATTCATGCGGCCTCATTTTTTATGGTATCGGTTTATAGAAGTGCGATACCGCCGCATGCCGGTCAGAAAGAGTACTGCACCAGCATGTTCAGCCGGTTTGCATGATTCGTTGAAGAACCGAAATCGGTACGCCAGCCCCTGAGGTATTCAATGCCCACTTGCAGGTTGCTGCTGACATTCCAGAAAGCATTGGCTACCAGATATTGCCCTTTGCGGTATGCATCGGGATTCTCGCTGGGGTATCCGTTTTCCGAATAAAGCCTGGATAAGCTGTAAGTTCCCGAAACGAATACGTTCGGAGTAAAGTTATACTGCAATCCCGCATACCATCCCAGCATTGGGAGAGTCTGCATTTTTCCTTCCTTGTCGGGGTCGGGCACGAGGTCTACGTTCAGGTTGCTTAAATCATTCAAGTAAGAACCGATGCCTTTCCCGTAATTGAACTGTCCGTATGCCTGTAGTTTTCGGGTGATGTTGAATGCGGTGGAAGCCTGCAATCCGAAGCCTGTGGCAGAATAAGCCTTGTCATGCACGTTGCTTGAGTAGGTCATGCTGCGGACGATTGCGCCCAGCTTGACATGGCTACTGCTGTTCCAGTTGAATTGTGCGGAAGCGGCGAAGTCCGGCATCCGTTGGGTGTTGACGGATACCTCATGGTTGGTCGTGGCGTCTACCGAAGGCATCTCCATAGCGACACCGAATTTCCATCTTTTTACTTTGTCATACATATAGCTTAATTGGGTGGTGCGGTAGAAAGCCGAACCGTTCGGGCCTGCAAAGTCAATTGTGGGAGGCAGCGCCGAAAGGTCCATGAACGAACCGTAGTTATATCCGATGGTGAAACCCAGAAACTGTACATAAGCGTTCTGCAGTTCGAACGTTTTTCCGTCACCCCGGAAATTTCCGGCGGTGTAGACCACGAAATCACCGAGATGTTTGGTACGTCCTACCAGTTTGAGGAACAGAGTGGAAGTGGTGATATCCATCTGGAACTGGTTCTTGGCAAAATTGCCTTTTCCCGGCTGTTGAATCAGTGCCGGATAGAAGTCCACGTCATTGACTATTCCGTTGAAGTCATACTCTCCCGTCGCACGGACATAGCCGCCGATGCCCAGAGCAAACTTTCCTTTCCGGTCGGTCAGCAGGAAGCGGGGAGCCTTCGGGTCGTGGAAACGCATCTGCTGGCGGTCGTTCATGATTCGGATGATTTCATCGCCCGCCTTGTCCCGTGAGACAAACATAATCGAATTCGGTTCCTCATCTTCAATGATTACCTTTTTTTGTGCGTGGGCACAGACAGGGAAAATTCCCATCCCCAGTAGCATAGCTACCATTTTAAAGCTTGTTTTCATTATAAGTTAAGTTTTAGGTGAATGCCCAATGAACAACTAAAAAAAGAAATGGTTGAAAGGGGAGAGGGAAAAATTGCCAAACATACCGGAAGAATTGCTATTTATAATGATTCTAGAAAAACGGAACTTTGTATCGTACTAATCAGATAAAAGAAAATACGACGATGGAAAAAAGGGATTTTACACAAGGGATATTAGATATACAGCCGGATTTGCACCGTTTCGCATACAAGCTGACCGCAGACCGCGATTCAGCCAATGATTTAGTTCAGGATTGCGTATTGCAGGCGTTGGACAACCATGAGAAATTTACCTATGCTAAAAATCTGAAAGGATGGATGTACACGCTTATGCGTAACATTTTCGTCAACAATTACCGCCGGTCCATCCGTGAAATGAATCTCATAGACGATACTTATTCTATCAGCCAGCAGAGCCAGATAGAAGATGAAGAAGGCGACAGATTCGAGTTTGCCTATGACATGAAGCAGTTGTACCGTGTGATACATTCCATACCCGAAGATATGAAAGTTCCTTTTCAGATGTTTGTGGCAGGATTTAAATACAGGGAAATCGCCGAAAAGCTGGGGCTGCCGATGGGGACTGTGAAAAGCCGTCTGTTCTTTATCCGCAAGCGGTTGAAAGAAGAACTGAAAGATTTCTCCTGAATATTTTTTGGGGTGATGTTCTCCCCTGAGTGTTCTCTTTTGAATCTTTCTTCTGAATATTCTTTGGGGGACATTCTCCCGTGAGCATTCTTTTCTGAATATTTCTTCTGAATATTCTTTTGAGGACGTTCTCCCCTGAGTGTTCTCTTTTGAATCTTTCTTCTGAATATTCTTTTGGTGACATTCTTCCCTGAGCGTTCTCTTCTGAATCTTTCTCCTGAATATTTTTGGTGATGTTTTCCCTTGAGCGTTCTCTTTGGAATATTTCTTCTGAATATTCTTTGGGGGACATTCTCCCTTGAGTGTTCTCTTCTGAATCTTTCTCCTGAATATTTTTGGTGACATTTTTCCCTGAGTGTTCTTTTCTGAATCTTTCTCCTGAATATTCTTTTGGTGGATATTCTTCCCTAAACATCCCTTTCTGGATATTCTCCACCATACATTCTTTTTCGGAAAACTTTCTTTTCCGGACAGTTCCTTTTTCCGGACAACGGTTTTAAGCCGTACTGAATGATACGTTTTTAAAACCGGAACAACGCGCCTTTCTGCCGGGATACGATACGGGCAGAAAGGTACATCAGACTATTTTTCCGCTTCCGGAATGCAGAATCCGGAAAGACAAAGAGGAAATTCCGGTTTTATTTCCTACCTTTGCGGCGCAAATAAGTTGTATGATGCCGTGAATAACGGTCGTGTATTCTAGAACACCACGTAAAAAACAGGAGTTATGAAAGAGAAAGTATCCGTACCTTTTATGTTGCTGGGCATTCTTTTTAATGTATGCCTCATTGCAGCCAACCTTCTTGAAACGAAAGTAATCCAGCTCGGCGGCTTGACTGTAACAGCCGGATTGTTGGTTTTTCCTATTTCTTATATAATTAACGACTGCATCGCCGAAGTCTGGGGATTCAAGAAAGCGCGCCTTATCATCTGGAGCGGTTTTGCCATGAATGTTTTCGTTGTTTCCCTCGGACTGGTAGCCGTTGCCATCCCCGCCGCTCCTTTTTGGGAGGGAGAAGAACATTTCAATTTCGTTTTCGGAATGGCTCCCCGCATTGTCGCTGCCAGCCTGACGGCCTTTCTTGCCGGTTCCTTCCTCAATGCGTATGTGATGAGTAAGATGAAAGTCGCAAGCGGAGGACGTAACTTTTCCGCACGTGCCATTTTGTCTACCCTTGCCGGCGAAACCGCCGATTCGTTCATTTTCTTCCCTGTAGCTTTTGGCGGCGTTATCGCCTGGAAAGAACTGCTCGTCATGATGGGAGTTCAGATAGTATTGAAATCCCTTTATGAAGTTATCATCCTTCCGGTCACGATTCGGGTGGTGAAAGCCGTCAAGAAAATAGACGGAAGTGATGTCTACGACACCGGAATCTCCTATAATATATTAAAAGTCAAAGAACTGTAATTGAATGCCGGTGTGCCTGCATACCGGCCGGGCGCTCTCAGTCCGCATGAAAACCGGCATGCAGGCATATCCGCCTGTTGAAAAAATATTAATCATGAATAAAGACGCAGCATTAGTCGTATTTAGTGGCGGACAAGATTCTACCACCTGCCTGTTTTGGGCGAAACGTAACTTTAAGAAAGTATATGCCTTGAGTTTCCTGTACGGTCAGAAACATCAGAAAGAAGTGGAGCTTGCGCGGGAGATAGCCCGGAAAGCGGAAGTGGAATTTGATGCGATGGATGTTTCCTTCATCGGCCGGCTGGGACGTAACTCATTGACCGATACTACTATGGAGATGGATTGGGAAAAGCCCGCAGACGATGTCCCCAATACATTTGTTCCGGGCCGTAACCTGTTTTTCTTGAGTATCGCGGCGGTATATGCCCGCGAACGCGGCATCAATCATCTGGTGACGGGAGTTTCCCAGACGGATTTCAGCGGTTATCCCGATTGCAGGGATACCTTTGTCAAGTCGCTCAATGTCACTCTCAATCTGGCGATGGATGAACAGTTCGTGATTCATACCCCTTTAATGTGGATTGACAAGGCGGAAACATGGGCGTTGGCGGATGAGCTGGGAGTGCTGGAACTGATTCGCACCGAGACTCTGACCTGCTATAATGGCATCCGGGGAGATGGTTGCGGACACTGTCCGGCATGCACGTTGCGTCGGCAAGGACTGGAGAAATATTTAAAAAGTAAGAATCAATAATATCTCTACCTGGAGATTAAAAATGTATTTTTTGCTGTCATCTGTCACATTGTTGCCGATAAATGCTTGATTATAAAATATATAGATTGTGACAGCAAGCGGTGACAGCAGCTAAACCCGGTATTTTGCCGTCACATCTGTTGCTGCCGGTAAGCTCCGGCTGATAAATGGCAGCGGCTTTCCTCCGGGGATGCATAAGGCTTAGATTTGTTCCAATAGCTTGACACCGTTGTTTCATCGGTGAGAAACTCTAGTTTCGTCGGCGAGAAACTATAGTTTCAACAGAATGAAACCATAGTTTCCACTAGGATGAAACTTTAGTTTCTAGCGCTTGAAACTACAGTTTCAAGTAATGAAACACTTTGTTTCAGGTGGTGAAACACGGCGTAGCCTTTTAGTGTCCGGATAAAGTTGTAGTATAACAGGACAAGACCGGCTGTTAAATAAGCCTTTTGGGATTGGATGGCGGCAGGTAAAAGAGAAAATGCATTTTTCATTTAAGGCAGAGATTGTAATAAACAAATGATAATGACTGAATTAAAAGACCAACTTTCCTTATTAGGAAGAAAAACCGAGTATAAGCAGAATTATGCTCCTGAAGTACTGGAAGCTTTTGACAACAAGCATCCTGAAAATGATTACTGGGTACGTTTTAACTGCCCGGAGTTCACGAGCCTGTGTCCGATTACCGGACAGCCGGACTTCGCCGAAATACGCATCAGCTACATTCCCGATATGAAAATGGTGGAAAGCAAGAGCTTGAAACTGTATCTTTTCAGTTTCCGCAATCATGGAGCTTTCCATGAAGATTGCGTGAATATCATCATGAAAGACCTCATCAGGCTGATGAATCCCAAATACATCGAAGTGACCGGCATCTTTACCCCCCGCGGAGGCATTTCCATCTATCCGTATGCCAATTACGGGCGGCCGGGGACTAAGTTCGAACAACTGGCGGAACAGCGTTTGGCGGGCAGGGAGTAACCGGCGGCGACAGCGCGGAATAAGTTTTACTCGTGGTGATACGGCCCCCCGTTCAATATCGTCATTGCCCGGTAGACCTGTTCCGCGAATATCAGCCGTATCATCTGGTGTGAAAAAGTCATCTTCGACATTGATATTTTCTCATGGGCGGCCTGATAGACCTTTTCGGAAAAGCCGTAAGGCCCCCCGATGATGAAAACCAGCCGTTTGTTGACCGTATTCATCTTCCGTTTCATATATTCGGCAAATTCAAGGGAACGCATTTCCTTTCCGTGCTCATCGAGCAGCACCACTACATCCCCCGGTTGGAGCGCTTTGAGAATCAGTTCCCCTTCCTTCTCCTTCTGCACTTCCGTCGAAAGGCTTTTCGTATTTTTCAATTCCGGAATCACCTCCATGTCGAAGCTGATATAACGCTTTGTACGTTGTATATAATCATTGATAGCAGTGATATAATGTTGTTCTACGGTTCGTCCTACGACGAGCAGGATTGTTTTCATGCGCCTGTGATTCTGATTAATGCACAAAAATAGGCATTTTTTATGTTATTCTGCAATTAATGCTTACCTTTGCCTATCATTAGTTGAAAGTTTAAGCCTTTAAACTTCAACTTAAAAGCTTGTAATTATGAAAAAACGAGTGCTCGTAGGAATGACCGCATTGCTTCTTTCCCTCTCGTTGCTAATGGCGCAAGAGATACCGGCAGGAGTGATTACGGCATTTAAAAGAGGAAGCTCGCAAGAGCTAAGTAAGTATATGGGGGACAAGGTAAACCTGGTGCTCCAAGGTCGCTCGACAAACGTTGACAAACAGAAAGCAACAGCTGCGATGCAGGAATTCTTTACGAAGAATAAAGTCAGCGGATTTAATGTGAACCATCAGGGAAAACGGGACGAATCGAGTTTCGTTATCGGTACGTTGGCTACTACTAATGGGAACTTTCGTGTGAACTGCTTCCTGAAGAAAGTGCAGAATCAATATTTAATACATCAAATAAGAATTGACAAGATCAATGAATAAGGAAAAAGAACTGATCGACAAGTTGATCGATCTTGCTTTTGCAGAAGATATAGGTGATGGCGATCATACCACCCTTTCATGTATTCCCGCTACGGCAATGGGAAAATCAAAATTGCTTATCAAAGAAGCCGGTGTGTTGGCTGGCATCGAAGTAGCTAAAGAAATCTTCAACCGTTTTGATCCTACCATGAAAGTGGAAGTGTTTATTAATGACGGAACAGAAGTGAAACCGGGTGATGTAGCAATGGTAGTGGAAGGAAAAGTGCAATCTTTACTTCAAACCGAACGCCTGATGTTGAACGTGATGCAGCGTATGAGCGGTATTGCAACAATGACGCGTAAATATGCAAAGGTATTGGAAGGAACAAATACCCGTGTGCTTGATACCCGCAAAACAACTCCCGGTATGCGTATCCTCGAAAAAATGGCAGTGAAAATCGGTGGCGGAGTAAACCATCGTATTGGTCTGTTCGACATGATTCTTCTGAAAGACAATCATGTGGACTTTGCCGGAGGTATCGACAAAGCAATCACTCGTGCCAAAGAATATTGCAAGGAAAAAGGTAAAGACCTGAAAATAGAAATAGAAGTCCGCAGCTTCGACGAACTGCAGCAAGTTCTTGATCTCGGCGGAGTAGACCGTATCATGTTTGATAACTTCACTCCCGAAATGACAAAGAAAGCAGTAGAGATGGTAGCAGGCAAATACGAAACCGAATCTTCGGGTGGTATCACCTTTGATACTCTTCGTGAGTATGCCGAATGTGGCGTAGACTTCATCTCTGTAGGAGCTTTGACTCATTCAGTGAAAGGACTGGACATGAGTTTCAAAGCATGCTGATAGTATAATAAGCGGTGAACTGTAAGCGGTGAACGATAAACAGTAAACGGTGGATATTTTGTAGCATGATTATGCGCAGCTTTGTTCATCATTTACCGTTTATCGTTCACCGTTTTTTCTTTCCCGTTTATTATTTCTATCCTTTAACTTCTTTTAGCAATATTCCTTGCAGCATTCCTCAAACTCTCGCGTCTAATGAGCAAACGACGCAGACATACGTTCGATTTTAAAAAAAGTAATTGACTTTGGAAAACGAGATAGAACTTATAAAGGGCTGTCGGGCAGGAAAGGATTCAGCCCGAAAGGAACTTTACACCCTCTATTCCAAACAGATGCTGGCGGTATGTTTCCGCTATACGGGCGATATGGATGCGGCGCACGATGTACTGCATGACGGTTTCATCAAGATTTTTACCAACTTTTCGTTCCGGGGTGAGTCTTCACTTTGTACATGGATTACCCGGGTGATGGTTACTCAATCACTCGATTTCCTGCGACGGGAGAAGCGAGTCAGCCAGTTGGTAGTGCATGAAGAGCAGCTTCCCGATATACCGGATATATCGGATTCGGGAGGAGGGGCTGGAATTTCCGAAGAGCAGTTGATGGCTTTTATTGCCGAATTGCCGGATGGTTGCCGAACCGTTTTCAACCTTTATGTGTTTGAAGAGAAGTCGCATAAGGAAATAGCGGGGATACTCCATATCAAAGAGCACTCGTCTACTTCACAGTTGCACCGTGCCAAATATTTGTTAGCGAAAAGAATTAAAGAGTATAGGAATCATGAAGAAAGAAAATGATGAAATAACCGGCCTGTTCCGCACCCGTCTCGCTGATGCGGAGATGAGTGTCCGGGAAGGTTTCTGGGAAGAACTCTCGCGGGACATTCCCGTGGCTTGCCAGCAGCGTCGTCGGTTGCTGTTCTTCCGTGTGGCGGCTGCGGCGTCCGTGCTGCTTGTGCTTGCCGCATCATCGGCCACCTTCTTGTATTTCTCTCCGAAGGAAGAGATGGAAGAAGCGTTTACCAAGATAGCCGTGACGGGCGGAGGACAGATGGACGGTGACGGGGTGCGTGTCAACCAGTTGCCGTTGCCGGTGGAACCGGTATTGCCCAAGCCGGCTCCCAAATCTTACGGCATGTTCTCCCAATATGCGGGAGAGGAGGATTCGCTTTCCGTCACTTTCTCCATGGAGTTCTCTTTCTCGGCAACCGCTTCTGCCGGAAGCGGGGAACGGTACGGAAACCGGGGGCATCACACTTACTGGCAGGCTGCGAACGGAAATATGGAAGCTCCCGCCTCGCAAGAAGAGCCGGCCGGACCGGCGGTGCGGGAGGCGGCTGTGAAAAAAAACCGCTGGGCGGTGAAGGTGCAGGCAGGAACGGCGCTTCCCTCAGACCACGGCGCATACAAGATGCCGGTTTCGGCAGGGGTGACGGTAGAGAGGAAAATCAATGAATACCTGGGCATAGAAACCGGGCTGCTTTATTCGAATCTTCGTTCGGCAGGACAACATTTGCATTATCTGGGCATCCCGGTGAAGATTAACGTTACCTTGGCGGATACGAGGAAAGTCGGCATTTATGCTACGGTGGGAGGCGTTGCGGATAAATGCATAGCCGGCGCGCCGGACAATGGTTTTAAGGAAGAACCTGTCCAACTGGCATTGACGGCCGGTATCGGAATCAATTATAAGATTAACGACCGCCTGGCGTTGTTTGCCGAACCCGGTGTTTCCCATCATTTCAAGACTGATTCGAAACTGGCTACGGTACGCACCAAACGGCCGACGAACTTTAATTTACTTTGCGGACTCCGCATGACGTATTAATTCTAATGAAAATGAAAAAAACACTTGTGATGCTGTGGATGGCGGTTTGCCTGATTGTGTCCGTTACCGGATGCAGCAGCGAGGAAATGGATTATGACAATCCGGACGTTGCCCTTTTTGTGAAGCAGTTGAAAGCGGGTACATATAAAATGAAGAATGACAAGGGAGTGGTGGAAGTGCCTCATTTTACGGAGGAGGATATTCCCGAACTTTTGAAATATGCGGAAGAGCTCACCGTTATCCCTTCTTTCCCGTCGGTATATAACATGAATAACGGTAAAATCCGTTTGGGCGAGTGCATGCTTTGGGTGGTTGAATATATCCGCCAGGGGACGCCTCCTTCGTTGGGCTGTAAAATGGTGCTGGCTAATGCCGAGAATTATGAAGCCATCTATTTCCTGACGGATGAGGAAGTGCTTGACGCCGTTGCCTGTTACCGCCGCTGGTGGGAGGAAAGGCAATATCCGAAGACCCCGTGGACGATTGACCCGTGTTATGACGAGCCGCTTTGCGGAACAGGCTATCGTTGGTGGTAAGAAAAGGGAGGCTTTCGGGAAATAAAAAACAATAACATGAGGAAACGTTTGTTTATATCGGCAGTGTCATTGCTGCTGACAGGGGCGTGCTATGCCCAATGGTCTGCCAGGGATTCGCTGAATTTGCAGAAACTGCTGGAAAGCGGTAAAGAGCTGAAACTGAATCCGAAAGCAGTCAGGCAGATTGATTTCGGCGGTGCGGCGGGGAGTCCGCGGATGTCTGAAGAGAAGGGCTGGATGTTGCCTGACGAATCGCTTCCTGAGGCTTTGCCCAGACCGAAGTTGCAGTTGACTTTAAGGCCTTATACTGCCAATACCCGTTATAACTGGGACCCGGTCTACCAGAAGAAGATAAGGGTAGACAAGAACACCTGGCGGGGAGACCCGTTCTATGAGTTGCGTACCCAGAGGTCATATACCAACCGTGCCCGTCGCCCGTTGGAGGGAGGCGCGCGCAATTCCCTGGAGGAGATACGGGCTGCCGGCGTGCGTGTCTGCCTGTTGGGCGAACGCGCCAATGGGAGGATGGTGAGTACGGTAGCGTCGGACGACCCTATCCCGATAGGGCACAGCGGGGTGTATATCAATGGAGGAGCCATCGGCGGGCTTGACCTGATGGCTGTTTTTACGAAAAACTTCTGGGACAGGAAAGGACGGGAACGCCGTGAACGTACGCTGGAGGTGTTGAGGGCTTACGGAGATTCGGCGGTTGTCCGGACAAAATAGGGGCATGCTTGTTGCGCCGCCCGCCTGCTTGGGACGGGACTTCTGCATATCAGGAGTTTCCTCTGTCATTTTATCACCGTTATCGGCAATATGGGAATAGAATATTCTTTATTTTTAGGAGATACAGCCATGAATCAATAATTTTATGTAATTTTGCGTTGCTAATGTAAGAAGAAGGAATGAAGAAAGGGCTGCCAAAAGACAAATACTACGAGGCTATATTCAAAGCACATTATCGGGAATTATTTTATTATGCACACCGGATGGTGAATGATACGGAATGCGCTGCGGATATTACGAATGATGTATTTTGTTATTTTTGGGAAAAGTATGACCGGCTGAACCTGGAGACATCGCCTTTGCCGTTGTTGTATGCCCTGGTGCGGAACAATTGCATCGATTATCTGCGGCATAAGGAAGTGGAACAGAAAAACCGGTCTAACATTCATCTGGAAGAATGGTACGGGCGTTCCATACAGGAGGTGATTGAGCATGAGCGGAAAATAAACCGAATCATGGAGGGAATAGAACTGTTGCCGTTCCAGACCCGTAAGGTGTTTGACGAGTGTTTTCTCAAAGGAAGGAAGTATAAGGAAGTGGCGGAAGATTTCCATATTAGCGTGAATACGGTTAAGACTCATATAATGAGGGCATTGCAATTCTTACGGGAGAAGAGTAACAGGTAAATATTAATAAAGCACAAAAAGAAATGATGTTTGTCACCTTTTCAATAATACAGACCGTGTTATAAGTAAAAAAGATAGTAACATGATAGATATCAACCAAATACCGGATTTTGTATGGGAGGCTTTGCAGGAACCTGCGCTCAGGCAGTCGGAAGAGTTTCTGAAATGGCTGGATGAGGATGAAAAACATGGGGAGTGGTTCGTCGGGCTATGTGATTGCCGGGAAGCCGCCTGGAGAGTGTCCCCGGAAAATATTCCTGATGTCGGTTCCCAATGGGAGCGCGTGAAGAGGCGGAATGGCGGACTGGGGAAAAAGAAGGCCGCCCGTACCCGTTTTCTCCGGATGGGGGCTGTCGGCGCGGCCGCTTCGTTGGCGATTGTTTTCTTACTCGGATTTTATTTCCATGATAAAGGCAAAGACTGTGAGGAGTTGCCTGCGGCCATCGAGGGGTGTGTGGCGGACAGTCCGGCGGACGGGCATGCATTGGTGGCTATCGAGGCCGTAGAGAAGGTTACCCCGGTTCTTTTGTACACCGGGAAGGAAGCGCCTGCGTCCGTTTATGAGAAAGTGCTGGATTATACGCGGGACACGGTGAAGACGGCTGCAAAGAGATTGACGTTGGCTACTCCGCGCGGGAAGAGCATCAAGGTGGTGTTGAGCGACAGTACGGCCGTATGGCTGAATGCCGACAGCCGTCTGAGTTATCCTTCCTTTTTTGCGGAAGGGACGCGGACTGTAGAGCTGGAGGGGGAGGCTTACTTTAAGGTGGCGCAGGACAAGGCGCGACCTTTTATCGTGAAGCATCACGAAACCATGACACAGGCTTTGGGGACGGAATTTAATATCCGTTCGTATCCGGGCGGAAGGAAGCATGTGACATTGGTGGAAGGCAGCGTGATGGTGTCGGATACTCTTTCCAGCCGGCAGCAGCTCCTTGTGCCGGGGCAGGATATGGAATATGACTCCTTGTCCAATGTGGTGATAAAAGAGGTCAACCTGCGTGAGTTTACCGCATGGACGGAAGACTTGTTTTATTTTGAACAGACCAAGCTCCTGGATATCATGCAGATTCTAGGGCGCTGGTATAATGTGACGGTTGTCTTTAGGGATGAAGAGGCGGAATCTTACCATTTCACTTTCTGGGCCGAACGCACGGGCACTTTGGAAGAGGCGGTTGAACAGTTGAACCAAATCGGCGCGGTGAAAGTTTCCATTGATGCGGCGAAAAAACAAGTCGTAATTAAAAAGCGTTAAGATATTTCTGTATATAAATAAACACTTGGCAAAAGTGTGCGTTTTGATATGAAAATGAGGAAAAAAATAACTTTTCCTCATTTTTTGTGTCACCCATTCCGTATCGGTTAACGAGGTATATATAAGATGTCGAAAAAAGTGTATAAATCGTTAAATCAAGGTAGTTATGGAAAAAGTGAAGATTGGACTTGTGCTGGTGTTATTGCTATGCATTCAATATTCATTTACACAAGAGAAAAGAATCTCATTGGATTTTCGGAATGAGTCGATGCCTTCGGCCCTGAAAAGGATTGCTCAGGCGGGCGATCAGAAGATTAGTTTTAGTTATGAAGACGTGGTGCCGTATAAGGTCAACACAAACGTGCAGAATAAGACGGTGATTGAAACCTTGCAGCAAATCCTTGCGGGTACGCCGCTTTTATATAAGGAACGCGGGCAGTTCATTACGGTGTATCTGGACCCGCAGTCGTCTGTTGCCAGGGCAAAGAGAAACCAGTGTTTTGTCTACGGCAGGGTGCTGGACGGCGGCCGGAATCCGCTTCCGGGGGCTACGGTGCGTATCAAAGATACTTCCAGAGGAGTGGTGACGGATGAGAATGGGGAATTTCACATGCTTGTCAAATGTGATAATTCGCAGTATGTCCTGCAGGCTTCTTATATTGGGATGAAAACGGTGGAGGAAAAGATTCAGGTGTCGAAAGGGGCGAATATCAAGGTTTCTCCGCTTATCATGCAGGATGATTTGAGCTCGATTGACGAAGTGGTGATTACCGGTTACCAGAATATCTCGAAGGCGCGTTCTACCGGGGCGGTTACCCAGTTGAAGATGGATGATATCATGTCTCCGGGATTGCCTTCCGTAGACCAGATGCTCAGCGGAAATGTGCCGGGGCTTTTAGTGATGCAGACAAGCGGCGAACCGACGGCGACACCCAAGATTCGTATCCGCGGCACTTCTTCCATTTTGGGGAATAAGGCGCCGTTGTGGGTGCTTGACGGGATTATCCTGACCGAAGATGTCACGGTAGACCACTCGCAGTTGAACGGGGACGATGCCGCTTACCTGGTGGGGAATGCCATTGCCGGGGTTAACCCGCAGGACATCGAATCCATTACCGTCTTGAAGGATGCTTCCGCAACGGCGTTGTACGGTGTGCAGGCCGCTAACGGCGTGATTGTGGTGACTACCAAGAAGGGCAAGATTGGAAAGCCGCAGGTTCGGTATAGCGGTTCTGTCTCGGTGAGCGAACGCATCGGATACGGGGACTTGAATTTGATGAATGCGGCGGAACGCATCGACCTCTCCCGGCAGATTATAGATAACGGTTACCGTTACATACAAGTGCCCTATGATTTCGGATATGAAGGGGCATATCTTAACTATCTGAACGGGGGGCTTACTTACAGCCAGTTTGTGTCGGAAGTGCAGAATATGGCGGAGAGGAATACGGACTGGTATGGGTTGCTGTTCCGCAACTCGTTCAGCCACAACCATACTTTGACGGTGAGCGGGGGAACGGAACAGACTACGTATTACGGTTCTTTGGGGTATTCGGATACCCAATCGACGGGACGCTCTTCGGATTCCAAGAGGTATAATTTTAATTCGAAAATCAATTCCTGGCTGAAACCTGAGAAATTATACCTGGGAGTGGCAATCTGCGCATATACGACAAAGAATGAAGGGTATAGCACTATGGCGGGGGTGAATCCGAATTCGTATGCTTATAATACTTCGCGCACGGTTCCCGCCTATGGCAGCAACGGTGAGCCTTATATGTATGAAACCCGGTATGCGTCGGAAGGCACGTTCGGCACGGCGATTACCGGTGTGCCCAGCACGAAGAGGTACAGTATTCTGAATGAGATTGCGAATACCGGCATGAAGTCGGACCTTTCGTCTTTTACGGGCTCTTTGGATTTTCATTGGAAGGTGATTCCGGATTTGACTTACGAGTTGTTCGGCTCTTATGAGAAGAATACGCGGAAGGTGACGGACTGGGCGAAGGAGGGTTCTACTTACGTCGCCGATATCCGCGGTTACATGAAGGGGGATGTGGAGAAGGGTTCCGAATACGAGTCTTTGTCTCCGTTGCCTTACGGCGGAATTTATTCCCAGAACAACACGAATGTGGAAACCGCTATTTTAAGAAATACGTTGCGTTACAACCGGACGTTCGCCAAGCATCACACCGTCGGCCTGATGGGAGTTTCCGAGATACGTACCATTAAGACGGAAGGGCTTTCCGGCGATTATGCCGGATGGTATCCGGAACGCGGCAATACGTTTAACCCGGTGAAGACGGACGCTTATCTTAAAAGCGACTTGCTGGCGTCGCCCGTTGCCACCGGTTACACCCAGAATTACGTATCCTGGTTGGGCAATTTCATTTATTCATACAAGGACAAATTGACGGTCAGCGGCAATATCCGCATGGACGGTTCCAACCAGTTCGGCAGTAACCCGAAATACCGCTTTCTTCCTGTTTGGTCTGTGGCGGGCAAATATACGTTGAGCAATGAGAAATTCATGCAGAATCAGGATGTGATAAATTATCTGGCTTTCAGGGCTTCTTACGGGGTGCAGGGAAATGTGGATTCCAGCACTTCTCCGGACTTGGTAATCCGGGTGGGGGCTTTGAACGGCACTACCCAGTTGGAGGAGTCTTTCTTCGAGTATCTGCCGAATGCGGACTTGCGTTGGGAAAAGACGACTTCCTACAATTTCGGGCTGGACTTTCAGTTGTTTAATGACTGGATTAACGGAACTGTCGATGTCTATAAGAAAAAGGGAGTCGATATGATTATGGCTGCCAAGGTTTCCCAGGCGGTGGGAGCCAGTTCCGTGAAAGTGAATTATGGCAAGATGAACAACAGCGGGGTGGATTTGGGATTGCGGCTGACGCCTTACCGCAGCAAGGACTGGGAAGCGAATGTGATATTGAATTATTCTTATGTAAAGAATAAACTGATAAAGGCTAATCCGGATGTTACTTATTCGTTTTCCGAAATGGCTGCGGGAAATGCCATGATTGAGGGCGAACCTTTGGGACTCCTGTTCTCGTATCCGTTTGCTGGTCTGGACCCGGAAACCGGTTATCCGCTGTTTTACGGGAAAGACGGGAAGACTACTTCGGTGACGGCTGAGGGAAAAACGGTTAAGAATTATACTCTTTATACGGACGAGGTGGAGATGGTGCAGTCCGGAGTGACTACTCCCCCGCATTCGGGAGGTTTTACATTGAGCGGGCGTTACAAGGATTTACGTTTGTCGGCGACTTTCAGTTATTCATGGGGAGCGGTGGGACGTTTGCCGCAACTTTATGACAGCGAGCAGTCGAATGCTTTCCGGCCGATAACGAACCTGACGCGGGAATATGCCGACCGATGGTACAAACCGGGGGATGAGGCTCATACCAATATTCCGAAAATGTATAATTATAATGAATATAGCAAGTTGGTTCTTGAGAAGTATGACCGCGACCGGGAAGAAATCTCCGGCCTGACTATGTATAACAACAGTACGGTACGTGTGGCTCCGACCGATATTTTGCGTTTGTCCAGCATCAGTCTCAGCTATTATTTGCATCTGCCGTGTCTGAAAAGGGTGGGCATCAGCGATATGCAACTGTCTTTGTCCGGGACTAATCTTTGTTTCTGGGCGGATAAGGCGTGGAACGGCCGCGACCCGGAAAGCGGGACTGCCAGTGTGCCGACGCAACCTACATACACGTTTAATGTGAATATCAATTTCTAAAGTTATTAAGATTGGATATGAAAAAGATACTGTATAAATTAACATTCATATTGTGCGCCGCTTCGGCTCTGGGCGGATGTGAGAATTTTCTGGAAAGGTCTGCACAGGATTTGATTATCCCTACTACGGTGGCGCAATACAAGGAGTTGTTGCAGGGGGAGGGTTATTTCAAGGATTTTAATGACCAGACCTATTTCTTGAATTATATGACGGATGATGTTGAGTTTATCGATTATGATGCCGGTTTGTCTACTAATGGACAGATTGAGATTATGAATTATGCTTATTGCTGGATGCGCGAGATTGAGAACGAGTCGTTCACTGACGGCATGTATGCCTGGCTTTATTCCCAGGTGCTCGTAGCTAACGCTTGTCTGGACGGATTGGAAGAGGCGGAAGGCACGGAAAGCGAGAAAAGGATATTGAGGGGGCAGTCTTTGTTCCAGCGGGCTTATGCTTATTTTCTGTTGGTGAATTCGTATGGTTATCCTTATAACAGCACTTCCGTGGATGAGGCGTGCATGCCTTTAAGGCTGGACCCGACTCCGAGTTCGGAGATTTATCCCAGGGAGAGTTCGCGCAGAATCTGGGAGCAGGTGGAGGAAGATATTGAAGAGGCCATCGAATTGCTGGACGGTTATGCGCCTGTGAGCAAACATGAGATGAATATATATGCGGCCTTGCTCCTGGCTAGCCGCGTGAAGCTGTATATGGAGAAATACGAGGAGTCCGCGCAGTATGCCGGCGAGTTGTTGCGCCAGAAACCGGAGTTGTACGATATTTCTTCAAAATGGCTGGCGGAGCCTGAATACAGCCGGTCGAGCGAGAATGTGGGATTCATTGATTATGATTCGAATCCGGAAATCTTGTGGAATTTTTGCGAGAGGGACAATACGGATTATTATTCCAGGTATGCGGGCATGATGTTCTGGTCTGAAGATACCGGGTTCAGAATCTCGCAAGTCGAACCTCAAGGCGGGGAAGGGACTTTATTGGAGAGCTATTTGCCGGAGCTGAATAAGACGCAGGATGATATGGCGGACAGAAGGCATTGTTTCTTCTTCAACCTGGGGCTTTATTGGGGTGTGCTTTATCCTAATTCGGTATATTATGAGTACGGGCGGGACATGCTTCTTGCGGTGTATTCTTCCATGCCGTCGTATTTATATAATTCCGCTGTGGTGAAATATGATGAATATGACAGCAATAATACGCTGCAACAGGCTTTCCGGACGGCTGAGGCTTATCTGAACCTTGCCGAAGCTTATGCGCGCCAGGCAGCTCCGGATATGGACAAGGCGCTTTATTATCTGAACGAGTTGCGCAGAAAAAGAATCGCCGGTTACCAGGATTTGACGATGGCGGATTTTACGTCCGCGGAGGAGCTTGTCCGGTTTATCTGGGACGAGCGCAGGCGTGAGCTGTGTTTTGAGGAATGCCATCGCTGGTGGGATTTGCGGCGTACCACTCAGCCGGAGTTGAAGCATAAATGGATAGGCGGAACTGTATATACGTTGGAGCAGGGAGATGAGGGATATGTATTGAGCATTCCGCAATTGGAACGTAATTTTGATACCAGTATTGTAAATAAGCGTCCGACACGGGTGGCCGGAGCACTTTAAAATGATGAGTTTATGAAACAGAAAGGATATATATTGTATTTATTGTGTGGAATGCTGAGCGTTTGTTGCTTGGCGGGTTGCGATAAGTCTGACGACATTGATGATGACTGGCGGTTTGAATATCCGGCTCCCACGTTTGACGATACGGAGCTGGGACAACTGAGGAAAGAGTTGTATGATACTTATCATGTGAATTTCACTCCTGATTATGAAGAGGTGTTTTTTGAGTTTGATTGGAATAAGACGTTCGATTCTTTTGAAGTGGTCCGGGTTGCGGAGAGTGAACATGCGCATACGGTTGAGTTTCTGAAAGAGGTGAAAGGGGTGTTGGAAAAGATGCCCGGATTCTTGTTGGAACGTTTGCCTTCCAACGTGTTGCTGGTCGATTCTTTGAAAAACCAGTATGACATTTCTGCCGGTTCCGAAGTGGTGGATTCTCCGGTACGGGGGGTGATGGCTTATAATGTGACTAATTTCATCGTATTGGGTTTTGCCGGAAAGTCGTTTCCGTTGCAGGAGAAAATCAAGCTGTATGAAACGTGGACGAATATTTTCTTTGAAAGGGCGTTGGAGGATTATGAGGCTCCTGAGGAGTTCAAGCAGATTGTGGCGGCGCAAAAGTCCGGAAATACGGCCGGTTATGAACTGACCGCTTCCTGGAGAAGCAACCGTACGATGATGACTTACGGTTTTCTGGAAGATTCATATGTCAGATGCAAGCAGATTGTGATAGGTACTGCGAATGCGAGTACCGGAGAACTGACGCAGCTTAATTATTCGGCTTCAATGACGGAAGCGCAGGATTTGTCTCTTTTCATCGCTTTTGCCATGTATCGTCCGGAAGAGGAGAAAGAGGCTGTGTACGGGCAAAGCGAAGTGTTTGCGCAGAAAGAGGAAATCGTAAAGGGCTTTTGTGCCGATACGCTGGGATTTGAATTGGAAAGCCTGATAGGTAACGAATGATAGTATAACTTGAAAGAATATGGATATGAAAAGTAAATTATTGCTGATTGCAGCATTGCTCCTGGGAGCGTTGGGAGAATCGGATCTTTGTGCACAGGTCTCTTATCGGATTGACGGGACTTGGAAAAACGGTGAAGGAAAGACGGTTTATTTGAATGATTATATCGCTTCGGACAGTTTGGTTGCCGTTGATTCGGCGGTTGTGAAGGGAGGATGTTTTCTGTTGGAAGGCTCGGTTCCCGAAATGAAACGGATGCAGCTCGTTTGTTTGAAAAGCAAGAAGAAAATCTTTGTAGATGGTGAGCCGATAAAGGTGGAAGCGGTCGAGAAGACGGATACGGTGAAAGGGAAGGCGAGGACGCGCATGTTGCTTTTGGTGGACGGCAGCAGGGAACATAAGGTATTGGAGAGGGCGGACGAGCTGGTCTATATGTCCGGAATAATGCAATTGGGGGAGATGTTCTCTTTAAAGAAAGCGCTGGATATAAAGGATTCAGTTGAGATGAAACATCAGGTGGACTCTATTCAGAACATTTATAAAATGGTGAGGGAGTCTATTGATAAGGATATTATGAATTTTCTGGATTCTACGCGGAACAGTTGTGCGGTGACTTATTTTATTGACGAGTATATAGGCAAGCATAAGCCGTTTGACGTATTGGAGCAGTGCTATAATAACCTGACCGACCGCGTGAAGAACTCGGAACGCGGGAAAGCGTTGAAGATTCGGGTGGAGGCGATGGCGCGCGCCAATGTGGGAGGGATTGCTCCCAATATCGAGTTGCCTACTCCGGAAGGGGGAACTTTGGCTTTGTATAGTTTGAGGGGACATGTGGTGTTGCTCGATTTCTGGGCTTCCTGGTGCGGCCCTTGCCTGCGTGAAGTGCCGAATCTGAAAAAAATATATGATAAGTATCATTCTAAAGGACTGGAGATTCTCGGCGTTTCATTGGACGACAAGCTGGACGACTGGAAAAATGCGATTGCCAGAAAAGGGTTGAACTGGAAACATATCTCTTCTTTGAAAGGGTGGAAATGCCCGGTTACTAAACTGTATAACGTGACCGGAATCCCCCGTATGTATATTATCGACGAGACCGGAAAGATTATAGCGCAGGATTTGCGGGGCGAGAAGTTGATGGAAAAAATGGATGAGCTTTTTAAGGACAGATGAGGGGATATAAAATAGGAGATATGAAGAGAATCATAACTTTGGGTGTCTGTTTGATGAGTCTGTACGCTATTGCGGCGGCTCAGGTTCCTTATTCTGTCAAGGGGACATGGCGTGAAGGAGCCGGCCGGCAGGTGATACTTCAACTTTGCGAGGACGGTGAGTTGAAGACTGTTTCGCTGGATTCGGTTGCGGTTGCCTCTGACGGGACTTTCTCGTTGAAGGGGACTGTGCCGCAGACAGGATACGGGTCGTTATATGTAAAAGGGAAAACCGGAGCGACCCGTATGCTCTTTTTTGACGGTTCTCCTGTGGAGGTATTGGTGAAGGATACGACGGAAACCGTGCTGGGGCGGGTGAAACCGGCTACGGTGATTCGGTTGGTTAAGGGGAATAAGGAGCAGTTGGCGGCGGATGCCATGTTTTCGTATTATGTCCGGTCGTTTACTAATAATTTCAGTGAGGGATTTGCGAAAAGTTTTCTGGAGAAGGAAACGGATGAGCATAAAAAGGATTCGTTGAGGAATGTTATCCGGAAGCTGGAATTGTCAATGGATTCTTTGCTGGCTGACTACAAGGTCCGTTATGCCGATTGTTATGTGGCTCCTTATTTTATCGAGCTGAATATGTTGCGTCCTTGCACGACGGAGCAGATAGACGATTTCTTCAACTATTTGTCCGGACCGGTGAAAGCGTCGGCTAAAGGAAAGGAAATCAATGTGCGTTTGGTTTCGATGAAGAAATTGGCTCCGGGCGCTCCGGCGCCGGACTTTACATTGGCGACGGCAGACGGAAAGACGCTTTCTTTGAAAGACCTCCGTGGCAAAATCGTCTTGATTGATTTTTGGGCGTCCTGGTGTGCTCCTTGTATGGGGGAGATGCCGAACGTTAAGAATCTTTATGCTAAATACCACGGGCGGGGACTGGAGGTGGTCGGCATTTCGATGGACCATAAGAAAGAAGCCTGGTTGAAAGGGATAGGGAAAGAGCAGCTTCCATGGCTGCAGGTTTCTTCTTTGAAGGGAATGGGGCGTTGTCCGGTAGCCAAGGCTTATGAGGTGCTGGCTATTCCTAAATTTTATATTATCGACCGTGAAGGGAGAATTGTGGCTAAGGATTTGAGAGGAGAGGAGTTGGCGGAGAAGGTTGCTTCGTTGTTTGTAGGCGAATAAACCGGTTGAACAGTTTGGCGGGTGAAATTGTTTATAATAATATACAGTTTTATTAGTGCATTGACAAATAAATGATTGGTTTATGAACAGGATTACTTCTCTTTTGGGGATTCGGTATCCCATTATTCAGGGCGGAATGGTGTGGTGCAGCGGTTGGCGGCTTGCTTCCGCGGTAAGTAACGCAGGCGGGTTGGGGCTGATTGGCGCCGGTTCCATGCATCCGGATGTTTTACGCGAGCATATTCGTAAATGCCGTGCTGCCACCGGCCTGCCTTTTGGCGTGAATATTCCTTTGATGTATCCGCAAATAGAGGAAATCATGGATATAGTGGTGGAGGAAGGGGTGAAGATTGTCTTTACTTCTGCCGGGAACCCGAAAACATGGACCGGATGGCTAAAGGAACGCGGGCTGACTGTAGTGCATGTTGTTTCTTCTTCCCGTTTTGCTATGAAGTGCGAGGAGGCGGGAGTAGATGCGGTGGTGGCGGAAGGGTTTGAGGCCGGCGGACATAACGGGCGTGAGGAGACTACTACTTTGTGCCTGCTTCCTGCCGTGCGTGAAGCGACGACATTGCCTCTGATTGCCGCCGGGGGCATCGGCACGGGAGAAGGGATGCTGGCTGCCATGGTGCTGGGAGCCGAAGGCGTACAGATTGGGACGCGGTTTGCACTGACTGATGAGAGTTCGGCCAGTCCGGTGTTCAAGGAGTATTGTCTGAGTCTTGGAGAGGGGGATACTAAGCTGTTGTTGAAGAAGCTGGCTCCCACGCGCCTGGTGAGGAACAGTTTCCGGGAGGCTGTGGAAGAAGCGGAAGATAGCGGTGCTTCTGTCGAGGAGTTGAAGGCTTTGTTAGGCCGCGGCCGCGCCAAAAAGGGAATCTTTGAGGGGAATCTTGAGGAAGGCGAATTGGAGATAGGGCAAATCTCGTCCATACTCTCCCGCCGGCAGTCTGTAGGAGAGGTGATGGAGGAACTGGTGGAAGCCTATCGGCAGGCAGTGGAAAGGGATTATTTGTTTTGATGTGAGGGATGGCTTGTCCTCCGCTGTGAAAGGTATGAAAGGTTTGACATGCCCGGATGTATGAAACATTTCCTTACGCCATCGAAGTGACCCTTTTCCTGCATCCACCGATTAAGGTGCAGCCCTGATAACCCCATGTGAAACTTAAAAGACAAGTGGACTTATGGCATAGAAGACATCGGTCAATATGAAGCCCTGCCTCGTCGGAAGCAGTGGGGTACACAACAGACGGTTAGTGGAATATCTTGCCAATATCCGCAAGGAAAAGCTCTACATCCGTACTGACCTTATGGCGAAAAACGAAATGTGGGTAGCATCTGAAATCGGTGATACCTCATTGATTGACTACTACAATCGGATAGCCGCTTGATGTTATTCGTACACTCCCTCGAAATGATATACTATCCTTGGAAAATCTTCATATTTCTCACCGTCCACCCATAATTCCGTAGGGGAAATATTGAACATTATAAAATTTGTATTGACGATGGCATCACCGCCGTAGTTTTTGGAAAATACAAGCCTGACGGCAGGAGGCGCACCAAATCCCCCCAATATATTAACATCTTTAGGATTCAATGAAAAGTTTATAGTATTGTCATCCCGTTGGTTAAAATGATATCCGGCAATGACTTCTACTTCGCCTGTCTCATGCAAACGGTCTGACAGAATTTTATCTGAAATTAATTCTATATATGGCTGCAATGACATCTTAAATTTTAGAGAGTCGCGTGAAACGGCTATAGCATTCTGCAATGTGAGGTCAAGCCCGTTTGGACCGCTAACATGTACAGTGCCATTATAAGTTCCTTTGAGTTCAAAAAGAACCTGTTGAATTTCTTCTTTGGAAAACCCTTCTTCTTTATCACAACTGATAAAGATAAATGTAAACAGGGATAACATCAACATTCCCAATAAATGATTCGTTCTCATATCACTTTGATTTATAGTTCCGTATTTATGTGTATTTTTCTGAAGGTCTTTTGTCCGTCACGTACCCGGCACACCGTTCCCGATAGACCTTTTAACTCCGGCGTTAATTCTGGCAGAGACTTGTTGTTAGAAATATATTAATAAGGTATTGCTTCCATATACATATCTTTAAAGTTGAGAACCACTTTTGAGAACTTTTCAAGGGCATTCAAGCCGAGGACACCATCTTCCTTACCGTTGGAAAAGGCGGGTGTCTTCGACTGTCCGGTATGCAGGTCGATTCCTGTGTTTACGCTGAGTGAATCAAGCATAATGTCACCGTTTCCTATACGGAACTTTAACTGCGGCAGTAGGTAGGTGCGGGTTATCGACACACCTCCTATTCCGGCTATGCGGAGCGAATCGGGAATTCCTGTTGCATCCACTTCTTTTTGATGGCGTGCGTACCAGGCCGGTTGCATATAGGTGAAATAGGAACCTGTATCGAAATGGAAATAAAGCGGGCATCCTGTTTCGTTTGTCGCTTTTAACTGTAACCCTTCAGTGTCTGTACGGAGCAGGTTGCTTTCAGTGAGTGGATTCTGTGTAGGCATTGCCGGGATTATGATTTCACGATGAGCAAAATCCAACTGGATTTCCTGCATACGAAGCATGATAGGAAGTCCTATGACTGGCGGTAACTGGAGTTTCTTAATTGCCTTATCTGCTTCGGTATGCCCTGTCTGAATGTCAATCACAGTAAAAGGAACATTGGTCCATGACATTTCGCCGATACGTAAAGTGTCTGCAATTGCATGGCGCCCCTGCCCCGTACCTCCAACACCTCCGACAGCTATGTCTTTATCCAGAAAACGTAGACCATATTTCTTTGCCGACTCCGGTGTTATTATGTTGACGCCGGCACCGGTATCGAACAATATGCGACTTTCTTTCCCATTAAGGCTTCCTTCCGTTTCAATCGAATGTTGATCGTTTTCATTATCAATCAGCATTGGGAAACGGTACTCACCGGTTTTGTGCAACGGTTGGCATAAGGAGCCGCATGCGGCCAACGCACGATATTGTTGTGCCTGTTCACGATAAGGAGCAATCTGTGTGCTGTCCATGCCCAAAACTGCAAGTTGGTCGCAAAGGTTCTTCATCAGTCCGGCAGCCTCCGTATAATTTTCCGTGCGTGCCATATTCATACCCAACAGGATAACCATATTCATCGTATTGCCTCCTAAATCCTGCTGATGGTTCTCCAGCAGATTCTTAAGTTCTATACATGCTGAATCCGGGCGGTTAAAATAATGATGTGTCATGGATGCAGCCATTTGCCGTAAGAATGGTGTTAGCGAGTCCACCGGAGCGGTATTTAACTCCTGTTCAAGATCGAACCAACGGGCTTCATTCATCATTTTACTAACTCGTTCATCAGCATTTTGAGCCTGAATACTCACTGAAATACACAAGCAGGATAAAATAATCAGTAACTTATGTGCTGGTAAAAATGCAAAAATAGTTTTCATACTACTATGATTTAGAGTTTATAAGTTTATATTCACGTATATTTTTCCGAAAGTCTTTTGTCCGTCACGCACCCGGCACCGTTCCCGATATGCCTTTTAACCCCGGCATTAATTCTGGCAGAGACTCATTGAAAAAAATCCCCGTCTTTTGCACGCGACATATCTGTCAAACAAATGTAGTCTTCACCATTGACTTTGACCCCATTTACTTTCGGTGTCTTTTACTGTAATCTTTGCCATTCATATTTGATAAATTGAGTTCCAAATACAAAGATAGTTACAATTCACAGAATTATATCCTTTGAAAAGAATTATTTACAACTGAAAGTCACGTGTTTATATTGAAAAATACTCTGTAATCCGGTTTACCGTTTCTGTTTGGGTTCCCATTACCGTATCGGCATAATCGCTTCACAAGTTTATAGCCACAAACTCTTGCTATTTTGACTTCCAACATCATTCTATTGTGACATTAGAGTGACAGAATTAGAATTTTATCCATTTTATAGTTGTCTAAAAATTTATAGAGATATAAATTATTATCGGTTGTTTGTATATCAGTAGCCTAATTTCCTAATGATAGGCGAGAATCAGCGTTATTTTATAGCCGATTTATAACCTTGTTGGTTTTCAAAGCGCAAGAAACGTTGAAAATCAATGGTGGTAAGCAATTCTCCGACAACTATGTAGGTATATCAGAGAGTGTATGTATTATTTTCATGCGGACCAGAGCATTGTATATTCCGTTGTCATCTACAGAGTCTGTCACAAAATCTGCTACGGACTTGACTTCCTCGCCTGCATTTCCCATGGCGATGCCGATTGCTGCCCTTTTAATCATTGGAATGTCATTTCCACCGTCACCAAACGCTATAGTGTCTGATTTGCTACATCCGTAATAACGGCAAATCTCATCAATGCCGGTAGACTTGTCAATCCCCTTGATGTTTATGTCTGCGAACAACGGGTTCCACCGTGACGCATTCAACAAAGGCAAATCCTTCATCACTTTATTCTGGGTCGCTTCGTCGCAGAAGAAACAAAGCTGACAACAGATGCTTTCCGAATATTCCTTGTATAAATCAACTACGGGAGGCACACGATGAGCGACAAGTTCTGCCCATTCCACAAGAACGTCTCCATGACGGTTGACAATGACCCCTTTGTCGTTCTCGATGCCGATGATAAATCCATATTTGTCGGCCAGTTTCATGGATTTGTTAAATTCCTCGGACGGAATAGGATGGGTCGATATTCGTTTCCCGTCTCGAAGAGATATGTCCGAACCATTCAATGCTATTACTGCATCGTATGGAATTTCGGAGATTTCTTTAAGGTCTGTTATAGGACGTCCTGTGGCTATCACAATTCTCGCCCCGTTTTTATGCGCTTCCTTTAATGCGGTGATAGCCGATTCTGGTACCTTATGTGTATTGAAACTGACTAAAGTACCGTCCACATCAAGAAATATAATGGGTGTGTTCATTTTTAATTGGATTTGTTTTGAAATACAAAATTACAAATATTTCGTGGAATGTATAATGAATGACGCATCAATATACCCATCGCCATCTCTCCGATTGCAATAACTTCATTGTTTGGAGGGAGAACTTTTTGTATTCATTGCTCTTTGTGATTCTATCCGGACCTCTTTCAGAGCTTTCGCGTAAAAAACTCATCTGATGTTAAGATTTAGTTGAATCTTTCGTCGAACTTTTGGCTGCAATAATTCATCGATACACAACCTAGCGATATTCTTCGGACAAGAAGTCGGTATTCAGGGGAAAGCTGTATTGTCCGATACCGACGGAGGACAACCATTAGAGCCATGTAAAAAACGAGGCATATAATAATCTTATTAGTAATAATATTGTTAGTAATGGTTATATTACCTGTTTTTACATTGGAATAATATTGGAGATTATGGAGAATAAGCCTTTCACTTATCAGATGAATTTTCTGCGGGCTATT
This sequence comes from uncultured Bacteroides sp., assembly GCF_958445495.1. Lineage (GTDB taxonomy): Bacteria > Bacteroidota > Bacteroidia > Bacteroidales > Bacteroidaceae > Bacteroides. The sequence continues at coordinate 129,152 of NZ_CAUCSQ010000001.1, read as the reverse complement.
ATTGATGGTGTCCATAGTGAATTCTCCACACAGGAAGTGATACATGAATATCAGTTGGGTTCATCGGCCAATGTCAGTATCGTGAAACGGGCATTGGTCAAAAAAGAACTTATAGAAATCGAAAAACGCCGGGTTGTCATTCCCGATCCGGTGATGAAAGTGTGGCTGAAAAAGGAATTGGGAATGTAATGTCACCTATTTGTCGGATTCTGGACAAAATCTTCCGATGGTATAATGAATTGAAATATGACAAAATGAATTGAATATATAATTGACGGGATACTGAATCAGTAGATGCCCGCATTTTGTCTTTGGATTATCTGAATGGAGATAATATTCTGAATGTTTCTGCGTTATTAATCGTACAAATGCGGGTAAAGATACGGTTTCCTTATTGAATGGGAGGTTGTTTGGCGGAATGCGTAAAGTACGTTCCCGGATATTTCGTAATTTAGCGGGAATAATGTACATTTGCGGGAGTAAATAAGTGTATGGAATGATGAGACGATATGTCATTGCTTTGATGCTGGCTTGCTGCATCGGAGGGTACGGACAGGATAGGAAGCAAGCAACCTTTGTGCCGCCTTTTGATTTTCCTCTTACGTTGAGCGGAAATTTCGGCGAGATACGTTCGAATCATTTTCACGGCGGATTGGATTTTAAGACAGGGGGAGTAATCGGCAAGCCTGTCCGTGCATTGGCAGACGGCTACATCTCACGTATCCGCGTCACTAACGGTTCCGGTTATGTGCTTGATGTCTGTTATGATAACGGTTATTCTACGATTAACCGCCATTTGAGCGGTTTTCTTTCTCCCATAGCCGAAAGGGTGGAAAAGCTGCAATATGAGAAGGAGGACTGGGAGGTGGAAATCATTCCTGAACCGGACGAATACCCGGTGAAGGCCGGGCAACAGATTGCATGGAGCGGGAATACCGGTTATTCGTTCGGCCCGCATCTTCATCTGGATGTTTTTGAAACGGAGACCGGAGACTATATAGACCCTATGCCTTTTTTTAAGAAACGGATAAAGGATTCGCGCGCTCCCAAAGCGGACGGTATTCTGTTTTTTCCGCAGCCCGGCAAAGGAACGGTGGAGGGAAAACAGAGGAATAAGGTGATTCTTCCAGGCAGCGGCCGTCCGGTGGAAGCATGGGGAGTGATTGGCGTGGGGATTAAGGCGTATGATTATATGGACGGGACAAGCAATCGTTACGGGGTATATTCCGTGGTTCTTGCCGTGGATGGTAAGGAGGTTTTCCGCAGTACTGTCGATCGTTTTTCGGAAGAGGAGAACCGGATGATAAATTCTTGGACTTACGGGCAATATATGAAATCTTTTATCGAGCCGGGGAATTCTTTGCGCATGCTGAAAGCTTCGAACGGCAATCGCGGGTTGGTTACTATCGACGAGGAACGTGATTACCGGTTTTCATATACGCTCAAGGATGTGTTCGGAAATACTTCCAGGTATCATTTTACGGTGCGGGGACGGAAACAGCCGATTGAGCCGTTGCAACATCGGGAGAAATATGTTTTTGAATGGGATAAAACGAATTATTTGCAGGAGCCGGGATTAAGCCTGGTTGTTCCGAAAGGGATGCTGTATGATGATGTGTCCCTGAATTATGAGGTGGAGGCGGACAGCGGCGCCGTGTCATTCGTTTACCGGTTGAATGACAAGCCGGTTTCGCTTCATGCCGGTTGTGAGCTCCGTATCGGGTTGCGCAGGAAACCGGTGGCGGACACTGCCAAATATTATGTGGCCCGCATCACTCCGAAGGGGGGAAAGTACAGTGTGGGTGGCAAGTATGAGAACGGGTATATGAAGACGGTTATCCGGGAATTGGGAACGTATGCGGTTGCCGTGGATACGGTTCCGCCCGAAATTATTCCTGTGAACAAAAATCTTTGGGGGAGGACCGGGAAGATTGTTTACCGTTTGAAGGACAAGGGAGCGGGAATTGCTTCGTACCGGGGAACAATTGACGGCAAGTATGCGCTTTTCGGACGGCCGAACATTGTGAAATCGTATTGGGAGTGCACGCTTGATCCGAAATATGTAAAAAAGGGAGGAAAGCATGTCGTCGAGTTTACGGTGTCCGACCATTGCGGCAATGAATCGGTGTCGCGCACTAGTTTTGTTTGGTAATTTATTAAATGTGAATCATCTGTTTATGAAAAGAAAAATTATCTTTTGCGCTGCCGTATTTTTGGCGGCTGCGGCGGAGACTTTCGCCTGTACCAATTTAATTGTCGGCAAGAACGCTTCTTCCGACGGTTCGACCATCGTGTCTTATTCTGCCGATTCGTACGGGCTGTTCGGTGAACTTTATCATTATCCGGCCGCTACTTATCCGAAGGGGACGATGTTGAAAGTGTATGAATGGGATACCGGTAAGTATCTGGGAGAAATAGAGCAGGCACGCCAGACGTATAATGTGGTGGGCAATATGAATGAATACCAGGTGACTATCGGCGAGACGACTTTCGGCGGACGTCCGGAATTGGCGGATTCTACGGGTATCATTGACTACGGAAGCCTGATTTATATAGGTTTGCAGCGTTCGCGTACAGCCCGTGAGGCGATTAAGATAATGACGGACCTGGTGCAGCAATACGGGTATTATAGCGGAGGGGAGTCTTTCACTATTGCAGACCCGAATGAGGTTTGGATAATGGAGATGATTGGCAAGGGACCCGGCATCCGCGGAGCGGTGTGGGTGGCTGTGCGTGTTCCGGATGATTGCATCTCGGCCCATGCCAATCAATCGCGTATTCACCGGTTTGACATGACTGACAAGGAAAATTGCCTGTATTCTCCGGATGTCGTGTCTTTTGCCCGCGAGAAGGGGTATTTTAGCGGGGTTAACAAGGATTTCAGTTTTGCCGAGGCTTACGCGCCGTTGGATTTCGGCGCCCGCCGGTTTTGTGAAGCGCGCGTATGGAGCTTTTTCAATAGGTTCACTGATAACGGAAAGGATTATCTTCCTTACATCGAAGGGAAGACCGATACGCCGATGCCTCTTTTCGTGAAGCCGAAACAAAAGCTTTCCGTACAGGATGTGAAGGATATGATGCGCGACCATTACGAGGGTACGCCGCTTGACATTTCCAATGATTTTGGAGCCGGCCCGTATAAGACTCCATACCGCCTTTCTCCGTTGAATTTCAAGGTGGGCGAGCAGGAATATTTTAACGAGCGTCCTATTTCCACCCAGCAGAGCGGTTTCGTTTTTGTCGCGCAGATGCGCGCCCACAAGCCGGACCCGATAGGCGGCGTGCTTTGGTTTGGGGTGGATGACGCGAATATGACAGTGTTTACGCCTGTTTATTGTTGTGCGACTAAAGTTCCGGTATGTTATACCCGTGTGGACGGGGCCGATTATATCACGTTTTCTTGGAATTCCGCTTTTTGGATTTTCAATTGGGTGTCCAATATGGTTTATCCGCGTTACAGTTTGATGATTGGCGATGTGCGCGAGACGCAGAAAGAATTGGAGGCTACTTTTAATAATGCGCAGGACGGCATTGAGGAGATGGCGGCGAAGCTGTTGGAAAAAGATGAAAGCGCAGCAGTGGATTTCCTGACAAATTACACCAATATGACGGCGCAGAGCACGTTCGATACTTGGAAACAATTGGGGACTTTTCTGGTTGTGAAGTATAATGACGGAGTGGTGAAACGTGTGAAGGACGGGCAATTTGAACGTAATTCCATCGGGCAGCCTGCCGGTGTGCTCCGCCCCGGATATCCGGAAGAATTCTTGCAGGAATATGTTAAACAGACCGGTGACAGGTATTTGGTAAAATAATAAGATTTGAAGATGGAAGGTTGGAATGAGGCGGAGGGTTGTTGTCGTGGGGTGGCCATTTGCTTTTAATCCCCGTTTTTTGATTTTTAATTTCTAATTTTTAATTGAATACCTAGGATTTATAAACTTATTATTTTACATTTGTGTGCTCAAGATATTGAGGTGACAATTCATTAACCAATAAATAATAATCGAAATGGAAAATCAGGAACTTATCAAACAGGTCACTGAGAAAGCTGAAAAGTGGCTGACGCCGGCTTACGATGCTGAAACTCAGGCTGAAGTAAAACGCATGTTGGAGAATAATGATAAAACCGAACTGATTGAAGCATTCTACAAAGACCTTGAATTCGGTACGGGCGGTTTGCGCGGTATCATGGGAGTGGGCAGCAATCGCATGAATATCTATACGGTGGGTGCTGCTACGCAGGGGCTTTCCAATTATCTGAAAAAGAATTTTAAAGACTTGCCGCAGATTTCCGTGGTAGTGGGCCACGACTGCCGGAACAACAGCCGTTTGTTCGCGGAGACTTCCGCTAACATTTTCTCTGCCAATGGCATTAAAGTATATCTGTTCGACGACATGCGTCCGACTCCGGAAATGTCTTTTGCCATCCGTCACCTCGGTTGCCAGAGCGGTATCATTCTGACTGCTTCCCACAACCCGAAAGAGTACAACGGTTACAAGGCGTACTGGGATGACGGCGCACAGGTGCTGGCTCCGCATGATAAAGGCATCATTGACGAGGTGAATGCCATCGCTTCCGCCGCCGACATCAAATTCCAGGGGAATCCCGATTTGATTCAGATTATCGGCGAAGATATCGATAAGGTTTATCTGGACATGGTGAAAACCGTTTCTATCGACCCGGAAGCTATCGCCCGCCACAAGGATATGAAGATTGTCTATACTCCGATTCACGGTACGGGTATGATGCTGATTCCGCGCGCGTTGAAGATGTGGGGATTTGAAAGCGTGTTTACCGTGCCCGAACAAATGATTAAGGACGGTAACTTCCCGACGGTCGTTTCTCCGAATCCGGAAAATGCGGAAGCTCTTTCTATGGCTGTGAACCTTGCCAAAGAAATTGACGCCGACCTCGTGATGGCTTCCGACCCGGATGCCGACCGTGTGGGTATCGCTTGCAAGAATGACAAGGGCGAATGGGTGCTGATTAACGGTAACCAGACGTGCATGATGTACCTTTATTATATTCTGACCCAATACAAGCAACTGGGCAAGATTAAAGGGAATGAGTTCTGTGTGAAGACAATCGTCACTACCGAACTTATCAAGAAAATCGCTGATAAGAACAATATCGAAATGCTTGACTGCTACACCGGATTTAAGTGGATTGCCCGTGAAATTCGTCTGCGTGAAGGCAAACAGAAATATATCGGTGGCGGCGAAGAGAGCTACGGGTTCCTTGCGGAAGATTTTGTCCGCGATAAAGATGCCGTATCGGCTTGCTGCCTGATTGCCGAAGTTGCCGCCTGGGCGAAAGACAACGGCAAATCCCTGTATCAGTTGTTGCTCGATATTTACGTGGAATACGGATTCTCGAAAGAGTTTACTGTGAACGTGGTGAAGCCGGGCAAGAGCGGCGCTGAAGAAATCAAAGCGATGATGGAAAACTTCCGTGCCAATCCTCCGAAGGAATTGGGCGGTTCCAAAGTGGTTTTGAGCAAAGATTATAAGACGTTGGAACAGACGGACGATAAGGGCAACGTTAGTGCGATTGATATGCCGGAATCTTCTAACGTTCTTCAATATTTCACGGAAGACGGCAGCAAGGTCTCCGTTCGTCCTTCCGGTACGGAACCGAAGATTAAGTTCTATATGGAAGTCCAGGGTGAAATGGGATGCCGCAACTGTTATGCTTCCGCTGAGTCTGCCGCTATGGAAAAGATTGAAGCTGTGAAGAAATCGTTGGGTATCTGATTGGCTTTCTGCTATTCCGGATAGGAAATAAGAAGATAAATAATTAAATAGCGCCTCCGCAATCTTCAAAAGACTACGGAGGCGCTTCTTTTTTTCTCTGTACACGGCTTTTTTATGTCTGTTTCCGGGCATTTTCCCTCGCTTGGTACAGTTCTTTCATTTCCTTTGCATTCTTTAAGTCCACTGGCTAATCCTTCTTGCGGGAATCTTGTTGTATTGGCATCATCTCAATTTCAACTGGCAGGCTGCGGATACGCGCGTTTTGTTGATGCTTTAGAGTGATACGTTCAGTTTCATATCCATAAGTTGTTCGTTTGTAGTTGTGCGTATTTCGTAGCCTGCTTTTCATCGGCAATAAAAAGCCGTATCAACTCTATTTTTATGTTTGCCAGTCGGATTCTGTAACTGTTCTAAGTGTTTATCTTAGTTCCGATACGCTCTCTTCATGTTATTTCCCGCTTCCTATCCAGGTCCATTTGTGCCATATTGTTTCCAGTGGTCCTTGTTTATGCTTGGACAGCCACCATTTGCAGAACTTAACCTGCAACAGGAAAAGAACGATGCCTATAATCAAGCTGAGGGCATACCCGCAGTAAGGGGCAAGATAAAGCCCGAACGGGAAGTAGATGATGGCTCCTAAGATGGATTGGGAAATATAGTTAGTCAGGCTCATTTTTCCGTAGAACCGCAGGTTGGATACGGCTTTCTTGAACTTGTCTTTCTGATAGAGCAACATGAAGGAAGAGACAAGCACAATCGTGAATGCGAACTTCTGCCACATGTCGAAGGCTGTGCCTACTGTCTGCTGAATCAGGCTGCTGTCACTTTGCATGATTTGTTCTTTTAAGGAATACAGCGGCGCAAAACTGATGGCTGCGATGATGAGCGCTTTCGTCCAGAATTTCAGGTGGGATTCGGAGGTTACGAACAATTCCTTGCGGCCGATGTATAAACCGAACAGGAAGAGCCCGGCAGTTTGCAGAAAGCGTCCGGCGCCGATGGCCCAGAACAGGCTTGCTTTTTGTCCCAGGGTTATGTTGCCTATCAGGAAATCCCAGAAGTTGCCGGCTTTGGTATATTCGGCTACTTCGGCATACATTGCTCCGACATTCAAATCGGGCAGGGTATAGGCGGGATTGAAAAGGCTCATTATGTAGTGGAACCATTCAATCGGTTGCAACGAGAACAGGATAGCGGTGATTAGGATGGCTTTGTCGCTCCACTTGCGTACGATAAACAGTACGAGGCTGACTGCGACGAACAGCAGCAGGACATCTCCCGCGGGAAAGAATGCTGCGTTGAGAGTGGCGAATCCTGCAAGCAATACCATTCGCCATAAAAAACGGTAACCGAAATCTTTTCCTTTTAATTGCTGGTTGTGCGACTGGATAAAGAAGGTGAATCCGAAAAGCAGGGCGAATATGGCGTAGGATTTTCCGGCAAGCAGCGAGAATGTCGCATTAAATACTCCTGCGTCCAGAATGGCGAGCCATTCGGGAGAACTTTCCGGATAAACGGGGAAAATGAAATGTTCCAGGTTATGTACCAGGAGAATCGCCATTACGGCGAAGCCTCTAAGGGCGTCTACTACTTCAATTCGTGGTGTTTTTGTTGATAATTCCATGGGTTGATTTATGATTGTTTTTTAGTTAGTATTCGTTTTACCCATTTATTGGCGGGTTTTTCAAAATAGTAATAAGAGAGCAGGCTCAGTGCAATGGTGATGCTGAAAATGACGGGGACGCTTATTGTCCAGGGTATCTGCCATTGATAGTGAGCAGCCATTTGTGTATATGTGAGTATAATGAATAAGTGTATCAGGTAGAAGCTGTAACTGATTTCTCCTCCTATCACCAGGATACGGCCGGACAGTAACCGGGATAGGTATCCTCTTTGGATGGAGAAGACAAGTATGACCAGGGAAACGGGCAGCCAGTAATAACAGGAATAGCGGTACACCTTGGGAATATCTGCGGCACAGAAATAGAAAATGAAAAACAAGGCGACGGCTCCTGCTTCTAACAGGGTTCCGGCGGAATGGGAAATCTTTTTATCGTGTATGGACTGGTATAACCGGTAAAGTAAGACTCCTACCAAAAAGTCCGGCAGGCGGGTGAGCGGATTTACATACCAATATGCTTTAATCTGTTCTTCGGGAGTCAGGTGCATGGCAACCAGCATGACCGGCAGGCAGATGAAAAGGGTGGCGCACAGGTTCCGTTTGTTAGTCAGGAATGGTATGATAAGAGGAAAACAGAAATAAAACAACTGTTCGCACCCCAGGCTCCACGAAGGGCTGTTGAATGAGAAGAAATAATCTGCGGAAGGGAAGAAAGGCTGCAACAGAAAAGCGGAAGCGGCAAAGTGTTTTATCCAGTCTGCCGTATCGCTGTATTGGACGTATCCCCCTATACATGCGGCTATTAATAGCGTAAGGAGGTGAAGGGGGTAAATGCGGGCGATACGCGCTATCCAGAAAGTGCGTTTGGAAATGGTCTTTTCCGATAGCTTTTTCTGATAGTTATAGGCGATGATGAAGCCGCTAAGGATGAAGAAGAAGCTGACTCCGACAAATCCTTCTTTAAAGAAGTGGGTATCGAAACTTGAATCCAGCACATAACAATGTGCGCCGAATACCATCAAGGCAAATAAAATTCGTAAAGAGGTCAGCGTATTAATCACGGTGTTTATCTATTTGGGTATTTTCCCGCAAATGTACGGTTTTTCTGCAATATAAAAATTCACATAGATTAAAAAGAATCAGGATTCGGAACGTAAACGGCTGAGATGTTGGGGTGTCATGCCGAGGAAGGAGGCGATATATCCCAACTGGGCCCGTTGAATGACATCGGGCTGTTCGCGTAAAAGTTGTTCGTAGCGTTCTTTGGCCGGAAGGTATAGGCGGTTGATATGGTGAATATCCATATACAGCAGGCATTCCTGGTGAATGACACGTCCCCAGTTGGCGATTTCTATGTTGGTTTCGTAAATCCGGTTTAAATCTTCAATGCGTATGGCGTATAATTCGCAATCTTCGAGCAATTCTACGAATTCGTATCCCGGTTCGTCGTGATATAAGTCTTTCATGGCAAAGGTGATGTCTCCCTCGCGTGAGAACCAGATGGTGATTTCTTCGCCGTCGCGCAGACAATAGGACCGGCAAAATCCTTTTTCGATAAAGTAGACGTGACGGTCGGGTATGCCGCCCTGTATCAGTAAGTGTTTTTGGGGAAGTTCCATTTTCTTCATGTAGCTGAAGAGTATTTCCAGAGAGCTGTCGGACACCGGATAGTACCGGCGGATTCCTTTGATGATATTTTCCATGTCCGGTTACTTATTCGGGTGTTCAATCCACCAGTCAATCATCTTTCGCGCAAGGCTGAGTTTTCCGGGAAGTTCGGGGAGGTTGTCTCTTGTATAGAAGTTTCCCGCACTCAGTTCTTCGTCTTGGAGTTTGATTTCTCCTCCGGCATAATCTGCGATGAAACCCACCATCAGTCCGCTGGGATAAGGCCAGGGCTGGTTACCGAAGTAGGTGATGTTTTTTACGTCCAGTCCGGTTTCTTCTTTCACTTCACGCACTACGCATTCTTCCAATGTTTCTCCGGTTTCCAGGAATCCGGCGACAAGGCTGTTGAATGTTCCTTTAAAATTGCGGGCATGCACTAAGAGCAGCGAGTCTTTTTTCTTCACTAGTACAAGAATCGCTGTGGATATGGAAGGATATACCTCCCGGCCGCATTTCGGACAACGTTTCATGATAGACTCTTTCTGTTCCATCGGTGTGCCGCAGGCGGAACAGAAGCGGCTGTTTCTGTCCCAGTGCAGGATTTCGTGCGCTTTTCCTGCTGTCTGGTAGTGAAGGGAAGGGAGGTAGTCATAGGAGGCGCGGAGGCCGGTCATGATGTATTTCTCCGATTCTTCGACGGGGGAAGGAAGGGAGAAGGCTTTGCAGCTTTTCCCTTCCAGTGTGGCGACATTATGTACTGTTGTGTTTTCTTTAATGGTGACGGGTGAGTGGTTTTCGTATGGGATGGCGTATGTGCCATCGTTTTTTTTCTCAAGCAGTAGCTGGTCTTTATAAAAGATAAACCACCAGGATTGTGTTGTCTGATTCATTTTATTCTACCTCTTTTTTTACGTTGCGAAGTTATAAAAAAACGGGTTGATATTTAGGTTTACCGGATAAAATATCAGCAGGCCGGTCTAATAAAAGATGTTGTTTGATGCCGATTTCCCGAATAAAATAATCGTCGTGCGAGATTACTATGACAGTACCCGTATAATTCTTGACGGTGGCAGTGATGATTTCAATGCTCTGTAGGTCCAGGTTGTTGGTCGGTTCGTCCAGGATAAACACGTCGGGGGTATTATTGCCAATCATCAGGCTGCAGAAAGCAAGGCGCATTTTCTCGCCGCCGCTAAGCTTCCGGCAGGATTTGTCCCATTCGGAAGCGGGGAATAAATAACGGTTCAGAATCATTTTTATTTCATGTTCCGGCAGGTTCCGGTTATTGAAAGCGTAAGCTTGCTCCAGAACGCTGTTCCGGTCGTCGATGATGGAATATTCCTGATTCAGGTAGACAGATGTGAATTCCGTTCGTGTCAGGTTTCCTTCCTGTGGCTGGAGTTGTCCGGCGATTAATTTTAAAAGGGTTGTTTTCCCACTGCCGTTGGCCCCTTCTATGCGGAGGCGGTCTCCGCTCTTTAACTGGAAGCTGACGGGAGGTTGCCAGAGCTGTTGTCTGGAGCCGCTATCGTATTGGATACCGGTATTGTCCTGACCGGGGCGATTGTCTGTATCGGAAGGATTTGTTTCGTTGGTTGTCTGAATATGATTGTCGGTCGGATGTGGGGGATAGCCGAAGTTAATCTCTTTTGCCGTCACCAATATTTTTCCGGTGTGGAGCGGGGAACTGTTGAAATCGGTTTTTAATGTGGCGGCCGGGGAGAGTGAACTTCGAAGCCGGTTGCGTTCGTCTGTTAACTTTCCGGCTTTCTCCTGATGGATGCTGTTAAGTTTGCCGGTACTTTTTTCGGACTTTCCTTGAAGTGCGTTGAGCGCAACGCGCGGGAGTCCTTTTTTTATGTTGTTCTTTTCTCCGCGTACATTTTGTTTGTCTCTGCGCTCGGCTGTTTCGCGTGCTGTCTGGCGGGCAATGCGCAGTGCTTTCTCTTTTTCTTCGATGCGTTGTCGCAAGGCTTCTTGCATCAGTGTTTTTTGTTCTTTGTAGAATTCATAATTCCCGCCGTAGTAATTGATTTGCTGTTTTTCCAGTTCGCATATTTCGGGGAGGAGATTGAGCAGGGTGCGGTCGTGGCTTACCGTTAACAGCGTGGAGCGGCATTTCTCTATCCATCCGTATAGACGTTGCCTGCCGGAAGAATCGAGGTGGTTGGTCGGTTCGTCCATAAGTATGGCGGATGGGTGATGAATGTCCGTCCCTGCCAGAAATACACGGGTCTTTTCACCTCCGCTAAGCAGGTTCATCGGGTAGGAGAGGGGAAACTGACCCAGTTCCCATAAATCGAGGGCGGCAATGGAACGTTCTTCCACATTCCAGTCATCGTCCAGGACGGAGAAATTTTCATTTGAAGCATCTCCTGACAGGATGGCGTGGAGGGCTTGCCGCTTACGTTCTATCCGGAGCGCCTGGGCGATGGTCCATGAATCATATTGCCCGAAGTGTTGAGGGATATAGTATAGGTCGTCCGGACGGGTGACGGTGCCGGAGGAGGGTGAAAGTCGGCCGGCAATAATTTGCAGCAAAGTGGATTTGCCGCAGCCGTTGTTGCCGACTAATCCCAGTTTCTGCCCTTTGTTGACGGTGAAATTGAGATTGCTGAATAATACTTCTTTATCCGGATGGATATAACTGATTTGTCGGATGCTGATAGACATGGTTGGTTATTGGGTTTGAGGTTGGAAACGGAGTGAGGGAAAATCACGGGATGGGGGGACGACAAACACAATACCGGCCGGACAACACGGATTTCGTGATGCTTGGCAATATGGAAAAAGCATTGGAAAAAGTGATGTTTGACTGGAAGCGTTGTCTTACTTGCTAATTTTCATCGCGGTAGGTATATGGTTTAACTTGACGGCAAAGATAACGCTTTCTGCCGGATTTCATTCTATGGGGATGGAAAAAAGAATGAGATTTGTTTATTCGGGGCTTTGCATGAGAAACAGAGTTTCCGATTGTTTCAAATACGGCTTTTGTCTGCCTTGTCCGGAAACTGTGTTCTGTGGCGGTTCATGACTATGGGACGAGCAGTAATTCGTAGTCCGCTACTCCCAGCCAGCGATTGAATTTCCGTCCGACTTGTTCATATCCGGACACTTGTTTGAAACCCAGTTTCGAATGTAAGGCGCAACTGGTTTCGTTTCCCTCCGTTATGCAGGCTATCAGCGCATGGTAGCCTCTTTTCCGGCATTCGTCTATGAGTCTTTCCATAAGCAGTTTCCCGATTCCTTTTCCGGTATGTCGGGCGGACAGATAGACGGTTGTTTCCAAAGTGTATTTATAGGCGGCTCTTTCTTTCCACGGATGTGCATAACAGTAGCCTGCCACCTCATTGCCTGTTTCATAAACAAGATAAGGAAAGCCGGCGGAAATCTGTGTGATGCGCTCACGCATCTCTTCGACAGTTACGGGTTCGGTTTCGAATGTGGCCGTACTGTTTATGACGTATTCGTTATAGATGGCTGCAATTGCTTCTGCGTCTTCCGAATCTGCTTTCCTTATCATAATTCCGTATCGTTAACGGAAACCTCCTTTTTATTACGGAGGTTTCCTGTATTCAACCAATGACGGGACGAAGTACGTTATTTTTTCTGTTTTTTGCAAGCAGACAGCCTGTTTATCTTATACGTCAAACAGTTGATTCAATCCCTCGCTCATGCTGGGATGCGTGAAGATAAAATCGCGCAGGAATGCAGAGGGTTGCCCTGTTTTCATAGCCATGGCGACAAGATTTATCAGCTCCGGAGAATCGGCGCAGAACAGGGTGCATCCCATAATTTTTCCGGTATGGTTGTTGACGACGGCTTTTAGCATGCCTTCTGTTTGTTGCAATGTGCGTGAACGGACGACGGAGGTGACCGGCAGCCGGGAAACTTTAAAGGAGTATCCTCTTTTCAAGGCTTCTTCTTCCGTGAGTCCGATATGAGCCAGTGGAGGGTCGATGAATACGGCGTAAGGGACAGGAGCACGGTCATTAATGTCCCGTTTCTTATCTCCGAAAAGTTGGTTACGGATAATCCGGAAATCATCCAACGAGAGGTAAGTAAATTGCGGTCCTCCTTTTACGTCGCCCATTGCCCATATATGAGGGACATTGGTGCGTAGCTGGTCATTTACCGCAATGGCTCCGTAAGCGTCTGTTTTTATCCCTGCCGCTTGTAGGTTTAACCCTTCTGTCATCGGTTTCCGGCCGGTTGCCAGAAGAATGGCGTCGCTGTCTGCAAAATAGGGGGTTCCGTCGGATGCATCCGAATAGGTCAATGTCACGCCGTCATTGGTGTCGTGAATGGATTGTACGCGGGCATTCAGATGAATTTCGATGCCTTTTCTTTCCAGTACTTCTTTGACGCAGTTGGCTATGTCCCGGTCATTGCGGGGCATGAACCTGTCGCTTCCTTCCAGGACGGTCACCTTGCTGCCGAATTCGGCATACATTGAAGCGAATTCCAGCCCGATGTATCCGCCGCCTATGATTATCAGGTGCCGGGGCAGGATATCCTGGTCTAAGAGAGTGGCGCTGGTATATACTTTCCGGCTTTGACGGATACCGTCTATTGCCGGAATGATAGGAGTGGAGCCCGTATTGATGAAAATTTCCTTGCCTTGCAATTCGGCTTCTCCTTCCGGAAGTGTGACTTTGACGGTATTTGCCGATGTGAAAGACCCTTCTCCTGTATAGATAGTGACATTCGGGCGTTTGTTCAGCTTTTCGTAATTGTTGTCTCTCAAAAAAGATGCCAGTTTGTTTTTCCGGTTAACGGCTTGCCTGTACCATCTTGCTTGTTTGGGAAAATCATTGTAATAAAGCAGGGTGGAGATTCCTGCTTCATGTATGAGGGCTTTGGTAGGGATGCATGCTGTATTGGGGCATGCTCCTCCGTACATCAGACTTGAACGTTCTACGACGGCTATTTGCCATCCTCTGTTTGAAAGTTCGGCCGCAAGAGTTTTTCCTGCTTTGCCGAACCCTATGATAATTGCGTCATATTGTTTCATAACTTCATTCATTAACTGTTAATATTCAACTATATAACAGACAGAAGGAATATTTGTTTTCAATGTTTCAAGAAGTTATGCGACAGAAAAGTCTGAATGCTAGTCTTTTTTTAGTGTTTTGAGTACGTGTCGTGACGAATCGGACAGAAGCACTACTGCGCTTGCCAGGATAACGATGTCTTTAACCACCAGCCGTCCCGCACCGGACAATAACGGGAAGCCGGATTCTCCGCCTCCCAGGTCGGGAACCCAGACTTCCGGCGTGGTGACGAGGAATGACAACGTGCCGATTGTCATTATAATGGCCAGGATGTCTCCCGCCAATCCTATTTTGGGAAAGAAGATGCCCAAAAATACCAGAATGCCTATACTCATGATTAGTGCTCCCAAACCGTAAGAAAAGGTATAGGTGTGATTGGCTTGATGCCATGCGCGGTTTTCAGGGACTAGAGCCCCTTCCGGATTCTTGAAGTTTTTGTATTCCGGAGCTTCTTTTGCATAGAAGAAGTTCATGAACGGGCTGTTGGCGACAAACGGTACGATTCCGTCGGCTTCATAGTGGAAATACTTCAGCCCGCCTATCCATACGAATACGATTAAGATGGCTACACGGATGAATTTGATTCCAATTTCTTTCAGGCTTGACGTGAAGGTCAGCAATGCGATGAATTTTTCTTTCATATTGTTGTTTATGAGTTTAACTTACACCGCAAAGGTCGTGCTTATCTTATGGCCTCCCAATGGCAATACCGCCGCATTGCTTATCAATTCTTCCCGTTTTGTTCGTTTCTGAACTGTACGGCGCTCTGTCCTGTCATATTTTTAAAGAAACGGCTGAAAGACGCCTGGTCTTCAAAGCCCAGGATATCTGCGATTTCTTTGGCGCTTTTGTTACTGTACAGCAGCAATCGTTTTGCTTCCGCTTCCACCCGTTCGTGAATGACTCGCAAGGGGGAGGGCAATTTGCAGGTGGAAAAGATATTGGAAAGTGTTTTGGGGGATTTGTGTAGCATATCGGCGTAATCCTGTACCTGTTTTTTTATTTTGTAATGCTCGTCTACCAAATTGTAATATTGGCGGACAATCTCGAACCCGGACTCTTTTTCACGGGTAATGTCCAGCCGGTGACGTGCGATTCGGGTGCACTGGATTATAAACCTTTTAAGGAGGATGCGCAGCATTTCTTCCTGAAGGCTGTCGGAAACGGAAAATTCGTTTTCCATTGCTGTGGTAATTTCGTTCAATTGGCGGTATTCCTGTTCGTTGAGGGTGAAACGGACGAGATGGGACGAGCCGTTGAAAAGAAAACCGCTGCACGATACTTCATGGTCGTTGCCGTAGATGCAGTAGAAATTACTGTTGAACAGCAGGGTCATATACTCTCCGTCTATTGATTTGAACTCAAGGTGTTGCAGGTGTGTCAGTGAAATGACGTCGTTTTGCGAGAGCAGCGTTTCCTGATGGTCGATTTCTACCGTAATGTTTCCTTTGCGTACCCATATGAACTTATAGAGCCCTTTTTCTTTTTGTAGCGCTTTCTCTGTGAGGTAGGAATCCGTGAGTGCGAGTGTCCCTTTTAGTTTTGTGTGATATTGTTGTAGCATAGTTATTCCTCCATTGCTGATGCGTCGAACGATAGCGGCAGCAGGTCGCTTATACTCTTGATTTCATAAATGTGTTTCTTGCCGTAAAGCAGGATGCGGACGGGTTGCCCGTAACGTTTTTCCGTTTCCAGGATTACCTGCCGGCAGGCGCCGCAAGGGGGGATGGGATTGTCTATGAAATCTTTTTCCGTCCTGGCGGCAATGGCAAGGGCGGCGACCGGTTGGTCGGGATATCGGGAATTGGCGTAGAACAAAACGGTGCGTTCCGCACAGAGTCCTGAAGGGTAGGCGGCATTCTCCTGGTTTGTTCCGGTCACCACTGTCCCGTCGTTCAATAACGCGGCTGCTCCTACGGAGAAGTGCGAATAGGGAGCGTAACTGCGTTCTGTAGCTTTCATGGCTGTTTCCATGAGGGCCCGGTCGGTCTCGTTCAATTCGTCGAATTGGTATATTTTAATAATTGCGGTGATAGTAAGGTCTTTCATATATCTCAGGGGATTGGTTTCTACAATTAATGTTACAAAGTTAGGAAAGAGATTGATAATCCCAATTATTTTTCAGATTTTTGTGCCATCTAATTCACATCTGAAATGAAATGGAGAATAAACTGTATAGGCTGGTCTTTTTAACCGTTATTTTTTTCTTGGCAATAGGGGTACAGGCACAGCGGAAGAACACCCGTTATGTGGAATATATAAAGAAGTATAGTGACTTGGCAGTGGAGCAGATGAAGCTTCATAAGATTCCTGCCAGTATTACGCTGGCGCAGGGGTTGCTCGAAAGCGGAGCCGGGTATAGCCAGTTGGCGCGGAAGAGTAACAACCATTTCGGGATTAAATGCGGCGGCAGTTGGCGGGGACGCACTGTCCGGCATGATGATGATGCCCGTAACGAATGTTTCCGCGCTTATAAACATGCGCGTGATTCGTATGAGGACCATTCCGATTTCTTGAGGAGGGGGGCCCGTTATGCTTTTCTCTTTAAATTGGATATTACCGATTATAAGGGTTGGGCGCGGGGGCTGAAAAAGGCCGGTTATGCTACTGACCCTTCTTATGCGAACCGTTTGATTACTATCATTGAGGATTACGATTTGTACAAGTACGATAGTAAGGGCATTTATTCCAAGCGTAAACTGAGGAAGAATCCCTGGTTGCTGAATCCGCATCAGGTATATATCGCCAATGACATCGCTTATGTCGTTGCCAGGGATGGCGATACTTTTAAGGATTTGGGCAAGGAATTCGATATTAGCTGGAAGAAACTGGTGAAGTATAACGATTTACACCGCGAATATACCTTGGTGAAGGGAGATATCATTTATCTGAAGGGGAAAAAGAAAAAGGCTTCCGAACCTCATACTGTCTATGTTGTGAAAGACGGCGATTCGATGCACAGCATTTCGCAGAAGTACGGTATTCGTCTTAAATATTTATATAAGATGAACCGTAAGGACGGTGATTATATTCCGGAGGTGGGCGACCGTCTGCGTCTTCGTTAGTTCGTTGAATCTTTTTTCCGGATTTCAGGGTGGTCGTGTCTTGAAACCGGGAAGTTTCTTTTAGTTCCGCCGTTTTTTGAACGGTAAATTCGTACAGGGTGTCCGATATCGGACACCCTGTTTTTTTGTTTTCGTCTCAATTTCAGAGGTTTATGATTCTGGCATGGATTTAGTATGTTTAATGCCGGATGAATACATGAAATAACTATAAAAGAAAATAATCGAATATGGATAGAGAAATACCCAAAGAGGTTCGCCGGAAGGAACGTAATAAGAAGATAGTTCGTTATTCGGCTGTAGGAGTGACGGGAATTATTGTTATCAGTGTGCTTATTTCTGTGATGAGGGCAGGGGTAGGGGAAAAAGACTTGGTGTTCTCTACTGTTGACGAAGGTATGATTGAGGTCAGTGTCAGTGCGTCCGGAAAGGTGGTTCCGGCTTTTGAGGAGATTATCAATTCTCCTATCAATTCCCGCATTCTCGAAGTTTATAAAAAGGGAGGGGACAGTGTGGATATCGGCACTCCGATTTTGAAACTCGACCTTCAAAGTACGGAAACGCAGTATCAGAAACTTTTGGACGAGGAGCAGATGAGGCGTTACAAGCTCGACCAGCTTCGTGTCAATAATCAGACTAAACTTTCCGATATGGCAATGCAGATTAAGGTGTCGGCCATGAAGTTGAACCGGATGAAAGTGGAATTGAGAAATGAACATTATCTGGATAGCCTTGGAGCGGGGACGACTGATAAAGTCCGCCAGGCGGAATTGAGCTATAATGTCGCGCAATTGGAATATGAGCAACTTCAACAGCAGTATGAGAATGAACAGGAAGTGGCGTCTGCCGAACTGAAAGTGCAGGAATTGGATTTTAATATTTTCCGTAAGAGCCTGGCTGAAATGAAACGGACATTTGAGGATGCTCAAATTCGTTCTCCCCGTAAGGCTATTCTTACTTATATCAACGACCAGATTGGCGCACAGATTTCTGAGGGCGAACAGGTGGCTATTATTTCCGATTTAAGTCATTTCAAGGTGGAGGGAGAGATTGCCGATACTTATGGCGACCGCGTGGCGGCAGGCGGAAAGGCGATTGTGAAAGTGGGCAGTGACAAGCTGGAGGGAATCATTAGCAGCGTGACACCGCTTTCCAAAAATGGGGTTATTTCTTTTTCCGTACAGTTGAAGGAAGATAATCATCGTCGTCTGCGTTCCGGGTTGAAGACGGATGTATATGTAATGAATGCTGTTAAAGAGGATGTGATGCGTATTGCCAACGGTTCTTATTATGTAGGGCGCGGTGAATATGAGCTTTTTGTCCGTACGCCGGATAACGAACTGGTGAAACGTAAGATACAGTTGGGGGATTCCAATTTTGAATTTGTGGAGGTGTTGAGCGGGCTGCAACCGGGTGAACAGGTGGTGGTGAGCGACATGAGTTCTTATAAGAATAAGGGTAAATTGAAAATCAAATAAACTAAATACTGGAAGTTATGATAACATTGAGCTCTCTTTCCAAGATTTATCGTACGGACGAGATTGAAACGGTAGCATTGGAGAATGTGAATCTGACGGTAGAACGTGGAGAATTTCTAAGTATAATGGGGCCTTCCGGATGCGGAAAATCCACCCTGCTGAACATAATGGGATTGCTTGATGCACCTACAATGGGAATGGTGGAAATCAACGGAATACGTACCGAAGGAATGAAAGACAAGGAACTGGCGGTTTTTCGTAATAAAACGCTCGGTTTTGTATTTCAGTCTTTTCATTTGATTAATTCGTTGAATGTGATGGATAATGTAGAACTCCCCTTGCTTTATCGACGTATGGCTGGTAGTGAACGAAAACGGTTGGCACAAGAAGTATTGGAAAAAGTAGGATTAAGCCATCGTATGAGACATTTTCCTACACAACTTTCCGGTGGGCAGTGCCAACGTGTAGCTATTGCCCGTGCTATTATCGGTAATCCCGAAATAATCCTTGCCGATGAGCCGACAGGTAACTTGGATTCAAAGATGGGAGCTGAAGTAATGGAACTGCTTCATCGGTTGAATAAGGAAGACGGACGTACTATCGTGATGGTTACCCATAATGAAGAACAGGCGAAGCAGACTTCGCGCACTATTCGTTTCTTCGATGGACGCCAGGTACAATAGAAACGGCCTCTTACGATTAGAACTAAATAGAAAAATTGATTAATGTATCTCTAAATTAAAAATCATCATGACAAAGAATATTTTCATCGTTGCGATAGCTGTCCTGTTAAGTGTTGCTTTCTGTTCGCTATCGGCACAAAATGTGAGTAAAGATTATAATGTAGACGAGTTTTCTGCCATAAACCTGCAATCTGTCGGGAATATTATTTTTACTCAATCGGCAGGATGCTCCTGCCGTTTGGAAGGTCCTTCTGAATTTGTAGAAAAAACAAGGGTGACAGTGAAAAACGGAACTTTGGTTATCTCGTATAAAGATAGGAATGCGAGGAATATCAAGAACCTTATTTGCTATATTACTGCTCCCGATTTGAGTAAAGTGAAAATTGATGGAGTAGGGAACTTTGATGCAAAAGAAGAACTAAAACTTAAAAATATAGCTTTCGAACTTGATGGAGTAGGCAACTGTAACGTGAAAAGTCTATATTGCGATGAGTTGAAACTAGATGTTGACGGAGTAGGCAATATGAAGTTGAATGTTGATTGCAGCACTATCAAAGCTAAAGTGGATGGAGTAGGAAATATCACTGTATCCGGTAAAGCGGATGCAGCTTTCTTTAAGCGGGATGGCGTTGGTAAAATCAACTCCAAAAACCTGAAGTGTAAAGACGTAACAAAGAAAGGTTGGAATTTCTAATGTAGAACATTCTTCTGTGAACTCCTGTAGAATCAAATCAAAAAAAGAATAAGAAGATGTGGAAGCAATACATAAAGCAAGCTCTTTACCAGTTGAAAGAGAACCGGCTTATTAGTATTGTCTGTATGGTAGGTACAGCTTTGGCTATTTGCATGATAATGGTGATCGTGCTGACATTGCAGATACGGATAAAAGACTGCGTGCCGGAAGTTAACCGTTCACGATCATTGTATGTCAAGGCAATGACGTCCCGGCATAAAGAGCAACACAATAATGCTGCCAGCAGCCAGATGTCCGTCACGACTGCCCGTGAATGCTTTAAGGCGTTGACAATACCGGAAGCGGTTACCATTATTTCCATCAATAACAAGATGCGCGCTTCTCTTCCCGGAGGAGGCAGGATGAGTGTAGATGAAATGGAGACGGATGAAGCGTTCTGGCAAGTCTTTAGCTTTGAATTTTTATGTGGCAAACCATATACGAAAGCCGATTTTGAGAGCGGGCTGTCCAAGGCAGTGGTTTCTGCCAGTGTGGCACGCCGCCTGTTCGGTACAACTGACGTGGTGGGGCGTACCATCCAATTGAATAGAGCCGATTATACCATTACAGGAGTAGTGAAAGACGTATCAAAGTTGGCGACAGCTTCTTATGCACAAGTCTGGATTCCTTATACATCGACAGATTTGGCTTCTTTCTCGTGGAGAGAAAATCTGATGGGGCCTATGCGGGCGGTCATCCTTGCACGTTCGTCCGACGATTTTCCGGCTATCCGTGCCGAAGTAGAAAAATACCGCCAGGCCTACAATAGCAAACTGAAGGATATGGAATTGATTTATCGTGGCCAGCCGGATACTCAATTTGCCTACCTTTACCGCCATTGGGGAACAGACCTGGATATGAAATATATTGTCGGGCGGTTTATCCTTATCATTGTGATTCTCCTCTTGGTTCCGGCTATCAACCTGAGTAGTATGACTTTATCCCGTATGCGGAAACGTATGACGGAAATCGGTGTCCGGAAAGCATTCGGTGCTACTGCCAACGAATTGTTGCGACAGATGTTCTGGGAGAATCTGATATTGACACTGCTTGCCGGAGTACTGGGACTGATGTTGAGCTATTCTGCTACTTTCCTGTTAAACTCATTCCTTTTCGGTAACAGTGAGAATGCAGGCCTTGCCGGGGAAACTTCTCTTTCCACTGATATGCTGTTCAGCTCGACGACATTCCTCGTTGCATTCTGTTTCTGCCTGTTATTAAATCTGTTGAGTGCCGGTATTCCGGCTTGGAGAGTGTCGAGAATGAGTATTGTAGATGCCATAAACCAAAGATAAAATGATGAAACAGTTATTGAAACAAATATATAATGAGCGCCGGAGCAATGCTTTTCTATGGATTGAACTATTGCTGGTGTTTGTCGTATTGTGGTATATCGTCGATTTGGTTTATGTCACTTTGCATGTCTATTATCAGCCGATGGGCTTTGATATAGAAAATACGTATGTATTACGTATGAACCGCCTGACCGATAAATCGACCGATTTCAACCCGGAGCTGACTGTCAAAGATGATATGGCTGCTTTGAGGGAGATAGCCGGACGTTTGTCCCGGCATCCGGAAGTCGAATCTGTCTGTATCTCTCAAAACAGTATTCCATATAATGAAGGGTGTAGTGGGGCGAGTTTCCGTTTCCCGGATAACGACACGGTTTGGATAGGTACGATGGAGCGTTGGGCGACTCCTGAATATTATAAGGTGTTCCGTTTCCGGAATATCGATGGTTCCGGCCATGAAGGCCTGGTGAAGGCTCTGGAGAAAAATACCGTAATCGTTCCTGTCGATGTTGCAGATTATTATCCGGATGCCACTTTCCGCGGAAAAGACCTTCTGGGTAAAGAAGTACGCATGAGTGATGACAATTTTCGTATTGCGGCTTTAACGGAGCCTGTCCGCTACGACCATTATAATATGGCCGGAAAACCTTTTACCGGGACTTATATCGGCACTTACCTTTCTGACGAACAAATGGAAGCGGTCGGAAACGTTACTTATCTTGAACTGAGCCTGCGTGTCCGCAACGGTGTAGACGACGGGTTTGCGGAACGTCTTATGAATGATGCCGACCGTATCTATCAGGCAGGGAATGTTTATATACTTGATATCACCCCGTTAAGCAAAGTCCGGACGGCCTGTGAGATAGACAATGACAATGAATTGCGTACCCGGTTCTGTATTCTCTTTTTCCTGTTGTTGAATATCTTTCTGGGTGTGATTGGCACTTTCTGGTTCCGTACCCAGCAGCGTCGGGGAGAAGTCGCTTTACACATGGCGATGGGAGCCAACCGGAAAAACGTATTCTATCGCTTGATTACGGAAGGCTTGTTATTATTGAGTATGTCGGCTCTTCCTGCCCTGTTGGTCGCATTCAATATCGGATATATTGAACTGGTGGATATATCGCAAATGGCATTTACAGTACCCCGTTTCCTGATAACCGTTTTAATGACGTATCTTTTGATGGCGGTAATGATTATTTTGGGCGTGTTGTATCCGGCCCTGCAATCGATGAGGGTACAACCGGCCGAAGCGTTGAGAGACGAGTAAGAAATATACTGAAACTTTATACTGAAACGATAATGATAAAACTCTACTTCAAACAAGCATTTCATCTGTTGAAAGAGAACAGGCTTCTTTCTTTCATATCTATTATAGGCACAGCAATGGCTATCGCTATGATTATGGTGGTTGTAATTACTTTGCGTGCTACAGTCGCTCCGTTTTCTCCGGAGGTTTATCGTGATCGTATGCTTATTTTCCGGTTTGCCGGGCTTCAAAATAAGGAAAATCCCAATTGGCAGAGTAACGGGCCTGTTTCTTATCAGACGGCAAAAGCCTGTTTTAAAGGGATGCAGGTTCCTGAGGCTGTTTCCATAACCAGTGCTTTGAGGGAAACGATGTTAGCCTCTAAACCGGCGGGTGATATGCAAAGTTGCAGTGTGTTGCAAACGGATGATGCTTTCTGGAAAGTCTTCAAATTTGATTTCATGTCAGGCAGGCCTTATGATGATGCCGATTTTGACGCGAAAGCGATGAAGGCTGTTATTTCCGAAGATATGGCGCGGCAGTTGTTTGGCACATCGGAAGTGGTGGGGAAAACTTTTCTTTTGAATCATTCGCCTTATATGATTAGCGGAGTGGTGCGTCCGGTTTCTAAATTAGCCCGTTATGCTTATGCGCAGGTCTGGATTCCTTTAAGCTCGACCAGTGCTTTCACTGCTGCTTGGGGAGATGAGAATATCATGGGTATGGCTGCTGTGTTTATTTTGGGAAAATCAAAGGATGATTTTCCCACCATTTGTCAGGAAGCGGACCATTTGAAGGAGGTATTTATGGCAGGGCATCCTAATTTTGATTTGCTTTATCGTGGACAGCCCGATACTTATTTTGTCGCTGCGCAACGCCTTTCGTCAAATAATCCTCCGGCTGTGAAAGAAGCGGTCCGGGAATATGTATTGACCTTGCTTGTCTTTCTGATTGTTCCTGCCGTAAATCTTTCGGGGCTTACTTTGTCGCGTATGCGTAAACGTCTTTCTGAAATGGGGGTACGAAAGGCTTTCGGGGCTTCGAGAAGGGAACTGATGGTACAGGTGCTTTCCGAGAATATGCTCTATTCTCTTTTAGGAGGGATTCTTGGGCTGGTATTAAGTTATTTGGCTACATTCCTTTTGGGCGGAATGTTATTTTCTATTGATTTTGTCGCCGACGGTGTGAGTGATTTGACTACTCTGTGTGTCGATTTGCTGTTTGACCCTGCCGTATTCATGTTGGCGTTCTTGTCATGTTTTCTGCTCAATTTGTTGAGCGCGGCTATTCCTGCGTGGAGAATAACCCGCACTAATATCGTGGATGCTATAAATGAAAGATAATCCGTTATTTAATCTAATTAATTTTGATGAAGATGCAACTGTTAAAACAAATATGGAATGAACGCCGGTCCAACGGGTGGTTGTGGACAGAACTGCTGATTGTTTTTGTTGTCCTGTGGAATGTGGTTGACTGGACATACATGATTGCGTGTGTTTATTATGAACCGGTCGGATTCGACATTACCGATACTTATTATTTGGAGCTTGGCTTGAAAAACAATAAGAGCGCTTCTTATATTCCGGAAAGTAAAAAGAGTACGACTTTGGGACAGGATATTATCGAGTTGACAGACCGCCTTCAACGATTGCCGGAGGTGGAAGCTGTCTCCGTTTCCAGCAACTCACGTCCGTACATAGGAAATAATTCGGGGATAAGGGTACGGATGGATACTCTTGTAAGCACTCCGTTACAGCGTTTTATCACTCCGGAATTCGTCCGGGTCTTTCGTTACCAGAGTGCCGACGGTCGCGGGTATCAGCCGTTGATGCAAGCTTTACGGAATGGAAATGTGATTACCGGCGAGAATTTCTGGTTTTCTGGTTATAAGGGAGAACGCACATTGATAGGAAAGGAACTGGTTGATGTGGATGATTCTACCAATAGATTTAAGATAGCAGCCGTATCGGCTAAGGTCCGTTACAATGATTTTTGGGCCAATTATTCAGACCGGTATATCGGTATTCCTTTTACAGAGAAACAGGTGGCTGCCCTGGAAGGCGAATCTTACCCTTCCAATATTGAGGTTTGTTTGCGTGTGAAGCCGGGCACATCGGGGGATTTTCCGGAATATCTGATGAAATTGTCTGATAAACAGTTGAATGTCGGTAATCTGTTCATTCTGCAAGTACATGATTATGAAGATATACGGAATGAGTTTGAGCGTTCCAGTTTTAACTTGGTAAAGACTCGTTTCTGGATTATGTTTTTTTTATTGCTGAACATTTTGTTAGGGGTTGTCGGCACTTTTTGGTTTCGTACGCAACATCGTCGTTCGGAATTGGCACTTCGTATCGCTGTCGGTTCTACCCGGATGCAACTGTGGGGACATTTGAATAAAGAGGGGCTCTTATTGCTTGCTTTGGCAGTTCTGCCTTCTGCCGTTATTTGTTATAATATGGGATATCTGGGGTTGACTGGCGGATATACGGAATGGGGATTTGTCCGTTTTCTTATTACATTAATCATAACTTATTTTTTGATGGCATCGATGATTTTAATCGGTATTTGGTTCCCTGCCCGCCAGGCTATGCATATACAGCCGGCAGAGGCTTTGCGGGAAAAATAAAAAGTTAGAACTATTTGCATCGCTTTCAATATAATAACCTATCTTTGCGTCTATATTATTGAAAAAAGTGCAGATTTTTCGCTTATGAAACAACAATATTGCCGTGTATTTGTGTTTTTATTGATTGTCGTCTTGTGTCAGACGGTAGCGGCGGAACGTGTATATAATGTACTTTTTATTCAGTCATATACTTCACAAACCCCGTGGAATGGCAGCCTAAACCGAGGACTGGCTAAAGGATTTGAAGATAACGGGTTAAAAGTCAATATAACGACGGAATATTTAGATGCGGATTTTTGGGCATTCAAGTCGGAAAAGGTAATCATGCGCCGTTTCTGCCAGCGTGCCCGTGAAAGGAAGACCGATTTGATTGTGACGGTGAGCGATGAGGCTTTTTATACTCTGTTTGCGTGCGGCGATTCATTGCCGTTGCAGATTCCGGTCGTATTTTTTGGTATCAAATATCCCGATAAGGAATTATTTGCCAGTCATCCGAATATTTGCGGGTTTACTGCCAATCCGGATTTCGATATCATTTTGCGGGAAGCGCAAATGGTATTCCCTCAAAGGAAGGAGGTGATTTGTGTCATTGATAATAGTTTTTTGAGCAATAAGGGGCTTGAAGACTTTCAGGATGAGTGGAAAATTTTTCAAAAAGACCATCCTGATTATACGATGAAGGTGTATAATACCCAAACTCAAACAACCACTCACATTATTTCTGCCATTTGCTACCCTCGAAACAGTCACGAGCGGTTGGTGATTGCTCCTAAATGGTCGCCTTTTCTTTCATTTGTCGGTAAAAATTCGAAAGCTCCCGTATTTGCGACCCAGAATGTGAGTTTGACGAACGGTGTGTTCAGCGCTTATGATTCCGATGCTTATACATCCGCGTTTTTGGCAGCCCGGAAAGCTTCTTCCGTATTGAAAGGAGCATCGCCGGAAGATATGGGGATTGCTGAAATTAAACAGGAGTTCATATACGATTATAAGCAACTGGAGTTTTTCCATATAAATCCTGATAAGGTGAGCCAGAGGGGGACTGTCGTGAATGAACCTTATTGGGAGAAATATAAACTTCTTTTTATTCTTTTCTATCCTTCTGTCCTGGCGTTGCTGATTATTTCCATCGTTTGGCTGATGCGTGTTAATCGTCGCGAGTCCAAACGGAGGATGCAGGCGCAGACCCGCTTGCTGGTACAGAACAAGTTGGTGGAACAAAGAAATGAATTTGATAATGTCTTTCATTCTATTCGGGACGGGGTCATTACGTACGACACGGATTTGCATATTCATTTCACCAATCGTTCTTTGTTGAGGATGCTGCATTTGCCCTCCGAGTTCGGTGGGAGGGTGTATGAAGGAATGATAGCGGGAAGTATTTTCAAAATATATCATAATGGCGAGGATATTCTTCACAGAATGTTGAAGGAAGTGGCGGATAGCGGAAAAAGCGTTTTAATTCCCCAGGGGGCTTTTATGAAAGAGGTTCACAGCGACAAGTATTTTCCGGTGTCAGGCGAGGTAGTGCCTATTCTTTCGAAGGGTGAAATTACCGGTATGGCCCTTTCTGCCCGCAATATATCGGATGAAGAGATGCAGAAGCATTTCTTTGATATGGCGGTGGAGGAAAGTGCCGTCTATCCGTGGCGTTTTGAGATGGAGACGAATTGTTTTATATTTCCTCAAGGTTTTCTGGAACGTCTTGGTTACGACGGGGGAGCCACGACCCTTTCTCGTGACGAAATGGAGCGTGTGATTCATCCGGAAGATATCAAAGACATACGTATTCTTTTTAATAAGGCATTATCGGGAGAAATTGCAAGTACCCGTTTGAATTTCCGTCAGCGTAATATAAAAGGAGAATATGAATGGTGGGAATACCGTACTTCCGTTATTACCGGTTTGACCCAGGATTCGCTCTATTATGTATTAGGGGTATGCCAGAGTATTCAACGTTATAAAACAGCCGAACAGGAGATGAGGGAAGCACGCGATAAAGCGTTGCAGGCGGATAAGCTGAAATCGGCTTTTTTAGCTAATATGAGCCATGAAATCCGTACTCCGTTAAACGCTATCGTTGGTTTCTCGGATTTGTTAAGCGATATGAATAATTTTACAGAGGAAGAAGTGACGCAGTTCGTTGCGACAATTAATAAGAATTGCGGATTGTTGCTGGCTCTGATTAATGATATCCTTGATTTGTCACGGATTGAATCGGGAACAATGGAATTTATGTTTGCAGAACATAATTTGCCTCTATTGTTAAAGACTGTTCATGATTCGCAGCGTCTGAACATGCCCCCGGAGGTGGAATTGGTGTTGTATATGCCTGAAAGTGACAAGAAATATCTGACAACGGATAATGTCCGCCTGCAACAGGTGATTAATAATCTCATCAACAATGCCGCCAAGTTCACGAATAAGGGTTTCATTACTTTTGGCTATGAAGAGGATGAGGAACCGGGATATACCCGTATCTTTGTAGAAGATACCGGAGTCGGTATTTCCGAGGAAGGAATCCGCCATATTTTCGAACGGTTTTATAAAGTCGATAATTTTACGCAGGGGGCAGGCTTGGGATTAAGCATTTGTCAAACGATTGTCGAACGTCTGAAAGGGACTATCAGTGTTACTTCGGAGGTAGGTAAAGGCACTCGTTTTACTGTTCGTCTTCCTGATTATTGCGAGTGAACGAACGTTCATTTTTGAGCATAGTGTCCATTATCGAACACTGTAATAATGAGGTAATCATTTGATTGATAATTGTTTATTTCTTTGGCACATCGTTTGAACTTTTCTTGGTAAAAATATCGTGTATAAATGAAAAAGAAAAGTATATTGTTTGCGATTGCCGCTTCTTGTCTGTCTTTAGCATTGTCAGCGCAACAGGAGAGGAAGATTACTTTGAATGAAGCCATTGCTATGGCACGTGTACAATCCGTGGATGCTGCTGTTGCCCTGAATGAATTGAAAACCGCGTATTGGGAATACCGGACCTTTCGTGCGGAACTTCTTCCGGAAGTCAATCTGACGGGTACATTGCCGGATTATAATAAGTCGTACAGTTCTTATCAGAACCCGGACGGTTCGTATAGCTTTGTCCGAAACAGCGCGTTAGGGCTTTCCGGTGAGCTTTCCATTGACCAGAATATCTGGTTTACCGGCGGTAAGCTTTCTCTTACGTCTTCTCTCGACTATATGAAGCAGTTGGGAACCGGTGGCGACCGTCATTTTATGTCTGTTCCTGTAACGTTGAAACTGACACAGCCGATTCTTGGCGTGAATACGGTGAAGTGGAATCGTCGTATCGAACCGGTACGCTATGCGGAAGCAAAAGCCGCTTTTATTACTGCTACCGAAGAAGTGACTATGCAGGCGATTACTTATTATTTCAATCTTTTGCTGGCGGAAGAGAACTTGGGCACGGCAAAGCAAAATCTTTCGAACGCCGACCATCTTTACGAGGTGGCGCTTGCCAAACGTAAAATGGGACAAATCTCAGAAAATGAGCTTTTGCAACTGAAACTTTCCGCTTTGAATGCTAAAGCGGCTTTGACCGAAGCGGAGAGTGATTTGAATGCCAAGATGTTCCAGCTTCGCGCTTTCTTGGGAGTGGGAGAAGATGAGGTTCTGAGCCCGGTTGTTCCTGAAGCGGTGGGAGACATAAAAATGGAATATAATCAGGTTTTAAATAAAGCGCTGGAGCGTAACTCTTTTGCACAGAATATTCGCAGGCGCCAGTTGGAGGCTGATTATGAAGTAGCTACGGCACGTGGCAATTTACGCAGTATCGATTTGTTTGCAAGCGTGGGCTATACGGGGGAGAATCACGACTTTTCCTCTGTTTACAGGAATCTGCAGGATAATCAGATTATACAGGTAGGCGTCAAGATTCCGATTTTAGATTGGGGGAAGCGTCGCGGGAAAGTCCGGGTTGCCAAGAGTAATCGTGAGGTGGTGCTTTCGAAGATTCGCCAGGAACAGATAAACTTCAATCAGGACATCTTTTTGTTGGTAGAACATTTCAATAACCAGGCACAGCAGTTGGCTATTGCAAAGGAAGCCGATATGATTGCGCAACAACGTTATAAAACCAGTATCGAGACTTTTCTGATTGGCAAGATTAATACATTGGATTTGAATGATGCCCAGAGTGCCAAGGATGCGGCGCGGCAGAAACATATTTCCGAGCTTTATTATTATTGGTATTATTTTTATCAGATTCGTAGCCTGACGCTTTGGGATTTCCGTACGAATACCGAACTGGAAGCCGATTTTGATGAAATTGTCCGGCAATAAACAAAATATTGAATTTGTAAATCGTTTGACGAAAGCGGCAAAAGATATTGCAGAAGATTGCAGGGCGCTGTTATGTTTTGTATTTCGATTGCTTGGTAGTATTGACAATTTGTAGTACTTTTGAAAAATAAAAGGTGAAGGATAAGTTTTGAGGAAATTATTATTTTAACTATGATTCTGATAATTGATGATGACAGCGCAGTCCGTTCTTCGCTTGGCTTTATGCTGAAACGTGCGGGATATGAGGCACAGGCGGTTCCCGGTCCTCAGGAAGCGATGAATGTCGTGCGTTCTGTGGTTCCGGATTTGATTTTGATGGATATGAACTTTACGCTTTCGACAACGGGCGAAGAGGGGCTGACTTTGCTGAAACAGGTGAAGTTGTTTTGTCCGGAAACGCCGGTGATACTGATGACTGCTTGGGGGAGTATCCAGCTTGCCGTGCAAGGAATGCAAGCCGGCGCCTTTGACTTTATTCCCAAACCGTGGAATAATGCGGCTTTGCTTCAACGCATCGAAACTGCTTTGGATTTGTCTGCCGCTCCTAAAGAAACGGCACAGGTCCGGAATGATTCTTTTGAGCGCAGCCATATCATCGGCCGTAGCCAAGGTTTGACGGATGTATTGGATACCGTTGCCCGTATTGCCAAAACAAACGCTTCCGTATTGATTACGGGAGAAAGCGGAACCGGCAAGGAGCTGATTGCCGAAGCAATTCATATTAACAGCCGGCGGGCCGGGCAGCCGTTTGTGAAAGTGAATCTCGGAGGAATCTCGCAGAGTTTGTTTGAAAGTGAAATGTTCGGCCATAAGAAGGGGGCTTTTACCGATGCTTTCTCTGACCGTATCGGGCGTTTTGAGATGGCGAATAAGGGTACGATTTTTCTTGATGAAATAGGTGATTTGGCTCCTTCCTGCCAAGTGAAACTTTTACGTGTATTGCAGGATCAGACTTTTGAGGTGCTTGGGGATAGCCGTCCCCGCAAGGCTGATGTCCGCGTCGTTTCCGCTACGAATGCCGATTTGCATAAAATGGTGAGTGAACGCGCTTTTCGTGAGGATTTATTCTATCGGATTAATCTGATAACTGTGAAATTGCCGGCTTTACGCGAACGTCGTGAAGACATTCCTTTGTTGGCGCGTCATTTTGCTGACCGCCAGGCTGAGATAAACGGATTGCCCCATACGGAATTCTCTGCCGACGCTTTGCAGTTTCTAAGCCGCCTGCCTTATCCTGGCAATATTCGTGAATTGAAAAACCTGGTGGAACGCACCATACTCGTGGGTGGAAAGCCTGTTTTGAACGCATCGGATTTCGATGCCCAATATATCCGTCATGAGGATTCGAAAAGTGCGGACGGCGCGTCTTTTGCCGGTATGACTCTGGATGAGATAGAACGTCGGACGATTCTTCAGGCTTTGGAACGGTATAAGGGAAATTTGAGTCAGGTGGCTACGGCATTGGGGATTAGTCGTGCCGCTCTCTATCGTCGTCTTGAAAAATATAGTATAACTCTATGATAAACAGCCGTGCGCATTAAGGGATATTTTTATATACTCGTCATTTTACTTTTGGTTTTGGGAGGCGGCCTTCTCTGCCTTTCCGGGCAATTGAGCCCGGTTTACTTTTATATAGGGGAAGGATTGTTTTTATTTATCCTGCTTTATCTGGTCTTTTTTTATCGTAAGATTGTGAAGCCTTTGAACACAATCGGAAATGGTATGGAACTTCTGCGCGAACAGGATTTTAGCAGTCGTTTAAGCCGGGTAGGACAGTATGAAGCAGATCGTATCGTGAATATTTTCAATCGCATGATGGAACAACTCAAGAATGAACGGCTCCGTCTCCGGGAACAAAACCATTTTCTCGATTTATTGATTAAGGCTTCTCCGATGGGGGTCATTGTCACTTCTCCGGATGATGAGCTTTCGGAATTGAATCCGGTAGCGTTACGGATGTTAGGGGTCCGTTTCGATGATGTGCGCGGGAAAAAAATGGGTGACATTGATTCTCCTTTGGCTATCGAACTTGCCGGCATTCCGAGGGGGGAAACTGTGACTGTCCGTTTGAATGACTCGAATATTTATCGGTGTACTCATTCTTTTTTTATTGACCGCGGATTCCAACATCCTTTTTTCCTGATTGAAAGTCTGACGGATGAGGTGATAAAGGCCGAGAAGAAGGTATATGAAAAAGTAATCCGTATGATAGTCCATGAAGTAAACAATACTACTGCAGGAATTATTTCTACGCTGGATACTGTGGAACAGGCGCTTTCTTCGGAGGAAAACATGGAGGATATCTGTGATGTGATGCGGGTGTGCATTGAACGTTGTTTTTCTATGAACCGTTTTATAACCCGCTTTTCCGATGTGGTGAAAATTCCGGAGCCGGCTCTCGCTTTGGCAAATTTGAATGAGATAGCTTTTGCTTGTAAACGTTTTATGGAAGGAGTGTGCAATGAACGTCATATTGTTTTTCGCATAGAAGTTGACGAAGATTTGCCGTGCATAAAACTAGATAGTGCCTTGTTTGAACAAGTGCTGATTAATATCATTAAAAATGCGGCGGAAAGTATCGGGTCGAACGGTGAAATCATTATTCGTACCCAGTCTCCGGGCATTATTGAGGTGGTGGATAACGGGAAGGGGATTAGCAAGGAAACGGAAGCGAAACTGTTCACTCCTTTTTTCTCTACGAAACCGAATGGGCAGGGGATAGGGCTTATCTTTATCCGTGAAGTCCTAATGCGTCACGGGTGTACTTTTTCTTTACGTACGTATGCTGACGGATTAACTAAATTTCGTATTCTTTTTCCTTGAATGTGACGAATAAGAACAGTTATTCCGTCAAATAGAACTATTGATTGTCCTTAAATACCCTTACCTTTGCCCCGCTCAATTCAATAGGATTCAAGGTATGAGATTAATGGTGAAAAGTGTACTGACGCTCTTTCTTTTTTTGATTATCAGTATTCCGTTAAATGCACAATATGTCTTGCAGGGAGTGGTGACTGATTCTGTGACAAAAGAGCCTCTGCCTTATGCATCTGTACGTTTGAAAGATACCACTGAGGGAACTACTACCGGGAGTGACGGGCGTTTTTATTTTAAGACTGGCCGTTCTGAAGCGGTACTGGTTGTTTCCGTTATCGGTTATGATGATTATATCCGGGTGGTCCGTCCCGCCCGGAATGCATTTCATAAAGTCGTTCTTTCCCCTACCTCATATTCTTTAAATGAAGTCGTCGTAAAGCCCAAACGGGAACGTTATCGTAAAAAGGGTAATCCTGCTGTGGAGTTTGTCCGCCGTTTAATAGAACATCGTGACGACCATTCGCCCGACGAGAAAGACTTTTGGCAGAGGGAGCGTTACGAGAAGACTACTTTTGCATTGAATAATTTTGATAAGGAAAAACAGAAAAAATGGCTTTATCGTAAATTTGATTTTTTAACGGAATATGTGGATACTTCTGCCGTAACGGGAAAACCTATACTTACCATATCCGCCCGTGAACTGCTTGCTACGGATTATTACCGTAAATCTCCTCATTCTGAAAAGCAATGGGTGAAGGGACGTAAACAGGCAGGCGTTGATGAATTCCTTTCCAAACAGGGGATGCAGGCTGCTATAAATGAAGTATTCAAGGATGTGGATATTTATGAGAATAATATCTCTTTGTTCACTAATAAATTTGTCAGTCCTTTGTCCCGTATAGGTACGGCTTTCTATAAATATTATCTTATGGATACTTTACAGATAGCGGGTGAACAATGTGTCGATTTGGCTTTTACTCCTTTTAATTCCGAATCTTTCGGTTTTAACGGGCATTTGTACGTAACGCTCGATTCCACGTATTTCGTAAAGCGCGCCGTATTCAATTTCCCCCAGAAGATAAATCTGAATTTTGTAGACTATATGCTGCTCGAACAGGAGTTCGGCCGAGGGGCCGATGGTACACGTTTGCTGGAACATGAGAGCATTACGGTAGAATTTAAGCTGGCCGAAGGACAGGATGGGATTTTTGCCCGTCGTTTGGTAGATTATAGCGATTATACTTTTGTTCCGACAGCAGAAGCCGGCAAGGCTTTTGACAAACCGGAACGTATTATCGAAGAGACGGAAGCCTTGTCTCGTTCAGCAGACTTCTGGGCGGAGAACCGTCCTTCCGCCGCGATTTCCCGGCAGGAAGATTCGGTTGACAGATTGATGGCGCAGTTGCGCGATTATCCGGTTTATTATTGGACTGAAAAGATTCTTTCCATCCTTTTTACCGGATATATCCCGACTTCTAAAGAAGCTCCTCTTTTCTACATCGGGCCGATGAATGCCACTATCAGCGGCAACACGCTTGAAGGACCCCGTATCCGTGCCGGGGGAATGACTACGGCATGGTTGAATCCGCATCTTTTCGGCAAGGGTTATGTAGCTTATGGTTTCAAAGATAAACGTGTGAAAGGACTGGCTGAGTTGGAATATTCTTTTAAGAAAAAGAAGGAATATGCGAATGAGTTTCCTATCCATTCGCTGAAATTGCGCTATGAGTCGGACGTCAATCAATATGGACAGAATTATTTGTACACAAGCAAGGATAATGTGTTTTTGGCATTGAAACGTGAGAAAGACGACCGTATCGGTTATTTTCGGCAGGCCGAGATGACTTATACAAATGAGTTTTATTCAGGTTTCTCTTTTCAAGTGACGGCTCGCCACCGGACTGACGAATCTTCTTATCTGATTCCTTTTTTGAGGAAAGACGGAAACTCTCTGACTTCGGTCAGGAAATTTTCTACCGCTGCTGCGGAATTGAAATTACGTTACGCTCCGAATGAGAAATTTTTTCAGACACAATGGAATCGTTTTCCCGTCTCATTGGATGCTCCGGTTTTTACACTGTCCCATACCATTGCAGGGAAAGGCGTGTTGGGAAGTGATTATACTTATAATCATACGGAAGCTGGGATACAGAAACGTTTCTGGTTTTCCGCCTTCGGTTATACGGATGTTATTTTGAAAGCGGGAAAAGTATGGGATAAAGTTCCCTTTCCCCTGTTGATTATGCCCAATGCCAATCTTTCCTATACCATTCAACCCGAATCGTATTCATTGATGAATGCGATGGAGTTTATGAACGATGAATATTTTTCATGGGATGTTACTTATTTTCTTAACGGATGGCTGTTCAACCGCATCCCTTTGCTAAAGAAACTGAAATGGCGTGAGATTGTGTCCTGCCGTGGATTGTACGGACATTTGAGTGATAAAAATAATCCTGAATCAAGTGACGGGTTATTTGTTTTTCCGGTAGCGGATACCCGTCCGATGGGAAGGACTCCTTATGTGGAAGCAGGCGTAGGTATTGAGAACATTTTTAAAGTGTTACGTCTGGATTATGTTTGGCGGCTGACATACCGTGATTTGCCCGGAATAGATAGGTCCGGCTTGAGAATAAGCCTCCACATGACCTTTTAAAAGTTAAATCCTCCTAATTGCAATGTTTATATGACAAATAAAGGCAGTATTAGTAATTAATTAATCTTATTTTTGCATCAATTTTAGTTTAATTTTAATAGAATAGAAATGAAACAAGAAATTAAACCCGCTACCGGGCGTCTTGGCGTACTGGTAGTTGGAGTGGGTGGTGCGGTAGCTACCACGATGATTGTAGGTACACTAGCCTCTCGCAAGGGACTGGCAAAACCGATAGGATCTATTACCCAGTTAGCCACAATGCGCATGGAAAACAACGAAGAAAAACTCATCAAAGACGTTGTGCCTTTGACGAATTTGGACGACATTGTTTTCGGAGGTTGGGATATTTTCCCGGATAACGCATACGAAGCTGCTATGTACGCTGAGGTTCTGAAGGAAAAGGACCTGAACGGAGTGAAGGATGAATTGGAAGCTATTAAACCTATGCCGGCAGCTTTTGATCATAATTGGGCAAAACGTCTGAACGGCACTCATATCAAGAATGCTGCTACCCGTTGGGAAATGGTAGAACAACTCCGTAAGGATATTCGCGATTTCAAGGCAGCCAATAATTGTGACCGTATTGTTGTTCTTTGGGCTGCAAGTACCGAAATCTATATTCCGTTGTCGGAAGAGCATATGTCGCTTGCCGCTTTGGAAAAAGCAATGAAAGAAAACAACACGCAGGTGGTTTCTCCGAGTATGTGCTATGCGTATGCCGCTATTGCAGAAGGCGCTCCGTTCGTAATGGGGGCTCCTAACTTGTGTGTGGATACTCCGGCTATGTGGGAATTCTCCAAGCAAAATAATGTGCCTATCGCAGGAAAAGACTTCAAGAGCGGCCAGACGCTTATGAAGACAGTGCTTGCTCCGATGTTCAAGACCCGTATGTTGGGTGTGAACGGATGGTTCTCTACTAATATTCTCGGTAATCGTGACGGCGAAGTCCTCGACGATCCGGATAATTTCAAAACAAAAGAAGTCAGCAAGTTGTCTGTAATCGATACTATCTTTGAACCTGAAAAATTCCCCGATCTTTATGGAGATGTTTACCATAAGGTGCGTATCAATTATTATCCCCCTCGTAAGGACAACAAGGAAGCATGGGATAATATCGACATTTTCGGTTGGATGGGATACCCGATGGAAATCAAGGTGAATTTCCTTTGCCGTGATTCAATCCTTGCCGCTCCTATCGCGCTCGATTTGGTATTGTTCAGTGATTTGGCTATGCGTGCGGGCATGTGCGGCATCCAAACCTGGCTATCATTCTTCTGCAAGAGCCCGATGCATGATTTCGAACACCAGCCGGAACACGATTTGTTTACTCAATGGAGAATGGTAAAACAGACATTGCGTAACATGATTGGCGAAAAAGAACCCGATTACCTGGCTTAATCGGGAAATCGAAGATAATAAGTTGAGATTGAGATTTGCCTTACTGAAAAGCTCGGTAGATACTCAACCTCAACTTTTACTTTTAAATGCATAGTTCCCCGGTTATATTAAAAACTAGTGTGAGGCAAAACGAACCTTGCCTGCATCCGACTAGTAGTTTGTAATTAGTAATTGATAATTAATGAAGGCTCCTTTTCTTCCTGTATTGATAGGTACGGGCTTTGGCTCCGGTTTTTCCCCTTTTGCTCCCGGTACGGCGGGGGCGTTGTTGGCTTCTGTTATCTGGATTGCGCTTTATCTGTTGCTACCCTTTTCCGTTGTTTTATGGATTACTGCCGCTTTAGTGGTTGTATTTACTTTTGCGGGTGTCTGGGCGGCTGACAAGCTGGAAGCTTATTGGGGAGAAGACCCTTCCCGCGTGGTAGTAGACGAGATGGTAGGAGTGTGGATACCGTTGCTGGCCGTTCCCGGTGACGAGCAATGGATATGGTATGCGACGGCGGCTTTCGTCTTGTTCCGTGCATTCGATATTGCCAAACCGTTGGGCATACGTAAGATGGAAAACCTGAAAGGCGGATTAGGGGTAATGATGGATGATATATTGGCAGGAGTATATAGTTTTATCTTGTTGGCGGGAGTAAGATGGGTGATTGGCTGAGAAAAGTTGCGCGGATGATTTCCCAGAAGGGGGGTGTCTTCATGTTTTTGCGGGCACAACTTTCCGCCCAGATGGCGACCATTGCAGACTTTCTCGTCACGATTCTTCTGGTAAGTTTATTCGAGGTTTACTATGTTTATGCAACTTTGGCAGGGGCTATATATGGGGGTATTGTCAATTGCGTCATCAATTATAAATGGACCTTTAAGTCGAAAGGAAAGAAGACACATGTCGCTGCAAAATTTATTCTTGTATGGGTTTGCAGCATTTGGCTGAATACATGGGGGACATATACGCTGACGGAGTCATTGGCGAAGATTCCGTGGGTACGTGATACTCTCAGTCAATATTTCGGTGATTTTTTCATTATTCCGAAAATGATAGTGGCGATTGTCGTGGCGTTATTCTGGAATTATAATATGCAGCGTTTTTTTGTTTACCGGAATATAAACATTGGAAGCTTGTTCAGAAGAAAAGATTGAGATAAAACGGAGATTTTGGATAAAAACAGATTTTGACACATGAATTACAGAGATTATTTGCAACAACTGATTTATAAGATTATCAATCCTTTGATACATGGAATGATTAAGGTGGGAATTACTCCTAATTTCATTACCACTACCGGGTTTATATTGAATGTGGTAGCAGCGGGAATGTTTGTTTATGCCGGCGTTTACGGTGGGGAGAACGAACTGTGCATCATCGGATGGGCAGGGGGAGTTATTTTGTTTGCCGGATTATTCGATATGATGGATGGACGTGTGGCCCGGGTAGGGAATATGAGTTCCAAGTTCGGTGCGCTTTATGATTCTGTACTTGACCGCTACAGCGAACTGATGACTTTCTTCGGTATATGCTATTATCTGTCGATGAAAGATTATTTCTTTTATGCGTTGGTTGCTTTTGTAGCATTAATCGGTTCTTTAATGGTCAGCTATGTGCGTGCGCGTGCCGAAGGGTTGGATATCGAATGTAAAGTCGGGTTCATGCAGCGTCCGGAGCGGGTGGTGCTAACTAGCCTGGGAGCTTTATTCTGTGGTATTTTTAAGGATATTACAGTTTTCGAACCGATTTTGATATTAATCGTTCCTTTAGCCGTTGTTGCTGTATTTGCCAATATTACGGCATTTGCACGTGTGAGGCATTGTTATAAAGTGATGAAAGGATAAGTATCGGATTATGCATTGAAAAGTGCGGCGATTCTGTTGCACTCTCACGGCATACTACCCTGTTAGCGTGTATATTGTCACATTGGCGTATTATTATGATGATAAAAAATATTCAAAAGCCCTCAAAGAAAGAAAGCCTGGCGGTTGTCGTCATTATGGCGCTTTTTCTTTTGATAACGGCTGTTTTCATCGGACTTCGTTCCGAGCATCTGTTGATGGCGGCGCTTTACCTGGTTTTGTTTTTTACCGGTTTGCCTACTCGTAAACTTGCAGTGGCCTTGTTGCCTTTTGCCATTTTCGGCATTTCGTATGATTGGATGCGTATTTGCCCCAATTATGAGGTGAATCCGATTGATGTAGCCGAATTGTATAATCTGGAGAAGTCTCTTTTCGGAGTGATGGATAACGGTGTCTTGGTTATTCCGTGCGAATACTTTGTCCGCCATCATTGGACTGTTGCGGATGTCTTTGCCGGGATTTTCTACCTTTGTTGGGTTCCGGTACCCATCTTGTTCGGACTTTGCCTGTATTTTAAAAAGAAAAGAAAGACCTATCTTCGTTTTGCATTGGTATTTTTGTTTGTTAATCTAATCGGTTTTGCCGGATATTATATACATCCTGCCGCTCCCCCCTGGTATGCTATTAATTATGGTTTTGAACCGGTGCTGGATACTCCGGGCAACGTAGCCGGGCTAGGGCGTTTTGACGCTTTCTTCGGAATAACGGTTTTTGACTCCATTTACGGGCGTAATGCGAATGTTTTTGCAGCGGTGCCTTCTCTTCATGCGGCTTATATGGTAGTCGCGTTAATATATGCGATTGTAGGAAGATGTAAGTGGTACGTTATTGCTCTCTTCGCTGTTATCATGGTAGGAATCTGGGGAACGGCTGTTTATTCCTGCCATCATTATGTCATTGATGTATTGCTTGGCATTTCCTGTGCGTTAATCGGATGGCTGGTATTTGAACACGGGTTAATGAGGATTCCTGCATTCAGTAGATTTTTTAACCGGTATTGTGAGTATATAAAGTAATTGCATAATCGGAATAGTGAAGAATAAATACCGTAACATATTCCTGGTCTTCGGCATTGTTGCCGTCCTGATAATGATGTTTACTTTTGATATGGATTATCGGGAACTCTGGATGAATCTGAAGAATGCGGGGATTTATCTGCCTTTGGTGTTGTTGTTATGGTTGTTCGTTTATCTTATCAATACGGCCTCTTGGTATCTTATTGTCCGTAGCGGAGGTAAAACGGGACTTTCGTTTGTCCGGCTTTATAAATATACCGTTACAGGGTTTGCACTCAATTATGTAACCCCCGTGGGGCTGATGGGAGGCGAACCGTACCGCATTATGGAATTGCGGCCTTACATCGGAGTAGAAAGGGCGACATCTTCGGTGATTCTCTATGTGATGATGCATATTTTCTCTCATTTTTGTTTTTGGTTGAGTTCCGTTGTGCTTTATATCTGCCTTTATCCGATAGGGTGGACGACGGGTATCCTGTTGGGGGCTGTCACTCTTTTCTGTTTGTCGGTTACAGTCTTTTTCATAAAAGGATATCGTAATGGAATGGCGGTTGCTTTTATCCGTATAGGCAGCCGGCTTCCTTTCCTGAAAAAGAAAATGTGCCGTTTTGCCGAAGCCCATAAAGAAAAACTGGAGAATATAGACGGACAAATCGCTCTTCTCCATCAACAAAAGAAACGTGTTTTTTATACGGCTCTTCTTCTTGAATATGTAGCGCGTGTTGTCAGTTGTCTTGAAATATGGCTGATACTTAATGTGCTGACAACAAACGTCAGTTTTGCCGACTGTTGCCTGATAGCGGCTTTTTCTTCCTTATTGGCTAATCTGTTATTCTTCTTACCTATGCAACTGGGAGGTCGTGAAGGAGGATTTGCGTTAGCCGTAGGAGGGTTGTCCCTTTCCGGGGCTTATGGAGTTTATACTGCATTGATTACCCGTGTCCGTGAGATGGTTTGGATTGTTATCGGGCTTGTACTTATGAAAATCGGAAATAAGAATCCATGATTTTTCCGTGTGGCAATAGTCAATTTTATCTATCGGGAAATAAATAATTCTGGTTAAATTTATAACTTTGTCCATCTGTAAATCTGAGTTGGCTGACAGGCTGATAAATAGTTTACCGAGTTCTATGGAGAGTTTTTATAAAGAAATCTATAAAAAAAGTACGGCAATGAATAATTTTATTTTTTATAGCCCGACTGAATTTGCATTCGGGAGGGATACGGAAAAACAGACTGGAGTATTGTTGCGAAAATATGGTGCGCGCAAGGTAATGCTCGTGTATGGAGGGGGCTCTGTCATACGTAGCGGATTGTTGGTCCGTATTGAGAAGTCCTTACAGGAAGCAGGCATCCCGTATTGTATGTTGGGAGGTGTGCAACCTAATCCGATAGATACGAAAGTATATGAGGGAATCGACCTTTGCAAGAAAGAAAATGTGGATATGATGCTTGCGGTAGGCGGTGGCTCTGTAATTGATACGGCTAAGGCAATTGCTGCGGGAGTACTTTATGACGGTGATTTCTGGGATTTCTATATCGGAAAGGCTATTGTGGAAAAAGCGTTGAAAGTAGCGGTCGTTTTGACTATTCCCGCTGCCGGAAGTGAAGGTTCCGGCAATACGGTAATTACCAAAGTCGAAGGATTGCAGAAGTTAAGTCTTCGTGCGCCTGCGGTGTTGCGTCCGGTATTTGCCGTGATGAATCCGGAATTGACATATACGCTTCCTTCTTTTCAGACAGCCTGTGGCATTGCCGATATGATGGCGCATATAATGGAACGTTATTTTACGAATACGGAAGAGGTAGAGATAGGAGACCGTTTGTGTGAGGGAACCCTGCTTGCCATTATTAGAGAAGCGGCCGTTGTGATGAAAGAACCTTGTAATTATGGAGCCCGTGCCAATCTGATGTGGTGCGGAACCATTGCGCATAACGGGACCTGCGGTGTAGGTTGTGAAGAAGATTGGGCTTCCCATTTTCTGGAGCATGAAGTCAGTGCCATTTATAATGTGACCCACGGTGCGGGGCTGGCGGTTATTTTTCCTGCATGGATGACATGGATGGCAGAGCATCATGCAGATAAGATTGCCCGATATGCCGTTCGTGTGTGGGGAGTGCCTGAATCAGAAGATAAAAAAGCCGTAGCGCTTGAAGGGGTGGCTCGCTTGAAAACCTTTTTTACATCTATCGGATTGCCCGTCACCTTTAAAGAGCTGGGAATCGAACATCCGGATATTGCCCGTCTTGCAAACAGCCTGCATCGTAATAAAGGTGAATTTGTTGGGAATTATGTCAGACTGACAAAGAAAGATAGCGAGGAGATTTATCATTTGGCGCTGGGATAAGGTAAGAAAATGAGTTCCCGGCTTTTGCCGGAAAGAGAGACATGGATACAAAAAGGCGGCTCATTCCAATGAGCCGCCTTTTCTGTCTATTTGATTTCGATTTCTTCCTTCATGTCGATTTCCTCTCCCTGTGTATCGTAGAATACATATTGCAGGAAGGCGAGTTTCTGACTGGGAATAATCTTGATACCGAATCCGTATTTCATCTGCCACTTCCGTTTCAGGGACACGAGCCCTTGATTGATATAAGCGGCGACATACGGATGGACGTGTAACGAGAATTTCTTAACCTTCAGTTTATTGACCAGATAATCAATTTTACTCTCTAAAGTATCCGTAAAAAGAATGGACGACTTGATGCTGCCTTTGCCGAAACAAGTCGGGCAGATTTCAGTTGTGTTGACGTCCATTGCCGGACGTACACGTTGGCGTGTAATCTGCATCAGCCCGAATTTGCTGAGAGGCAGAATATTATGCCTTGCCCTGTCTTTTTGCATGTTGGCACACATTCGTTCATAAAGCTTCTGACGGTTTTCGGCTTCATTCATGTCGATGAAGTCAACGACAATGATACCTCCCATGTCTCTTAACCGTAGCTGGCGAGCCAGTTCATCGGCGGCTCCCAGGTTAACTTCGAGTGCATTACCTTCCTGCCCGTTGGCATTCTTGGTCCGATTGCCGCTGTTCACGTCTACTACGTGAAGCGCTTCGGTGTGTTCTATAATCAAATAGGCACCACTCTTGTAAGAGACAGTTTTACCAAACGATGATTTAATCTGTTTGGTGATACCGAAATTGTCATAAATGGGAAGCTGGCCTTTGTACAGTTTCACGATGTTCGCCCGGTCGGGTGCTATCAGTGTTACGTAGTCTTTGATTTCATTGTACACTGCCTCATTATTGACGTAGATATTTTCGAAAGAGGGGTTGAAGAGGTCGCGTAACAAACCTACGGCACGACTGGTCTCTTCATAAATC
The DNA here is from genome assembly GCF_958445495.1 of uncultured Bacteroides sp. Classification (GTDB taxonomy): domain Bacteria; phylum Bacteroidota; class Bacteroidia; order Bacteroidales; family Bacteroidaceae; genus Bacteroides. The sequence goes on along the minus strand of NZ_CAUCSQ010000001.1, from coordinate 86,620 downwards.
AACGTCGGATACTTGGTGGCTTTCTGTACTTTCACCATTGCATCTTCCCAATGCTTGATTAGGACTTTAAGCTCTCCGTCGAGTTCGGCTACACGCTTGCCTTCAGCTACCGTACGGACAATGACACCGAAATTTTTCGGCTTGATGCTCATTAGCAACTGTTTCAGCCGGGCACGTTCTTCGCTCGATTTAATCTTTTGTGAAACAGAAACCTTATCATTAAAAGGGATTAACACGAGGTAACGTCCTGCAAACGAAATTTCGGAAGTCAGTCGCGGTCCTTTGGTAGAGATAGGTTCCTTTACTATTTGCACCACTACTTCTTGTCCTACCTTGAGTGTGTTGGATACGGTTCCGTCTTTATCGAGGTCGGGAAGCAGGGTTGCCTTGCTGATGGAGGTCAGCTTTTTTTTGTCGCTTAAAGTCTGCTTTATAAACTTTTCGAGTGAGTTAAATTGAGGTCCCAGATCTAAATAATGAAGGAAAGCGTCTTTCTCGTAACCGACGTCTACGAAACAGGCATTCAGACCGGGCATCAATTTCTTGATACGTCCCAAATACATGTTACCTACGGAGAAAGAAATGTTTCTCCCTTCGCTTTGAAGTTCCACCAGGCTCTTGTCTTCGAGAAGAGCGATGGAAACCTCTTTGGGTTGTACGTCAACTACTAGTTCACTTGTCACTGTTTTGTTTCCTTATTATTGATTGAATCTCATTTACATGAACAACTTTTTTAACAAATTGTTCGTTGGAGTTAGCTACTTAAACAAAGAACAAACTTGAAAGACATCAGCTTCGCAAGTTTGTTCTTTATTTCTGTGTGATCCAGACTTAAAAATTATTTTTTGCTTTTATGTCTGTTCTTTCTTAGTCTTTTTTTACGCTTGTGCGTAGACATTTTATGTCTTTTTTTCTTTTTTCCGCTTGGCATAGCTTCACATTTTATGGGTTAATACTCTTGTTTATTATTTCTTTACTGAAATTGTAAATGTCTTAGCCGGTTTGAAAGCCGGAATGTTGTGCTCCGGAATAATGATCGTAGTGTTTTTAGAAATGTTACGAGCAGTTTTCTGTGCTCTTTTCTTTACTACGAAACTACCAAACCCACGCAGGTATACGTTCTCATCATTAGACAGTGAATCCTTTACTGCATCCATAAATGCCTCAACTGTTGTAAGAACTGTCTGCTTATCAATCCCAGTTTTCTTTGTAATCTCGTTTACAATATCTGCTTTAGTCATTTTTCCTTAAAAAAAATATTATTACTAGGTTTTTGCTAATTTTTTGGACTGCAAATATATAGCTTTTTGAGCTCCTAAAAAAATATATTCTGCACATTTTTCTAAAAAAGTGGAGGCATTAAGTCTTCTTAGAGTCAAAAGAATTACTTTTGTACCGCTTTTACACAGTATTTGCAAGATAAATGTTAGGTAATCAAATAAGAGTTGGAATGAATGTCTTTAGTAAAGTAATTATAGAATGGTATAAAGAGAATAAGCGTGAATTACCTTGGCGGGAGTCCTCCGATCCGTATTTGATATGGATTTCCGAGATTATTCTTCAACAGACACGTGTAGTGCAGGGGTATGATTATTTTTTACGGTTTATCAAACGTTTTCCCGATATACGGAGTCTGGCTGATGCCGACGAAGATGAAGTTATGAAATATTGGCAGGGATTGGGATACTATTCCCGTGCCCGTAATCTCCATGCCGCTGCAAAAAGCATGAACGGCGTTTTTCCGAGAAGTTATCCGGAGGTACTCGCTTTGAAAGGAGTGGGAGAATATACGGCGGCAGCTATCTGTTCCTTTGCCTATGGAATGCCTTATGCAGTAGTAGACGGCAATGTGTACCGGGTGCTTTCGCGTTATTTCGGGGTAGACATCCCGATTGATTCGACAGAGGGAAAGAAATGTTTTTCCGCGTTGGCAAATGAAGTGTTAGACCCGGAACATCCCGCCCTGTACAATCAGGGAATTATGGATTTCGGGGCTATCCAGTGCACTCCGCAATCGCCCGATTGCTTGTTTTGTCCATTGTCGGAGAGCTGTTCCGCCCTTTCTGCCGGAAAAGTGGCCCAATTGCCCGTGAAACAGCATAAAACAAAAACGACAAACCGTTACTTCAATTATATTTATGTACGTGCGGGCGCGTACACTTTTATAAATAAGCGGACAGCGGATGATATATGGAAAAATCTGTTTGAATTGCCGTTGATAGAAACCTCAAGGCTTTTGTCGGATGAGGAGTTTATGGCTTTACCGGAATTCCGGGCGTTGTTTACCGGGGGAGAAGAACCCGTGGTACGTCCGGTTTGCAGAGAGGTGAAGCATGTATTGTCACACCGTGTGATTTATGCTAATTTCTATGAAGTGGTCATACCCGAAGAATCAGGCTCTTTCGCAGACTTCCGGAGAATAAAGATAGATGAGTTCGGGCAGTACGCTGTTTCCAGATTGATACATTCTTTTATAGAGAGATATGTCGAACAGAAATAAAAGTTACAACAATTCTTGCATTCTATTGTTATTCTGTTTAATTTTGGCAGCAGATTTAAATTGAAAATCAGTTTAGACACGAATTTAGAATCAAAAAATAGATGCATATATGTCAGTGAACAAAGTGATATTGATCGGAAATGTGGGGCAGGATCCGCGGGTAAAATATTTCGATACGGGGTCGGCTGTGGCAACTTTTTCGTTGGCTACTACAGAACGCGGGTACACATTGGCTAATGGAACCCAGATACCCGATAGGACGGAGTGGCACAATATCGTTGTATCCAACCGTTTGGCGGAGATTGTGGATAAATACGTCCATAAAGGAGATAAACTGTATTTGGAAGGAAAGATTCGGACCCGTTCTTATACCGACCAATCGGGTGCAATGCGCTACGTCACTGAAATTTATGCGGACAATATGGAGATGCTGACTCCGAAGGGAGCCGGCCAGGGTGCCGGAATGCCTGCACAGCCTTATTCCGCCTCATTGCAGCAGCCGCAGCAGATGCCGCAGAATCAGCAGCAAGTGCAGCAAAACCAGCAACAAACTGTGCAAGATAATCCGGTAGATGATTTACCGTTCTAGAAGATATGATAGTGTGCCAATAAGTTTCCGATAAGCTGGTTGGCACATTATCTTTTGTTTAACTAAAATAGATACTCTTTGGACTCAGATGGTTATTTAAGTCAGTTGACTGACATTTTTAACGGTATTACCGTAAACACCCCTTCTATTTCTGCTATTATTGCCATAGTATTGGCAGGTGTGCTTTTACTGGCTTCCGGCTTTGCTTCGGCTTCTGAAATAGCTTTTTTCTCGCTCTCCCCTTCGGACAAGAATGAAATTGATGAACGCAGGCATCCTGCTGATGAAAAAATCAGCTCTTTGCTGAGTGATTCCGAACGTTTGCTGGCAACGATATTGATTACGAATAATTTTGTGAATGTGACAATTATCATGCTCTGCAATTATTTCTTCATGACAGTGTTCGTGTTCCATTCACCGTTGGCGGAGTTTCTGGTATTGACAGTCATACTTACTTTCCTTTTGCTGCTGTTCGGTGAAATTATGCCGAAGATTTATTCTGCACAAAAGATACTGCCTTTTTGCCGTTTTTCCGCTCCGGGAATTTATTTTCTGGAAAAAGTATTTCGTCCGGTTGCTTCCGTATTGGTCCATTCGACAGCCTTCTTAAATAAGCATTTCACGAAAAAGAATCACAATATTTCCGTAGATGAACTTTCACATGCTTTGGAATTGACGGATAAGGCGGAAATCTCCGAAGAGAACAATATTCTGGAGGGAATCATTCGTTTTGGCGGCGAGACGGTAAAGGAAGTGATGACATCGCGTTTGGATATGGTCGATTTGGATATTCGCACCCCTTTTAAGGAAGTGATGCAGTGTATTATTGAAAATGCCTATTCGCGTATTCCCATCTATTCCGGTTCGCGGGACGACATTAAAGGGGTACTGTATATAAAAGACCTTTTGCCGCATGTGAATAAAGGAGACAATTTCCGCTGGCAATCATTAATCCGTCCCGCTTATTTTGTTCCGGAGACAAAGATGATTGATGACCTTCTCCGTGATTTCCAAGCGAATAAGATTCATATAGCCATTGTCGTGGATGAGTTTGGAGGAACTTCCGGACTTGTGACGATGGAAGACATTATTGAAGAGATTGTAGGTGAGATTCATGATGAGTATGATGACGAAGAACGTACCTACGTAGTGCTGAATGAGCATACATGGATATTTGAGGCGAAAACGCAGCTTACGGACTTCTATAAGATAGCAAAAGTCGATGAAGATGAATTTGAGAAAGTAGCGGGAGATGCCGATACCTTGGCAGGCATGTTACTTGAGATTAAAGGAGAATTTCCGGCATTGCATGAGAAAGTGACTTACCATAATTATGAATTCGAAGTACTGGAGATGGACAGTCGTCGTATATTGAAAGTTAAGTTCACGATTTTGCCGAAAGATTCCGATAACAGGGAAGAGAAAGAATAAGAAAGCAATGATTATGCCGGAGGATGAATCGCTCTTTGGGGAGATTCAGGATAGCGGAGATAATCATCGGGTAAGGAAAACCGTAAAAGAAACCCGTTGGTAGATAAAATAAAGCGTGTAGAATATTGGAAGAAAGTTTAAATGGGGTTATTTCTGCAAGATAAGACAGATGATGTGCAATGGGCTGTTTGGAAAATAGAAGAGCCTTTGAATACATTATTGGCTCTTCTACCGGATACGAGAAGAGCCTGCTACGAACATGAACTGCGGCGGTTTACGTCAGAACGCAGGCAAATGGAATGGTTGTCGGTTCGTGTTTTGTTACATCTTATCCTGGGAGAGGACAAACAAATAGATTATTCCTTGACAGGCAAACCTTATTTGACAGACAACTCCTTTTTCATCGGCATCTCCCATACCAAAGGTTATGCAGCGCTTATTGCCGGTTCGAAAGCTCCTGTCGGCATTGATATCGAACAATATGGAAAACGTGTGCATAAGGTAAGTGAGCGTTATATACGTCCTGACGAACAGATAGAACCTTACCAGGGAGATACGACTTGGAGCCTGCTTTTGCATTGGTCGGCAAAAGAGACCGTTTTTAAATGCATGGAAAATGCCGATGCAGATTTACGCAAACTCTGTTTATCACATTTTAATCCTCAAAAAGAAGGTAATTTCCAGGTCAGGGAACACGTAACGGAACAGCAGGCGGTTTTTCCGGTCGGTTATCGTATTTTTCCGGACTTCGTGTTGACATGGACTACGGGATAGCATATCCTGGGATATATCGGTTCGTAACTGTCCGGAAAATTTCTTTTATGAATTACTTATTCAGGCTTATGAAGTCGGTAGCTCAGTGCTCCGGACGGGCATTTGCCAATTTGCGCAATCAGTTCTTTCGTTGTCGCATTCTCAATCTCTACCCAGGGCCTCTTTTCAGGATGATACACTTTAGGCAACATTTTTACACAGATTCCGGCATGGCGGCACAGTTCAGGTTGCCATACGACAGTCAACTCACCATTACTATATTCGATTTTCTTTCCCATATCTGCTAATTTATTTGATATGAACACCCCGCATTACAATTCGTTTCCATTCCGGATATTTATGAATATATCCGGCAACGAACGGACAGAGAGGGACCAATCGTAATCCTTGACGTTCAATATCCTGTAGAGTTTTCTCGGCAAGCTGCGAGCCGACTCCTTTTCCTCCTAATGATGCCGGTACTTCTGTATGGACGAGATAAATCTCTCCGTTATTTGATTTTATATAATCTATTTCGGCTATCTTGCCATCGATTTGAAATTCATATCGATGCTTTTCCTCGTTATCAATTAATTTATAATCTTCTATCATATCTCTTCGTATTAAGTCAGATATTAGATAAACACCTGGAAAAAGCTTTTGTTTGCACGGGCAAGTTATTCTTATGAGGAAGGAGCTTTGCACATAACCCGGATTTTTTGGGGAGGAGGGAGAGATAAGGCAGAAAAAGAGATTGTATTCCCATACAGCCTGTCTTTTATAATTGAGAAAAGATTCCTTTATGAACCCCTTCAAAGAGAAGAGAATTCATAAAGGAAAACGCTGATTTTTATATAACAGGATAATATCCTTTTATTGGAATACAATCTTTCCGAATATGAATACCGTTTTTAATTCCAACGGTGACGGTTCGCTGAAAACAGGTCGTTGGTTTTAGATGAATAAACCGGCTGTTATTCTAGTTCTCGGTAAAAGTGATACCGTCAAGGCAGAAATATGAAGGAGTCACTATCCCGTGTTCGTCTACATCCGTTGAGCTCATCTCGAATTTAATATATTCGGCATCGCTTATGCTGCTCCAGTCAAACCATTTCCATGTATTGACAATTTCCTGTTTGCCGTCGCGAAAATCAGCCAGGTAAAAATCAATGCTCCCGATGACACTGCCGTCGTTCTTATATCCGGTAGCCGTTAGTTTAAACCAGTCGCCATCGGTAAAAGGACCTTTTACGTAAGGTGTGGGATTACCGTCATTTCCATCCTTGATAGCAAGATAATCGTAAGTCGTATTTGTTACCCATGCACCTTTGAATTTATATCTTCCGGTGTTAAGATTCGTGATTTGGGCAGGCGTATAGCTATTGGTATTTGACGTTAGATATACTTTCCCGTTTTTCCCTTTTGCTGTTATAGCGCTGATATTGGAAAATCCGGCAGTCGTGATATCAGTACGGTTAGTGTAAGTGAAGCCGCCTCCGAAACTGGTATCTTCTGCATTGTTATTGTAATAATGCGGTAATTCAACTAAATTTTGAGAATCTCTGAAGTAACATTTCATGTAATAACCATCTATTTCTCCCTCTGTTGTCTTAAACTCGGATTCGTCTTCCGTCAATAAATTCTCAAAACTTACAACGATTTCGTTTTTTACATCATCATCATCATTGTCACATCCGCAAAATACAAATACTGATAACAATAGTAACAAAGATAATTTTTTCATGTTCTTTTTAATTTTAATTGTTAATTATTCTATTAGTTAATTCTCGGCATGTAAATTTTCCACAGTCATTATTTCCGTTGATATTTCTCCCATCTGTCCTGCATCTTGGTTGACGGCAGTCATGATTTTGACGAAGTCTATACAGTCCAAAGTCATCGGTTCCCCGTTGCTGTTCACGGCCCAGTCTATTTTGAAATTGCTTTCTTCCCTGTTATTGGGATGATTATCGGCATATCCCCACGGATAACAATATCCCACCCATAATCCGTTTTCTAAAACGGCATTGTCTTTCAGGCGTGTTCCCCGGAATGTCATTGCGTCTTCCCGTATCCAGACAGGATAATAAGATTCCTGATTATGAAAGACATTTCGAAACACATACCCGTCATTTCCCTGATTATCCTTCCAATAGACATCTTTGCCGGGTTCCGGGCGATAGTATGTAATTTCATATTTTCGGGTCTCCGTTTCTTTTCCGTATTCGCTTCCGGCCAATTCATACCATTCGTCATCCGGTTTTCCGTTGCCGTTTACATCCTTAGATACGAATACGATGCCCGGTTCTGCACTCCCTCCTAATTCACCGGTTCCGGTCTTTGAGTTGTAATAAGCGTTACCTCTTATTTTAAAATCATATTCTCCTTTTATGTTCGGAATTGATTGGGGAAATCCCAAAACGATATAGCCTCCGAAACCGCCTAACGTAATAATTGATTTTTGCTGTATTTTCCGGGTAGCCTCTTCCAATACCTCTTCATAGGTGAATCCTTCTTTATATGCCGATGTTGTAGTGTTGATAAACTGTCCGGGAGCCGGCCTGTATTCCCAGACCTTGTCGGCAAACGCCAATGTATTTCCGGTTTCTTCAGTATCACTGTCAATGTCGCTTCGGGATGCCTTATCGCTGAATACAACCGTGTTGGGATTGAGCCCTATATTATTTAAACGGAACAGAAGTTGTCCCTGTTGGTTGAAGCAGAGCAAATCCCCATATACGGTATAGTCGTAAGCGTCGGTAATATATACATTGCCGCTATAAGGATTAATATTGATTCCATAAGGAGTGTTTACAACGGTTCCATCCGTGATGAAATTCTCCCGGACAGTCTTTCCGGTTTTCAAGTTGAAAGTCTTGATAGCAGAAGTTTGTGTACTGTAGTTATAAGTATATAAATAAGCGATATCCCCGTCGATGGCGAAATTCTGGACCTTCTCGCCGTAATGAATGACCGAATTCGTCCGGCAGTCTATTTTAACAAAGTTGTAATCTCCCGTTTCAACATCTTCCCCGCGGGTAACAACGTAAACAGCTTGTTCTTTCTCGTCGGCTATTATCCTGCCCGGATTCGGGCCTACTGCAATTTTACCGGTCTCCTTAAAGGTTGCTATGTCAATGACAGACACCGTATTGTCTACACCTGAGCCGGAGGCATAATCCAATCCTCCGGAATTGGAAATATATAGTTTGTCATTTAGTACGCAGATACCGTCAGGATTACGTCCTGCTGATGTGATAGCGTCTATGGTAAGCGAGGCGGTATCTATACGCGCTACTGTTCCGTCGTAAGAACATACGTAAGCCTTTTCCTTGTGAAAAGTGATGTATCTTGGTTCCCTGGGACTTCCGTTATCAGCCAGCAGTTGAATCTGTTTCAACGATTTACCGGTCTGGAAATCTACGACCTCCACTGTACTGGAAACATTAACCACAATATATATCTTATTTCCGTAAATAGCCAAATCATTTGCCGTATCCCCTAATCCGCGATGATTGATGGTTTTAAAATAATCCCGTACCATTCTCTGGTTGCCGAAAGAAAAACGCATTAGCGAGCTGTTATTCTGATTAAACAATCCTTCACATAAAACATAGAGCTCGGCCGTATTTGTTTCCGTCACATCGCCTGTAATGTCCGGTGAAGTGAAAGGTTTGTCTTCCATGTCGTCACAAGCGGCGAAAAAGAAGAATAGCGTCAGACAGAGATAAAATATATATGTTAAATTTATTTTCACGTGAATATACGATTTAAATTTTTAATATTTGATTCGTAATGTAGCCCTTACAGAGCGTCCCGGCATTGGGAAAAACTGTACAATCTCATAATTTTCGTCTGTCAGGTTCAATACTTCCACGCAGATTGAAGTCGTTATTTTTCTTATTTTGAAATTACGGCAGGCTGAAACACTATGTTCACTGTAACTGTCCAAACGGTTCTCGGCAATATTTTGTCCCAATGCATAACGTTTTCCTGAAAAGAGAAATGAGTAAGAAAGATTTATCCACGGCGTTTCAATCCCCGCCTGTCCTGAACCGGAAATACGGGGAGTATAGGCTATTTGATGTTTATAAGTCGATTTATTAGGGTCGGCTTCCGGAGCTGTGACATCCAGAGCGCGTTGATATGTATAATTACCGGAAAGATTGATACGGATATTCTCCACCGGGCAGAGCGATATGTTTCCTGTGATATCGACTCCTTTGATTTCCACGATACCCAGGTTTCTCATGCTCCATACGGCGAGGTTTTTGGTCGGATAGGCAATGATTTTATCCGTCACCTTGTTGTAATACGCATCGACGGTTGCCGACAAGTAAGGCAAAAAGGCACATACATTTCTGCTATATGCCATACCGACATTATATTGACGCGCGTTTTCGGGTTTTAACTTTCTGTTTCCGACTTCCTGATAATACAAATCATTGAAACTGGGTAAACGAAAAATATCTTTGTAGAAAAAACGGATACGGAATTCCTCATTCGGGAAAGGTTTGAATGTGGCACTCACATAAGGGGTCAGTTTCCGATGGTTGCCGGCGCTTCCTCCCTCGTCGGCATGTTCGTCGATAACAGTCGCCAATGCAGATGTGGACAAAGTAAGCCATTCATTGATATATTTTCCGGCAAAAGCAGTCAGCCATGAGTACCGGGCAGGATGTGTGAAATCCGTCATGTTGGAATTCATCGTGTTGATGCTTCCGTCAGTAGACAGAGAGAATGAAAGATTGTCCAGCAACCTGTATAATACGGAGGCGGAAAGATAATATTCCTGTTGATAATAGCTGTTTTCCGTCTGTCCTTTTTCATTTTTTACGGCAGGGTCCAGATAACGTTGGTAACTCCAGTTCCATTTGGCGGAAGTCCGGAACACCCATTTCCGGTTAAATTCTTTTTTATACTGGCTTTGTATAAATGTATTTTTGTCCCATAAATGTTGGGTAGAGTAATCGTTATAAAGTGTAGTAGCTTTGGGCAATCCCCGGGAAGACTGGAAATAATACGCTTTTAGTTTCCATTGTTCTTTGTCGGAGAAGTTACCGTAAATTCCGGTTTCGGCGCGGAAAGTCTGTACATCCGTGTTCTTTCGTTTTTCACGTGAAGTCAAGTCGTCCGCAGTATTCCCGTAATGTAAGGTATAAGGATATCGCCCGTCCGATGACATCCATTCGCCGTTGGCTGTAATTGCCCATTTGGGATTGATTTGCCGTTCCAGCAAAATAGAGGGATTGATTAATCCCCACGAGCCGGTTTTAAATGAAGCGTTTATATGGGTGCGAGTACCTTTCTCAAAACGTGGGGTCAGCGTTTGTATGTTAAGGATACCTGCTGATGCGAAAAAACGTGCCGGTTGGAAGATATTGTCATTCTGGCCGTTGCTTAATGAAAGCCGGTCAACATTGTCGAGTGAGAAACGGCCGATATCAATCTGCCCCGTTTGGCAGTCGGTTATGGCAATTCCGTCATAACCGACAGCGGTATGCTGCGCTCCCAGGCTGCGTATCGATACGGTTTTTAGTCCCCCTATGCCTCCGTAATCTTTGACGGTTACGCCGGCAAAATGTTTGACTGCATCAGACACCTGCAAAGCCTGTAAATTTGTTAAGGCCTCTTTGGAAAGTATTTGTAACGGGGCTGCAGACCGCACCTCGCGGGTTTGGTAAATATCTGAAACGGTGATTTCCGGAATGGAGTATGTATGTGCCGTATCTACTTTTTGCTGTGCAAAAAGAGATGTGAAGATGAGCTGATGGCAGAATACAGCAATCATACTTTTATAAAATGCTACATGTCTCATTCTTAATCTCCGTTCTGTTGATACATCTTAAAAGTGTCCGGGCGAAATCCCTTCGACCGGACACGAAAAATAAACTTGGCAGAGTTTATTAGTTTAAACATACTTTCTCTGAATCAGAGTGATGAATGAAATGATAGACGGATTGTCCGGTTCATTAGACTCAACGCTTTTTCCTCGAAAGCAGTGAAATTGGTTGCATGGCAGGTCTTCTGACTTGTTCCTGTTACAAACGCCTTCCCGGAGTATAATCCAGTGGCTGAAAGTAGGTTGTCCGTAACATAATTATGGAACTTACAGCAGCGGGACTGTTCAGGAGTTACACCTGATTCCCTTTTAATTGCTTCTCCCGTAAGCGGGAGTCGCAAACCAATGCGCGACAAAGATAGGCAGTTTATTTGTCTTTTGCAAGGGAGTATTCTTTTTCTTTTGCGTCGGGATAGAAAAGAAAAACCGATTCGGGTGTTTCGGCTATCGGTGCAGCATCAGATACTCTTCGATAACCTGCGCGGTGGCATCTTTCAACAATACCTTTTTCTCCCTGTCCAATAGGTAGAGGGTAGGGATAGCTTTCAAGTCGTACAGTTGTTTTTCCCTGAGCGTCAGCTCCTTGTCATAGCTGTTAATCCATTCTTCCGGAAATTCATTCAGATGTTTGCGCCATTCCTCCAGTTCTTCGTCAGGATAGAAAGAAAGCACGATTAGCTTTTTCTCTTTCAGAAGTTGCCCGATGACGGGAGCGTGTTTTAAAGCATCGATTGTTTCCGTGCAGGCATGACAACCGGGATTATTGATGAATACCAGTATGTAGTCAGCCTGTAGTTGGTAAAGAGTGCCTTGGACGCCGGAAGGCAAGGTGTACGTAAAGTTCAACGCTTTCGTTCCGATACGGTTTTTATTAGCCAGTTCCAACCGGGCTTTAGGACGTACTTTTTCTATTTCTTCCAAGACAGGAGAAACTGCCATTGCTTCCAATACCGGAATGTACAGTTCCTCATTGCGCATCGGGGAATTGGGGTTGTATAAGTATTTGTCTGCCAGGTCAGTCATGTAGATAAATACCTTCTTGTCCGCATTTGCCCGGTCGATGGTGTTTCGTATGGCCTCCTGCGCCATTTCGAGGGGAATGCTATTTAATATGCCGCAATAATTTGCCCACGCCTGTTCGGTCACTTCCGGATGATGGATATAACTGGTATCGGCAAAGTTTACGTTATCCCAGTAATGCTTCGCCAAGAATTCCGTGCGTTGTTCCGGCGCTATGATTATTGAAGGAATAGAAGGCAAGGTAAAACTGCTGAGCGTATCTTTTGAAGGTTCGCTCAGGCTTTGTCCGGAAGCATTGCCGTTTTTACAAGCGCTTACAAGAAAGAAACACAGTATCCAAAGAAAGTTTATATTCGTTTTCATGACCTTTTTGACCTTTATACTTAATGCCGGACTTATGGAGAACATCACCAGTGCCGGCTTGACGCCCTGTAATTCCGGATTGGTTGTTGGGAAATAGCAGGAGTAGAGCGACGGCAAGCTCGTTTTTGTTCCGTCCTCATAAGTATCGGAGAAAACAAAGATAATTTCCTTTTCCTATTATTCAAAACATTCTCCGCTTTTTCTGTGGTCTGATTGAAATTCTGCCTCTCCGTTGTTACCCTATTTCTCTTTTGCCAGCGTAAAGACAAATTCCAGTCCTCCGCTTTGGCTGTTTTTGGCGGATATGCTGCCCCCATGAATGATAACAGCGTTCTTTACGATAGCCAGTCCCAGTCCCGTACCGCCCAATTTGCGCGAGCGGCCTTTGTCTACCCGGTAAAAACGTTCGAATAAACGGTTCAGATGTTCGGCGGGCACGCCAATCCCCGTATCGGCGAAACTGAAATAATAGAAATTCTCATCTTCGCGGAAACAACTGATGCTAATCCGGATATCGGTTCCGGCATACGCAATCGCATTATCCATTAAATTACGGAAGATAGAGTAAAGCAGAGAATAATTGCCTTTAAGCTGTATCCCCTTTTTCAGAGAGTCGATGACAGTGATATGTTTCTCCTCCAGTTCCAGGGCGACTTCATTGATGATGTTGTTCACCAACACGCTGATATCTACCCGTTCCATATCAATCATATTGGCGGCCTCATCCATGCGGGTCAGTACGGATATGTCCCGCAACAAGCGGCTGAGGCGGTTGCTTTGCGCATAACAGCGTTCGAGGAAGACATTCATTTTCTCCCTTGGTATGTTTTCATTGCTGACAATGGTTTCCAGATACCCCTGAATGCTGCTGACCGGTGTCTTGAGCTCATGGGCGATGTTCTGTGTCAGTTGCCGTTTCAATCGCACCTGTTCCTCTTCTTGAGTGACGTCGTTGATGGAAATTTCAAAACTGGCATCCTGGAAAATAATACATTCCACGATAAACGTCCGTCCGTTTTTATTGACAGTGATAGACATCCGTTTCTCATCTTTGCCGTACGAGCGTTGTTGCTGGTTCTTGTTTATGAAACGGATAATTTCTTTCAGTTCATTGATGGCGAATATTTCTTCCGTCGTTTCCAGGTTGGAATCCGAAATCAGGTTACTGTATTGAGTGAAGAGATTGTTCACCAGAATTTCTTTTTTGTCTTTGGTGAATACCCCCAGCCCTTCATGCGAGATTTGAAGATGCGTAATCAGTTTCTCGCGCTCGATGTAAAGCGCTTCCTTTGTTTCGTGCAACCGCTTGTATATTTGAATGATATGCTGTGAGATTTCTCCCAGCTCATTGTGGGGAAAAGCCGATTGCATAGCCATTTCGATAGGTTCGTTCCGGTCGGCCCGCATGGCGAACTCGCGGAGCTGGCTGATTGAAGTACCCAGTTTATTGGTGAATTTATAAAATATCACCATTAACAATAAAGAGACAATCACGGTGAACCACAGGTAGCGGGGGTCCGCTTTCAGGTTATTGACCAGGCTGACGTTGTAAGGAAGTGCGGAGCGGAGAATATAATCGCCATAACGTGTAGCGGAATAAAAATAAGGCAATCCGGTAGTTTCGGAAGTGCGGCGTACGTCAAACCCGTTGCCTTCCTTGATTGCTTTCTGTACTTCCGGGCGGTTATGATGATTTTCGAGTCTTATCCCTTGAGTCTTATAACTGTCGTAGATTACATTCCCCTGCAAGTCAATCAGCGTCACACGCAAATCTTTCAATGCGTGAGCATGTATATATTTATCGGTAGTTTCCGCAATGTCGGAACTATCGTTCAGTTGTTCGTACAAACGGCTGTTGTAATCCTGCAGTTGCGTGTCCAACAGCTCTATCTTATATACCCTTTCCCTTTGGTACTGGTAAGCGATGAAGCAGGCCGCAAACGCAAGGAATAGCGAAATGACCGATAGAAAAAGCTTCCGGCTGAAAGAGAGGAAATGTTTTTGATTGACAGGCAGGTTCATAGTAAATAATTATTCAGCTTCAAAACAATAACCGTATCCGAGACGGGTTACGATACACTTGCCGTATTCGCCGATTTTTTTCCGCAGACGGGTGATATTGACGTCAATCGTGCGGTCCAGCACATATACTTCATCGCTCCAGATGCGTGCAAGAATATCCTCGCGCGAAAATACACGTCCCTTGTTTTGCACCAGCAGAAGCAATATCTCAAATTCTTTTTTAGTCAATGCCACTTCTTCGCCGTCTATGCTTGCTTTCTTTTTAGTGATATCGACCACCAATGAACGGTAGGTCAGGCGTTCGGGCACTCTTTCCGTTTCCGCAGTTGCCGTGCGTCTGAGCACCGCCTTTACACGTGCGATGACCTCACGCAGGGAGAAAGGTTTGGAAATGTAATCGTCGGCTCCCAGGTTAAAGCCGGTGACAGTATCGTTTTCAGTATCCTTCGCCGTGATGAAAATAATGGGTACTTTCGCTGTTTTCTTATCTTTCTTCAACATGTTCGCCATCTTGAAGCCGGAGATTTCTCCCATCATCACGTCAAGCAGAATCAGATGATAGCTGCCGATATCCGTTTTTAACGCTTCTTCGGCGGAATTGGCGGTATCCACCTCATAACCTTCATTCTCAAGGTTGAATTTCAGAATCTCACAGAGGTCTTCTTCATCGTCGACAACTAAAATACGGTAATCATTCATAAAGATACATGTATTAATGTGATATGACAAAGTTAGTCTTTTTTTTATTTCGGGACAAAGATGGCGAGACTTTGTTACGGGTGAATGAAACAAATATTACAATCATATTACATTTGAAAAAGAGCGTCTGTTCTTGCATCCGCTTCTATTTTCGTTTTTTATCCTTATCTTTGTTAGAGAAATGAACTATACATGAAAAAGTTGTTTGTAAACGATGATAAAGTTTGATTTGAAATACCGCAGACGTGAAGTGATAGGGGCATTCATCGTCTTTTTCCTTTTGATAGGAGGGATATCCGTTTTCAAATACGCCTCTTTAAGCGCAGGTTTTGAAATTACGGATGATTTGGGAGGGAACATCTTTCCCTCGGCCATATTGTCGGTGGCTACTACCGATGCGCAAGTAATCGTCCCCTCGGACTCCATGTACCTGGGAAATCCGAAATCCTGTATTGCCGTCCGGGTCAAGTCAAAGACAGCCTACAGCCGTGTGCGCATTGAAGTGGCGGAAACGCCTTTCTTTTCCCGTTCCATCTCGGAATTCGTGTTGAACAAACCGCGGACGACCTACACGGTCTATCCTGATATCATCTGGAACTATGAAGCGTTGAAAAATAACGTGCAGGCCGAACCCGTTAGCGTAGCGGTGAAAATAGAGATGAACGGGGAAGACGCGGGGCAGCGGGTCCGCACTTTTTCTGTGCGTAGCATTAACGAATGCCTGCTGGGATACGTGGCGAACGGGACGAAATTCCATGATACCAGCATCTTTTTTGCCGCCTATGTGAATGAAGAGAATCCGATGATTGACCGGTTGCTCCGTGAAGCGCTGGACACGCGCATCGTAAACCGTTTTCTAGGGTATCAGAGTAAGGCGGAAGGTGCGGTAGACAGGCAGGTATATGCCCTTTGGAACGCATTGCAGAAACGTAAGTTCCGTTATAGTTCCGTTTCCAATACCAGCCTTTCGAGCAATGTCGTTTTCTCACAGCGTGTCCGTACGTTTGACGATGCGCTGGATTCTTCGCAAATCAATTGCGTAGACGGCAGCGTGCTGCTGGCATCCCTGCTCCGTGCCATCAATATCGAACCTATCCTGGTGCGTACGCCGGGACACATGTTCGTAGGATATTATACAGACCATTCCCATAAAAACAAGAACTTTCTCGAAACAACCATGATTGGCGATGTCAATCTGGATGATTTTTTCCCGGACGAACAGTTGGACTCCACGATGGCAGGCAAGTCGCAGAATGAAATGTCATTGCTCACTTTTGAGAAATCCAAGCAGTATGCCAATAAGAAATATGAAGAAAATAAGGAAGGCATCCATTCCGGGAGATTGAACTATATGTTTCTGGAAATATCCAGAGAAGTGCGGAGGAAAATACAACCTATCGGGAAATGACAGCTCTTATTCATCCGTCGAAATCCGTAATTCAAAATTAATTTGTATTTTTGTCCGGTAATCATTTTAATGAAAAAAGGATGCAAGGCAAGAAGTTTATCTCTCCCGGAGCATGGTTTTCCATGAATTATCCGTCAGACTGGAATGAGTTCGAAGACGGCGAAGGTTCTTTTCTTTTCTATAACCCCGATGTATGGACGGGAAATTTTCGTATATCCGCATTTAAGGGAGACGCCGCTTACGGCAAAGATACCGTGCGCCGGGAATTGAAGGAAAACGATTCGGCTTCGCCGGTAAAAGTCGGCACGTTAGACTGTGCCTACAGTAAAGAAATGTTTCAGGAAGACGGGACCTATTACACTTCCCATGTGTGGGTTGCAGGCATTGCCGATGTCGCTTTCGAATGTTCGTTTACCGTACCCAAAGGAGGCAGCACGAAAGAGGCGGAAGAGATAATCGCCACGTTGGAGGTGCGTAAGGAAGGAGAGAAATATCCGGCGGAACTCATTCCGATTCGTCTTTCCGAGATTTATCAGGTCAATGAAGGGTATGAATGGGCGGTGTCCACTGTAAAACGGGAGCTGAAAAAAGACTTCCAGGGAACAGAAGATGATTTGGAGAAACTTCAACAAGTGGTTGACAGCGGCAAGATTGGCAGGAAGAAAAAAGAAGAGTGGCTGGCAATCGGCATAACGGTATGCGTGATACTTACCAATGAAGTGGAAGGCATGGAGTGGAAAACCTTGATTGACGGTAACCGCGAAGCCCCCGTCCTCCAATACAAAGACCGTGTCATAGACCCGATGAAAATCGTCTGGAGCAAACAAAAGGCCGGGCAATCCTGTAATATAATTGAAGAATATAAATCATTGGTTACCAGTTTATAACTGTCAACCGATAAATCGCTAGATTCTGTGGCAGCACCTTATTTACAAGTAGACAACCTGACCAAATCCTTCGGCGATTTGGTCCTTTTTGAAAATATATCCTTCGGTATCGCCGAAGGGCAGCGTGTGGGTTTAATCGCTAAGAACGGCAGCGGGAAAACCACCTTGCTGAATATCATCGCAGGCAAAGAGGGGTATGAGAGCGGGAGCATAGCCTTCCGCCGTGACCTTCGCGTCGATTACCTGGAACAAGACCCGCAATATCCGGAAGAATTGACTGTTCTTGAAGCCTGCTTCCATCATGGCAACAGCATCGTAGAGCTGATAAAGGAATATGAACGTTGTATGGAAACCGAAGGCCATCCGGGGCTGGACGAGCTTTTGGAGCGTATGGACCGGGAAAAAGCATGGGAATACGAGCAGAAAGCCAAGCAGATTCTTTCACAGCTCAAAATCCGTAACTTCGACCAGAAGGTGAAACACCTTTCCGGCGGACAGTTGAAACGGGTCGCTTTGGCTAACGCCCTGATTACCGAACCGGATTTGCTGATACTCGACGAGCCTACCAACCACCTTGATTTGGATATGACCGAATGGCTCGAAGATTACCTTCGGCGTACAAACCTCAGCCTGCTGATGGTGACGCATGACCGTTACTTCCTTGACCGTGTGTGTTCGGAAATCATAGAAATAGACAACCGGCAGCTCTATCAGTACAAAGGCAATTACAGCTATTACCTTGAAAAACGCCAGGAGCGGATTGACGCGAAAAGCGTGGAAATAGAACGCGCCAACAACCTCTATCGCACTGAGCTTGACTGGATGCGCCGGATGCCGCAGGCGCGCGGGCATAAAGCCCGTTACCGGGAAGATGCCTTTTATGAATTGGAGAAAGTAGCCAAGCAGCGTATCCGGAATGATAATGTGAAACTGGAAGTAAAAGCCTCCTATATCGGCAGCAAGATATTCGAAGCAGAACATCTCTATAAAAGCTTCGGAGACTTGAAGATTCTGGATGATTTTTCCTATATCTTTTCCCGTTATGAGAAAATGGGGATTGTGGGAAACAACGGAACGGGGAAATCTACATTCATCAAGATATTGATGGGGCAGATACAACCGGACAGCGGTACGGTAGATGTCGGCGAGACAGTCCGTTTCGGTTACTATTCCCAGGACGGCCTTCAATTTGACGAGCAAATGAAAGTGATTGACGTGGTGCAGGATATCGCCGAAGTGATTGAACTGGGCAATGGAAAGAAGCTGACAGCTTCCCAGTTCCTGCAACATTTCCTGTTTACTCCTGAAACCCAGCACAGTTACGTTTACAAACTGAGCGGAGGCGAACGCCGCCGTCTGTACCTTTGTACGGTTCTGATGCGTAATCCGAATTTCCTGGTGCTTGACGAACCCACCAACGATTTGGATATCATCACCCTGAATGTATTGGAAGAGTATCTCCGGAATTTCAAGGGATGCGTCATCGTCGTTTCCCACGACCGCTACTTTATGGATAAAGTGGTAGACCATCTGATGGTATTCAACGGGCAGGGAGACATCCGCGACTTCCCCGGCAATTATACGGATTACCGGAACTGGAAAGAAGCGAAAACGCAAAAGGAGAAAGAGGCGGAAAAGACGCAGGAAGAGAAAACAGCCCGTGTCCGTCTGAATGATAAGCGGAAAATGAGTTTCAAGGAAAGGCGTGAATTCGAGCAATTGGAGAAAGAGATTGCCGGACTGGAAGCCGAGAAAGCACAGATTGAAGAACAGCTTTGCAGTGGAACGCTTTCCATAGACGAGCTGACGGAGAAGTCTAAGCGCTTGCCGGTAGTGAACGACCTGATTGACGAGAAAACAATGCGCTGGTTGGAACTGAGTGAGATAGAAAACTGAGTCGTGCCGCTTTGTTGGCATGACTGTGCCACCGCGGTGGCATCGGAGTGCCAATGCGATGGCATAACCGTGCCACTTCGATGGCACGAATCCGGATTGTGGCATTGGGATCATCCGGCGCTATTATGAAAGAACCTGATAACATTAAACTGTATGACAAACCAGACCAATTATCATAGCCATTGCCTGTATTGTGACGGGCGTGCCAATATGGAAGATTTTATTCGTTTCGCAATTAGCGAAGGCTTCACGTCTTATGGCATTTCTTCCCATGCCCCGTTGCCTTTCTCTACTGCGTGGACGATGGAGTGGGACCGGATGGATGATTATCTTTCCGAGTTCTCCCGCCTGAAAGAAAAATATGCAGACAGGATAGAACTCGCCGTCGGCCTTGAAATTGATTACCTGGATGCGGACAACAACCCGTCTTCATCCCGTTTTCAGGAATTGCCTCTTGACTACCGCATCGGCTCCGTGCACATGTTGTATTCGCCGGCGGGGACGATTGTCGATATTGACACACCGGCGGATATTTTCCGTCAATTGGTGGATAAGCATTTTGACGGCGACCTGGATTACGTCGTTCGTCTTTATTACGGGAATTTACTTCGGATGGTAGAGCTGGGAGGGTTTGATATTGTCGGGCATGCGGACAAGATGCATTATAACGCTTCCCGTTACCGTCCCGGACTGCTTGACGAAACCTGGTACGATACGTTGGTCCGTGAGTATTTCGAGGCGATTGCCGGACGCGGGTATATTGTCGAGATTAATACCAAAGCCTATCATGAACTGGGCACGTTCTACCCCAATGAGCGATATTTCTCCTTCTTGAAAGAGTTAGGCATCCGGGTGCAGGTGAATAGCGATGCGCACTATCCCGAACGAATCAACAGCGGACGTCCCGAAGCGCTGGATACGTTGAAAAAAGCAGGTTATAAAACAGTGGTGGAGAGGCATGGCGGTAATTGGGAAGATACCCTATTGGGATGAAATGTCCCCCAATAGGGCAGATACAGTGAATTACTCAGCCTGTTTTATGGGAATTACCATATTCCATGATTTGCCTGCGTTTTCAAATCCGCCGGGCCCGTCCATTGTCGCAAAGAAAGCATGTGTCATTTTCCCGTTCTCGTCAAATAAAAGGAACGGGCGTTCCAGTTGTCCTTGTTTTTCTATCTTCCCGTCTTCCCATTCTATCGTCAGTGAATAGGCTTTGGGGTCTTTGTCGACAGTCCAGTGGATGCCGTCTTGGGAATGCGCCAGAACGCCGCCGCCTCTTTCGCCGGTGAATTTGGCTACATGGTCTTTAAATATGATGTGGAATCCCCTTTTGTCTTTCCATAGAAACGGGTCTTCCGCTTCTCCTTGCCCGTCCACCTGAAAGATGGGGCGGTCGTTGTTGAGCACGGTGTAAGGCCCTTCGATAGAAGGAGCGTAAGCGACACCCAACGACATGTTTGAGTATTCCCCGTTCCGGGTATGTGCGCGTCCTTTGAAAATCATCATCACCGAGCCGTCCTCCTGAAGAACGGGAGACGGGTTGGAAGTCAGGAAACTGTAAAAAGTATTAGGCTTTGTTTTTAATATCGGCTCGTCGAAACGTTTCCACGGGCCGTAAGGACTGTCGGATACGGCTAGTCCGATTCGTTTGTTGGAACGGCCTACGATACACCACGGGCTGCTCAAAGTCAGTTTGTCGTATGCCGGTTCCGTGAAAGGATGGGTAGAGCCCATGTAAATAAGATAATATTTGCCCTTGTACTTCATTATGCGCGGGTTGTGGGTGGAACGGCCGTCCCAATATTGTGCGCCACGTGCCGGAAGAGCCACGTCGCTGAATCGGTAAGGCCCTGCCGGATTGCCGGATACGGCATGCACAATTTCCGAAGCTATCATCCATCCCGGATGAAAAGGAAGTGATTTGGGAAAACGGGAGACAAACATGTGATATTTGCCGTCGTCTCCTTTCACGACGGAACTTCCCCATACCCAATATCCTTCGGATTCGAAAGCGGGGGTACGCGGAGCCTTCTCCAACCGGTGGAACAATTCGTTTTTCGATTGCCGTTTGAGTTCTGTCAGATTATCTATCTTTTGTGAAAAGACCGTACATACCGGTAAGGTGACAACTGTAAGGCAACAAAGAACGTGTAAAAAAATCTTTTTCATGGCTTTTCTTTTTTACTAATGAATGACCTATATCTGTTTTCGTTTGCAAATAACGATTGTTTTTATCGGAATACAGTGTATTATGCGTACATGAATGATACTTTCTGCATACATTTTATTCTATTTTTTCCACTTCGTCGTTCATGCTTTCTCCTTTCCTGTATATCTGCGGCACTACGTGGTATTTCTCTTTGAAGCATTTGCTGAATTGCCGGGGAGATGAAAATCCGAGCCGGTCGGAAATTTCCGAGATGTTGAACTCCGGATTCTCTTTGAGCATGATGGCGGCGCGTTTCAGCCTGACGGTCAGAATAAACTCGTAAGGTGTCTGTCCGGTAATGGCTTTTAATTTGGTGAACAGCTTGGTGCGGGCGATGCCTGTCTCATGCGCCAGTATATCTACATTGAATTCCACATTATCGATATGTTTCTCGATAACTCTCATCGCTTTATCGACTAACTCCTTGTCCAATGGATTGGTTGCTAATATCTGGTGGGTGGCCTGCGGCTGTTTGCTGAACTTCTCTTGCAGCAAGATGCGGTTGTTCACCAGGTTGTTGCAACGGGAAAGCAGGATATTGACATTGAACGGCTTGGTGATATAATCATCAGCTCCCAGGCGGAGTCCTTCCAGATTGTGTTCGATTGCGGTGCGTGCCGTAAGCAGCACTACGGGAATATGGCAAGTCTCTATATTTTCTTTTATCAATTTGCATAACTCCGTTCCCGACATTTCAGGCATGACGATGTCACTTAGTACGATATTGGGATGTTCGGATTGTACCTTTTCCCATCCTTCGCGCCCGTCGGAAGCGGTGCTGACGATATAAAACGTTTCGAATATCCTGACAAGCATTTCGCGGAGAGAGCCGTTGTCCTCTACGATGAGTATCCGGGCCTCCTTGCTTTTCTCGACCGTTCTGTCGTTCATGATTTCCTGGTCGAGCAACGACTGTTGTCGCATCTCTTGAAAATGTGTGACGTTTTCCAAGTCCAGTTGTGCCTCTTCCTGCCGTTTGTCGAGTTGTTCGGGAGTGAAATGCGCATTGCCGGTTTTGAGATGGACGCAGAATGTTGTTCCCTCTCCGGGTTCGCTATACACGTCGATAGTACCATGATGCAGTTCGATAATGCCTTTAGTCAAGGATAATCCTATGCCGGTTCCTGTATA
This sequence comes from uncultured Bacteroides sp., assembly GCF_958445495.1. GTDB lineage: Bacteria > Bacteroidota > Bacteroidia > Bacteroidales > Bacteroidaceae > Bacteroides. Next base: position 63,867 of record NZ_CAUCSQ010000001.1, on the reverse strand, counting down.
AGACAGGGATTCTATCTGGTCGGCCTGGTAAAAGCGGTCGAATATTTTATCGATATCTTCCGGGGAAATACCTGTTCCGCTGTCAGTCACCTCTATGATTGCTTCCCGGTTGCCCTTGCGTACGGAAACCGAAATCTCTCCTCCTTCTTTGGTGTGTTTGAAAGCATTGGAAATCAAGTTGTTCATAACTTTTTGCAACTGCTTGGCGTCATACCATATATTGATGCAGTCGTTGGTTTTATGGAAATTGAATGTGATTTGCCGTTGTATGGCGTATTCCTGGAAAAGGAGATAGTTTTCATAGAGAAAATCAACGATGTTGTGTTCATTGACCTTGATTGTCATATATCCCTGTTCCTGTTTGCGGAAATCGAGGAGTTCGGTAATCAGTTCCCGTAGTTGCAGGCTGCTTTTGTAAACGCTTAATATCTTGTTATAGACAGTTGGGGCGAATGAAGGAACTTGCAGCAACATTTCCATCTGGCCTATAATCAATGTCAGCGGAGTGCGGAATTCGTGTGATATGTTGGTAAAGAAACGTAGTTTAGCCTGATTGAGCCGCTCGATGTCTTCGGTGCGTTTCTGCTCATATTTCAGCGACTCCTGTAATTTGATACGGTTATTATAGGTACGAATCAGGAAATAGAGAACGCCGCCCGTAAGGATGAAATAAAACAGGTAAGCCCATACACTCCGGTAAAAAGGAGGAAGTATGACAATTTCCAACCGGCTTTCCGGGATTTGTGGCCGGTTGTTTTTCATACGCACCAGTAAGGTATATTTTCCGGGATTCAGGTTGGTATAGGTAATTGTGTTTTGTCCCCGCGTAGCGGTCCATGTCTTGGAGAAGCCCTCCAGGAAATATTCTATCTCGTCCTTAGCGGTCGATATGTAGTTTGATACGGCATATTCTATGCTGAACATGGATTGGCTGGATTTGAGGACGATTCTGTCTGTCACGCTTAAATCCTCTTTTAAAATGCCGCTATTATCGTTTACGGTAACTTCCCCGCCGTTGACAATGAGGCGGAAAGGGGAGATTGCATAATCTTCGGATGTATAATTGATGTCTTTTTCTTTAAAGGAAACCATTCCGTCGATTCCTCCGATGAAGATTTCCCCTTGCTTGGATTTATATAAGGAACGTTCGTTGACAGCCAGAAGGGGAACCCCGTTTTTGCGGTCGTAGTTTTTGAATTTCTGCGTGGAGCAATCCAGGATGGAGAAGCCGACATCCGTAGTAAAGAGAAGTCTGCCGGGCGACAACTCGCATACGTCATACACGCAGTCGCTGGCCAGCTCGTTCCTGGCTTCGTCAAAGTTCAGGAAATCGTCAGTGTCATACCGGTAGAGGTCTATGCCGCTTTCATTGCTGCACAGCCATAGCCTGTGCTGGCTGTCTTCATAAATCCGGTTGATGCTGTTGCTGCTCAATCCGTGTTCCGATGCATGGTTGTATTTGTAATTGGTGATTTCCCCGCTGTCGAACCGGTAAGAATATACGCCGTTGCCGTCTCCGCAAATCCACAGGGTTCCGCGGTGGTCGATAAAAAGTCCTTTGGCGTCTGTTATCTTGTAAGGCGGAGTTTGGAACAGGCGTTTGACTTTGCCGGTCTCCGGGTTGAATATGCAGACACCTGCGTGGCTGGCTATGAGCAATTGCTTTTTATAAGGGATGATATCTCTGATGATGTTGGAAGGAAGCGATTCGGGGTCATTCTCGTTGTGGAGATAGTGGGTGAATGTTTTCGTTTTCAGATCCATTTTATTGAGCCCGCCCAAGTGAGTCCCTATCCAGATAATCTCGCGTAGCGGGTCGTAATAAAGCGCCTTCACATTGTCATGCGAAAGGCTGCCGGGCAGGTTGTTGTGCTTGTACCATTCGAATTTCCGTTTTTGCGGGTCGTATTTATTTAGTCCTCCTCCTTCGGTCCCTATCCATAAATTGTGCCGGCTGTCTTCCGTGATGCGTCCTACGATGGAAGAGCTTAATCCTTCATCCGTAGTTTTCGATGCCTGGTAATGATTGTATATCTGGCTTTTCGGGTTGAAGTAATTGACCCCTCCAAAATAAGTCCCCGCCCATATACTGCCTTGATGGTCGCAGAGAAGGCTCCAGATTGAAGAGTGGCTCAGCCCGTTTTCACGTTTCAGATGCCGTGTGAATGTCCGGGAGTCCGGGCGGAACATGTTGAGCCCGTTGAAAGTCCCTATCCATAAGTTACCCTGTTTGTCTTCACAGCAACAGCGGATAAAGTCGGAGCTGATGCTGGACGGGTCTTTCTCTTCATACCGGAAGTTAACGGTCTGATTGTCATCCATGACGAAAAGCCCGTGTTCCCAACTTCCTATCCAGTATTTACCGGACGAGTCCTGGAAGATAGTGGAGATGTTTCCTTTGGATATGGGATGTGACAGTTGGCGTTGCCGGTTCAGGCGGAATAAGCCATGATTTTCCGTGCCAATCAGAATGTAGTTGTCGCTTACGTGAAGCGCTGTTATTTTGTTCCCTTGAGGCAGTTCGTAATAAGTTCCGAATTGTTTCCCGTCATATTTATACAGCTTGTTGTTGTGGGCCGCATATAGCTGTTTATGGAAAAACATGGCCCTCACTTCTTTTCGTATCAGTGTCGTGAACGTATTGTTCCTGATGTTGAAGGCGGATATGCCTTTGGAAGTCATGAAATAGACTTCTCCGTTTTTATTTCCTGTAATCTGGTTGACGTTGTTATAAATTAAACTGTTGGGGTCGTTCTTTTTGAATTTGTATATTTTGAATTCGTTTCCATTGTACAGGTTCGCTCCGTTCCTGGTCCCTAACCAGATAAACCCCCGTTCGTCCTGGTACATTGTCATGACTGCATTGTTGGAAAGTCCTTCATTGGTTGTCAAATGTCCAAAGGAAATATCTTGCGCTTGTCCTTTTATGATGCAGGCAACGGATAGATAGATAAGAAAGAGGTGTTTTTTTATAATCATAGACGTCAGGATACTAAAATTCGCAACGCAAATATACGCCTTTTGTGAAAATAGAGCTGTAATGTGAGTACATAATTTATGCGTTGTGGATACATAACCGGTTCCGGATGCGGTTGTACGCATAGCGTATGTATTTTGTATGCATGGCCCGGGAGCCTTTGGCGGGCTGCGGTTATATTTGTGCCGTCAATGAACGGTAACCGGAAAACAAATCGGATATGAAATACACTATTTTAACTCTTGCGGGCATGTTTGTCCTGACGGCAGGGTGCGACTCAAACAAAACTGCCGATTATCATTTCCCGGGAGCTTTGGGCCGGAAACGGGATTTGGAAAAGAAAATGAAATCAAGAAAACTTAATTAATAACTCAATCGATTTATATTATGAAAAATGGACAACTTTCGAAACGTATCGGTTTGCTGCTGATGATGTTTTGTTCATTCACTTTGGTGTGTGCCCAGATATCGGTCAGCGGTAAAGTGATGGATGAGGCGAATGAGCCTGTCATCGGGGCAAATGTGATGTTGAAGGGCGGGAAGACCGGGACTATTACGGACATGAACGGGATGTTTAAGATTTCTGTCCCGGGCAAATCTTCCGTACTTGTGATTTCATTTATCGGTTATGCAAGCAAAGAAGTGACCGTGGGAAACAAAAAGACGTTGAATGTAGTATTGAAAGAAGACGGAGTCACTTTGGACGAAGTCGTGGCTGTGGGGTATGCTACCGTGAAAAAAAGCGACTTGACCGGTTCTGTCGCCAAAGTCAATATGGAGGAGCTGAATAAAAGCCAGGTGCTTTCTTTTGACCAGGCTTTGGGAGGACGGATAGCCGGCGTGCAAGTGGTAAGCAGTGACGGGCAGCCCGGAGCGGAGGCCAATATCGTGATTCGGGGCAGCAATACCATTTCCGACACTTCGGACGGCACTCCTTTGTATGTTATTGACGGCTTTGCCACGGAAGATGCCAATCCGGCGGCTTTGAATCCCAATGACATAGAATCTATCGACGTATTGAAGGATGCGTCCGCAACCGCTATTTATGGTGCGCGGGGGGCAAACGGAGTTATTATCATTACGACCAAACGAGGGATGGAAAGCGCTCCCCGCGTCACTTATGACGGTTACATTACTTACCAGGCCAAGCCCCATTTCTTGAAATTGCTTCAAGGACGGGACTTTGTCGCCCTGCAGCAAGAGATACTCAGCGATTCGGAAATGGCGAGAACCTATTACAGGTATGACGAGGCATTGGGACGCAACCGCGTTCTGGACGATTATACCGGCATCCCTTCTACCGACTGGCAGGATGAAGTGTTTCGTGCCGCTCCGATGACTAACCATCATTTGTCGTTGACGGGAGGCACTAAAAATACGAAATACAGTTCAAGCGTATCCTACTACAACCAACAGGGAATCATCATCAATTCTTCTTATGAAAGTTTGAAAGCGCGCATGACTCTTGACCAGCAGATTTCCAAAAAAGTAAAAACCGGCGTCACCTTTAACTTCGCCAATAATATATCCAGAGGTTCCGCGCCTTCACAGGGCGGCGGAGGGTCTACCCAGTACTTCTTGTATCAGGTATTGGCCTATCGTCCGGTTTTTTATTCGGATTCGGAAGAAGCGGAAGATGAATTGTTGCAGGACAATCCCAACTATCCGTATAATCCGGTCAAGACTATCGAGAACATTTATTCGAAAACGCGAAGCCGCCAGTTAAGCATGAATGCTTATTTGAATTGGGACATTGCAAAGGACCTGACGTTCAGGGCGACATTTGCTTATAACTGGCGCACCGACCGTAGCGAGACTTACAACAATGCGGACACTTATTGGGGAGACCCGCGTTATTCGGCCAAGCATTCGAACGGTAATTTCAGTTATAAGGAATGGGACGGATGGTCGAACGAATATACGCTGACCTACCGGAAAAAGCTGCAAGGGCATAACATTACCGCCATGCTGGGAGGTTCGTTGAGCAGCCGTACCACTTCCGTGCTGGGAGCCAGTTCTTCTATGGTTCCTTGGGACGCTCTCGGTTTCTGGGGAATTTCCAACGGTACGCCCGACAAGTTGACTTCTACCAATTTTGACGATAAGATGGCTTCTTATTTTGCCCGTTTCAACTATGACTGGAAATCGCGTTATTTGCTGACCGCTACCATACGTGCCGACGGGACTTCACGTTTCCCTTACCACAAATGGGGATATTTCCCTTCCGGTTCTTTCGGATGGCGTATTTCGGAAGAAGCTTTCATGGCGCCTGTGCGTAAATGGTTGTCCAATCTGAAGTTGAGAGTCGGCTGGGGAGCTACCGGCAACTGCAATACATACCGTAATTATCCTTCGCAATTGTTGTATTCGGGAGACCAGAACTATGCGTTTAATAATTCCATAGATAATCCGGCCATATACATTTCCCAGATGCCCAACAAAGAGATGAGATGGGAAACGACTTACCAGACGAATATCGGGCTTGACTTCGGCTTGTTCAATAACCGTATCAGCGGTGAGATTGATATTTACAATAAAGAGACCGAAGATTTGCTGTTAAATGCCGACGTCCCTTTGTCCATCGGTTTTGATAAGATACAACAGAATATCGGAAGCATCCGCAACCGTGGACTGGAAATCTCTGTCAACACAGTGAACTTTACCGGAGAAAGAGGACGTTTTAAATGGACGACCAATTTTAACATCTCCTTTAACAAGAGCAAAATCACCGGCCTGTCCGGTGACCAGGATTTTCTGGTGTCGGGGATTCAGTATCCCACGATTGACAATTTGTACATTGCCCGTGTAGGGCATCCGCTTTCGGAGATGTACGGCTATGTGTATGACGGCGTTTATCAGTATGAAGATTTCAATGAAGTGTCGCCGGGGGTGTTTGTTTTAAAAGACGGCATTCCTAATAACACCCAGGAACGCAATACAATCCAGCCGGGCGACATGAAGTTGCGCGATATCAATGGAGACGGCAAGGTGACTACGGAAGACCAGACTGTAATCGGACACGGACTGCCTGTCCATACCGGAGGCTTCACGAATAATTTCTCTTATAAAGGGTTTGATTTGAGTATATTTTTCCAATGGTCGTACGGCAATGACGTGATTAATTACAATCGTGCGAAACTGGAGGATTTGCGCGGGCAACACACCAACCAACTGGCTTCCGCCATGAACCACTGGACACCCAGGGTGGATAACGGTGACGGGACTTATACGGAAGGCAATTATACAAATTATTTATGTGCCGTCAATCGTAATCTGACTAACTTGAATACCAGCAGGGTAGTGGAGGATGCCTCTTTCCTCCGTTTGAAAAATGTACAGTTAGGGTATAATTTCCCGGTGAAGCTAATCAAACGTCTGGGCATTAGTTCGTTGCGGTTGTATGTCAGCGGGCAGAACTTGTGGACATGGACCAAATATACAGGTTACGACCCCGAAGTCTCTACGCGGAATTCGGCTTTGACACGTGGCTTTGACTATTCGGCTTATCCGAAAACCACATCTTACACTTTTGGTATTAAACTCGGTTTATAAAAACGATTTGTATAAAAATGAATATTATGAGAAATATAATTTGTATGGCAGGTTTGGTGATGTTGTCTTTTTCCTCTTGTAGCTTTTTGGAAACGGAGGTCTACGGCAGCCTGGACGAGAATAACCTTTACCATGACGAGACGAGCTGCATGGCAGGGCTTGTGGGAATCTACGATAAACTTGGAGCGGAAGGAACATACGGCTGTTTCCTTTGGGGAGATTTGGATGCGGGAACAGACATATTGGTCTATAACCGCGACTACGGAAAAGATTATATCCAAGTGTCCAATTATAACTTTAATAATACCGACTCCAAAATCGAACGTACATGGCAGGATTTGTATGAAGGAATCAATCGCGCCAATGATTATATAACCGCCTTGTCCGGGCGTACGGGTGAAGAGTGCGGCGGCGAGAGGATGAAAGAAATGTTTATTGGAGAGGCGAAAGCCTTGAGGGCTCTTTTTTATATGAATCTGGTGGCTTTCTGGGGAGAGGTCCCCTTGCGGCTGGAAGTGGTGCGTGACTTATCCCACCAGCAATTGAAAAAATCTCCCCAGACGGAAATCTATAAGCAGATTATCCGGGATTTGCTGGATGCGGAACCGGTCTGTCTTTCTGCCGACGAACTGAATGCTCCCGGACGGATTTCCCGGACGACCGTGCAGGCTTTGCTGGCACGCGCTTATATGTGGCAGGCAGGTTATCCGGTAGAAGCGGATACGTGGGGAGAAGCTCTGAAATGGGCGCGTGAAGTGAAGAACAGCAATCTGCACCGGCTCTATCAGGAGGTTGACGGGGTGAACGGCTATCAGGCCATGTTTATTAATATGTGTTCGAATAAATACGATTTGACTTATCGGGAAAGCATGTTTGAAGTGGAATTTTACGGAAACGGGCTGGATAAGACAAATGAAAGCGGACGTGTGGGGTTGTATCTGGGGATTAGCCAGGGCAACCAGACTGACCCCGATTATCCTTTTGCTTATGCCTGGTATGACGGCACGCGGATACTTTTCAAGATGTATGAAGAAGGAGATGCGCGTAAATGGTGGAATTTCGGTGATTATAAATATGAGTCGGTAAACGGGAAAGTACGGAAAGTGATATACACCGATGAAGAGAAAGAGAAAAAAACGGATGGAAATCCGGGAAAATGGAGAGCGGAATATGACCCGGTACGTCCGTGGGCGCGCAACTGTTCTTCAATCAATTTCCCTGTGATGCGTTATGCCGATGTCCTGCTGATGATTGCCGAATGTGCCAATGAACTTGAAGGACATCCCACACAGGAAGCTGTTGATGCGGTGAATGAGGTGCGTGAACGCGCCGGGGCGGATAAAGTCGGGCTGGATGATTTTTCAAGCCAGGAAGAATTCCGTGAATTTATTCGTGAAGAACGTACCAGGGAACTTTGTTTTGAAGTGCCGCGGCACATGGAGTTGCGGCGTTGGGGCAAGCAATATTATTTCGACCGCATCCGGATGCTGAAAGAACAGTCCGTAGATGAAGACGGCAGTACAATCGGATACAGTCTGTCCAGTGTAAAGGCTGTGCCGGGCATTAATATCGCAGAGAAACATTTGTATCTTCCTATACCGCAAGCGGAATTGAACACGAACCCTACTTGCGGGCAGAATGAAAACTGGTAGTATCAACTTTGTAACAACATGAAATTATGAATAAGAGATTTTTATATTCATTGTTATTGGCGGGCGCCCTTTTGGTTTCCTGTAACCAGGACAAGGTGGAAGACGTCGAATTTGATGTGGCTCTCCGCAATGACATGCAGGAAATATATGCGGGAGATGAAATCACTTTCGATTTCAGCGGAAATCCGGATTATATCGTTTTCTATTCGGGTGAGGACGGAAAGAAGTATGCCAACAGGAACCGTCTTAAAGTGGAAGTGGAATCCATGAAACTTTCTTATACGATAAAGCAGCAATATACCGAAGCGCCTTATCAGAACAGGGCCAATATGCATATTTACATTTCGGAAGATTTCAACGGCGCTTATACGGAAGAGGGAATAAACGAAGCGACCTGGATAGAACTTTCGGGTACGGAAGACGGGAAACTGAAAGTTCCTACATGTACCGGAAACAACGTACGTGCCGAAAGCGTTTCGGATGAGGCTGATTTTTCCGCTTATAAAGATAAGAAATTCTTTCTGGCTTTCCGTTATGAAACTCCGGAAGCTCCGGGCTTGGATAAAGACCAGCCGCGGGTGGATGTCCAGCCTTTGACTTTGACAAAGGAGGTGGAAGGAAGCGTTGTCACACAGACCAACCCTTCTAAAGAATTCGGGTTTACTTATATTTATCTGAAAGGCAAATCACAGAAAAACTATGGCGCGGATGATTCGAAATTATTGTTTCAGCCGAAAGAAACGCAAAACTCGGCAATTGACGTCTGGGCTGTCAGTCAGCAGATGGATGCGGCGTCTGTGGCGCCGGACCAGGGGGAACCTGTCAAATCGCTGGATATGAAGTCTCCTTCTTACAGTTATACGTATGCGGCTCCCGGTGAATATACGGTTACGTTCGTAGCTTTAAATACCAATAGGTGGAATTCGCAGAGTGTGGTAAGGGAAATGAAAATAATAGTCAAAGAAAGAGCTGAATGATGGTGATGAAGTATTTATATGTCATTGTGTTCCTTGGGATGGTCTCCCTGTGCGTTTCTGCACAGGAGACCGGAAAGAAGTGGGCTTTTGATAATTATCATCGTTACTATGATGATGGAAAGCGGGTCAAAGACAGCGAAAAGGAGAAAGCGATAAAAAAATACCGCGATTATTATGCCGGGCACGGATACAGGGTATATACGCTGCCTAAGCTGTCTGTAACCGAGATTCTGGACAACTGGAGGGAAGATGGGCAGTTTGCGGATTTGGCGGAAAAAGAGAAACAGGTCTGGGAAAGTAAAAACCAGGAGAAAATCGGGCTTTTTTTGACGGAAGCTTTCAACCGGATATGGAAGATTGCGGAAGAGTTCCGTGCCGATCGTATGGGAATCTCTTTGGATAAGGGAGTCTATGAGAAATGCCGGAAAGCCATCGTGTATTACGGAAATCTGGAAATAAGCCGCAGCAATCGCGTACACCGTTTTCATGCCTCTTGTTTCGCCATTCCTACCGCGGCTGTCAATATTTACTTTTGTTTTTTAAAACAAATGGATGCGGTGGAAAAGGGGAAAAATAAAGACCGGGAAGTGGCGGCAGCCTGCGATATGTTAAAAGTCCTGGGGTTGCAGGCATGGACCCAGCCGCTTCGGAATGATAAAACGGATGAGAATGTGGTGCAGGTGGAACGTTTCCGGAACCATGTGTGGTGGGTCGGCGGAAATGCGTTGGCCTATCGTTCTTTACTGCCTGTAGCGGTCATGTATCAATCTATTCCGATGATTGATGTCCTGAGTGAAGTGGCGCAGAGGGGGATTGGCTATACGTCGCAGAATACTTATAACGATGCCTTCTGGACGGAAGGGTGCACGGCGGACGGCGCCGGATGGGGACACGGGATGCAATGCCTTGTCTGGGGGTATCCGATTGATGGGAATATCTATGCTTTAGACCTGCTCACCGCCTTGAAGAATACTCCTTGGGAACGTAAGTTGAGTAAACAGAATGTGGAGACATTATTGAATTTTTTCCGGGGAAGCAGTTGGTTCTATTATAAAGGATATACGTTGCCTTATCTGGACCGCGCTACGGCACAGTATAACCCGCAGCAGAAAGACATACGCACTTTGCCGATGGTCCGTAAACTATTGAAAGACTGGCTTGATTCTTTTGACAGTAAGCAGCGTGAAGAACTGCGTGATTTTCAAAAAGATGCGGAGAGGCGCCTTTTGAAGATGGACGGGTATGAAGAAGGCTTGTACAACGGTACCCGGTGGTTTTTCAATAATGACAAGTTGATAAAGAAGAATGCCCGTTACCATATTCTGGTAAATATGGCATCCGCGCGTTGCGACGGTTTGGAAAGTGCGGTCGATTTTGCGGATGAATACAATTTCTATCCGACGGACGGTATGACTTTGTTCCAGAAAAGAGGAGATGAATACATGAAAGTAATAGGTGCGTGGGATGTGACAGCCACCCCCGGAGTGACGGCGCGCGAAGGGATGGACAAGCTTGTCCCGACGACTAACTGGCGCGGGTATTGCAGTAAACATAACTTTGCCGGTGCGGCTGCCGGCGGTGGGGAGAATGCAGTGGCGGGATATCTTTTTGAAAAGATGAATGCGGCGGAAAAAGAAGGTGTGAATGATAAAGGGAGCGCTGCAAAGAATGAAGTGCTTTATGGCGTCAGAGCTTATAAATCCTACTTTATGTTCGGCGATTATATGTTGGCGTTGGGAGCCGGCATTACCAACCTGAATCCGCTATTGGAAGGAAATATCCGTACCGCGATTGACCAGACTTTGCATGAAAGCCGGATAGTGGCGATGCAGAACGGCAAACAGGTCCCGGTCGGTAAAGGGGAGTGGTCTTTTTTTGTTGAAGGCAAGCCGGTATGGGTGATACAAGAAGGCAAGTTTGCTTATACGGTGTTGCCGGAATATACGAAGAACGCATCTTTCGCGTATGAAACGAAGAAGACGGAATGGGTGAAACGCAACCGTTCGAACAGGAATAAAAAAGACTTACCCGGACAGGTGGATATCCTTCGTTTGTGGATAGACCATTCTCAGACCCCGGTTGATGATACGTACGGATATGCCGTATATGCCGGAGACGGTCTGCCGGCCGCGGAATTGCCGTTTGAGGTACTTCGTAACGATACTTTGATTCAAGCCGCCGGAACGAAGGACGGCCATATTTTAGGAGCGGTATTTTATCAGGCCGGCGGGAAGTTGGAAGCGAACGGTACGGAACTGGCAGTGTCTTCTCCGTGTACCGTATTGATTGAAAAGGAGGGAGACAGGGAAAAGATATCCGTGACCGACGCTACCATGAATCCGGCCTTGAAAGAAATCATTGTGGCATACAAAGAAAGACGTATCCGTGTCCCTATGCCTCAAGGAGCTTTTTGCGGTAAAACGGTGACTGTGAATTTATAAATCAATGATGATAAATGAAAATAAGATATGAAGAATTATTTATTTAACACTGTAATGCTTGTAATGGCGGTGTTCGGGTCCGGTGCGTGTGACGATGATAATCCGGGAAACGGCCAAGCACTGCAAACGCCCCTCGTATTGACGGGGAAAGCGTATTCTTTTGACCCGGAGGATACCGGAGAACAATGGAAATCGGGAAAGACGGTCGGTGTCTATCTGTTGAAAGAGAATACGCCCGAATGCATCGAACCTTATCGCAACGTGAAATATCAGACAACGGTGGCGCCGAAAGGGTATTTTACTCCGGCCGTTGCGGACGATGTAATCTATTATCCGGAAGACGGCAGTAAAGTGGATATTGCGGTTTATTATCCGTGGAAAGAAACTTTGGCGGATGCCCTTTATCCGATAAATGTAGCCGTACAGGAGTCGAACTCCGATTTTGATTTTCTTTATGCGGACAATGGCAAAGGATTGAGCCGGAATAACAATAAAGCGGTGTTGCAGCTTCGTCCGGTATTGTCGCAAATCATATTTCAATTAAAGGCGGGCGACGGAGTGAAAGATGAATATCTGACCGAATCCGTCATAAAAGTGTCCGGAATGAATACGAAAGCGGACTTTAATCTGTTGTCTGGCAAGTTTGAGTCGGTGTCGGAAGTGAAAACAATGGAATTTGTCGCATTAACCGACGGAAACGGCGCTTCCGGCCGGGTACTTCCTTCAAGTTCTACCGAAGGATACGAAGCGGAAATCAAATTGCCCGGCATGAACCGTATGTATCATTGGAAAATCCCGGAAGGTACGGACCGCTTGGAGCGGGGGATGAGATACGTCTGTACGGTAAGGGTCGATTTGGATAAAATAGAAGTCGTGACGGAAGAAGAGCCGATAAAAGACTGGGAGCCGGGCGGCACGGAAGGAGGATATGCGTCGGAAAACTGGATACAGACTGCCGTTGAGGATTTGCCGGCGGGACTGTGGGAGCCTGTTGCCGATCCGATGAAAACAACGGAAGGAACCTGGTGTTTCCAGCAAAAAGGAACTGTGTCTGTCGGAGTGGAATCGGATGACGAAATCGGACGGAATGTGATTCACGGAAGTTTTGGCGAAGGTGCGGGGAGCTGGTATGGGCAGGTCATAGCCTGTCGTATGAAAAATGCAAAACCGCAGGTGTATTCTTTGGAGTTTAAGGCGAAAGGCACGAATGGGAAAAATATGAAATGTTATATAAAAACGAATGACAGCACTACCGGAGCCGAGTCGGGGAAGAGTTCTACCAACGTATTTATGGCGAATGATAAAATCAGCGGCGCCAAACCTTATACGGGGTATGTCCAGTTTACTCTTTCGGATACTTACCGGTCTTATTCGTTAGACTTTGATTTCTCAAAGATGCTGAAAGACCCTTATTCTTATGCGGAAGACGGCATCCGTGAAGCGACTCCGGAAGCTTTGGCCGATTTCTTCGTCGCCTTTTTCCCGACAGCGGCGGGAGTTGAGTTCTATCTGGACGATGTCGTTTTAAAAAGGAAAAACTGATTTGTAGATACGTAATGACAATATGAAAATGAAAAGACAATATATATTGGCGGGAGTAACGACGTTGTTTGCTTCCTTGTTCATCTCCTGCAGCCAGGAAGATGTGACGGATGAATCTTTCCCTCAGCCGGCAAAAGAGATTGTGTTTGATTTTGAAATATCCCGGACCCGTACGGTAACGGAAGGCAAGAAGACGTTTTTCAGCGACGGCGACCAGGTGGGTATTTTCGGGCTGAAACGGGGAACGGAAGAGGTCTTGCATGATAATCTGGATTATCACTATCTTGCAAACAGCAAGACATGGACGGCCGAGTCGTCCATTACGTTCCCCATTGATGGCAGTGACTTGAATTTTTATGCTTATTATCCCTATGTGGCCGGTATCCGCGGAGTGAATTTTGAATTTGCCGTAGCTCAGGACCAGTCGGAGGAAGATGGTTACAGCCGGAGTGATTTTTTGTCGGCGAAGAATGAGACGTCGCAGGTAGATGACGAATCGATAACCTTATCGTTTGTACATCAGTTTGCAAGAGTGGAAGCGGAAATCACCGTACCGCAGGGAGAAGTTATCAAAAGTGTGGATATTTGTGCAAAAAAGACCGCTGTTATAGATTTGGCAAAACAGTCTGTTACTGTAAAGCCGGATGAAGCGGCGGAATATATAACCATGCAGCCTGCCGGAGAACGGTTTCGCGCCGTAATACCTGCCCAGGATACCGGCAAAGGAAAACTTTTCCGGATTACGACTGAATCCGGAGCGACTTACTGGTATAAAACGGTTGAAAATATAACATTGCCGGAGAATGAAATAACTGTATTTTCTATCGATTGTACGAATCCGTCGTTCTGATGAGGCGTGAATAGAGGCTGTCCGGCAGAGTGAAGTGAACCCGGAAAACGTTTTATCCGGCTTTTACAGGGTTCGCTTCACAAGTTCAGGCAGCCTTTGGTTGCAATATGGTTTTGGATTTTATCCGGAAAAACGTTTATTCCGTCCGCTTGCAGGCGTTTGCCTGGAAAAATTCGTTCAGCGTATCTTCATGATTGCCTTGAATCATAATGTGATGGTTGCCTAGCGGGTTTTTCAAGAAATATTCCGCCGGGGTATTCATCCGGATGCGGACTTGCGTCCGGCACATGTTGATGTAATTGGTATTTTCGGTCAGGGTTCCTGTAGACAGGTAGTATTCGTCCAGGCATTCGCCGCCGCATTTTACCAGGGTGACGTCTCCTGTGGGAAGCAGCCCTTGGATGGCTATCCCTTTTTCCGTTTCGAAATGGTTGCGGATGATATATCTTTCCGTCTGTTTCAACCCTATGGCGCAATGTGCCAGGATAAGCTCATTGGTGCGGGTGTTAATCATGGAAGGGTTAGCCATGAATCCGTTTTTGCCGGTAAGCGCTTTTACGGCGAGCAGGGTAAAGATGGATTGGAGGTCGCCTTCGCAACCGGCCATAATGCCGTCGTCATTCAGTAATGACAATGCCAGGCAACCGGTGGTGTCAATCTGCTCAATCAGTTTGAAACAACTCAATGTCAACGCCTCCAGTTTCTCTTCCCCGCATATTTTTTTGACAGCCCGGTACAGCTTCATTGCCCTGATTAAATCTTCGGGAGTCCCTTCCCGGCAGGCAAGGGCCTGGGAAGCGACCGCCGCGCATGAGGCGCCTACCTCGTCGTCTGTGATTTGTTGAAAATGTTCATAAACACGTTCCAGGGGAATATCTATGTATTCGATGCCCCAACGGCGTTTGGCGAGGAGATAGTCCACATTGCTGGCTACTAACCAGGAAGACGGGCTTCCGATGACTCCGATGCGCCTGCCGGATAAGAAACGCTGCGCCCGGAAATTATTGTAAAGTATATGTACACGTTGGACGATTGACGGAAGCTCGCCGTGGAGAATCTCGCTTTTCATTCCCCTTCCCCTTAGCCAGGTGGATATTTCCAATGCGGCGGCAAGCGAATTCTGCATGCCGTCGGCCAGTAAGATGGCAGGGCGCGGAAGGCATTCGAAATGTTGAATCACCAGCCTTTCCACTCCGCCGGTGGCAATGAAAATGATTTTGAAATCATCCCCCGACAATTTATCCATATCTTGATAATCGACGAGCTTTATGGTATAATATTTTTCAAGTTCGCTCAGGATGGCTTCGTGCGAACTGCGTAGCGTGGCTTGTTTGTGAAGGATTGATGCGAATGAAACAAGGTGTATAGTCATTATGATATTGTTTTAAGTTTTCGGTATGACAAATGTATAGCTTTCTTTTCATAAAACCATAACGATTTTAACCTTACTAAGGTTTTTAAAGTTTTTATGTCTCTGTATTCAAATTATTGCGTACATTTGCAGTTCCAAGTGTAAAAAGTAAATAGTAATTAAGTAATTTGTAGTTAAAATTATGCCAACCATATCCATTCGCGGAACTGAGATGCCCGCATCTCCTATCAGAAAACTGGCTCCTTTGGCAGATGCCGCCAAACAACGGGGAATCCATGTGTTTCACCTGAATATCGGACAGCCTGACCTGCCCACCCCTCAGGCCGCGATTGACGCGATACGCAATATTGACCGTAAGGTGCTGGAATACAGTCCCAGTGCCGGTTACCGAAGCTATCGCGAGAAATTAGTCGGGTATTATGCCAAGTTCAATATCCATCTTACGGCAGATGATATAATCATCACTTCCGGAGGTTCGGAAGCCGTGCTTTTCTCTTTTCTTTCCTGCCTGAATCCCGGAGATGAAATCATCGTTCCGGAGCCGGCTTATGCCAACTATATGGCGTTTGCCATTTCCGCCGGAGCGAAAATCCGTACGATTGCTACCACTATCGAAGAGGGGTTCTCGCTTCCGAAGGTGGAGAAATTCGAAGAATTGATTAACGAGCGTACCAAGGCGATTCTGATTTGCAACCCGAATAATCCGACGGGCTATCTGTACACCCGTCGTGAAATGAACCAGATTCGCGACCTGGTAAAGAAATATGATTTGTTCCTGTTCTCCGACGAGGTGTACCGTGAATTTATTTATACCGGTTCCCCTTACATATCCGCCTGCCATCTGGAAGGCATTGAGAATAATGTCGTGTTGATTGATTCCGTGTCCAAGCGGTATTCGGAATGCGGAATCCGTATCGGCGCGCTGATTACCAAGAACAAAGAGATACGCGATGCCGTCATGAAGTTCTGCCAGGCCCGCCTGAGTCCTCCCCTGATAGGCCAGATTGCGGCGGAGGCTTCACTGGCTGCTCCGGAAGAATATTCGCGGGAGACGTATGACGAGTATGTGGAACGCCGTAAATGCCTGATTGACGGCCTGAACCGTATTCCGGGAGTTTATTCGCCCATCCCGATGGGCGCTTTCTACACGGTGGCGAAACTTCCGGTGGATGATTCCGACAAGTTCTGCGCCTGGTGTCTTTCCGACTTCGAGTATGAAGGGCAAACGGTGTTTATGGCTCCGGCTTCCGGTTTTTATACGACTCCGGGTTCCGGTATCAATGAGGTGCGTATTGCCTACGTGTTGAAGAAAGAGGATTTGACCCGTGCGCTTTTTGTCTTGCAGAAAGCGTTGGAGGCATATCCGGGAAGAACGGAATAAGATTAAATAAGCAGCGGTTTGTCTTTGTCACTTTTCATAGCCCGGCGTATCTATCGTGAGAGCGATGGCGGAAAGCAGGTCTCGCGGCCTGCAGTCCTCATTGCCATGACGGGTATTGCCCTCGGGCTGGCGGTCATGATTATTGCGGTAGCGGTGGTTATCGGTTTTAAAAGTGAGGTACGGAATAAAGTCATAGGGTTCGGCTCGCATATCCAGATTACGAATCTGGATGCGGTCAATTCTTACGAGACACATCCGGTTGTTGCGGACGACAGCCTGGTTGCCGCCCTTTCCGGCTATCCTGAAGTGAGCCACGTGCAGCGTTATTCCACCAAGCCGGGGATGATAAAGACCGACGACGCTTTCCAGGGAATGGTGCTGAAAGGTGTCGGGCCTGAGTTTGACCCCCGTTTTATGAAAGAGTATCTGGTGGAAGGGGAGATTCCCGTTTTCAGCGATTCGGTCTCTTCCAACCGGGTTCTTATTTCCGAGGCGCTGGCTACTAAGATGAAATTGAAACTGGGAGATAAGATATATACTTATTATATCCAGGATGATATTCGCGCCCGCCGTCTGACAATTGCGGGAATTTACCGGACCGATTTCTCGGAATACGATAATCTTTTTTTATTGACCGACCTTTGCCTGGTGAACCGCCTGAACGGCTGGCAGCCGGAGCAGGTGAGCGGAGTGGAATTGCAGGTCCGTGACTATGACCGGCTGGAAGATGCGACGTATCGGATTGCCGCCGATACGGATAACCGGAAAGACAAATGGGGCGGTGTGTATTATGTGCGGAATATAGAACAACTGAATCCGCAGATATTTGCATGGCTTGATTTACTGGATTTGAATGTGTGGGTGATTCTGTTCCTGATGATAGGGGTTGCCGGATTCACGATGATTTCCGGGCTGCTGATTATTATCATCGAACGTACCAATATGATTGGTATCCTGAAAGCCTTGGGAGCCGATAACTTTACGATTCGTAAGACTTTCCTCTGGTTTGCCGTATTCCTGATTGGCAAAGGAATGCTTTGGGGAAATGTCATCGGAGTGGCGTTTTGCATTCTTCAGTCCCAGTTCGGGATTTTCAAGCTTGATCCGGTGACTTATTATGTGGATACGGTTCCCGTTTCTTTTAATATGCTGTTTTTTCTTCTGATAAATATCGGTACGCTGCTTGCCTCTGTCCTGATGCTTGTCGGCCCTTCTTTTCTGATTACCAAAATTAATCCGGCAAGTTCCATGCGGTACGAGTAGCTCCCCCCTTTCCTGCCGGCAGGGGGCGCGGAACCGTCATCTTCTCATGAAATCGCTTTTACCCCGGAAAAGGCGGCATAACTTGAAGTTAAGCGATTGCAGCGGTTGGAGGATATCGAATACGGGCAGTGAGAAATAATACTTCCTGCCTCCTCCCATTTCCTGGGCCGTGCGATTGACAACAACGGCTTGTGCGGCGTAGCGGAGCAGCCAGGCAGATAAGGAGAGTCCGGCAACCGGCCAGTGGAGGTTGAGAATGCCCAGGCACAGTCCGGTAATGCAGGCAACGTAAAACAACAGCCGTGAAAATGTCTCGAAACCTGCCAGGTAACGTTGGATGCCGCGATAAAACCGGGCTGTAACCATATAACTGATTTTTTCCTCTTTCCAGTCTTTATAGCGGTAGACGGGCTGTATGCGCATTGTAGCGTTGAAGTCTGTCTCTACCCGTGTGTTTGTCCGGGTTGCCAGTTGATTGACGAACAGGTCGTCTTCCCCGCGTTGCAGGTTCAGGTGGCTGGAATATCCTTTTTGTTTGAAAAACAGTTCTTTCCGGTAAGCCATGTTGCGTCCGACGCCCATATACGGTTTTCCGGCCAAAGCGAATCCCAGATAACGCAATGACTGGAATAGGGTGTCGAATGCGACACGTTTATGCAGCCAGCCTTTGGTGCGGTCATATCCGCTGTATCCCAGTACAATCTGGGTTTGAGGAGTGAAGTTGCGTGCCATAAGCCTCAACCATTGATTGCCGGCAGGCATGCAGTTCGTTTCCGTGAACACGAGCCAGTCATGCTTGCTGGCTTTGATTCCCAATGTCAGTGCAAGCTTTTTATGGCTGATGTAGCGTGCGCTGTCCGGTGTGAAACTATGATAGAGGTGAGGATATTTCTCTTCCATACGTCCCAGCACATCTTCCGTTTCATCTGTGGAGGCGTCATTTATGACGATGACCTCAAATTCCGGATAGTCCTGTTCCAGGATAGCCGGCAGGAACTTGCGCAGGTTGTCGGCTTCATTGCGCGCGCAGATGATTACCGAAAGAGGAGGCAGCTCTTGTGAAAAACGGATTTCTTCCTTGCGTGCCGCTTTGTTATGTACGTGTATCCGGTTGTATAACCCGAAATAGTAAATGAGCTGAATGATAAGAAGAATGCCTGCCGCCGATAAAAGAACCAGCTCGGCAGTATTGAATGTAAATGCTTCCATTGAATTAAAGTGTCGTTTTTACGCCTGCAAAAGTACGCATTTTTTCGATAGCTCCTTTATCCGGAAGGAAGGTTATTTCGTGAATCGAGATATTCTTTTTTGAACATGTCTACAAAAAGAAAGAATAACGAAAGCAGCAGCGGGCCGAAGATGATGCCCATAAATCCGAATATCGGCAGGCCGATGACAACTCCGAAAATGGTGATGAGCGGATGCGTGTCCGCCATTTTCTTTTGCAGGATGAAACGAATCAGGTTGTCGGACTGCGAGACGACGATGGAACCGTAGGCGAAAAGCCCGATAGCGTTGAACCAGTCTCCGGTGATGGCGAGGTAAGCGGCCGTCGGGAACCATACCAACGCCGTGCCCACCATCGGGATGATGGTGGCGAAGCAGGTGAGGAATCCCAGCAACAGGATGTTGGGAGCTCCGAAGATGAGGTAGCCTATCGTGGCGACCCCTCCTTGGATGATAGCCAGTAGAGGAATGCCGATGGCGTTGGAACGTACAATCATGTTAATCTCATGGATTACCTCCTGTGTGTTTGTTTCGTTGAACGGAAGGATATCGTTGACATACGCTTCCATCTTTTTTCCTCCTATCAGCATAAAATAGAGTACGAACACCATGACGAACAGGTTGACCGCGAGGCTGCTGACACTTTCCATGATAATCTGCCCGATACGCGGGAGAATGGAAACGATGAATGAAAGCGTATCCTTGCCCAATACGTCATAACCCGTCTTTTCCTTGATGAATCCCGCCACTTGCTGGATAGGTTCGATAATGGTCTGCGGGGCCAGATTGATATCCTGAAGTTTGTTTACCGCTAGCCAGACGGTCAGTCCGAGAGGAACGAGAAATACCATGACGGTTTCTGCGATGATGAACAGCGCGGCGATGCTGCGTTTCATTTGCCGTTTTTCCGTCAGGTGGCTCATCTGCGTACGCACAAGTATATATATGGTAAGCGCTCCCAGCAATCCTCCCAAGAAAGGGGTTATTTGGCGGAAGATGATGACTCCCATGAAAAGGATGATGACAATGAGGGAATATTTCCAGTATTTCTCTTTAGCGTTCATATTGTGTACGAATTCGTTTTTATGGTATAAACACGGAAAGGATTCAAAAGGTTTGTTTTTTATGCGATACGGCGGCGGGAAAATCGTTTGGGTCTGGCTTGAGGGGGAGATTGACCGGGATATAAGTTAATGCCGGAAGAATTTATGTTAAATGTTAACGAACTTGCCGTTTCTATTAAACCATGTTATAAGATACCCCGTTTTGCCCGATAAATTTGGAATGTTGTCCAAAGTCCGTATCTTTGCAATGTGTTTTTCATAGTATTAGATTTAAGGTTAACAAAAAAGATTGGCTGTCTGGGATAGATAGCCTTTTTTTATGCCGCTTTCCGAAAGATTCTCATCGCTCCGGTTCCGTGTTTGGTCTACAAAAGAGTTCTGTTCGTCTCATTAAAGAAACAGGTGATGTCCTGTCCCTTATCTTCGTGGTGAAATCAAAAAATGAAATAAAGCCATGAAGATGAGTAGAACCGGGTTATCGGAAAGAATATTCCGAAAAATGTATTGTTGTAGCGGACGGATGTTGATGTCGGCGGTCTTGTTCGTATCCGTCACCGCCTGGGGGCAGGTGGCGACGGAAAAAGGGCGTCCGGCACAGACTGTACGCGGAGTTGTCATAGACGGAAGTTCGGGAGCCCCGATATCGTATGCCACGGTCAGGCTGTCCGGTGGCGGGATGGGAACGGTAACGGATAGCCTTGGGTGTTTCGGCATATCGCAAGTCCCTGTCGGCCGTTATACGGTGGAAGCTGCCTTTATGGGATACGAGCCGGGCATTTTCAGGGAAGTGCTCGTGACATCCGCCAAGGAGGTGTATCTGGAGATTCCTTTGAAAGAAAGCGTGAACGAGTTGAATGAAGTCGTTATCCGTGCCGGAACGAACAAAGAAGAGGCGATGAATAAGATGGCTACTGTCGGGGCCCGTATGCTGAGTGTGGAAGAGGCGAGCCGTTATGCGGGAGGGTTTGACGACCCGGCACGTTTGGTGTCGTCTTTTGCCGGAGTGGCTCCGGGCGTTTCTTCCAACGGGATTTCCATTCACGGCAATGCCCCTCATCTGTTGCAATGGCGGCTGGAAGACGTAGAGATTCCGAATCCGAACCATTTTGCGGACATCGCTACGTTGGGCGGAGGAATCCTTTCCTCTCTCAGTTCCCAAGTACTTGGAAATTCGGACTTTTTTACCGGGGCGTTTCCGGCAGAATACGGGAATGCCATATCGGGAGTGTTTGACATGAAGTTGCGTAACGGGAATAACCGGAAGAACGAAAACACTTTTCAAGTGGGGATTATGGGGATAGATATCGCTTCCGAAGGACCTTTGAGCAAAAAACACCGGGCCTCTTATCTTTTCAATTACCGGTATTCCACGACCGGGCTTCTGAACCTGAAAGGGGGAAAGATGGATTATCAGGATTTAAATTTCAAGCTGAACTTCCCGACACGGAAAGCCGGCACGTTTTCTGTCTGGGGGACGAGCCTGATTGATAAGTTTGCCAATGATTTTGAAAAGAACGTGGAAAAGTGGAAGTACTGGAGTGACCGCAGCGAATCGAAAGACAAGCAGTATATGGCTGCCGGAGGCGTCAGCCACCGTTATTTCTTTACGAATGAGGCATCTTTGAAAACAACGGTTGCCGCCACCTATTCACAGCTCGACGGAGAGGCCGCCCTGTTCGACGGCTCCATGAAGAGCACTCCTTATATGGACATCGGTTCCCGATATGCCAACCTGATACTCTCTACCGTTTTCAACCGTAAATTCAGTAGCCGGTTCACCAATAAGACAGGACTTACCTATGTCAATATGTTCTATCGGATGAATTTTGCCGTCGCCCCTTATGAAGCCGGGCTGTTGGAAACCATATCTCTGGGAAAAGGCAATACGAGCCTGGTCTCAGCCTATAATAGCTCTTCGGTAGGATTGGCGGAACACTGGACTCTTAATGCCGGAATCTATGGGCAGTTTCTCACTTTGAACAATAAATGGTCCATAGAACCGCGTATCGGGTTGAAATGGCAAGTAAGTCCGAAAACAACCCTTGCCTTAGCCTATGGGATATACAGCCGCATGGAAAAGACGGATGTGTACTTTGTCAAAGCAAAAGAGGCGGATGGCGGATTAGTCAATAAAGACCTCGGTTTTACGAAGGCGCAACACATTATGTTGTCGTTCGGCTATAAAATTTCCGACCGTATGAATCTGAAAATAGAGCCTTATGTCCAGTTGTTGCACGATGTCCCCGTGATAGCGGACAGCTCTTACTCCGTGCTCAACCGTTCCGGTTTCTATGTGGAAGATGCGTTGGTAAATAAAGGAAGAGGCCGCAATGTGGGAGTAGACATTACCTTCGAGCGTTTTTTGGAGAAAGGATTTTATTTCCTGGTTTCGGGTTCTTGGTTCGATTCCCGTTATCGGGGCGGGGACGGCGTATGGCGCAACACGAAATTCAATCGTAATTATGTGATAAACGGGCTTGCCGGTAAAGAGTGGATGCTGGGAAGAAACAGGCAGAACATCTTCAGCGTGAACCTGAAACTGACCCTGCAGGGAGGTGACCGCTATTCTCCGGTTGACGTGGCGGCGACGATGAGCCATCCGGACAAGGAGGTGCAATACGATGAAACGAAAGCGTTTTCCAAACAATACTCTCCCATGCTGATTGGCAACTATACGGTCAGTTACCGCATCAACAAGAGAAACGTGTCGCATGAGTTTGCCGTGAAAGGGCTTAATTTCATGGGAGCCAAAGAACATTACGGGCATGAGTATAATGTGAGGACCGGAAAAATAGATGCCAGCTCCAATGCTACGATATTGACGAATGTAAGTTATAAACTTGAATTTTAAAGGCTTTATATAGAGGCCCGACCGGAAAAATGTTCTATCTTCGTCCCCGGAGATAAAACATTCCGGAAATAGTATATCCTGCCCAAGAAATAATATATCCTGATTATAAAGAAATCTTCCGATTGAACGTATGGTTACAGAAACAGTTGCAACGGGTAGCGAATCTACCCTCCTATATAGATTTCTTGTCAGTCCGGGATTCCGATGGATGCGGTATTCGACGCTTGTCCTGGCGTTGGGCGCTATCTCGTTCAATCAGGTTTTTATCATCTTCCTGGATTATAGGGAGCTGTTGGGAGGGTGGATTCATGCATTGGTCTTATTGCATTTATCCACTTATGCGGCGGTCATTTACCTGAATCTTTTCAGGCTGTTCCCGAAATACCTGTTGAAAGGACATTACCTGGTTTATTTGTCATTGCTTTCTGCCGCCATGCTCGCAGCCCTGTCGGTACAGATGGCGGCGGAATGCACGGTATATTCCTATGGGGCGGAGTGGCATGCGCACGGGCCTTGCTGGTCGGTGCAGACGGTGATGGACTACATCTCTTCATTTATGTTGTCGCTGCTTTGCATGATAGGAGTCACGATGACCGTTCTTTTGAAAGAGTGGATGGTCAACAACCGGCGTGTCGCGCAAATGGAGAAAATGCATGTCGCATCCGAAGTTGAACGGTTGAAAGAGCAGATTAGCCCTGAACTTCTTTTCAATACGTTGCATTATTCGGGAGAACTGGCGTTGGACGAACCGGAGAAAGCCTCGAAAATATTGATGGAATTGAGCCAGCTTCTCCGTTATCAGTTATATGACTGTAACAGGGCGAAAGTTTTGCTCGGCAGTGAAATAACCTTCCTTGACAATTATCTGGCATTGGAAAAAATCAGCCGGCCGCAGTTCTCCTACGAATTTGTTTCCGAAGGGGAAGTGAGCAGGATACTGGTTCCGCCTTTGCTGTTTATTCCTTTTGTACAGCACGTGATAAAGGCGGTAAATAGGCGGCGGATACAAAGCCCTGTTTCATTGGACGTTCGTTTGAAAGCGGAACAGGAGGCGATTGTATTTAGCTGCACCTGTCCGGAGGCGGGCTTTCCGACGAATGAAGGCCTGGAGAGAATCCTGCAAAGACTGGACATATTGTATGGCAACCGTTACGTATTGTCGTTGACCGTGCATAGCATATGGTTAAGGCTGGAAGGAGGTGGGTCGTGAATAAAGATGCGGGAGGTGGCAACGGATTCGGCAAAATGGCGGACGGCCGGAATATGGATAATAAAAAGGCCACCGTATTTCTATTGAGTCCCGATTATCGGATATACAGGCATCTGCTGTTGCAGTCTGTCGTTGTCCTGATTACGGTCAATGTCCTTTGGTACGAACCTTTACAGGCCGTCTCCTTCTGGAAGCGGCTGGGAGGATGCCTGGTCTATTTTCTTTCTATCAATGCGGTGATATATGCCAACCTGTATCTGCTGGTTCCCCGTTTTCTGTTGAAAAACCGTTTGGGAAGTTATGTGACGGCAGCCGCCGTTATGAATCTGGCGGTTATCGTTTTTCTTTCGGTTGTCCAGGGATTGCTTTTTGACGTGATTCTGCCTTTGAAGAATCCCGATAGTTTCGCTGTCTTTATCAACATCTTTTCCGGGATGCTGACTATCGGGTTTGTTACGGCAGGTTCGGCGGCTATCTTGTTGTTCACTCACTGGTTGCGGCATAACCGGCGTATCGATGAATTGAAATCGACTACCTTGCAGTCGGAGTTGAAATTCCTTAAAAGTCAGATAAACCCGCATTTCCTGTTTAATATGCTGAATAATGCCAATGTCTTGATAAAAAGAAGTCCGGAGGAGGCGGCACGGGTTCTTTTTAAACTGGAAGATTTGCTGCGTTACCAGATTAACGGCAGTTCGCATGAAGAAGTTCCGTTGGCTTCGGATATTCGTTTTTTGAATGATTATCTGAATCTGGAGAAGATACGTCGCGATAACTTCCGGTTCATGATGAAAAAGGAAGGGGAAACGGAAGAGATTCGGATTCCGCCGTTGCTGTTCATCCCTTTTGTGGAGAATGCGGTAAAACACAGTTTTGACAGCGAACATCCTTCGTACGTACGTCTTTCCTTTAAGGTAGATGATGGAAAGCTGGAGTTTCGTTGCGAGAACTCCGTTCCGGAAACCCCTGCCGGCAGAACGGCGGTCGGCGGGATAGGGCTCGCCAATATCCGGCGTAGGTTGGGTTTGCTGTATCCCGGCAGGTATGAGCTGGAAAAGATAGAGGCGGAAGGTAAATATACAGTCATTTTAAACATAACGTTATGAATTGCATCATTGTGGATGATGAGCCGTTGGCGCGTGAGGCCATGAGGCTGTTGGTTGAGGAATCGGACAGTCTCCGGTTGGCGGGAAGTTTCAATAGCGCATCCGCTGCTTCCGGGTTTATGGAACAGCATGTGACCGATTTGGTATTTCTGGACATTCAGATGCCCGGTATTACGGGAATCGAGTTTGCGCGTACCATTCCAAAACGGACATTGGTTATTTTCACAACCGCTTATACGGAGTATGCACTGGACAGCTATGAAGTGGATGCAATGGATTATTTGATTAAACCGGTTGAAGCGGGACGTTTTCGGAAGGCGGTGGATAAGGCGGCAGCCTACCATTCCCTGCTGTTGAAGGAAGAGAAAGAGGCCATCGAAGGTGTCGTTGCCGCTGAATATTTTTTTGTAAAGGCGGAACGCCGGTATTTCAAAGTCAACTTTCTCGACATCCTCTTTATCGAAGGATTGAAAGATTACGTTATCATTCAATTGGACGGCCGGCGCATTATCACCCGTATGAGCCTGAAAGCCATATCCGGCCTGTTGCCCGAACAGCTTTTCTTGCGGGTGGGCAAATCCTATATTATCAATACCCGGCATATCGATTCTTTCGACAATAACGATATATTCATCAAATCGCATGAAATAGCTATCGGCAACAGTTACCGGGATGATTTCTTTGAAGGATTCGTAATGAAACAGCAAAAATGAGTTTTTACCGTATTCCGGTTCGCGCTCTCGCCATCGTTTGATTCTATCACCTTTCCAATGCCTCTTTTTCTTTTTTCGGCAGAGAAGAAACCACAATATCGTAAGACCGTTTTACAAGCTCTTTAATTGTTCGGTCCGGTACGTCCTGATGGAAGTAAACACTAATCCAATGTTTTTTATTCATGTGGTAGCCGGGTTTTATCCCTTCATACCGTTCCTGCAATTCTTCGATTTGTCCTGTATCGCATTTTATATTGCAAAAATCAAACGCATCTATATTCACAAAACAGAACCATTTGTCGAAGATGTAAAATACAAGTAAATTCCTGTCATATTCGGAAGCCGCCTTTTCAAATGGCATTTTATCGTGTACCCCCTTGAATGATAGGCAATATGTCCTGAAATCTTCTATATTCATAATTCCGGATTCAAATTTCGTATTCTATTTTCTGAATTGTTTTATCTGTCATACTGTCCGATATCGCAAATATACGAAAAAGTACCGCTTGCAACGAATGGCAAACGGTACTTTTTCGTATCGGGCGAATCCCTTTCTCATTTCTTTATTTTCATGTTTATTATCTGCTGTAACTGTTTGAAGTTTGCCAGAGCAACCTCATTGCCCAGTTTGGCGGCCTGTTCGAATGCGGCCATTGCACGCGGAATGTCTCCGTTCAGAAAATTGTAGACTCCGGTGTTGTTCATGAATTCGGCGGTTGTATGGTCCGCTTTCTCCATATATCCCAGCGACTTGTCCAACGCTTTCCGGGATAAGGCGACGGCTGCCGCGTTCAGGTTGGCTACCGGGTCGTTCGGATAAAGGCGCACCGCAATGTCGAATACGTTCACAAAATCATCGCTTCCTTTCGGGTAGCTGTTGGCTACCTGGTACATCTCGTCCAGGCTTAGATATTTCGGATTTTCCCGGATGATGATGCGTCCTTGTTCCACATTGAAACTGGCGACGGTATAGTCAATCCTGCAATTTACTTTGCGCAGTCCGGGATAAATTTCTTTAAGCAGGGTACGGTAAGGAGCTCCGCCGCCTACGTGCATGATTGCCTGTTTGCGTTTGGCGTCGTCGGCAGTATTCTCGATGATGTTCAGGAAAGTCTCTTTGTCTTTTATGGAGGAAGATTCCAACGCTTTCACCAGCCCGTCCCAGTTCTCGCCGCCGAAAGTGACTTTATAAAGCCCGGAAGGTATCTTTTCATTTTTAGCCAGGTAATCTTTCAGGGCTTCCGCACGTTTTTGGGAAAGTTGCCTGTTAAAGGCCGACGGCCCTTCGGGAGAGGCGAAACCTTCGATTCCGACGCCTTTAATCGTCAGGTTCTTGTCATTCTGAATCTTGGCGAACATGGAATGGATATTCGCCAGTTCGGTATGGTTATTCATAAAACCGGTGAGAATCGCAGACTTGTTGACCGGAAAATCGAGATGCGCTTCATATTGTTCGCTCCGGTTTTTCACGACTTCCACTGTGGGCCGGATGTAAGCGACGAAAGGCGACATGGCGCTTAACCGTTTTGCTTCGGTCGATACGTCATTGGCAATGAGTTCCCTGGCATTCATCTCCTGGTAATTACCGCATCCGCACAGGTGTTCCACGAGTTGAAGGGAGGCGTTTGCCATCCAGGGCTTGTAGGGAATCACCTGGGTGTAGTTGAAAGTCTCCCGTTTGTCGTAAGGGACGATGATGGCATCCGGTTGTTGCTTGGTTATGGCCAGTCCGCGTATGTATGCCTTTTCCCGTCTTTTCCCGTTGACGATGATTTCCTGCAAAGGGACGTTATGCTGCCCGTCTGTCAATAGGGGAATGAGGCTCAGGCTTCGTGCCGGGCCCACTGTAAGTTTGCTCATGTCGAAAGTCATTCCGATGTACAGTGACTTGCCTTGTTGCCATAACGATACGTTGGAAAGGGTAAGCGCGTCGTTCAGGAACTTTTGTGCATTTGCCGGCAGTATCACAGCGGCGAAGGATATGAACAGGTAAATAAGTTTTCTTTTCATCTTTGCAAGTTTTAGGAGGTCTGTTATTTGATGATGTAGATAAAGTTGAGTCCGATTCTGGTCGGGCCGAAGTAATTGCGGCTGTCATGTTTCAACTTCCCGCCACCGTCGCTTCGGGCGGCATATTTATCGTATTTCAGACGGGCGTATCCGACACCAATCGTAGCTTCCATGCTCCACCGGTTGCTTATCAGCCATTGGTAACCGTAAGAGATGCCGGCTCCGTAAAAGTTCCCGTCGTAACGGTCGTGTCCCAGTCCGAGGAAACTCAGGTTGCTGACATTCATTTCACCGTAATGCCCGTGCAGGCCGATAAAACTTCCGTTGAACCGTTCGCAGAGCCAATAGCGCAGTTCCGGTTGGACAAGCCAGTGTTTAAGCCGTCGGTCGTCTCCGAATTTCCACGGATTGTAATTGCCGGATATGTCAAGGGTGAGTTTCTTTGCCAATCCCGCTTCGAAACCGAGGTTGGGGGTGGTGGTAGCCCAGTAAAGGGCATTGGTCTTGACGGCAAATCGGGGTAGGTAGGTTTCGTTTCGCTGTATCTGGGCATGAATGCCTGTGCCGAGTGCGAGCAGGAAACCGGCTGCCAGTAAAAATTTAATTGTTCTCATTCTGTCAGGGTCTAGGTTTTATTAAAAAATGATGAGTGCTAAACAAATGAACGGGCGGAATTGTTGGCGTGGCCGGGAAAAAGATGCTGGTCGGGCGATGCGGTTCATTATTGCCGGTTTTCTGTTGCCGTTGCCCGCCGGGAGCGGAAAAAGCGCCTTGATAAAGCTTTCCCCCGTTTATCTCCTATACTTGCGGAAAGGTCCGCGTTCCGGCCATGAAAGGGCGGGGAGAAGAGACAAACGGGGGAGGAAAGCCGGCATTGGGCCGGAAAGTGGCGGAAAGTCCGGGACTCTTGCCGGTTATTCTTTTATTTCCGGCACTGGCACGAATTTCGTTTCCGGAAAATATTTCTTCAGCCAGTTTTTCAGGAAATTCATGGTATCCTTCCGGATTGTGTCGTCTTCTGCAACCGGGTAAAGGTTATAAAGTACGGTGTCCAGTACGATACCCCTCCTTTGTATGGCTTCGAGGCTGAGCAGGGTGTGGTTGATGCTGCCCAATTTGCCGGAAGTGACGAACAGGAGCGGGTATCTCTCTTGTGCGATGTAGTCGATTGTCAGGAGTTCGTCGGTCAGAGGAACCATGAGCCCGCCGGCTCCTTCGATTAGGACGCGGTCATACCGGTCGCTCAGTATTTCGGCGGCTTGTTTGATTTTATGAAAATCAATGGGACGGTTGTCCAGCCGGGAAGCCAGATGCGGAGAGGCGGGATAAGAGAATATCTCCGGCATAGTCAGCCCTTCCCGGTCTTCTTCGGTGTAAGGGATTCCCATGATGCGCCGGTGAAGGTCTATGTCTTCGGAGTGGCCGGTGTTCCCTGTCTGGATGAACTTCTGGGTGATGGTACGTTTGCCGCTCCGGTTCCATTCGCGGGCCAGGAAGCCGGTAGCGTAACTTTTTCCGGCATCGGTATCGATGCCGCTTACAAAATACACATTCTGTTTCATACTTTTTTCTTTTTTGCAATGATATAAATGGGGTGATAAGTCAAAGGTACGGAAGCGCCTTGTGCGAATTCCTGCACGTAACGTTCGCAAAAATGCAGCAAATCCCGGCGGGTCCAGGCTTTCGATAAGCTGTTTACTCCCGTTTGTTTCAGATGATAAAGCACTTTCACCGGCCCTTCGAAAAAGAGCGGTATAAGTTCTTCTTCCGAATGCACGATGTCGAAGCGGGGCGAAAGGGCGGTTTCGAGTTCTTCCCGCGAACGGTAAGAGAGCCCTTGTCCGGTAAGTTCCCGTATTTCTTTCATATTGTCTTTTCCGAAAGTGCTGAAAGCGAGATAACCCTGGTCGCCGAGCAGCGTGCCGCACTTTCCGAAGAAATTTTCGGGCGACTCGAACCATTGCAAGGCCGAACAGGAGGTGATTAATGCGTTTTCTTCCGGAAAAGAAGCGGTTTCGGCATCTCCGGGAAGGAAAAACACCTGTTTTTCCATTAATAAGTCTTCGACGCAGAGTCTCATTTCCGGGCAAAGGTCGTTCAGGAACAACTCTCCGGGACGGAGGGCACGGAATAACATGCGTGAATAGGCGCCCGTGCCGCATCCGAATTCAATCACTCTGGGGCAAGGAGCGGAAAGATGTTTTTTGAGCAGGCGAATCATTTTGTCCGCTATCTGCCGTTGCACGTTTGCCTCGTGGGGATAGGTAGCGATAGCTTTTGAGAAACGTTTCGCTATGAGTCGTTTATCCATGACAGGGCGTTTATTTGATTTGCATGATTACGTCATTGAAAAGTTCTTTCCGGTAGTGGGCTGCTTCTACCTGCTCGATGACGCCGGCTTTGTCCTTCCATGCCAGCAGTTGGTTGTCCGGAAGAAAAATACGGTCTTCTTTTCCTATGATGGCTTTTTGCCATGTGAAATCCGGAAGAGGCGATGAAAAGTAGTGTTCCCGGATGGCGGAAAGCTCCTCTTTGAGTTCTCCGGCCGGGCGTTCGGGCGCCGTGGTCCGGAATTCCCGGTAGCCGGCTGCCGAACCGCACATTCTCCTTTGGAACTTCTGTAAAGTGTGTTCGTCCAGCCCTTGCAGGGTTCCTTCGAAAATTGCGGGCGGAATCCCTTTGGTTTCATGGATGGGGTAAAGAGTGCCGTTGACGGCAATACTTTGGCGGACAGGCAGGAAGGGATACCGGTTGATAATCTGCGAGGCGGCCCATACTCCCATCGACCATCCGGCCAGCGTGATATCGGAATACCCTTGTATCAGGGTAACGTCAAATTCCAAAGAACGGTAGTCGTAGCAAATCATCCAGTCGCAGGCGGCGGGTTGCAGTTGCAGGAAAGGTTTTTCGTCCATTCCCCAACCTGCAAAAAACAACAGCAGGTGCTTTCGGTTGTCTTTAATGATAAAATGTTGTTTCATCTCAGTCGATTGCTTTTATAAGTTCGTCGATTTCATTTTCTGTAATATCCGCCGTTAACGAGAAGCGGATGCGGGAAGTGCCTTCCGGCACGGTAGGCGGGCGTACGGGCAACGCATAGAATCCTTTGCGCTGCAGTTCTTCCGCTTTCCGTACCGCATTCCTGCTTGTCCCGGCAATCATGGGAACGATATGGCTGGCAGACGGACAGGCATATCCTTTGGCTATGAGGGCTTCTTTCAGTTTCAGGCTGATTTTTGCCAGATGATTCCGTTTGTCCCGGAAGGCGGGCAGGTTTTCCAATATCCATGAAGTCCATTGGATATTTATCGGGGGAAGGGCTGTCGTGAAGATGAATGTGCGCATTTTATTGACCAGATATTCTCTGACGGTTTGCGGGCATACGATATATGCGCCTGTCGACGCGCATGCTTTTCCGAAAGTTCCCACCAGGAAGTCGATGTCGTGGATGCAGCCTTGTTCTTCGGCACATCCCAGCCCTTTGTCTCCCCGTACTCCGAAAGCGTGGGCTTCGTCTACGTAAAGGAGAACGTCGGGATAATCCCGTTTCAACCGGACAAGCGCCCGAAGGTCGGCTTGGTCTCCGTCCATGCTGAAAATACTTTCGGTGACGATGATTGTTTTCTCGTACTTGCCGTGGTTTTCGTCCACTAACCGTCCGAGTTGCGACAGGTCGTTGTGGCGGTATCGGATGTATTTGGCAGACGACAGCCTGATTCCGTCTATCAGGCTTGCATGTACCAGTTTGTCTGCGAGAATCAGCGTCCGGTCGTTGCAGACTGCCGGGAGGATGCCTGTATTGGCGTGATAGCCGCTGTTGAAAATAAGGGCGCTTTCCGTTCCGAACATGTCAGCCAGTTGTCGTTCCGTTTTCCGGTAGACGGAAAAATTGCCGGTCAGCAGCCGGGAGGAAGAGGAGGAGGGCAAAAATGTTTCGGGGGTGATTGTTTTTAGGAATTCCTCTCTTAGATACAGGGAGCCCGCCAGACCGAGATAATCGTTGGAAGAGAGGTTCAGCATCCGCTGTCCGTGAAGGACTACCTCCCGTCCCTGATGGACGAGCGGAGGGAGCGAACGGTAATTCTCTTTTTCTTTCAGAACCAGGAGTTCTTGGTTTATAGGGTTTAATGTCATGAATTATGAATTTAAGCGATAAATGTTCAGTGTATGTCCGTTGAAAACGTAACTGTTTGTTTATTAAATGTTTATCATAATGATAAAACAGCCCGGAGTTTCTCACCGACGAAACTAGTGTTTCTCGGTGAGAAACACTGGTTTCCTCACCGAGGAACGACTCTTTTCTCACCGGGAAAGAGATTCATGGGTGAAAACGGGCCGATGCCTCTGTCAGGTGTCATCTTTTTTGGATAACGTGGAGTATTCCGGAAGTCAGCTTGTTCAGTTGTTGCGGGGTGATGATGAAAGGCGGCATCAGATATACCAGCTTGCCGAACGGACGTATCCAGATTCCTTCCTCCACGAACTGTTGTTGCATGCGTGCCATATCGACCGGGTGCTTCATCTCGATTACTCCGATTGCCCCCAATACACGCACGTCGGCTACTTCCGGAAATTCCCGTGCGGGAGCCAGTTCTTCCTGCAATTGGGCTTCGATTCGTTTTACTTTCTCTTGCCAGCCCGATTCGAGCAACAGGCGGACGGAAGCGCAGGCTACCGCGCAGGCAAGCGGGTTGCCCATAAAGGTGGGGCCGTGCATGAATGTGCCGGGAGCATGGTTGGAGATGGTATCTGCTATCCGGTTGCCGGTCAGTACGGCGGACAGTGTCATGTAACCTCCGGTCAATGCTTTGCCGATGCACATGATATCCGGTTCTGTTCCGGCATGTTCCCAGGCGAATAGTTTGCCTGTCCGTCCGAAACCGGTCGCTATTTCGTCGAAAATCAGAAGAACATGGTGTTGCCGGCACAGTTTTTCCGCTTCACGTAAATACTGGGGATGATAAAAACGCATTCCTCCCGCACCCTGGACGATTGGTTCGAGAATAAGGGCCGCCAGTTCTTCCGAGTGTTTTTCCAGTATTTCCCGCAACGGTTCGATGTCTTGAGGATTCCATTCGCCGTTGAAGCGTGACGAGGGAGACGGGACAAAGTAACGTATGGGAAGCGACGGTCCGAAAAGGCTGTGCATTCCCGTCACCGGGTCGCATACGGACATTGCGTTCCATGTGTCTCCGTGATATCCCGAACGGATAGTCACGAAGTTGTTTTTTTCCGGTTTTCCGGCGGCATACCAGTATTGGACCGCCATTTTCAATGCTACTTCTACGGCCACCGAACCGGAGTCGGCATAGAATATTTTCTGCATGGACGGCGGAACTAAAGGCAACAGCAATTTTCCCAGTTCGATGGCGGGGTCGTGGGTGAGCCCGCCGAACATCACATGGGACATTTTTTCCAGTTGTTCTTGGGCCGCCCGGTTCAGTACCGGGTGATTGTATCCGTGTACCGCACACCACCATGAAGACATGCCTTCGAGCAGGATACGCCCGTCTTCAAGCGTAATCGTGGCTCCGTCCGCCCGTTTTACCTTGTACACGGGCAACGGGTCGGTGGTGGAAGTGTACGGATGCCAAAGATGTTCCCGGTCGAACTGCGAGCTGGCGAAACAGTAGCCTTCTTGCAGAATCATTTGTTTGTCTTCCGAGACTTTGGAACCGAGTGTGGTAAGCAGGTCGCCTACGATGGCGGAATTGATTCCGATAAACAAGGATTTGTGCATGGCTGCGGAAGACAGTTGCGAGCGTCCTCCGGCAAAACGCAGGAAGGCGGTCGGGTTGATGAAACGGAACAGGGCGACGGTTCTCAGTATTTCTTCCTCGCTTAGCGGTTTCTCATTTTCCAGGGGAGTTCCGGGAATCGGGCTTAACAGGTTGACAGGGATGGATTGGACATTCAGTTTTTTCAGGGTGAATGCAAATTCGATGCGTTGTTCCATCGTTTCTCCCATGCCGATGATGCCTCCGCAACAAATGTCCATTCCTGCACGGCGTACGGCATTGAGGGTTGCCAGTTTCTGTTCTTGCGTATGGGTGGAACAGAGTGCGGGAAAATAAGAGGGGGCTGTTTCGAGGTTACAGTGGTAGCGGGTAATTCCGGCATCGTGTAACGCACGTAGTTCGTCTTCGTCAAGCAGTCCTAATGACGCGCAAAGTTGGATGGAGGAGTGTCGCCGGATGTGGCGGACGGTATCGCAAATCCGGGCAATTTGCCGGGGAGAGGGTTTTCGTCCGCTGGTGACGAGAGAGAAGCGGTTGATGTCCTGGCTTTCATTGTATCGGGCTTGCCTCAGGCATTCTTCGGGAGGGAGCAAATCATAGGTTTCGGCCTGGGTCTTGTAGTGGGCGGATTGTGCACACCATTTGCAGTTTTCCGGACATTTGCCGGACTTGGCGTTGATGATGGAACACATGTCGAATTCGCGGGAAGCGCATGCGACGGTAATTTCATGGGCGGCAGCGTAAAGTGCCTCGTTGTCGGCCGTATCGGCCAGCCAAGCTGCCTGGTCGGGCGATATGCCGACGCCGGCCAGTACCTGGTCTTTGATTTCTTGAAGTGTCATAAATGTATGATAAGGGATAGTAATTCTTGCATTCTGCTTGCGAAGGGCAATGTCTATTACATTGGTGTGCAGATGACCGATTTGAGATTCGCGTCCCATACTTGCGAAAGCGGCGTAACTCTTCCTGCCCCAGTACCGGAAGCGGGAAGGAAGGCTGTGCGTGATATGTATGCGGCGTTGTCTCTTCATTGTTTTTCGTTTTTATCCGATAAAAATGCGGGGCAAATGTACGAAGATTCTTCGGATAAGCAAGCGGGTTTCCGTTTTCCGTCGTTTTATGTCCCTATTTCTTTTTTCTGTATTCCTTACGTAAATGAAAGTTGAATCCCGCATATACCTGGAGAGTGCCGAATCCGTTGTCCAGGGAAAAATTGTTCCGGCGGTAGTTATAGTTTTTTCCTACGAATGAAGTGCCGATGAAGTATTTACCGTTGTTGTAGACAATGCCTGCACGAATCAGGAAGTCCAGGTTGAATTTGCTGTACCATTGTTTGCCTTCCTGAGTTTCCGCATCTACATCGGAGGCTTTATAGGCGATGGCGGGAGTGAGTGACAGGCACGCCAGGCAATTGCGCGCGAACACCCAGTTGTAGGCGTAACCGAAACTGATATTGGCGTTTGTGTATTTTATTCTGTTGACTTTCATGCCGGGATTCATTTTTTCCAAGATGTATGCGGGCAGTTCCGTATAATCGAAATCCAGCTTGTGCCTGGAGACGGAGAAACCGCCGATGAATGTGCCGGCGTTGCGGCGTTGGTTGGTAGACTGGCTGAAAGCGGCGGGGTAGGAAAATTTCCGGTTGTTGAATATGTAGTACAGGTTCAGCCCTTTGATGTCTACTTTCAGCCCGTTGAAATTTTCCGAGTAGCCGGAAGGCATCCCGTCATAAAATCCCCTGATTTTGTGTATCTTGTAATTGTCACCCGTGCGGCGGTAGAAAATGTCTACTCCCAGTTTGGAGCTGTAGAGGCTTAAATCGAATTCGGTTCCTTTGTTCTTGCGGCTGGTTTTCCGGCAGATATCGTCGATGTCTACGGACCATCCCAGAAAAATCCATCTCCAGCCGAAATATACTCCTATTTTGTGGTGGGGATTGGGAGAAAAGCTCAGCTTCTGCGGTTGGGGCAAATCGCTGGTGACGGAATAATATTCGAAATTACTGAAATGGGTAACCATCAGTGCGTAATTATACCGGTTGGGGCTGATGTAAAGTGTGTCGAAATCACTGAAATTCAGAAATTTCCTGATTGCTTTCTTGAAGCCGCCTGCCGGAACGGCTGTAACGGAATCCGTTTCCGGATGGTTGTCCGTAAAGTTGCCGCTCTTTTCAATCCGGGCTTGTAAAGAGAATGACAAGAATAGGAAAAAATATAGGACAGCCTGTTTCCTCATGTGGTTTTTTGTTATTCCGATAAACATTGTTTATTGTACGAAAGTACTGCCTTTCGTTGATTTATACTAACGATTCTCTAAAAAATATGGCTCTTCTTGAACAAATGACTTTTTGTATATGTTGGTTATGCCAAGCAAATAAATCTTAAGCCACAAAATTATGAGAATCTATCTGCATGTATTGTTCGTGTCTCTTTTGTTTTCCACGGGGAACATACGGTATGCGGAGGCGCAACAGGAAAAGCGCGTTACGGGTACGGTGGTTTCCGAAGGGGAACCTTTGCCCGGCGTATCGGTACAATTGAAAGGGGCTTCTTCAGGGACTATCACCGATATTGACGGCAAATATTCTTTGGAAGCGCCTGCAGACGGCATCATGATATTCCGTTTTGTCGGGATGCGGACGGTAGAGCAGCCGGTAAACGGCCGGAGCGTGATTGATGTTACTCTGGAACCGGAGAGCAAGGAACTGGAGGAGGTGATGGTGGTGGCGTATGCCACCGCGAAAAAATACAGTTTTACCGGAGCGGCTTCGACAATGAAGGCCGGTGAAATCGAGAAGTTGCAGACTTCCAGCATATCGCGCGTATTGGAGGGGACGGTGTCCGGAGTGCAGGCAAGCGCGGCAAGCGGCCAGCCGGGCACGGATGCTGAAATCCGTATCCGCGGCATCGGGTCTATCAATGCTTCCAGCGCTCCGCTTTATGTGGTGGACGGTGTTCCTTTTGACGGCAGCGTAAATTCCATCAATCCTGACGACATTTCTTCGATGACCGTATTGAAAGATGCGGCTTCTGCCGCCTTGTACGGTTCCCGCGGCGCGAATGGCGTAATCATCATCACGACTAAACAGGGAGAGCGGAATACCAAGGCGGCAGTGAAGGTGAAGGTTTCGTTCGGAGGTTCCGGCAGGGCAGTCCGTGATTATGACCGGGTCAGTACCGGCCAGTATTTTGAACTGTACTGGGAAGCGCTCCGTAACCAGTATGCCAAAAGTGCGGATTATACTCCGGCCTCTGCCGCCGCGCAGGCTTCCAGGGATTTGGTAACGAAGCTGATGGGAGGCGGCCCTAATCCTTACGGGGCGCAGTATCCGCAACCGGTCGGTACGGACGGGAAACTGGTAGCGGGCGCCCGTCCGTTATGGGATTCGGACTGGAGCGGCGCGATGGAGCAACAGGCGCTTCGCACGGAACTGAACCTGAGTGTCTCCGGAGGAGGAAAGGCCAATCAGTACTTTTTTTCAGCCGGCTACCTGAATGATAAGGGCATTGCGCTCGAATCCGGTTACCGGCGTTTCAATCTCCGTTCCAATATCACCAGTGAAATGACTTCCTGGCTGAAAGGCGGCATCAATCTGAGTTTTGCCCATTCCATGCAGAATTATCCCGTTTCTTCCGATTCGAAGACCAGCAACGTGATTACTGCGGGACGTACCATGCCGGGGTTTTACCCGATTTATGAAATGAATGCCGACGGCAGCTATAAACTGGACGAGAACGGCGACCGTATTTATGACTTCGGCTCTTACCGTCCTTCCGGCTCGATGGCGAACTGGAATTTGCCCGCGACTCTGCCTTCGGACAAATCGGAACGGATGAAAGATGAAGTTTCCGGACGTACGTTTCTGGAAGCCGGGATTATCGAGGGATTGAAGTTTAAGACGAGTTTTAATTTTGATTTGATAAACTACAATACGCTGGATTATACGAATCCGAAATTGGGTCCTGCCAAAGAGAACGGGGGTGGAACAAGCCGTATGAATACCCGTACTTTCTCTTGGACATGGAATAACATCGCTACGTATGATAAAACGGTGGGCGAACATCATTTCAATGTGCTTGCCGGTATGGAGGCGTATTCTTACCGTTATGACGAACTCACAGCGTCGCGTTCCAAGATGGCGCAACCCGATATGCCGGAATTGGTGGTCGGCTCGCAATTGACCGGAGGGTCGGGATATCGCATCGACTATGCGCTGGTCGGCTATCTGACTCAGGCGTTGTATGATTACCGGAACAAGTATTTCTTTTCGGCTTCTTATCGCCGTGACGGTTCTTCGCGTTTTGCGCCGGGAACCCGCTGGGGCAATTTCTGGTCGTTGGGGACTTCATGGCGTATCGACCGTGAGGAGTTTATGGCGCCTGCTTCCGGCTGGCTGTCGGCTTTGACTCTGAAAATGAGCTATGGTGCGCAGGGGAACGACAATCTGGGGACTTATTATGCAAGCAAGGGCTTGTATGCCATTGTCTCCAATCTGGGAGAAAACGCATTGGTGTCCGAGCGCATGGCGACTCCAGATTTGAAATGGGAAACAAACCTGAATTTTAACGCCGGCGTGGATTTTTCCTTGTTTAACAACCGTTTTTCCGGCTCGTTCGACTTCTTTACGCGCCGTTCGAAAGATTTGCTCTATTCGCGTCCGATAGCTCCTTCGCTGGGTTACAGCTCTATCGACGAGAATGTGGGGGCTTTGAAAAATACGGGTATCGAACTGGTGCTTGAGGGAACGGTAATCAACCGGAACGGTTGGGTGTGGAAACTGGGTATGAATCTCACTCACTATAAGAACAAGGTGACGGACCTTCCGTTGAAAGACATGCCGCAGAGCGGTGTGAACAAGCTTCAGGTCGGCCGTTCGGTCTATGATTTCTATATGAAGGAGTGGGCGGGGGTAGACCCGGAGAACGGAGACCCGTTATGGTATATGGACGAGGAGGATGCCGACCATAACCCGACGGGAAAACGTATCACGACGAATGATTATGCTTCGGCGGATTATTATTACGTCAACAAGTCGTCGCTTCCGAAGGTGTACGGCGGATTCAATACCTCCCTTTCCTGGAAAGGGTTCGACCTTTCCGCCGTTTTTGCTTACAGCGCCGGCGGATATATCTACAACCGCGATATAACTATGATTTTGCACAACGGCAGTTTGGAAGGCCGTGACTGGTCTACGGAAATCCTGAGACGCTGGACGCCGGAAAACCGGTACACCGATGTGCCTGCTTTAAGCACAACTTCCAATAACTGGAACTCGGCTTCCACGCGCTTCTTGCAGAATAATTCTTATATGCGGTTGAAAAACCTGACTCTCTCTTACAACTTGCCCGGACAATGGATTGGCAAATTGGCGTTGAACAGCGTGCAGGTATATGTGCAGGGGGATAACCTGTTTACCATTCACCGGAACCAGGGGTTAGACCCGGAACAGGGGATTACGGGAATTACTTATTACCGCTATCCGGCCATGCGCACCATTTCCGGAGGCATTAACGTCACTTTCTAAATTCAGGCTAAATGATGGGAAAAATAAAAATACAATCTATTCTGGCGGCGGTTGCCGCTCTCTTTCTGGCAACCGGTTGCGGCAGCGGCTTTTTGGATACGGACCCGACGGATGCGGTAAGTTCTGGGAAAGTGCCTGTACCCGAAAATGCGGAAGCGCTTGTGAACGGCGCCTGGTATAATCTCTTCGGTTATTCAAGTACGTATGCCAATATCGGCTACCGTGCACTCCAATGCCAGGACGATATGATGGCGGACGATGTGGTTTCCCGTCCGAAATACGGTTTTAATTCTTCGTATCAGTTTAACGATGTAGCCATACCTTCGAACAACAGGACGGAGTTTGCCTGGTATCTGATGTACAAGACGATAGATAATTGCAACGCCGCCGTTTCCATTCAAGGGGATTCGAAAGAACTCCGGCAGGCCTGGGGACAAGCATTGGCTTTGCGCGCTTTTTGTTACCTGCATCTGGTACAGCATTACCAGTTTACTTATTTGAAAGATAAGGATGCGCCGTGCGTTCCCGTATATACCGAGCCGAATACCGGTTCGACGGTTCCGAAGGGCAAATCGACGGTAGCGCAGGTTTACCAGCGTATCTTTGACGATTTGAATTCGGCGAAAGCCTATTTGAAAGATTATGTCCGGAGCGGCGATAACCAGAAGTTTAAACCGAATACGGCAGTCGTCAACGGGCTTTTGGCGCGTGCTTACCTGTTGACCGGCGAGTGGGGAAAGGCGGCGAAAGCTGCCGAAGATGCGCGCGAAGGCTATTCCCTGATGACGACTACTGCCGAATACGAGGGATTCAATACTGTTTCCAATAAAGAATGGATATGGGGATTTCCACAGATTCCTTCCCAGTCGGATGCCAGTTATAATTTCTATTATCTGGATGCGACATATGTAGGAGCTTACAGTAGTTTTATGGCCGACCCTCATTTGAAAGACACCTTTGTGGAAGGCGATATCCGTCTGCCTCTGTTTCAGTGGATGCGTGAAGGGTATCTGGGATATAAGAAATTCCACATGCGTGCGGACGATACGGCTGATTTGGTTTTGATGCGCGCGGCGGAAATGTACCTGATAGAGGCGGAGGCGAAAGTTCGCGACGGGGTGGCGCTGGAGCAGGCTGTCGTTCCGTTGAACGGTTTGCGCAATGCCCGCGGAGTGGCGGATTATGACGTGACGGGGAAGTCGCGGGAGGAGGTTATCGACGAGATTCTGATGGAACGCCGTCGCGAGCTTTGGGGAGAAGGGTTCGGCATTACCGACCTGCTTCGTACCCAGAAGGCTGTGGAGCGCACCGCTTTGTCTGAAGAGATGCAGAAGACAGAGGTAGACTGTTGGCAGGAGGATGGAAGTTTCGCCAGACGGAATCCTTTGGGGCATTGGTTCCTGAGGTTCCCGAACGGCAAACCGTTTACGGCGAACAGCACTTATTACCTGTACGCTGTTCCGCAGAAAGAAATAAACGCTAACCCTAATTTATAAATAGCTCTCTTAATTTTTTGACTTTGACCTTAATTGGCAGGCCGGCGTGCGTCGTGACGACGCGCGCCGGCTTTTGGGTTTCAGCTTACCTTTTGTTTTTTCAGATTAGGCAAAAAGAACGTGACTAATCCCAATAACGGCATATAGGCACACATGTTATATACGTATTCGATACTCGTTTTGTCCGCCAGGTTGCCGAGTACGGCCGATGCGACGCCTGCGACTCCGAAAGCGAATCCGAAGAACAGTCCCGATATCAGGCCGAGTTTGGTAGGGAGCAGTTCCTGGGCATAGAGCAGGATGGCGGGAAAAGCGGAAGACAGCATCAATCCTACGCAGAAGCTGAGGATTACGGTCCATACCAGGGTGGCGTGCGGCATCAGCAAGCTGAATGGGGCGGTTCCCAGGATGGAAGCCCAGATGACGTATTTCCGGCCGATACGGTCGCCGACGGGACCGCCAATCAGCGTTCCGATGGCAGTGGCTACCAGGAAGATGAACAGGTATAATTGCGATTCTTGTACGCTGACGTTGAATTTATGAATCAGGTAGAAAGTATAATAACTGGTGAGGCTCGCCATGTAGATGTATTTGGAGAAAATCAATATCAGTAGTATTGCGATGGAGAAGGCTGTCTTGTCCATCGGCAGGGGAAGACGGGCCGGTTTCCTGTCGCTGGCGGCCTGCACCTTCATCCGGTTGAGGTAGGATTTATACCATTTGCAAATCGGGTACATCACTCCGATAGCGGCTAAGGCCACAAATGCGAAAATGAGAAGGTGGCGTCTCCCGTACGGCGCTACTAACAGGGCGACCAGCAGGGGGCCTAACGAGCCTCCGAAGTTGCCGCCTACTTGGAAAAGCGACTGTGCCAGTCCGCGTTTTCCGCCCGATGCCAGGAAGGTGATGCGGGAAGCTTCCGGATGCAATACGGAAGAGCCGATTCCGATTAGGAATACGGACAGCAATATCCAACAGAGGTTTTCAGAGAATGCCAGATTGATTAGACCGGTCATTGTGAAACTCATCCCGATAGGCAGTGACCATGCGACGGGATACTTGTCGAAGATGATTCCGGTAATCGGTTGGAAAACGGAAGCCGAAAGCTGGTAAACTAACGTGATAAGGCCGATTTGGGCGAAAGTCAACCCTAAATCGTCCTTGAACAGCGGATAGGCGGCTGAAAGGACGGATTGTAAAAGGTCGTTGAGACAGTGTGAGAGGCTTAATGCGATTAAGATGGAAAATGTAATTTTTCCTGCGGGTTGTTCCTGATTTTGTACCATGATGCCTGTATCTTTTTGAAATGTTCCTGAAAAATCGGCTGCAAAGGTACGTAAACTTCTTGTTTCTCGATAGGTTTGCCGCAATTAATTAGGGATGGATATGAAAGTTGTGCCGGCGATTGTCAATTGTCGTTAATTCGGTTTCGGCAGACTGAACCATTCTTCGCAACTGCTGTTGTTTAAATAAAAAAGGAGTAGAATATGGGTTTTATTTGGTATATCATCATTGGTATCATAGCCGGATTCCTCGCAGGCAAGATTATGCGCGGCGGAGGTTTCGGGCTTATCATAAATTTGTTGTTGGGTATTCTCGGAGGAGTGTTGGGCGGATGGGTGTTCGCCCTTTTCGGACTGGCGGCTTCAGGATTGATAGGAAGTTTAATCACTTCTACGATAGGAGCTATTCTGGTGCTGTGGATTGCTTCTTTATTTTCGAAATCCGAATAGGTAGTTTATATAATTTTTAATCTAAAAAACTGAACTTAATTATGGAATGTAGACATGGTAGTTTCTGGATTGGACTTGGAATCGGTTCAATCTTTGGCGCGGTCGCTTATCGTCTTTCACGCACTGCGAAAGCCAGGCAGTTGGAAAGCAATATTTATGACGCTATCCATCGTATCGGCCACGACGCTAAGGTTACGGCGGCTCATGCTGAACAAAAAGCAATGAATCTGGGGCTTAAAGCTGTGGAGGCCGGAGCGGATATTGCGGATAAAGTGGCGGAGGAAGCCGATAAGGTAGCGGGAAAAGCAAAAGATAAGTGGGAAAAATAATGGACTTGTAATTGGTAATCGATTTGTATATGATTGATTACCAATTATTTTTTTAGGTTTACACCCGTTTTCCCTGAATGGACATACCGGTGTGTGTCCGCGCACATTTTTCTGTTTTTCCCTTCTTCCGTTCCCTTTTTCTGTATGATAAACAGTCTTTTTCTCTCATTCATGCCGGTTTTCCGAAACCTTTCTTGTTGTTTTTTCCTGTTTTTCTTATGTTTAACAACATGTGCCGGAATCTTTAATATGTGATAATTCGTTGATAATTAATCGGATAACCTTTGTATTATTTAGAGGTGTGTGCGCACACACTATTGTTTAATTCAATAATTCATTTTACTTTTGTCCGCGAAAAACAAAGTGCTTCTTGAGAATGGACAAGGAATCTTCAAATATCCGTATTGTAGATATCGCTAAGATGGCGGGTGTCTCTGTCGGCACGGTGGACCGGGTGATTCATGACCGCGGGCGGGTATCTGAGGAGAACAGGAAAAAGGTGCGGGCAATTCTGGATATGGTTCATTACCAACCGAATCTCATGGCGCGTTCATTGGCGTCTAAAAAACAGTATCATCTTTTTGCCGTCACTCCGTCTTTCGTGCAAGGGGAATATTGGGAAGCTATTTCGGAAGGTATCGATAAGGCGGCTGCCGAGATGGAATCTTACAATATAACGATTACGAAACTTTTCTTTGACCAG
This sequence comes from uncultured Bacteroides sp., assembly GCF_958445495.1. Classification (GTDB taxonomy): domain Bacteria; phylum Bacteroidota; class Bacteroidia; order Bacteroidales; family Bacteroidaceae; genus Bacteroides. The sequence continues at coordinate 20,156 of NZ_CAUCSQ010000001.1, read as the reverse complement.
TATAACAATAAAACGTTTGACGATATAGTCCGCAATTTGCCGGATGAAAAGGCGGATGGGGTGTTGATAGCTACCTTGTTCACGGATTCCGTTATCCGGCTTTCGCAGGAGCTCGACCGGCATGGAATACCTTATGTTTATGTCGATTCCAATATTGAGGGACAACGCCAGTTGGCGTATTTCGGAACGGAATCCTATGATGCCGGAGTCATTGCCGCAAGGTTGCTGACGGACAGGATTTCTCCGGTTTCCGATATCCTGACGGCGCGGATTATCCACAACGGGAAAAATGATTCCAATCAAGGGAAGAATCGCAGGGAAGGGTTTTGCCATTATTTGAGGGAGACGGGATTTGCCGGCAACCTGCATGAAGTGGAATTGAAAATCAATGATTCGGTATATAATTTCGCCAGGCTGGATGAAATCTTTGAAGCAAATCCGGGTATCGAAGGGGCTGTCATTTTCAATTCCGCTTGTTACATTCTGGGGAATTATCTGAAAGCAAGGACAATGCGTCCGGTAAAGCTCGTGGGGTATGACCTTATCGGGAGAAACACCCGGTTGCTTTCGGAAGGCATAATAACGGCTTTGATTGCCCAGCGTCCTGAACGGCAAGGATATGAAGGTGTCCGGTCTTTATGCAACTATTTGCTTTTCAGGCAGAATCCGGAACAGGCGAACCTGATGCCGATAGATATCCTTCTTAAAGAGAACTTGAAATATTATCTGAATAATAAATTGTAAACACATAAATTTTTGGAAACGATGAATGAATTATTTAATGTAAAGGACAAAGTAGTTGTTATCACCGGTGGAGCCGGAATCTTGGGTAAGGGTATTGCTGCCTATCTGGCAAAAGAAGGCGCGAAAGTCGTTATACTCGACAGAAGCGAGGAAACGGGAAAAGCGTTGGCTGAGAGTATCAAGGCGGCAGGCAATGAGGCGATGTTCCTGTACACGGATGTCATGGACAAGGAAATCCTGGAAGGCAATAAAGCGGAAATCCTGAAAGCGTACGGCCGTATTGATGTCTTGCTGAATGCTGCCGGCGGTAATATGGCGGGTGCTACAATCGCGCCGGATAAGACTTTCTTCGATTTGCAGGTTGATGCTTTCAAAAAGGTGGTAGACCTTAACCTGTTCGGTACGGTATTGCCTACAATGGTATTTGCAGAGGTGATGGTGGGACAGAAAAAAGGGGCTATTGTTAACTTCTGTTCCGAATCCGCGCTCCGTCCGTTGACTCGCGTGGTGGGTTACGGTGCGGCGAAAGCGGCGATTGCGAACTTTACCAAGTATATGGCAGGTGAACTGGCATTGAAATTCGGTAACGGCCTGCGTGTAAACGCCATTGCTCCGGGATTCTTCCTGACCGAACAGAACCGTACGTTGCTGACGAATCCGGACGGTTCCCTGACCGACCGTTCGAAGACAATCCTCGCTCATACTCCGTTCAACCGTTTCGGTGAGCCGGAAGACCTTTATGGAACCATCCATTACCTGATTAGTGACGCTTCCAACTTCGTGACGGGTACGGTTGCGGTCATTGACGGCGGTTTCGATGCTTTCTCCATCTGATTCCGGGATGAGCCCGTATTATTTCAATCGTAATTAGTAATTTGTAAACTGTAATTATAACTATGTATTTATGTGAACAGACTTGGCGCTGGTATGGGCCTGATGACCCTGTCAGCTTGTGGGATATTAAACAGGCGGGTGCTACCGGTATAGTGAATGCGCTCCATCATATTCCGAACGGTGAAGTGTGGACCGTGGAGGAAATCATGAAGCGCAAGCAAATGATTGAAGAGGTAGGTTTGAAGTGGTCTGTAGTGGAGAGTGTGCCTGTACACGAACATATCAAGACGCAGACAGGCGATTTCATGAAGTATATCGAGAATTATAAGGAAAGTATCCGCAATCTGGCTAAGTGCGGCATTATGGTGGTTACTTACAACTTCATGCCTGTATTGGACTGGACGCGCACCGACCTTGCTTATACCATGCCCGACGGTTCCAAGGCGCTCCGTTTCGAGAAAGCGGCTTTCGTGGCTTTCGATCTTTTCATCCTGAAACGTCCGGGAGCGGAAAAAGAATATGCTCCGGAAGAGATAGCTAAGGCGAAGGCACGTTTCGAACAGATGAATGAAGATGACAAGAAGCTCCTGGTACGTAACATGATTGCCGGGCTTCCCGGTTCGGAAGAGAGCTTCACCGTGGAGCAATTCCAGGAGGCGTTGGACCGTTACAAGGATATCGATGCCGAGAAACTTCGTTCCAACTTGATTTTCTTCTTGAAGGAGATAGCTCCTGTGGCAGATGAAGTGGGGGTGAAGTTGGTGATTCATCCGGATGACCCTCCTTATACCATTTTGGGCTTGCCCCGTATTTTGAGTACGGAAGAGGATTTCAGAAAACTGATTGAAGCCGTGCCTAATGAATCCAACGGTCTTTGCCTGTGTACCGGTTCTTTCGGCGTACGTGCCGACAATGACCTTGCAGGCATGATGGAACGTTTCGGCGACCGTGTCAATTTTGTGCATCTGCGCAGTACGAAACGTGATGCGGAAGGGAATTTTTATGAGGCTAACCATCTGGAAGGGGATGTGGACATGTATAATGTAATGAAGAGCCTGGTTCTTCTGCAACAACGTCGTAAATGTTCCATCGCGATGCGTCCGGACCACGGCCATCAGATGATTGACGATTTGAAGAAGAAAACGAATCCGGGTTACTCCTGTCTGGGACGTCTCCGCGGGTTGGCGGAACTCCGCGGGCTGGAAATGGGTATTGCCAAGTCCATTCTCTAACCGGAATACATAGCGGTATCGTTCTATTGGAAACACTGCGGTTACAAGGGTGGCCGCAGTGTTTTTTATTGGTTCGGGGCAAGTTGCCGGGAAGCGGGCGGGTCGAATAAGTCTCCGGCGTGAGTGTCGGCATCGCTCTTTTTCGCTTTCTTTGGTTCGGGAATAATCCGTAAGGCTATGCTGGCGCAGGCTTCCGCATCAGCGAGTGCGTGGTGGTGGCGGGCCAACTCGTATCCGCACCGGGCGGCTACCGTGTGCAGTTGATGATTGGGCAGTTCTTTTCCGAATACTTTCCTTGAAGTGCGGCAGGTACAGTAGAATTTGTAGGAGGGGTAAGCCATTCCGTACAGTTCGTGAACCGCACGAAGGCAACCTTCGTCAAAAGGGCTGTTGTGGGCGACGAGCGGAAGGCCGTCTATCAACGGTTTGATTTCCGCCCATACTTCGGGAAAATCATCCGCTTCCGCCGTGTCTTCATAAGCCAGCCCGTGAATGGCTGTCGTCCACCGGGTATAATAGTTGGGAGCAGGACGAATCAGGCGATATATTTTATTGACAATCTTTCCTCCTCTCACAATGACGACGCCCACGCTGCACACGCTGGTACGTTTGCCGTTGGCTGTTTCAAAATCAATCGCTGCAAAGTTTTTCATCCGTCCCGTCTTTTTTGGATGCAAATGTATGAATTAGAATTTATTCTCTCTATATTTGCCCGTAAATAAAAATCAGATTATGACTACGAAAACAATGAAAGAGAAGGCGGCAGAGTTGTTGCAGAGATGTGAAATCGTTACCCTTGCTTCCGTAAATGAAGAAGGTTATCCCCGTCCTGTGCCGATGAGTAAAATTTCGGCAGAAGGCATTTCCACCATCTGGATGGCTACCGGGGCGAATTCACTGAAAACAATTGATTTTTTATCAAACCCGAAAGCAGGGTTGTGTTTTCAGGATAAGGAAGACAGTGTAGCGTTGACGGGACAAGTGGAAGTGATAACCGACGGGAAGATGAAGCAGGAGCTTTGGCAGGACTGGTTTATCAGACATTTTCCGGGAGGTCCTGCCGACCCGGGTTATGTACTGCTGAAATTTAAATCGAGTTGTGCGACTTATTGGATTGAAGGTAAATTTATCCATAAGAAACTGGACTGATTTTCATCGAAAAGATAGGAAATCGGGTTTGAAGAGGCGGTTTAAGAAACCTCTGAAATGAAAATTCCCCTTGTTACAGGTTGTTGTAACTAGGGGAACCTGATGAACTTCAAGGTTTCCGGGAAGCTTTGAAGTTCATTTAAAATTCGAATTTTTCCAGTTTCATTTCAGCCAATTTCTGAATGATACCTACGTATTGGGCGAAATGAGGGGATTTTTCATGGGCTGCCAATACTTCGGCATTCTGCCAGGTTTCGCAAATCATGAAAACATCGGGACGGGTGCTGCTTTCAAAAGTGTCGTAAGCAATGCATCCTTCTTCTTTCAAAGAACAAGCTGTCAGTTCTTTAGCTGCTTTAATCGCTTCTTCGCGGTTTGTTTCGTTTACACGGACAAATACATTTAATCTGAGCATAGTCTTTTTATTTATATGATTAAAAGAATCGCTTTCCCACGGTAACCGGTGGAAAGCCGAAGGCAAAGATACTATTTTTCCGTATTTCCCGACGGGATATTTTTAAAATTTCATATCATCTTCATGCAATCGTAAATCATGGCATCGCCCACAACGGGAGGACGATGAATGAGTTTCTCAAACTGCTTTTCCGTTCCACAGACTGTAGATTTGTATTACATTGTCCATTTTTGTAATGAGTTGAGACAGTAACCAATTATAACGATGAAAGTATGACTACAGTAAAAGTGAAATTTCGCCCGTCAACGGTCCCAGACCGTCCGGGCAGTATCGTTTATCTCGTAACTTGCCACCGGATTGTCCGGCAGATTACGACCGATTATAAAGTGTTCCCTTATGAGTGGGATGAAAAGCGTTCGGAACCTGTACCCGTTTCCGTAGGCGGGCGGACGGCAGTCGTCCGGTCGATAATCCAAAGGTTGCGCCGGGATATGGAAAGGCTGGGAGGAATCATCGGTAAGTTCGACCATCTGTACCGTGACTATTCGTCGGAGGAGATAGTTACGGAATTCCGGCGTATCCGGGAAGAAAACAGCTTTTTCAATTTCATGGAGAATGTCATCGCCCGGCTCTTGCGGTTAAAGCACGTTGGTACTGCCGGAAATTACCGTGCGGCATTGAGGAGCTTCAAACGGTTTCGGACCGGTGAGGATATTGCGGTTGAGGCAATCGACCCTATCGTAATAGAAGATTATCAGGCCTACCTGCTTGCCTCCGGACTTATGCCCAATTCCGTTTCCTTTTATATGCGTATCCTCCGGGCGGTCTACAACCGTGCCGTAGAACAGGAACTGACCGAAGACCGGAAACCTTTCCGTACGGTATTTACGGGCATGGAAAAGACGCCCAAGCGGGCGATTTCCCTTCACGATGTCAGACGCATCCGGAACCTCGACCTTTCATTCAGACCGAATCTTGAATTTGCCCGTGACGTATTTCTTTTTCTTTTCTTCTGCAGGGGAATGTCATTCATAGATGCTGCTTTCCTGAAAAAGACGGATATTCGGAACGGAGTGCTGACTTACCGCCGTCACAAGACCGGCCAGTTGCTTCACATCAAAATTATAAATCAAATCAACGAACTGCTCCGCCGTTATCCGACCGGATATTCACCGTATTTGCTCCCTGTTATCACCCGTCCCGGTAATGATGAGCGTAAACAGTATGAAACGGCATTGCGCCGCATAAACAATTCACTGAAAATCATAGCTGATATGATAAAGTTGCCGGTTCCGCTTACGACGTATGTGAGCCGTCATGCCTGGGCTACTATTGCTAAGTCAAAAAATGTACCGGTCAGCGTCATTTCCGATGCGCTCGGTCATGAGTCTATTTCAACTACGCAGATATATCTCGCTTCAATTGATATGGCTACTATCGATAGGGTAAATGAATTGATTGTTAACGGATTATAAGAAAGCTTCCTGTGACGTAAATATGTCCGTTTCCTTGTAAGAAACGGATGTCCGGTGCGAAAGTAACAATAATTTTGAATCATAAGGCATTGGAATGTTATAATATTTATAGTTCATGTTCAATAACATATTTTTTGTTAACCCAATAAATCTCATAAGATACTTATCTCTTCTGTTTATCAGCGAATTAACTAAATAATCCGTTTCTTACAAGGAAATGGAACATCTACAGGAAAGACTGAAATGTCATTTAAAAGGGGAAACAAGGGAATTGTCGGATTGTTGGTCTTAATAAGGAGTGTAACGTAATATATTCTTGGATATTATTAGCTGATAATTAGATATCGAAAGGCGGAATCCGAAAAGCCTTAATAGAGTAGGAATCATGAAAAATTTATACCACTATGGCACAGAATGAAATTCTTTTCGCTGAACTCGAAGTACGTCTCGATGCAAGTGAAGTTCAAGCCGAATGGTGTGACCATTGCAATCAAGGTCATCCCGCTCCGCTTGATTAAAAAATCAACAAGTTTATCGCTATGTCAACATTTAAGAACATATATGTAACGTTTAAGGTCACATTGAAATGTAATCTGGCGTGTCGGTATTGTTATGGGCGTGATAATTATGCCCAAGGAACAGAAATGTCGGATGATGAAATTCAAAGGGGGCTTCGGTTCGTATGCAAATATGCTTCTATTGTGGGAGCCGAAAGCATCACGATTTGTTGGCATGGCGGTGAACCTTTTTTGCTCGCTAGAAAATTGCCGGCCATCATAAAGTATGCCAATGATTTATTTGCAGAAAACGGAATAAGGGTTTCTCACGGCACACAGACTAACGCAACCTTGCTTGGGCCGGATACATACGATTTGATTAATACTTGCTTTGCCGGTTTCGTCGGTGTCAGCATTGACCTGTTCAGCAGTTACCGTACATTCCCGTCTGGAAAAGACTCAACGGAAATTGCCGTAAGGAACATTGACAACGCTTTATCTTCCGGCATCAGATGTGGGGCGATTAACCTCATAACAAGGGATAATTTAGACAGGATTGACGATATTTACGATTTTTATAAAAAAAGAAAAATGAATGTGCGCCTGTCCCGTGTCTTTCCTATCAGTAATTCGGATGTGTTATCGTCACCTATGTATATAAGCGATGAGGAATATGCCGAAGCCATGATACGTTTCTTTGACAGGTGGGCCGGCGACCCTGAACCTGCGCCTAATACCGACATCGTGAAATTGATTGCAGACCTGCTTTTAGGCGTGCCTTCCCTCTGCCTTCGGGAAGCTGATTGCCACAAACGTTATATGGCATTTAGTCCGGGAGGCGATATTTTTTCATGTGCGGAATTTGATGTGCCGGAATCTGTTATAGGAAATTTTCTGGAACAGGCCCCTGAGGAGTTTATAAAATCTAATGCGAGGGAAAAAATTGCAGCGATGGCTCCGGTCCCGGAAAAATGCCGTCAATGCAGATTTGAACCTACTTGTCACGGAGGATGTTTCAGAGAGCGTTTTATGCTTGGATATCCATACAGGTGTAAAAGCAATATGATGTATTGGAATCGTGTGGTAGACTGGATAGAATCGAAAGGAGGCGGACTTTATATTCTAAAAGGAAAGACCATCGGAGAGAAAAGGTCGGTTATTGATAAAATATTAAATACGAAATGAATGAGACGAATCCTATTCATAATTCCTTGGTCTGGATTTTATATCGGAAATACGGATTGTAACTTTACGGATGAGCCGGAAAGAGCTCCCGAAGGAGTCGTTGGATTGGCTACTTATCTGAAAGTACATGGCGCATCGGTAAAAATAGCCGATATGCAACAGATGTTGCGGTGTAACAAAGGGGACGATAATAAAACATTGGATGAATTGTGGGCTATGTGCCGGTCTTTCGAGCCTGACGTGATAGGTTTTTCCTTTTTTACGGCACGTTTTCAGTATGCGCTGCACATATTTAACGATTTGGCGGAAAGGTTTCGTGAGGGAAATCAAAGACGGCCTCTTTTGATTGCAGGAGGCGTACACCCGACCTTATTGCCTCAAAACACCCTTTCGTACATTCCTTTCGATGCCGTGGTAATCGGAGAGGGAGAACTTCCTCTTCTCCGTTTATTACGGGGTGAACGGATGGAACTTATTAAAGGCTTTTTTTTACCCGGAAATAAAAATATGGAAAAAGCCGATGTCATATCTGACCTTGATGAGATTCCTTTTCCGGATTGGAATCTTATCGATAAAGATTTTTATACACAACCCTCTCATCAGATTTCCAACGCGGTTGTTCACAGGGTAATCCCCATAACTTTTGGACGAGGATGTATGTACAGGTGTAATTTCTGCGCTCATAATTGTTTTTTGCATGCGCGTTGTCATTCAGCCGGATATTTTGTTGAAAAAATGAAGTGGGTTTCGCAACAGTGTGCTGTCGATACCTTTATTATACAAGACAGCTCTATCGGGAATTTCCGGCGTATATGGGAAGATGTATGCCGCCGGTTGATTAGTCAGGGAACGCCTTATCGGTGGTGGGCGAATTTACGGGTCAATCAAGTAGATGAAGACTTCTTGATATTATTGAAAAAGGCGGGATGTATCAAGCTGTTTTTCGGTTTTGAATCCGGCAGCCAGCGTATTCTTGACAGGATGAACAAACGTATCACTGTAGAACAGTGCCGTAGGGCTGCCCGGTTATGCCATAAGATAGGAATTCCGTTCTATACAAGTTACATAATTAATTATTTTGGAGAAAGGGAAGACGATTTGGAACTGACAGAACGACTTATTGTCGAGACACGGCCGACTTCGCTTGCCGTCAATAAATTTTCTCCTGTTCCGGGTTCTGTAGATTATGACAATAATAAACCGGTCATAGAGCCGTATATTAAGGACACTCGTGACTGGACGATGTTGGGCATGCTGAATTTCCCGATGTTGTTCGGAGATATGCCTCATGAGCGTTTTGAATATTGGCACAGCCGTTTGCAATCTTTAAAAAAATACATCAATACGCATGAAACTGTTACTGCAAAATGATAAAAACCGAATCGGTTCGTCGGGGATAAATGCAAATGAATTGAAATGGTCGGTCTGGAATGACCGGATTGACGTAGATGAGAAGAAGACAGTCGTCTTTAATACCTTTTTGCGCAATGCCGTATTGATGGATGTCTCGGAAATCAAAGAACCGGGCAAACTTGATGAGTCCCGTTTGAATACCCTGTTCCAATTGGGTATTTTGGTCGCTTCCGACAAGGATGAAAAAAAGGAATGGGAAACGCAGTTCCTGAAAGGCAAAGAGGACTTGTCGTACATTGACTTGACTATTCTTCTGACTCAGAATTGCCAAATGCAATGTGTTTATTGTTTTGAAGGAGCGAAGGGTAAAAGCAGAATCAGCCGTTCGACAATGAATGACATTTTGCTTTTTTTGGAAAGCCGGGCCGTTACATGCAAAAGACTCCGTGTGACGTGGTTTGGCGGAGAACCGTTACTTGCCTATGACAGACTTAAAGAACTGTCGGTTGTCATGATGAATTTCTGTGAAGACCACTGTATAGAATATTCGGCAGATATCACGACCAACGGCTTTGCATTGAATAGGCGGCGGTGTGACGAGTTGATATCCTGCCTGAATGTGAGAAGATACATCATCACGGTCGACGGTCCGGAAGATATTCATGAACAACGGCGCCCGTTGGTTTCACGGAAACCCTCTTTCCCTGTTATTTGGCGCAATATCGAAATGTTGACGGAAATGGGGGCGTGGGTGACGATGCGTATGACAATCGATAAAAATAACGTATCGCATATCCCGGCATTACTTGACCGGATAGCCGAAAGCAAGTTGAACAGGCGCATCGGGTTGGCGTTTTGCAGAACCGTTGATTATAACTATGCTCCCGACGGAATATCCGAATCCCTTTATTCCGAAACGGAATTTGCCGATGTGGAATGGCGGCTTATCCGGTATGCCCACCGGTTGGGGTTATGGAAATATCGGTTCCCGTCTGCTGCACCGTCTGGCGGATGCTTGCGTAAGGGGGATATCGTAATCGGTGTCGGTGGGGAAATTTATAAATGTTTGGACACTGTAGGTAATATGCGGTGGATAACGGGACATATCGGCGTGCAGGATGATGCAGCAGAGCCTATTCCTGAATGGTACGGCTTATGGAACAAATGGAGCCCGCTGAAAGATGCCGTTTGTAAAGAGTGCGTGCTTGTTCCTCTTTGCAATGGCGGGTGTCCTCATAATGCCTTGTTTGCCGATAAAAAGCATGGTACTCAATCCGGCTGTCCTGATTGGAAAGCCAATTATCAAAGACAAATCAAATCATTGATAGCAGAAAATTATGATAGCGAAATCATATAAGGCCGATACGCCGGCAGGAACCGTCTGCCGTATTAAGAATATTATAGCAGCGCATAAGCTTCCTGTCATGGAAATGCCGCTTGGCGACGGTTACATGTTTTGTTCCTGCCGAATCTACCTGTCCCGTGACGAGGATACGTCCATAGGGACAAACGGTAAGGGTATGAACAGGGAATACGCGCTTGCCAGCGGTTATGCCGAATTTATGGAACGTTTTCAGAATCGGGTGATTGTATATCCCAATCCGGCATGCATCGACGAGCCCTGTCGTTTTTATCCTGACGAGACGCCTTACAGGTGGAATCATGAGGAGGCGTTGGAGGAGATAAAACGGTTTGTGCCGCGTGTGTTACCGCCCGACGGGCTGAAAGCCGGTACGGTAGAGGGCGTTTCCCTTCCTTTTTATCATGTCAATAGCGGAAAGGTGAAGGACATTCCGTATTCGCTCATTCGTTGGATTAATGGCTCCAACGGGATGTGTGCGGGAAATATCCGTGAAGAAGCGCTAGTACAGGGTTTTTGTGAGATATTCGAGCGATATTGCATACAAGAGATGTACCGCAGGGAAATCGTGCCGCCCGATGTGCCGCTTTCCGTATTTGAAGGTACGGAAGTATTGGAACGTTTGAATGAGCTTCGCGACAAGTACAATATGGATTATTATGTTAAGGACTATTCGTTGGGAGAAGGATTCCCTGTTATCGGACTTCTTTTGTTCAATGGAGACAGGACGAAATATATTCTGCATTTGGGAGCTGACCTCAATCCGGAAATTGCGTTGGAACGTTGCTATACGGAAATATTCCAAGGCTATACTGCCGAGACATTGGTTTTTGAGAATGATGTGAACGCTTGCGAACGGCTCGATATGTTCAATGAGTTCAAACGGAGTTTAATGTACGGGCGAGGGAGGCAACACGGGAATTTCTTTACTGCTTCGCCTTCCTATTCTTATTCGGGGCATACTACGATTCCGATTGGCGGAAATTTCCGGGAAGATTTGCATCATATCTGCCGGTGGATAATGGCAAAAGGGTATGACATCTATATCCGCGATAATTCTTTTCTCGGATTTCCCGCTCTCCATATCGTTGTTCCGGGACTTTCCGAAATCGACCATGCTTTCTGCAATCTCAACAGGCGGGTGTATCACATGCAGTTGACAGAAAACCGGATAAATCCGTTGTTCCGGTTTGCTGCTCTTGACGAGGCGGAATGTCTTGAAACGATAGAGTATCTCAATCAGTTGGATAAAGAGGCAATCGAGCTGTTTACCCGCAACTCCAATCCGAAGAATACGGTAAACCGCCATCTTCTGTTAATGCTGCTCCATGTCAGGCTGGGACAGAAGGAGGAGGCTGCCAGGTGTCTGGAGGGGTATGCGGAATATTGCCGTTCTCAACAACGGGCCATGCATTCCTATTATGGGCAGATACTTGAGATTTTGCAGGGTAGGACCGTTACGGATACGGATGCGCGTGATTATATGATTGCGCGTTCATTCCTTGATCATCCGGAAAAGGCTTTGAAAGCTATCGACACGCCTGTATGTTTCAATTGCCGGCAATGTCCTCTGTCTGTCGGATGCCGATATCCGCTGTTGAAAGAAATCGAACGCATCAGCCAGAAAGCGATGAAAGAGAATATGCCCGTGCAGGATTCGTTAAATGAAATATTCCTTGGACTATGAGTGATTTCAGCTTTCGACTGAATCCGTACACGTTTGTACGGGAATATTCCGGATATTTTTATCTGGAAAATCAAGTGAGCCATGTGCGGGCAATATTGCCGGCAGATGAATTTAAATGGCTTTCCCACATCGGTCATGGTCCGGTTTACAGACTGGAGCAATTATGCGGCGGTGTTTCGGACTGGCAAGAGAAGACAAGGTTGTTGCGGCAATTGCACGAGGCATGGCTCATAGATATCGAAGAGGAGCCTGTATGGCTGGAACGGAAATTCTCTTATGTCCATAAAAATGAGATAGAACGTCGTTTTGCAGACTTTCCTGTGATAGGAGTTGCAAATCCGGACAGTAAATCTTATCTGCGCAATTTGCAGTTTGAATTGACGGATGCCTGTAATGAACGTTGCATACATTGTTATTTGCCCGATGCTAAAAAAGATAGATGCAAGGCGCTTTCAACGGAGCAGGTCATTGATATTCTTCATCAATACCGGGAAATGGAGGGATTGAAAGTTGTCTTTTCGGGAGGAGAAATACTGTTGCATCCTCATTTGTTCCGTATCCTTGAAGAATGTAAACGGTTAAATCTAATGATATTGCTTCAAAGTAACTTATTGTCGTTGACAGAAACGGACCTTCAAAGGATAAAGGAGCTGGATGTGTTTAACGTGCAAGTGTCATTGTATTCCACAGACGGGCATATCCATGAAAGGATAACGCAGCGTAAAGGTTCGTTCGCCAAAACGAAGCGTAATCTTGAACTTCTGGTAAAACACGATATTCCCGTTATGATTTCATGTCCGGTCATGGATTTGAATTTCTCCACAGTACGCGGCCTGCACCGTTATGCCAAGGAGCTGGGGGTGGATATCTATTTCGACTTCATGATGATGGCGGAATGCAATGGCTGTAGTGAAAATCTCGATGCCCGGCTTAGTGCGGAGCAGACAAGGGAGATGCTGAAATTCCATATAGACGTGAATCCCATGTTTGTGGAAGCTATTTCTGCATCCCGGTCTTTAGAGGAAGCTTTATCGAAAAAGTATGCGCGAAGACGAACGATGTGCAGCATTCTTTCCGCATCGCTCTGTATCGATTCTGACGGGACTGTTTATCCGTGTCCGGGATGGAATGACCTTAAATTGGGAAATATGGAATCGGACACGTTGTCCGGGATATGGCAAAGTGAGGCTGCGGACAATTTGCGTGGAGTAAGTATGGATGGCTTTGCAAAATGTAGAGGATGCGACCTGCACAATTTCTGCGATATGTGCGCTGTCTATAATTATAATGAAAACGGAGATTTATATAACATTTGTCCCCGTTTCTGTGAAATGGCGGGAATGCTGAAAGAGTGTGTGATTGAAAAATACAATGAACTGCATTAATTATTTGAATATGGGTTTAGATAAAGAATCGGCAGATGATATGGCATTGCTGGACTCCCTGTCTCAGGCATTGGGAGTTTCGGGTTTTGAAAAAGAGGTGTGCGCATATTATCTTGAAAAGGTAACGGGATATGTGGACAGGCATTTCTTTGATGTCATGGGAAATGCCTACGGAGTTATTTCCGGTGCGGAGAAAGGGCATAACATAATGATTGAAGCGCATGCGGATGAAATAGGATTCCAGATATTGCACATCGGAGAGAATGGCTATTTGTATCTAAGGCGTAACGGCGGGATTGACGAGCAGTGTATCCCCGGTTCGCAGGTTGTAGTCGTTACACGTAATGGAGAACACATTCCGGGGGTAATCGGCAAGAAGCCCGTTCATTTAATGACGGCGGATGACCGGAAACGTACGTTGGAACTCAGCCAATTGTGGGTAGATACGGGGCTTGAAGCTGACGAAGTGAAGTCAAGAATTTCCGTAGGTGACGTTGCCGCAGTGAAGCCTGACTGGCAATGGCTGGGCGGGAACCGGATTTCCGGCAAATCTCTTGATAATAAATTGGGGGTGTTTGTCCTTGTAAAAGTGATGAGGTTACTGGCTGGAAAAAGACCCGTTTACAATTCTGTCACAGGTGTGGCTACGGTGCAGGAAGAAGTGGGGAGCCGGGGGGCGGTCGTGGCAGGCTACAACGTCAGGCCGGATATCGCCGTTACCATTGACCTTGATTTTGCTACGGATGTGCCTGATTGCCCTCCGAACAAATATGGAAAAGTTGAATTGGGAGGTGGCGTTGTCATTCCGCTTCATGTGGATTGTGATGTTGAACTGAGTCTGCAAATGGAGAAGATTGCACAAAGCGAAGGAATTGCCTATCAGATGTCGGCGAAACAGTATGCTACGGGAGGGACCAATATCTCGCGCTTGCAGCTTGTGAGGGAAGGGGTGCGGACGGTTTCGTTAGGTATTCCTTGCCGGTATATGCATACTCCTGTGGAGATGTGCGATATGAGGGATGTAAATGCGGCTGTACGGCTTCTCGCTCATTTTTGCTTGCAGGAAAACTGATATCGGAAAATACGTGTTTCATCTTCGGATTCTGACCGTCCTTTTTGCCGTTAAATAAAAAAGACCTATCTTTGCCGCATGACAAGAAATGGTAAATCGGATTCGGTGGAGTAAACAGCCTGTATCTGTGATGCGGGCCGTCCTTTCTTTCGCTCTCGGATGATTCTTTCCGGGAGTATTCTTCGTGTCTTTATAATTTTAATTTTAACCGGCGCACAATGTCGGGAAATGCAGTTTCCGATGTGTGAGCTGACATACGCATTACGATAATGAATAACGATAATAATACGATTCGCGAAATTGATGTAAATTTAATCTGTAATCTCTTTTTGAATACGGAACGCCAGGGGCCGGGAAGTCCCGAAACAACCCTTAAAGCGTTAAGTTTTGTCGATAATCTCACCGACCGCTCCCAGATTGCCGACCTGGGTTGCGGAACGGGTGGTCAGACGATGGTGTTGGCGCAACATGCACCGGGACATATCACAGGCGTTGATTTCTTTCCGGGGTTTATCGACCGGTTCAATGAGAATGCCGGGAAGCTGAATCTTCAGGACAGGGTGAAAGGGGTTGTCGGTTCGATGGATGACCTGCATTTTCAGGAAGAAGAACTGGATTTGATTTGGTGCGAGGGAGCCATTTATAATATCGGTTTTGAACGAGGGCTGAACGAATGGCGCCGCTATTTGAAAAAAGGGGGATATCTCGCTGTTTCTGAAAATGCGTGGTTGACCGGGGAACGCCCGGCGGAGATTTCGGATTTCTGGATGGAGGTTTAT
The DNA here is from genome assembly GCF_958445495.1 of uncultured Bacteroides sp. Lineage (GTDB taxonomy): Bacteria > Bacteroidota > Bacteroidia > Bacteroidales > Bacteroidaceae > Bacteroides. The sequence continues at coordinate 4,989 of NZ_CAUCSQ010000001.1, read as the reverse complement.
CCGGAGATGGATACGATTCCGAATAAAGTCGCCCAGGTGCAGAAAGCCGGCTATATTCCTGTGGCTACTTTTGTCCTGCCGGAGACTTGCTGGACGGAAAATTATTACATTCCTTTGGCTAAAGCCAGAGAGATTTTTATCCGTCGGCATGCAGGGGATAAAAACGTTGAGGAACTGATAAAGTTCCAGCATTACGAAGAAGAACTGTACAATAAGTATAAAGAGTTCTACGGCTATGTATTCTTCATAGCTAAAAAGACAGGAAAATGATGGATTTATATATTTGCAGTGAAAATATTGGTTCTTGAATATCCGAGCCGGGAAGATTCGTAAGTGTGATTTCCGGCTGAAAGCGGCGGATGATTTGAATATGCCCGTCGAGGGTTATCCGCCGGACACGTAACCTGCCGTTTTCATTCATTCGCGGAACGGTAGATGTGTTTTTTTACGCAATGAGTGTTTTTTCTTTCCGAAGGTGTAATATCTATTACACCTTTTTTGTTTCCAACCCTTTACTTTTGTAAAAAATACTTTTTCGTATGATGAAGTTTCCGATAATAAATCGACTCTTTCCTTCTTATAAACGGAAGGTAGCGGCTGTCGTCATTGGCGGCGTTATTATGGGCGGGGGAGCATTGTTTATGTACATGCTCCGGGCGCATACTTATTTGGGGGATGACCCGGCAGCATGCGTGAATTGCCACATTATGACTCCTTATTATGCAACTTGGTTTCATAGTTCGCATGCTCGGAATGCCACCTGCAACGATTGTCATGTGCCGCATGAAAATGCCGTGAAGAAATGGACTTTTAAAGGTGTGGACGGTATGAAACATGTGGGTGCATTCCTTGCCGGGAGCGAACCTCAGGTGATTCAAGCTCACGAAACCAGTTCCGAAGTGATTATGAATAATTGCATTCGCTGTCATACGCAACTCAATACGGAGTTTGTGAAGACGGGGAAGATTGGTTATATGATGTCACAGGTAGGAGAGGGGAAGGCATGTTGGGATTGCCATCGGGATATTCCCCACGGCGGAAAGAATTCTCTCTCCGGTACTCCGGGGGCTGCCGTTCCTCTTCCGGAATCTCCTGTTCCCGAATGGTTGCGGAAGATGGTGAATCGGAAAGATAAAGACAGGCAATGAAGTACGTAATAAAATAATAAAACCGATATACAATGGAAAAGAAATTAAAATCGTGGCAAGGATGGCTGTTGTTCGGAGGCTCAATGGTCGTTGTGTTTGTTTTGGGACTATGCGTTTCTGCGTTGATGGAACGGAGAGCGGAAGTTGCCAGCATTTTCAATAACCGTAAAAACGCCATCAAAGGAATCGAAGCGCGAAATGAATTGTTCAAGGATGACTTTCCCCGTGAATACCAGACTTGGACGGAGACAGCGAAGACCGACTTCGAAAGTGAACTTAATGGAAATATAGCGGTCGATGCCTTGGAGAAACGTCCTGAAATGGTGATTTTATGGGCGGGATATGCATTCGCTAAAGATTATTCCACTCCGCGCGGACACATGCATGCCATTGAGGACATTACGGCGTCTCTGCGTACCGGAGCGCCTGCAAACCCGTCTGACGGCCCTCAACCATCTACTTGCTGGACTTGCAAGAGCCCGGATGTTCCCCGTATGATGGAAGCGTTGGGGGTAGATTCTTTCTATAACAATAAATGGGGCGCCATGGGGGCCGAAATCGTGAATCCTATCGGATGTTCCGATTGTCATGATTCGGAGACGATGAATCTTCATATCAGCCGTCCCGCTTTGATAGAGGCTTTCCAACGCCAAGGCAAGGACATCACCAAAGCTACTCCGCAGGAAATGCGTTCTTTGGTGTGCGCGCAATGCCATGTCGAGTATTATTTCAAAGGAGACGGCAAATACCTGACTTTTCCTTGGGACAAAGGTTTCACGGTGGAAGACATGGAAGCTTATTATGATGAGGCTGGTTTCTACGATTATATTCATAAACTGAGCCGCGCGCCGATTCTGAAAGCGCAGCATCCCTATTATGAGATTTGCCGGATGGGTATCCACGGACAAAGAGGCGTCTCTTGTGCCGATTGCCACATGCCGTATAAGAGCGAGGGCGGGGTGAAGTTCAGCGACCACCATGTCCAGAGCCCGTTAGCCATGATTGACCGTACCTGTCAGGTTTGCCATCGCGAGAGTGAAGAAACGTTGCGTAATAACGTGTATGAGCGCCAGCACAAAGCGAATGAAATCCGTAACCGTCTGGAACAGGAACTGGCAAAAGCGCATATTGAAGCTAAATTTGCCTGGGACAAAGGAGCTACGGAAGTGCAGATGAAGGAGGTGCTCGCACTGATTCGTCAGGCACAGTGGCGTTGGGATTTCGGAGTAGCTTCTCACGGAGGCTCTTTCCATGCGCCGCAGGAAATCCAGAGGATTCTCTCCCATGGACTCGACCGCGCTATGCAGGCGCGTTTGGCTGTGTCCAAAGTATTGGCGAAAAACGGGTACACGGGAGAAGTTCCGATGCCGGACATTTCAACGAAAGCCAAAGCGCAGGAATATATCGGTCTGGATATGGATGCTGAAAGAGCGGCGAAGGATAAATTCCTGAAAACCACTGTTCCGGCATGGTTGGAGAAAGCGAAAGCAAACGGCCGTCTTGCACAAAAATAAGGGATTGGCGTATATGTGGAGCAAACCGTGGGGGTATAAAGAAGGACTGGCGATTGGTGCGGGATTATTGGCAATAGGGCTGTTGCTGCAAATAACGGTAGGGGCTGTCAATTGGAGCCTGGTTGCCCGGCCGGTCAATGTGATTGCGCTGGCGGTGTATGTGATTGCATTGGCGGTCATGCACTTCTTTCGCAAGCGCATCTATTTGTTCGGATGGTTGAGCCATTGTTCCGCTGCCGTCTCTTCTCTTTTATGGGTAGTCGGCGTGACTGTGGTGATGGGACTTGTCCGGCAGGTTCCTTCCGGCCATGTTCCGGCTGACTGGTTGGGATTTTCGCAGATGGTCTCTTCCTGGCCTTTCGTCTTACTTTACTTTTGGATGGTTACCGTATTGGGGCTGACAATCTTTCGTACCGGTTTTTCCTTGAAAACGGGCAGGCTTTCTTTTCTTCTTAATCATACCGGCTTGTTTGTCGCATTGGTAGCGGCCACTTTAGGAAATGCCGATATGCAAAGGGTGAAGATGACTGTCCGGATGGGAAATGCAGAATGGCGGGCTGTCGACGATAAAGGGCAGTTGGTGGAACTTCCGTTGGCTATCGAATTGGAGGATTTCACTATCGACGAGTATCCTCCGAAGCTGATGCTGGTTGACAATGAGACCGGCAGGACGCTTCCCGAAAAATCTCCGGCACATTTATTGCTTGAGGAAGGCGTGTCGGGCGGCAACTTGCAAGACTGGCAGCTAACTATCGGGCAATCCATTCCGATGGCTGCTTCCGTAGCTTCCGAAGATACCTTGAGGTTTACCGAATTTCATTCGATAGGAGCGACCTATGCCGTTTACCTGAAAGCGGTCAATCGGAAAAACCGGAAAACAAGAGAGGGATGGGTAAGCTGCGGTAGTTTTCTCTTTCCTTACAAGGCAATCCGTCTGGATTCTCTGACTAGTCTTGTGATGCCGGAGCGGGAACCGCAACGGTTTGCATCGGAAGTGAAGGTTTACACGCAAGGAGGAATGATTGAGGAAGGTACGGTTGAAGTGAACCGTCCGCTGGAAGTGGAGGGATGGAAAATCTATCAGCTCAGTTATGACGAGGCGAAAGGACGATGGAGCGATATCAGTGTCTTTGAATTGGTACGTGATCCGTGGCTGCCGGTTGTCTATACGGGAATTGCCATGATGATGGCAGGTGCGCTCTGCCTGTTCATAAGTGCACAGAAGAGGAAAGGAGAAAACGGGGTATGAGTTGGGAATCTTTTATACTATTTGCTATAGTTGCGCTGGTATGCTGGGCTTTAGGGGCTTTTGCCGCCTGGAAAGGTGCAAAACCGGGATGGGCTTGCGGATTTACCGTTCTGGGGCTGGCTGTCTTTTTCAGTTTCATTGCAGGTATGTGGGTTTCGTTGGAACGGCCTCCGATGCGGACGATGGGAGAGACCCGCCTGTGGTATTCTTTCTTTCTTCCGTTGGCTGGGCTGATAACCTATGTGCGGTGGAAGTACAAATGGATTCTTAGTTTCAGTTGTATCCTTTCGCTGGTGTTTGTCTGCATCAATGTTTTCAAGCCGGAGATTCACAATAAAACCTTGATGCCGGCTCTGCAAAGCCCGTGGTTTGCTCCTCATGTCATTGTGTATATGTTTGCTTATGCCATGTTGGGCGCGGCGGCAGTGACGGCTGTCTATCTGCTTTGGTTCAAGAAGAAAGAAATTGAACGGAAAGAGATGGATTTGTGCGACAATCTTACTTATGTCGGTTTGGCATTCATGACATTGGGAATGCTTACGGGAGCTGTCTGGGCAAAGGAAGCCTGGGGGCATTATTGGGCTTGGGACCCGAAAGAAACGTGGGCGGCGGCCACTTGGTTCGCTTATCTGGCCTATGTTCATTTCAGGTTGGGAAAACCGTTGAAAGCGCGGCCGGCATTGGTTATCCTATTGGTATCGTTTGTCTTGTTGCAAATGTGCTGGTACGGAATCAATTATCTTCCCTCCGCCCAAGGAATCAGTGTACATACTTATAACTTAAATTGAAATATAAATGAGAAAAATTTATGGGTCGTTAGTGGTAATGATGCTGTTGCCTGGCATGGCATATACACAAAACACGGAGAAAGAGAATGAATTTACGATGTCGATGCAAATCAGACCTCGTGCGGAGTATCGGAACGGCGCGCTGACTCCCAGGGATGAAGGAGTTGTTCCTACATCTTTCATCAATAACCGTGCACGCCTTTCGATGGATTATAAACGTTCGGATTTGGAACTGAAGATGTCGGCACAGCATGTCGGTGTTTGGGGACAAGACCCGCAGATTGAGAAGA